>CAVTQE010000017.1:0-94191 GCA_963736755.1 uncultured delta proteobacterium | reverse complement strand
AGAAAAAGTGGTGGGGGTAGCCCGGCTCGCGGAAAAAGATTAAGCATTAGAATGGCCGTTTTTTTGACGAGGGAGTTCAGCAGCAGAGCTCTTAATTGAAGATTTTCGCAATGCCTCGCAATGTCCGATAGAACCATTGAATTCGAAAAAGGCGGGGATACCTTGTCGCTTTAAGCCACCATGATTGTTTAAAAACCTTCCGCAAGGCATCATATAAATCTCGATCACCCGGCCGACCCTTTAAAGCCTTGAGATTCTCTTCAGCAAATATGCGTGGACCCATTTCTTTAAGCGACAGTTTTTCAATATGCTTTGGATCGAGTTGGTTATCGAATGTGGCACAACGGTCAAGAGAGCCGGCGATATGCAAATTAATCTTTGTCCGGATACACTTCTCACACCAGCCGCAATTATAAGCACCATTAGTATTTGTTCCACATACCCGCAAAAACTTTAAGGCAACCTCATGTTCTGCTATAAGCGCAACCTTTTCTATGCGCGTTGCCTCGCACCCATCATGAACAAACTCAAGTGTCTCCGTGCTCCATAAAGGATCTAAGGCAGGATGCGATCCCAGAAGATAAAAGGCAGCATTAGAATAAGTATGTGTAGCCGGAATATATATCCGACGAAAAAACGGAAACAAAAGGTTGCCGACACTTGCAAGACCAATTCCGTGGGAATGTAACCACCGGAGGTAAGGATGTATAAATGAACGCAGATTAGTTTCTAACTCAATTACTCTTTTGCCAAAGCGTAAACCGATTTCCTGGATTATCTCTGATGTCTTTTTTAGGAGCACTTGGTTATTAAGAGGTATATCAAACCCATGAATAAAAATCAGATCAGTAATCTCCTCTTGATGCTTTAAAAGCGTATAAAACGAATCCACACCCGCGGAAAAAAAGATTCCAACCCGGTTTTCTTTTGGAGGGCCTTTAGGCTCAGCAATAACATTCTTGACTTTTATCCTCTTAAGCGATGGGTTTAAGGTGCAATAGAAATCGCAAATAGGCCCTATTGCGTTAAAAAGCTTATGACTGATTGGTCCATCCACTATTAAAGTGCTGCCGGTTTTCATGGCCGGCAGAAGCCCCACGGAAAGAAGTGCCTCACTGTTTTTGGTGAGGCTAATATCATTACTTCGAAAAAAAATATCATAACTTTCTGAGCCAGGCTTTAGCTCTGCCCTTATTGAAATGCCTTCAGTAGCCTGTCTCAACAAACCTTATGTGCAGCTCTTTAGATTTCATACAAAACATCTCAGCATGATGGCGGCCCACTATTTATCTTTCAAGCTGATGCTTCAACTGGTCGGATTATACGCGAATAATATCCGGGTGTCAAAAATCTCTAACGCGGGATACACCGGATAATGATAACGATGAGGTACAGATTCTCAAAAAGGTGAGAAGTTCGTCGAAACCTTTAAAGGTTCTGAGAGAACAAACAGGAAGTGGTATGTCTTGAAAAAAGAATAGTAATTCATCTTGTTAATACAAAAGAAATTTTTCTGGCTTTTACTTTTATCTTGACAGGATCAATATAGGATGTCCCCTCATCCGCTTATCCGTGTCGCTATCTCGGCAAAGCATGTTTGATTTGAATTGGTAATCATCAAGTTTTTTCTTGACATACAACTCCTTTTTTGTTTAATAATATTCTTAAGATATCTGTTGAGAAATCAAGAAATATTGGTGATTTTATTATCAAAACGCCCGAGGAGGTCACTATGAAAAAGGAGAAAGAGAAAAAGGAGCTCAAAAAGAGAAAGTATCATAAACCGGTTGTGACTAAACACAAAAAGCTGATGGATATTACGGCAGGAGGAACAGGAGTTCCTCCTACTCCTGCTCCTGCTTAATTCAAGATTTCTATCGCGTCTCGATGGTCTTCTGAAAAGATTTGTCTGGAAGGGTTGTTACCTAATCTTTGTTTAGATCGGCCTTTCCTTACTATGAACTTATGCTCAGGAATCAAGATCAATGATCACCACAAGACTGTCTGGTGAAAAGATGGAAAAGGCAAAGTTGAGGCGAGATAGACTTCTCGATTTCTTCAAAGCTCATGGGGTGAAATTTCCCCAAAACAACTTGTCAAAACCTTATTGGAATAGCTTGTCTCCCGGATGCTGGACGTGCGTGAATGGAACGTGGTCTTGCATTTTTATCAACCGTTTATGTACTCGGAATTGTTTCTTTTGTCCCCGAGAGGAGAAAAAGGAGAGGATTCCGGAATCCGAGGGTCTAACCTTCAGAAATCCCGATTCGTATATCGATCATCTGAAAAAATTTGATTACCGAGGTGTTGGATTCTCAGGGGGAGAACCCTTTATCGTTTTTGATAAACTGGTCGAATACATCGTCCGGATCCGGGAAGCCTTTGGAAAAAGGCATTATCTCTGGATTTACACAAACGGGGATCTGGTCACCCCAGAAAGACTCCGGTTGCTGAACAAGAGTGGATTGAATGAGCTGAGATTTGATCTTGCCGCAAGGGATTATGATCTCGGTCCCCTTCGACTCGCTGTCAATTTTATCGATACGGTTACGGTTGAAATTCCGGCTATTCCCGAAGATTTAAAAATCGTCCGACCCCTCATCAAAGAACTGGAGGCCCTTGGAGTAAAATTTATAAATATCCATCAGCTCCATTCGAGCCGATCTAATGAAAAAGAATTCAAAAAAAGAGGGTACACTTTATTGGCGTCAGATTTTTTTAGGGGTCAATCTCCGGTTTTGGAGTCTGAGTTGGCCGCCCTGGAAATAATGAAGTATGCCGTTCAAATCAAGTCGAAGATGGGGATCAACTACTGTTCTCTTTGCTATAAGGGTCGATTTCAGGTCATGGCCTATAGAAAAAGGTATGCTCCCCTATTTAAGGATATCAATGAATCTATTACCGAAACCGGTTTTATCCGGAGCGTGGTTCTTCCCGCGAGAGGCATCCCCAAAACGGTCTCTTCAAGTGAACTGTGGAAGGCCCCCGAAATGAAGGATGAACACAGCCCGATAGAAATAAACTACTATTCCATCAAAAAGAATGGAAAGGCCCTCGTCAGGTCGATGGAATTTAGAAATGAAACATCAAAAACCTTATATAACAAGTTGTTCCTCGAGAGGAAGAATACCGGAAAAGTGCTTCAAGAAATTTCTAAAAGATATCGTTTGAGCAAAGACGATCTGCCTTCGGTTTCAGAAGATATCCATTCCTTTCGCCGGGAATTTGAGGATTTGGAATATAATCCCAGGCATTTGCCGGATTATCGTCAGATCCAAAGGAAAGGCTAAGGGGTCAGGTCTATAGGGCGTGTTGCCCAAATCGTTTTGTGTCGCCCTGAACTTGATTCAGGGTCTCACGAGATGCTAAAACAAGTTCAGCATGACACTTTTATCGCTGGATTAAGGTAATAATTAGGTCCGATTGCCGAATATAAAGGTGATGGGCCTTTTTTGTTTTGGGGAGCAATTCCCTTGGCAGGCTTTGAACCGGTTTATACAGTCTGTACAAGACCGAAGCTATCAAAGCAACAAAATATTTAACAATATGATGCTATCTGATATTTACAATTATTCAGGGAAATACGGAAACGTCTTATACAGAAGGTAACATTCTGTGTTTCCTGGTTTATACGGCCGAATGTGGGAACGTCCATAAAAGTGTTAAAAGGATAGAGTGTATTTATTGCCCTCTTTAAAAAATTATATTCCCTTCCTTTGCCGAACACAAAAACCCGATACGCTCCTCAAGGACAGCAAGCTTGATTTTTTTTAATTCCCTGTTAGAATTAACCCTAATTTCAGAAACCTATCAAAATGGAGGGTATGATGGCAGGAGTAAATAAAGCAATTTTGCTTGGCCGCCTGGGCGCTGACCCTGAAATCCGGTATACCAGCAACGGAACCGCGGTAGCAAATTTCAGAATCGCCACCAGCGAAAAATGGACTAATCCGAACGGAGAAAAAGAAGAACGCACCGAATGGCACCGCATTGTGGCTTTTGGAAAACTCGGAGAAATATGCGGAGAATATTTAGCTAAGGGCAAGCAGGTTTATATTGAAGGAAGACTTCAGACCCGCACCTGGGAAGACCGGGATAAAAATCAGAGAACTACCACGGAAATAATTGCCACGGTAATGCAGATGTTAGGCTCAGCAGGAGGAGGAAAGGCGCCTGACAAAGAGGAGCCCTCTTATGCGGAGGAACCCGCAAAAGATGAGGATATCCCTTTTTAAAAAATGATGAGTTTAGAGTTAGAAGCTTTCACCGGCTCTGTAAAATAAAAAGGCCCTCAGGAAGAGGGCCTTTTTTTATTCACCCGATGATTTTAATACATTCCGCCCATTCCGCCACCCATTCCACCCATCCCTCCTCCTGGAGGCATTGGGGAAGCTTCTTTCTCTTTCGGCTTTTCCGCCACGCACGCCTCAGTGGTGATAAGCAAACCAGCCACACTGGCAGCATTTTGGAGAGCGGTTCTCACTACCTTGGTTGGGTCAATGATTCCTGCGGCAACCAAATCTTCAAATTTATCAGTCTGCGCATTAAACCCAAAGGAACCTTCCCCGGTCTTTACCTTCTCTACGACTACCGACCCGTCAAAGCCGGCATTCTGGGCAATCCACCGCAAAGGCTCTTCCAGGGCCTTCTTAATAATATTCACGCCTGCTTGCTGTTCCTCATTCTCGAGCTTCAGCGCATCCAGCTTAGCAATGCAGCGGATGAGGGGAACGCCGCCGCCGGTAACAACCCCTTCCTCAATTGCCGCGCGGGTAGCGTGGAGAGCGTCCTCTACGCGAGCCTTCTTTTCCTTCATCTCGGTCTCAGTGGCTGCGCCAACATTGATCACCGCAACGCCACCAACCAGTTTGGCTAAACGTTCCTGTAATTTTTCTTTGTCATAGTCAGAAGTGGTCTCTTCAATCTGGGCGCGGATCTGTTTAATCCTTCCCTCAATGTCACCCTTCTTTCCAATACCCTCAACGATGGTGGTGTTGTCTTTATCAATGGTAACGCGCTTACACCGGCCTAAATCATCAACCTTTAAGCTTTCGAGTTTAATGCCGAGGTCCTCCGCGATCATCCGGCCGCCGGTAAGCACAGCAATATCCTCAAGCATTGCCTTCCTTCGTTCGCCAAATCCTGGTGCCTTAACCGCAGCGCACTTTAAGGTGCCCCGCAACTTGTTGACCACCAATGTAGCCAAGGCTTCACCTTCAACATCCTCAGCCAAAATCAGCAACGGCTTATTGGTCCGTGCAACCTGTTCCAGTAAAGGAAGAAGGTCTTTCATGTTGCTTATTTTCTTCTCGTTTAAAAGAAGGTACGGATCTTCCATCACACACTCCATCCGCTCGGGATCCGTTACAAAATAAGGAGATAAATAACCTCGGTCAAACTGCATTCCCTCGACGATATCCAACGAAGTCTCCATGGTCTTTGCTTCTTCTACCGTGATGACTCCTTCTTTACCCACTTTGCTCATGGCCTCGGCAATAATGTTTCCAATGCTCGGATCATTATTAGCTGAAATCGTTCCCACCTGGGCAATCTCTTTCTGCTCTTTCGTGGGTTTGCTTATTTTCTTGAGCTCCTCCCCTATCTTTTCCACTGCCTTGTCAATCCCCCGCTTGATATCCATGGGGTTAAGGCCGGCAGCAACCAATTTGGAACCCTCACGGTAGATTGCCTGGGCTAAAACGGTAGCAGTGGTCGTCCCGTCGCCGGCAACATCACTGGTCTTGCTGGCAACCTCTTTTACCATCTGGGCTCCCATGTTTTCAAATTTGTTTTCCAGTTCAATCTCTTTAGCTACGGTAACGCCGTCTTTTGTTACTGTGGGCGCGCCCCAGCTTTTCTCCAAAATCACGTTCCGGCCCTTGGGCCCCAGGGTTACCTTGACCGTATTGGCCAGGGCATTTACCCCTCTTAAAATTAAATTGCGTGCCTCTTGATCAAACTTAATCTCTTTTGACATCTGAGTTCCCTCCTATAGTTCATTAGTTCATTAGGTTTATTTTTCAATGATTCCAAGAATATCATCTTCGCGCATAATCAAATGCTCTTCACCATCCATCTTAATTTCGGAGCCAGAATATTTACCAAAAAGAACCCGGTCTCCTACCTTCACCTCCATCGGGATTTTTTTCCCGTCATCAGTAACTTTACCCGGTCCCACGGCAATAATTTGACCCTCTTGGGGTTTTTCCTTGGCTGTATCCGGAATAATAATACCGCCTTTTGTTTTCTCCTCTTCTTCAACCCGCTTTACGATAACTCGATCTTGTAACGGTCTAATCTTCATGGCTAAAATACCTCCTTATAATTTGTTGTTTAGGGTTAAAAAGGAATTGGTTTTGAAAGGTGCTTTTTCGAGGTAAGATTAATAAAGCCTATTTTTTATTTGTCAAGTCCTTACCCAAAAAAATTTTTATAACTTCTTGATTTTTTTTAAAAAACACATTAGCACTCTCCTTTTTTGAGTGCTAATAATTAGAAGTTTACTCGTTTTTTTTTAATAAGCAAGTATAAAAATATAAAGAAAACTATAGTTTACCGTCCTTTCTTGTTATGAAAAATTATTTTTTTATTACTTTCTCACTACTTGAAAGCTTTAATCGAAAAAAATTACTTGAAAGCTTTCATCGAAAAAAAAGCCTCCTTTTTCGCTGAAACCTTACATCAAGGATAATAACAGTCGAACGCCTATCGAGAGGAATGCGGAGAGAGCCAAAACCACTTGACACCTGATGGGTATTGTGGTAGCCATTACCTGCAAAGAACGGCTTGAGTCTTTTCTTTTTTTGCTTAAGATTATCGTCTTTGGATAGAAAAGCTGGGGGTTATAGGTACGATTATAATCCCCTTTTAAATTTTTAATCTATTTTTGCGGTTGTAATCGAACAAAATTATGGATGATTTTTCTTTGCCAAAAACCTATGACCCGCATCCGATCGAGCAAAAGTGGTATACCCTTTGGGAGAATGAGGGTTTTTTTCACGCCGACGAACAGTCCCCCTCTGAACCGTATTCCATTGTGATCCCTCCCCCCAATGTCACGGGCTCTCTTCATATGGGACACGCTTTAAATAATACCCTCCAGGATATCCTCGTTCGGTTCCATCGGATGGACGGGAAAAATACTCTTTGGCTTCCCGGAACTGACCATGCCGGCATTGCCACCCAATACGTGGTGGAAAAAGAACTTGCAAAGGGGAAAAAGACTCGGAAAAGTCTGGGACGGGAAAAGTTTATTGAGCGGGTCTGGCAATGGAAGAAAGAACACGGGGGGATTATTATCGGACAATTAAAACGATTGGGCGCATCGTGTGACTGGGTCCGGGAAAGATTTACCATGGATGAAGGCCTCAGTCAGGCAGTCCGGGAGGTTTTTGTTCGCCTGTATGAGGAAGGCCTTATTTACCGGGGAGACTATATCATCAACTGGTGTCCTCGTTGCCATACCGCTCTTTCTGATCTTGAGGTCGAATATAAAGAAACGCAAGGAAAATTCTATTTTATTCATTACCCTTTAAAAAAAGGAAAAAAGACCCTTATTGTGGCAACGACCCGACCGGAAACCATGTTGGGCGATACCGCGGTAGCTGTCAATCCTGATGATGAACGGTACCGAAATTTGATCGGCAAAGAAGTGCTTTTGCCCTTAATGGATCGGGTTATTCCCGTTATTGGTGACGAGTACGTTGATAAAAGTTTTGGAACCGGCGCTCTGAAAATCACCCCTGCCCATGACCCTAATGACTTTGATGTTTCCTCCCGACACAACCTGCCCATAATCAAGGTGATGGATGAGTCTGGCCGGATGAATAAAAATGCCGGCCCCTATGAAGGCTTAGAGCGTTTTGCCTGCCGGGAAAAAATCGTTGAAGATTTAACCGCTCAGAAGCTTTTGAAAAAAGTCGAAACCTATGTCCACAATATCGGATACTGCTACCGGTGTAACGAGATTATTGAGCCTTTTCTTTCTAAACAGTGGTTCGTTAAAACCACCCCTCTGGCCAAACCTGCAATTGCCGCTGTCAAAGAAGGCAGGACCCGGATCATCCCCTCGGTTTGGGAAAAAACCTATTTTGAGTGGATGGAAAATATCCGCGACTGGTGCATCTCGCGGCAGATTTGGTGGGGGCATCGAATTCCTGCCTGGTATTGCGGGGATTGCGGGGAAGTGATTGTTTCCGCAGGCGAACCTCAGACCTGCAAAAACTGTGGGGGCAAAAACCTCACGCAAGAAGAAGATGTGCTGGATACGTGGTTCAGCTCCGCGCTTTGGCCTTTCTCCACCCTCGGCTGGCCAACGAAAACTAAGGATTTGGAAACGTTTTATCCTACCTCAGCCCTGGTCACGGGATTTGATATCCTCTTTTTCTGGGTCGCCAGAATGATGATGATGGGAATAAAGTTTATGGGCGAGGTTCCTTTCCGGGATGTGTACATCCATGCCTTGGTGAGGGATGCCAAAGGTCAGAAAATGAGTAAATCCCTTGGGAATGTCATTGATCCCCTGGTGATGATTGAAAAATACGGAACTGATGCCTTCCGGTTTACTTTAGCTGCCTTGGCCGCCCAAGGAAGGGACGTCCGGCTGGCTGAGGATGTCATCGAAGGATACCGGCATTTTGCCAATAAGATTTGGAATGTTGCCCGGTTTGTGCTTTTAAACCTTAAAAATTATTCTCCTGATGAAAATTTAGCGGCTCATTATTCCTTGGCGGATAAGTGGATTTTAAGCCGCGTTAACCAGCTGATTCAAAACGTAAGGGATGCCTTGGGCGAGTATCGGTTTAATGAAGCAGCCAGTTCTCCTCTACCAATTTATTTGGCACGAGTTCTGTGATTGGTATGTAGAATTCAGCAAGCAGGAGCTATCAAATATTAATGACGAAAGCCTTTCGCGAAAGGCCACCCAACAAGTCCTGTTGGAAGTTCTTAATATTATACTAAAACTTCTTCATCCTTTTATGCCTTTCATCACTGAAGAAATCTGGCAGAAACTCCCGGGGAATAAAGGAAGCATCATGATCTCTCCACTTCCCAGGAAAAATGATTCGTTAATCAACCTCCCGGCAGAAGAAGCGCTGGAAATTATTAAAGAGGTAGTGTATCATATTCGTAATATCCGGGGAGAAATGCATATTCCTCCGTCACAAAAAATTGAAGCTATCCTTTTTTGCGAAGATGAAAAAACCACGAAGCTTTTAGAAAATTATCAGAATTATTTAATGTACTTAGCGCTGTTAAAAAACCTGACGTTCTCAACCTCGAGGAAAAAGCCTCATGCTGCTGCCACTGCAATCGTTAAAGGCGTAGAGATTTTTATTCCTTTAGAGGGTCTGATTGATTTTGGCGAAGAAGAGAAAAGACTTAAAAAAGAAATTTTCAAAGTAGAAAAGGAAATGGCTTTTGTCCAGAAAAAGTTGACCAATGAAGATTTCCTCAGCAAAGCTCCCAGGGAAGTAGTGGAAAAGGAGAAAGAAACGCATCAGGTCTTATTGGGGAAAAAGAAAAAATTGGATGAAAGCATCGCGCGTCTTCAAGAAATGAGGAGTGCCGGGCAATGATCGAAGCAGTTGAAGCCCTCATTGATTTGGCCTTGAGAGAAGACCTTGGTCCGCACGATATAACCACCAAAAGTTTGATCAAGGAAAAAGACCGTGGGTCTGCCACGGTATTGGCCAAAGAAGATTTTCTGCTGGCAGGATTGAGTGTCTTTTCCCGGGTCTTTTTTCGTTTAGATGAAAAAAGCAGCGTAACGTCTTTTTTTAAAGATGGAGAAGAAGTAAAAGCCGGGGATATTATTGCTGAGATTAAAGGTCCCCTTTGGGTTTTGCTCAGCGGGGAAAGGACCGCCTTAAATTTTCTTCAGCGGCTTTCGGGTATAGCTACGTTTACGCGCATGGTGGTAAAAAAAGTAAAAGGGTATCCGATAAAAATCTTAGATACCCGAAAAACCACACCCGGGTGGCGAGTGCTTGAGAAAGAAGCAGTGCGAGTTGGTGGTGGTTTTAACCACCGGTTTGGACTTTTTGATGGGGTGCTCATAAAAGATAACCATATTCAAGCGGTGGGAACCATTACCCAGGCCATAACGCTTGCCCGCTCCAAAGCCCCGGTGACGCTTAAAATTGAAGTGGAAGTCAATACCCTCGAACAAGTTGACGAAGCCCTTAAGGCAAAAGCAGATATTATTATGCTGGACAATATGTCTTTAGAAGATATGAAGCGTGCGGTCAAAAAAATCAAAGGCCGTGCCCTCGTGGAAGCTTCCGGAGGCATAACCCTGGAAAATGTTGCATCCGTAGCAAAAACCGGAATTGACGTTATTTCCATTGGCGCCTTAACCAGCGCTTTCCGGGCAATAGATATCAGCATGGAACTGGAGGGAAAAAAGAAATAATGCTCCTTACCATTGACATTGGCAATACCAACATCGTCTTCGGGGTGTTTCGAAGATAAAAAGCTGGTTAATCACTGGCGGATCGTAACCCACAAAGACAAGACCGAAGATGAGTATGGTATCCTGATCGAAAATTTATACCGGGCCGCCAAGATCGATATGGCTAAAACCAAAGGGGTGATCGTCTCCAGTGTTGTCCCCCCGATGGTGAGCACCATTGAGGGGCTTTGCCAAAAGTACTTTCATATTACCCCTCTTTTTGTTGGTCCCGGGGTAAAAACGGGAATGCCCATTCGGTATGACAACCCTCACGAAGTCGGAGCCGATCGGATTGTTAATGCTATTGCGGCTTACGATAAATACAAACAGAGTTTGGTGGTAGTTGACTTTGGAACCGCGACCACCTTTGACTATGTGTCTCCCCGGGGGGAGTATATGGGGGGCGCAATTGCGCCGGGAATCGTCATTTCGAGCGAAGCTCTTTTTGTGAGGGCATCAAAACTTCCTCGCATTGAGCTGATAAGGCCAGAATCCGTAATCGGCAAAAACACTATTGCCAGCCTCCAGTCTGGGATTGTGTTCGGTTATATCGCCATGGTTGATGGCATCGTAGAAAAAATAAAACAAGAAGTAAAAACCAATCCCCGCATCATTGCTACCGGTGGATTGGCTCCTTTAATTGCTGAAGGATCCAAAACCATTGAGGAGGTTGACCCTCTCCTTACTCTTACGGGCCTTCGGTTGATTTACGAAAAAAATTTGGGAGAAAAAGGAGAAGCTGATTAACCATGGTCTTCCTTGCTTACTTTTTTGAAGCATTAGCCAATGTGGTTGATATCGGATTAACCATCTATATGTGGGTAGTGGTTGTCCGAGCCATTATTTCCTGGGTAAACCCTGACCCCTATAATCCGATTGTGGTTTTTCTCCGACGTTCAACTGATCCGATTTTAAATCCCATCCGAAGAAGGCTCCCCTTTGCGCTTAGTCGAACAGGGATAGATTTTTCTCCTCTCATTCTTCTCTTGGGTATTATCTTTTTACAAAAGTTTTTAGTGAAAAGCCTTTATGAATTAGCCTATAGACTCCATTAACCAGTCAGTAAGGGAGTAGAGCAAGATGAAACTAACACCTCTTGATATTCAACAACAACAGTTCTCCGTTCGGTTCCGAGGGTTCGACACCAATGAGGTTGACGGTTTTTTAGAAACCGTAGCCAGTGAACTGGAAGACCTGTTAAAAACGAACAAAGAACTGCGAGAGGAACTGGAAAGAAAAGAAGCGCGCATCGGGGAATACCAGAACATGGAAAAGACCCTGAAAGAGACCTTGCTTATGGCTCAGGCTACGTCCGAGGAAATGAAAAAAAATGCTCAAAAAGCTATCGAAGAATTAAAAGCAAATACCCAGAAAGAAGCAACCTTTATTCTTGCCCGCACCCGAGAACAAGCAGAAAAAATGATCGCGGAAACCAATAGCCGGTTAGTCAAAATCCAAGAAGAAGTCAATGAATTAAAAAGAAAAAAAATAATATTAAAGCAGGAACTACGATTTCTCTTAGAAACCCACTTAAGACTCCTCGAATCATCTTCCGAAAAAGAAGTCCGTGAACCAGAAGAAAAACCTCCGAGCGAATCTTGAAGCTCCAAAAACCATCGCCCTCGAAATCCGAGCCCATGAGAGCGGCGTCACCTTTCCGGTAATTGTCCAGCCAAGGTCTAAAAAAAACGGGGTTGTCGGGTTTAGCGAAGGAGCTCTCAAGGTTAAAGTAACTGCACCGCCTGTAGAAGGTGCGGCTAACGAGGCCTTGATCGAGCTTTTATCTCAAACTCTCCGGATAAGAAAATCCAACATTGAAATCCTGAAGATGAAGACCTCTCGCCGTAAGCTCATACAATGCAAGGGGATCAGCATGAACGAAATGAAATCCTTTATTAAAAATATTGAACCCTAAGCAAGTTTCCTTTAAAAATTTGTTGAACTTTGATAAGGTGTTTTTATTATAATGTCACTTCTAATACCAAGTTGCATTCAAAAGCAGATCGAGGCGACGACGAGGAATCGACGCAGGCGTACGGTTTTAGTACGTCGAGGAGTATGACGAGGAGACAACAAAGATATGCAAATGAAGGCGACTTGGTATAAAAAATGGCTGCATGCTTTCTGACAACAATAAATCAAAAATACTGGTAAGCAAGGTTACAGAAAAAGGTGACCTTCGGGCAGCGATATCTAATGCTGTTGCATTGCTCGGAGGATTTAAGAAGTTTTTTTCTTCTCATGATAAAGTACTCATAAAAGCCAACTTCAACAGCCCTGACCGGTATCCTGCTTCCTCTGATCCTGAATTTATTAAGGCAGTAGTAACCCTCCTTCAAGAATCCGGCGTCACGGAGATCGCTCTCGGAGCAAGCAGCGGATTGGCTTGGCAACCTACCGCGCGGGTATTAAAGAAAAAGAAAATTTATAAGCTTGCCGAAGAGCTTCACATTAAACTCATTAACTTTGATGAGGGTGAATGGATAAATGTTCCTATAAATGGCGCACATCTTAAAAACGTTTCGCTTGCTCAGGCCGCCATGGACGCAGATAAGATTATCTACCTTCCCAATCTCAAGACCCATTCCCTTGCCCGCTTTAGCATAGGGCTAAAGTTCGCGGTTGGCCTTACCGAGCCTTTTTCAAGAAGGATGCTGCATGACGAGCACCTGGAGGAAAAGGTGGTGGAAATAAATCTTGCCATAAAACCAGCTTTAATTATTCTGGACGCGAGAAAATGCCTGGTGACGGGAGGGCCGGCAAAGGGAAGAAGAAAAAAAGCACATTTTGTTCTGGCCTCAGCTGACCTCGTTGCCCTCGATATTGAGGCCCTTAAAATTCTCATGTCGTTCAAAGCAAAGAACCGGCTCGATTTGCCCATCTGGGAACTTCCCCAGATCGCCACCGCAAAAAAACTGGGGCTTGGCGCGCAGAGCGAAGAAGATTATGTAGTGGTAACCGGATGAAATAATACTATTATAAGCTTTTTACATTGTGATTTTTTTCAAGGAGGTTCTCAATGACCACTAAAGACCTTTCGGAAAAGTACCCCGCTAAAGGCAAAGAGGTAGTACATAAAGAAATTGAATCAAAAAGCGTGCTGTTAAACCTCGAAAATGGAAGCTATTATACCCTCAATAAGACCGGCACATTTATTTGGTCTTTGTTAGATGGGAAAACCGCTGTTAAACAGCTTGTTGAATTGCTCACCCAGAACTTTGATGTTACCAAAGATGAGGCATCAAAAGATGTTTTTGCCTTGATTGCTAATTTGAAAAAGGAGGGGCTCATCGAACTCCATGATAAATCTGAATAATATTAAGTATCTCAAAAGACCAAAGGACGTTATCCTTTTTATTAAGACTTTCTTTTCCCTGATTGTCATAAAGGTTCTTCTTTATCTAATCAAGCTTCCCAAACTCTTAAAGCTCCTCGACCCTGAAAAAAGGGCAAAGCCTGACGACCAAAAAATCGAATACATATTAAAATTTACCAATTTTATCCTTTTTCGTTTATTCAGAAGCTCAAACCCCTGTTTGCTGAGATCCATTTTACTTTTTAGACACTTACGGATGATGGGCAGAGATGTCAAGATCGTTTTTGGGGTCAAAAACGAAGAGGAGAAGCTCAAAGGACATGCCTGGCTTATTGTTGAAGGGAGGCATTTTCCTGAACCAAACGATCCTTCTGGCGAATACCAAATCACTTTTGTCTATCCGTAACCCTTATAACTATTCCGTAAAATTTTCTTGACATTTTACTAAAAAATTGGATTAAAAAGATATCGCTACCTAAAAAAGGAGGATTTAGGATGCAGAAGACCAAACCAGAAGTAAAAAAGAGAGCCTACGAAAAACCCGAGCTCACTAAAGAAGGCCACCTCAAAGATATCACCGCCAGAATTGTTGCAGCCATAACATAAAAGGGTAAATTTTTCTCTGTCGTTTATGGGCATAAAGAAAAAAGGGGGGTGAGCGACTACGAAAAAATGGTGGTATTTGTGCCCTTAAAATCAGGAAGTTTTAAAATGTACGAGACCAAAACAGAACTAAAAAAAGAGGCTTACGAAAAACCTGAGCTTGCTAAGGAAGGACACCTCAAAGACATTACTGCACGAGAACAGTAACGAGTTCAGGGATTAGTTGATAAAGGAGGAGGTTTAAATGAAAGAAATAAAACCAGAAGTCAAAAAAGAAACTTACGAAAAACCAGAAGTCTTTAAAGAGGGCAACCTAACGGATATTACTGCGGGGGGAACAGTAAAGCCGAATGATTAAGACAGAGAATTATTATCGTGCTGTTTTTCCCAAGGCAAGGCTTCTGTATAATATCTATTTCTTGTTAAGGGGAGCTTAAAGGATTTGTTGTTAAAATTAAAAGGAGGGATTTAGATGAGAGGATGCCAAACCAGAAGTAAAAAAAGAAGCTTACGAGAAACCTGAGCTTACTAAAGAAGGTCATCTCCGAGATGCTGCTGCTCCAGCGAAAACGATTTAAGTCGAAATCTTAGTAAAATTTGCCCCGCAAGAAAAGACGAGGAGGTTTATCCTTACTCAAGCCTCCCAGAACTTAGAGCTTGTTTAATGTTCTTTTAAAAACCTTTTTGTGGGATAAAGATAAGTTGATTCTTAAAAAGAGGAGATTTTAGAGATGAAAGAAACAAAACCAGAGGTCATCAAAAGAAGCTTACGAAAAACCAGAAGTCTTTAAAGAGGGCAACCTAAGGGATATTACTGCGGGGGGAACAGTAACTGCCGACTGATTAAGACAGAGAATTATTATCGTACTGTTTTCCCAAGCCAAGGCTTCTGCATAATGTCTATTTCTTGTTACGGTGAGCTTAAAGGATTTGTTGTTAAAATTAAAAGGAGGGATTTAGATGAAGGATGCCAAACCAGAAGTCAAAAAGGAAGCTTACGAAAAACCTGAGCTTACTAAAGAAGGCCGGCTCAAAGACGTTACCGCTGGAGTCCGGGAACTCAAATAGCGTGGATCAAAGGTCAAATACTCGGTGGAGCGCATAATGTTTTTTGGCTATTAAAGGAGGAAACAATATGGAAAAGACAAAGCCTAGGTCAACCCTACGAAAAACCTGAGCTTCTAAAGAAGGTCACATCAAGGACATCACCGCATTAGTAGCAACCGGTAGTAACCAAGGTTGTTTAGGCATTGTGCAAACGGACTTAAGTCGAAATTTTCCTAAAAAAAGGAAGCTTGAGGAAAGAAAATTGGATTGTTTTACCTGGCCTTCCCAGATCCAGGGACTGACCAGGTCTAATAAATTTTAATTTTTAAGGACCCTCGTAAGAAATCGGGTCTTTTTTTATAGGCACACCATTGGCAAAAAAAAACCACTTAACCGCAAATTACCTTATTCATGGCATCCCCCTCAAGTTTATCTCAAATAACTTACATATTTTTTCTGCTGTCAACAAACTCCTCGAATATTTTCTTTGTGAAAAAACACTCAGTACACCCTCAGAAGGTTTAACCATCACTTTTTTCGACAACCACGATGATACCGCTCATCAGGGAATAATCCCTTCCGGTTTAAAGCTGTTATATTCTTCTTCTGAAGAAGACTTGTTCGATATAAAAGAATTTGGAATTGATAAGATGAGCCTCTATGTAAATGAAGATGATTTTACGTATTATGTAGCCTTTGGAACTATCGGACTTTTTTCTTACAGCATGAAAAAAGGTGTCGCGGAGGGTTATTTAAAAGAACCGGAGGCGATTAATCCCAACCTTATTTCCAGCTTTATTTTTATTTTTTTATTAGCCGAATTATTAAAAGGGAAGGGGTATTTTCTAGCCCACTGTTCTGGGGTAGAAAAAAATGGAAAGGGGATAATATTTCCGGGGTTTTCCGGAGCAGGAAAAACTACGTCCTGTGTTGCCCTTATAAGGCAGGGGTTTGGATTTCTCGGAGATGATAGGCCCATCCTGCGGTATAATAAAAGTGGTGGGTTGGAGCTTCTTTCTTTTCCCGAGCCAATTGACGTCACTGATTATACTATTCAGCTTTTTCCTGAATTAAAGAACTATCGTCTTTTCTTAGACAACCGAAACCTCAGAAAGCAGAGCTTTATCGCTGAAGAACTTTACCCCGGCTCCACGAGGGACTCCTGTGTGCCGAAGTTAATTCTCTTCCCGGAGATTTCTGCGGTCAAAAAAAGCTCCTTAGAAGTTTTCCCAAAGAGCGAAGCGCTAAAAACTTTTCTCCCCCACAGTCTTCTTGCCTTTGATAAAGAGACCGCCAGACAGCACTTTGACATTATATTTGACTTAATACAATCCACCGATTGTTACAAAGTAAAACTGGGCGCTGATATCCAAAGCCTCCCCGACCTTGTGGACTCAGTCCTCTAATGTGGCCAACCAAAGAACAGCAGTTTATTCTTTCCTTTTTGAGGGCTTCCCTTGGATACGAGTCCTGGGAAGGTATCGCCTCCTCCTTATCCCAGAACCTCGACTGGGAGAAGGTTACTCACCATGATGAGCTACCATGGAATAGCCCCCCTCCTCTATAATGCCCTCCAGCACAACAAGCAAATCGCTCTTCCCCAAGAGGTAACAAAATGTCTTGCCCGAGAATATATTGGTAATTCCGCTCTCGGTCTTTTATTTGAAAAAGCTTTAAAAGAGATTGTTACTCATCTTAATCAGAACGAACTACCCTTTGCGGTGCATAAGGGGTTGGGGATCGCCGCGCTGGTATATCCTAAACCAGAGCTCAGGCCCTGTGGCGGAGATTTTGACCTTCTCATAAAAAATGAAGATTATGCCCGGGCAAAAGCCCTGCTGGAAGAGCTCGGGTACTGTCTGCTCCACCCTGCCTATGAACAATACGAGATGGCCTACATCGGAGAAGTCAAATTTGTTAAACCGAATGAAGGGAAAAAATCTAATCGTTGAGCTTCATGTCGAGTTTAATGCCAACCCGTGGGCCAAGGTTTCCGGTTTTGATTTTAAGGGCTTTTGGGATAATCTCTTATGGGTACACTATAATGATTTCTCTATTCCCTGCCTGCCGGCGGAGGCTAATCTGTTCTTCCTCATTCTCCATTGCGCTGCCAACCATAATTTTGATCGGTTGATGATGTTATGCGATATAGATCTTCTCATAAGAAAATACGAGGATGTTATTGATTGGGAACAGATTGCAACATATGCCCGGGAAAAACATTGCCGCAAAGCACTCTATTACTGCCTCACCTATTGCTGGCAGCTCCTGGGAACGCCGGTCCCAGGCTCTTTTTTGGAAAAATTAAACCCTGGTTTTTTTTCTAACTTACTTTTGCCCACTCGGCTTCTTTTGTTAAGGGATAGAATTCAACCCAAAAGTCTTGAAAAAGTATATGCATGTTTTTCTATTGGATAATCCTCTTCCTTTTCTATAAAAGTGTGGGTATATTTTCACGCCGCAGTTATTCTGAACATCTTATTAAGAAAAAGACCGGTGCCTCGTTTTCTTAGCCCGTGGTTGAAGATAGAACTTTTTCAGTTTTGATAAGCGCCCCGCTTGAGAATTACTAATCAGCAACGCCGTGGATAGGTAGCTTTCAGTAATCTCATTCTGATCCAATTAAAAATAAACCTCGGCAGCGAAAGTGGGGCTTTTAACAGCCGGGAAACCATTCCTTGCAAAGAGATGCTCTTCATTATCTGCCCCAGAGAAATATGCATCATCCGATCTTTTGTATTAATAGGTTTAATTACTTTTTTCAGGGCTTGATTATATAGTGCTTTGGCTCGCTCATCGGGCATTGCCGAAAAATTCATCTTGTTATAACCTTCCCAACCCTGTTCCCAAGACCTCTTTTGAAGCACCCCCCGCTGGGTCAATTCATTATAGAAAACAGATCCGGGGTGGGGAACAAACTGGGAAAAAGAGACTGCATCTACTCCTGAAGTCTTTATGAATTCAACGGAAGCCTGAAATTCTTCTTCGGTTTCTCCCGGTAAGCCCGCAATGATATAAGCGAGGCATCTAATGCCACTCGATTTAATCAGGGTCACTATCTCTCGATTCCTTTGCTGCGAGGTTTTTTTGTTAACGTTTTTCAATAAACGATCCGAGGCGGTTTCAAAGCCGCATTCCAGATGAATACATCCCGCTTCTTTCATCAACTTCAGCAAGTCCCGATTTAATGCATCCACTCGTACCTGGGCTGCCCACTTCACGCGCCGACTGTAGCCATCCTTGATCATTATCTCGCAAAGCTCTCTAACCCTTGCGAGGTCAGTTAAAAATCCTTCGTCCAAAAAATAAATTGCCTCAACATCATAGTTCCTTAAGATATGATCAAGCTCAGCAATAATGCGGGCTGGCGAATGCGCCCGGTGTTTTTTGCCAACCGGAAGAGACTCAACGCAAAACTTACAACTAAACGGGCATCCTCTGGAAGTGAGCATTGTTGTTGCTTTAAGTGTTACGTTTCTGATCAAGCTTGGAGATGGCTTGGTGTAAAAATCCATATCTAAAAGATGACGCGCGGGCATAGGCAGAGCATCCAATGGTTCTATGGCCGGCCTCGGAGAATTTTTCGCCAATGATTCGCCGCTTCTAAAGCAAATACCCTTAACCTCCTCATAACGTGCGCCATTAGCTAATTCAAGCATGGTTGCCTCTCCTTCGCCCGCGGCAACAATGTCAATATCACTACATGTCTCGAGCACCTCGGTGAACACGGCGCTTGCATGGTGCCCCCCATACACCACCGGGATACCAGGAAAAAGCGTCTTGGCAATGCGGGCTGATTTCACTACATCCGGAAACAACTCTGAGGCCGAGCTCAGCCCAATTAAATCGGGGCCGAAAAACCTGAGTCTTTTCTCCATTATGTGGTCAACCTTGTCGATACTCAGCCGATTTTTTCTAAAGAGAACATCCCGCTCTATGATTAAAACTTCGTGACCCCCTCGTTCAAGCGTGGCCGCAATATAGGCCAGTCCCAGGGGGGTCCAGTGGGGCAAAAACCTTTTTGCGTTAACTGCTGCAGCATCAATGAGACAAACCTTCACAATGGTTCCTCAAAAATTATTCATTCCGCAAGATGCCATACAAATCTAAAAAGAATAGGACCTGATAAAAAACTGCTTTCTGTCATTGCCTCTCGTTTCAAACTTCTTGCCTTATGATAAGCCCATTGCGGAAAGCTCGCGTTCGTGTTCTTCCGCTTCTTCGCGGGTTTTCCCGAGGATCAAGCCTGTCATTCGTGGGCGAGTCCTTGGATATCCGCCTACTTCAGGATCGTAACTTGAAAGTGGTAAAAAGATACCCTTGTGCATGGCGGCATAGACACTATTTAAAAGATCACGATAGGTCCCGCTTCCCCGCAAAGCTCGAAACCGCAACACCGTTCGGCCCGAGGTGCGCTGCACGCTCTCGGCAAGCAACAACGCGGCGGTAGACCCATTAACGCGGAAGTTCAGGTCAAATACTACAATCCGATCATCTTCCAGTACTGCCATGTCAATACCCACACAACCATAATATCCTAACGCAAATCCAGCAGCCACCACCCTGGTGCCAATCTCTATTGCTAAAGGGGGAGCCATGGTTGTAGCGTCGATCCAATTCCCCTGGTATTTACCCTGGGCATCACTAATCTGCTCTGCGCAACCTAAATAATTAATTGTACCTTCAGCCGTCGCCGCATAGTTAAGACATAAGTTTCTCTTTATCGGGAGAAATTCCTCAATCACTACCCGCGTACAAGACTGAAACAAGACTGCGGCCCGTTTCAGGTCCCGAGATGTCCGGCAGATCACCACATCAACGCCTCCCCCGCTTGATTCGTCGGTTGCGGCCTTCACCACCAGCGGAAAACGATGAGACGAGAGCTCGATAACGAAGGCGACTTGGCATCAACATCCGACGCGTAGGCACGTGGCGTGGGCTAACCAGTGTGGCAAGATTCGCCTTGTTGTTTAGAAAAGACAACGTTTCCGGCTTAACCCAACAGGCTTCCGGTGGAAGTTCAGAAGCTGGATGTACGTGGAGGAGGGCTATTTTTCTTCTCTCATTGTACAGGCTTTTTAGTTTGTGCAGATAATCAGTGGCAGCGGAGTAACGGAACACCGCCCGCGGAATATCAAATCCCGCATCGCGCAGAAGCTGCAGCCCCTCCGGAGTTGAAGCCCCCGCCGCACAGAAAATTGACATATCGCCCGCAACGGGAATCTGTCCGCCGGTCATGCTATCCAAGATAAACTCATCATGGGGCAACCAGGTGCACGCGTTTGGTGAGGCCCGTGGGGAATAAATCACATCAGAGCCATAAATCTGACTCAGGCTTTGGATAGGTTTCAACCAAGCGCTCACACATGACTCCTGGTATCATGATGACTCTGGCTCATGCTTTCCATCTCTATTGGTGGAACGCCACCGAGCTTCCTTGAAATCTCGTGATGCCGTCACGGCGCCGCTACCTCTTGCTCTCCCGCCTTTTTAGCAAAAAAAGAGAACAATCCTTGGGCGAGTTCGTTAACTATCGAAGCCTGCCTTGCGGTAGTAGTAGTGGTCCACGCAACCGTGGGAGTGCGGTTGGCGTCATAAAGTACAGGCTCCCCGTTAACGAGAGCGTAATCGAATTTACCGTAGTCGAACTGGAACTTTGTTCGCAACGCCCGTAGTGCTTCTGGAACAGGTAGCCCATCCTCGTGATGTATTAGTATTTCTTGCCTTGACAATCGGACTCTCAGAAAAAATACGGTGGTTTATCTCATGGTCTCCGAAAAATATCCACTGCCGCAAACAATAATAAGCGCTTTCCCGCTCAGGAAGAAACTTCTCAACCACCAGGTGGGGATTACGCCATGCAGCGCGGGGAACATCCCGGGAGGAGTTGAAAATCGGGTAGTTGTGAGGGCGCAACCGTCCAGTCCAGCTCCAGGGCAGCCATCCTGTCAAGCTACTTAACACCCGATATAAAGGTCTCCGCCGAGCCATTTTTCGTTCTGATTTGCCGCCAAAGTTAAAATTGGTCTTAACGATCACCGGCCCAAAATATGAATCTTTTTGGCCAACAAGACTGGAGCTGATCTTTCGCTTGGAGATATCCCGCACACCCCCATTGATGATAAGAGGATATTGCTTGCAAAAGGCAAGGTAGTCATCAGGCACAATGGTCAAATCAGGGTGCAAGATTAACGCATCCGCTGGTTCAAAATGCTCTATGCCGCGCAAAATCCGGATGTCAATCCCATCATTTTTCCAGGCTTCGACCAAAAACCTCAATAAATAAGGCCCTGAAACGAAGTTATCATTAACATGGGTGAGCACTGCGATTTTAGTTGGATAAGAACTCATAGTGGTTTCGGTTTTGGAGGAAATAAGCCACGATTAACAAATATCTTTTCGAATAAAATATCTTTTATATACCTGGTGGTGTAAACAATAAAGAAAAATCTCTCAAAAAATCGAAGGCGAAAAAGAGGGCCAATGAAAGGCTTTTTATGCCTGGTAAAAAGTTTTTTTGGGGGCCAGAAAAGGGGCCCCAAGGAAATTATCCCCTGTTTTTTTTCGCAAGCACTGTTGTTCCTTGGCTTATGAGGACTTCAGGGCGGCCTTTACTATTTCGATCGCAGTCTCTATGCTCAGCTTTTCCAAATTGATCACCAGATCATTATTTTCTGGATTATCAATGTCAGCTTTAAAATATTTCTTAATAAAATCTTTCCGCTCCAATTCAATTTTTTGGATGTATTCTTTAGCTTGTTCAGAAGAAAGCTTAAGCCACTCGGCAATATTTTTAACCCGAACTGCCAGTGGGGCTATCGCCCTTACCCGTAAAATTTCTTCTCGGGGAAGAATAAAATTCGCTCCCCTGCCCAATATCACTGCGTTGCCATGTTTTCCTATGGTAGCAATCACCCTCAAAAGATGCTGCATATATTCGTAACCCCAGAGATGATGTTTTTCCACCACTGATGAAATTATGTCATCTATCGCAGAAATCCCCTTTTCGTCCAATGATTCCACCATTAAAGTTCTCATGTGGGCGTTTTCAGCCACTGCTTGGGTTATCTCCTGGTCAAAGAAATCGAAACTCAATTTCTGAGCAAGCTGTTGAGCTAAAACATGACCTCCGCTCCCGGCCTGCCTTGAAATAGTAACAACCGTTATTTTCTTTTCTTCCTTGTGCGGAAGGGCAGATTTCCATTTATTCACCTGGTCTTCGATTATCTGTTGAATTGGACGAGATTTTTTTATTTTCATGATACCCCCTTGTCTTTTTATCCAAGAAATATTCTTCTCTATTTATTAGTATACTGAAAAAATCGCCAACTGGTCAAGTAAAATTAATTAAAACCATTTAAAATTATTTAATAAAAAAGAAATTGTGCTTTTTGCGTTTCTATAAGGTTTTTTTGGTTTTGGCGATAAAAAACCCCTGTCATACGGTAACATGTTGGATAAGCAGAAAAAAAACAAATTAATGCATTTTTTTGTTGACATTGGCCTATATGTTGTGGTAATTAAATTTTTAAGCTTACAATATATGGTATCTTTATTCCTTAGAAAGGAGGAAAAGATATGGCTACGCCAAAGCAACTAGAGCTCAGGATTAAGTACGCCAAAACATCTATTAACAGTCTAACTAAAAAAGTTGGCATGTATAAAAACAAAGTAAAGAAATTGGAGGATGAAATGAAAAAAGCAAAATGCGCAAAACCAGCAAAAAAAGCCCCGGCCAAAAAGAAGGCCAAAAAGAAATAACCGTTTTTTGTGCGTCTTTAATGAAGCGCCAAGGATGAGGGCCCTTAAACAAATTTAGGGGCCCAAAAATTCCTTGAAGGTATGTTCTTAACTGCCTTCAAGAGAAAAAGGGTTCTTTGCCCTCCGGGGGAGGTGAATTTCCTAAAATGGGAAGTGATATCCGGGCAAGAAAAAAATTGGTCTTGATCGTGGATGAAGCGGAATCTATACGATTTATAATCTCTGAAACACTACGGCCGTTTGGTTATGAAATAGATACTGCTGAAAATGGCGAGGCAGCCCTTCAAAAGATAGAATCAAAAAATTACGATTTAATCATCACGAATTATACGGTCCCAAAAATTAATGGTCTTGAGCTTACCCGAAGGATAAATAAAATTGATCCTTCTCTTCCTATTCTTGCGTTTGCAACCGAGGGGCTTAGTGATGAATTTTTAGAAAGCGGAGCTTTGGCCTGTCTAAAAAACCCTTTCAGTATCCCTGAAATTCAAATTCTTTCCCACGCAATCCTTAGTGATGCTTGTTCTACCTTTTAATCTTCCTATTGAGACCCGCCGAAAGGTTTTATTGCTATTCCACGTCTTATAGACAGGAACTTGGATCAAGGGTTGTGTCTAATGTAAGCAAACACCTCGGTAGTAGGTTTTGGAAGTCCGGCAATCTTCCATGCCTTAATCGGGTCAGGAAACTGCTCGTAGGTACAATTTTTCGGTTGATGGATATTTTTACAGACCGCCTTAAGCAGTGGAAATGAATTATGTTTTTTGTAATATTCTCTCATAAACCTTAGGATATCGATCTTTTCTTGAGTAAGGGGGCACTCGTGACTCATTCCCTCCCTTTCTGCTATAGCGCAGGCGATATCTTCATTCCAGTCCTCAAAGTTTACCAGATAACCTTCATCATCCACCTGAACTTTTAAATTTCTATACGTAATAACGGGCACGAAACACCTCCTTAATAGAAAAATTTATGTTAACGAATCTCCTTATAGGAAATCGGATCTTTAAAGCCAGCTTCTTCAAACCCCTTTAGGCGAAGTCTGCAACTATCACACTCACCGCAAGCCATGCCGTTGGGAAAGGGGATCGTAGCAGCTATGGGTGAGCGAATAATCAACCCCAAGCTCCATCCCTTTTTTGATAATTTCTGCCTTGCTCAGGTTTATAAGCGGGATACGAATTTTGAACTGTAATTTTCCCTCTGCCCCAGCTTTCGTGGCCAGGTTGGCCATTTGCTCAAAAGCATGGATATATTCTGGCCTTGTATCCGGGTATCCGCTGCAATCTATTGCATTAACCCCAATAAATATGTCCCCAGCTCCCAGAACTTCGGCCCAGGCAAGCGCGTATGAAAGAAATATGGTATTCCTGGCCGGGACATACGTCGAAGGAATTTCTTTCCCAATTTCTCCGAAGTCTCTCCCTCTCGGCAAAGATATCCCATCAGAAGTAAGAGACGAGCCCCCTATCTTTTTAAGGTGCACAGGGATAACCAGGTGATCCCTTACTCCGAAAAACACGGCAATCTTTTCAGCCTTTTTAATTTCTAAAGAGTTTCGCTGGCCATAGTCAAAGCTTAAGGCATAGATTTCAAATCCTTCTTTTTTGGCTATCGCCAGGGTTGTGGTAGAGTCCATCCCCCCGCTCAAAAGGACCACCGCTTTTCCCCCCATTTCAGACACCTCTCTTTTTTTTCGGCCAAATTATTTTCTGAATCTGGAGCTGAAGGTGAACGGGCACCTGTTCTGTTAGTATCCACTTGGCAAGTTCTCCGGGTTTTATTTTTCCAAAAACCGGCGCAAAATGAATGGGCCTTTTTAAAAAAGGCCTTTCCTTTAAAAGAGTTATTATCCCCTTGGCATAGTCAAAATCTTCCCGGTTTCCGATAACGAACTTTATTTCATCATGGTCGGCAAGATAGTCTATATTATTTAAATTATTGAACTGGCACATTCCACTGCTGGGACATTTAAAATCTACTATTTTCACGCACTGATTGCTCACCGCTGTTAATATCAAGACTCCCATTCGTTTCTAAAAGAACCCGGTAATTTTTTTCAAGAAGGGTTTCAATTAAGCACTGGGGTATCACTTTGCAGAAGAGGCTCTCCCCCGGTAATTTCGATCAGCGTGCAAGGGAATTTTTTGATTTCTTCCAGGATTTCTGTAATGGTCTTCTCTTTGCCTTCCTCGTATGCATACACCGTATCGCAGTACGAGCATCGTAAATTGCAACCCGTAAGCCTAATAAAAACACAAGGCCAGCCAGCGTACGAAGACTCCCCCTGGATACTAAAAAAGATCTCGTTAACCTTCAGGGCCAAAGCGTTCTCCAACAATATTTTCTTGAAGATTATGAAGCCGTAAAAAGTCGAAAATCAGACGGCACAGTAAAAAGCTTCAGATGCAAGGCGCGCAAATCCGACGGAATGAGGCGTACTTACCTGTACGCCGCAATGAACTTCGTGCATGCACGTGCAACGCCGCAGATGGTTTTTACGAAGCCGTCAAGATTATTGCTCTTGATCTTTTAATTTGGTTAATTTTTGCTGTTGCTGTCTAAGGTCTTTTATCACATTCTTTAAAAGAGAAACCGTTGCCACCTGAATGTTTTTATCTAATTCAGACTCAGCTTTATTTTTCTTAAGCTTGTTCAGGCGATCTTCAATTTTTTTAATTTCTTTTTCTATAGACTCAATTTTACCAGCCACTTCCCTGCTCTCTTAATTTTTTACAAAATTTAAGCTCTTTCAGGTTGTTGGTGAAAAAAGAGAAAACCAAAAAAATACCTTCTCCCTTTAATTTAAAAAGAAATTGCTTTCATTTCAACATAATCTTATAATTTTTCTTGACAATTATAGTTATTCTGGTAAATTCCTCTCCCTGTTAAAAAATGGAAACTTAAATAAAAACCAAGACAAAGGGGGTTTTATAAATGCAGAGAAAATATTATTTATTGGCGCCAGGACCGGTTCCTGTGCCACCAAAAGTATTAGCGGCCATGTCCGAACCAATCATTCACCATCGAGCGCCAGCCTTTGTTAAGGTTCTGGAAGAGGTTCGGGAGGGCTTAAAATTTCTCTTTCAGACAAAAAATGAGGTTCTTATCCTTGCCTCTTCAGGCACGGGCGCCATGGAGGGGGCGGTAACAAATACGCTCTGTAAGGGTGACACCTCCTTGGTAGTGCGAGCAGGAAAGTTCGGTGAACGCTGGGCCGAAATTTGTGAGGCTTATGGGGTTAAACCAATTTGTATTGATGTGCCCTGGGGTCAGGCGGTTGACCCAAAACTTATTGCCCAGGAACTGGAAAAAAATCCCGCTATTCGTGCCGTCTTTCTTCAGGCGAGCGAGACATCCACGGGGGTTATGCATCCTATCCGGGAAATCGCGGAGATAGTAAAAAAATATGATAACACCCTGTTGATTGTTGATGCCATCAGCGGAATTGGTGTTTTTGATCTTCCGGTCGACAAATGGGGTCTGGATGTGGTAGTTTCGGGGTCTCAAAAGGCGTTTATGTTGCCGCCAGGACTTGCATTTGTTACATTGAGCGATAAGGCCTTGTCTTTTGTTGAAAAATCAGATATACCCAAATACTACTTTAATTTTAAAAAAGAGCTAAAAAAATTAGTAAAAGATAACGAAACAAATTTTACACCCGCAGTATCCTTAATCATGGGATTAAGGGAATCCCTTAATATGATTAAGGAAGATGGGTTAGAAAAAGTGTTTAAACGACATGCTCGTTTGGCTAACGCCACCCGGGCTGCAGCTAAAGCATTGGGCTTAGAGCTTTATGCCCCGGACAGCCCAAGCAATGCTGTTACTGCAATCAAAGCTCCAGCCGGGACAGATGGCCAAAAAATAGTAAAAATTCTTCGCGATAAACATAATATCACCATTGCCGGGGGCCAAAGCGAAGCAAAGGGGAAAATTTTCCGGATCGCCCATATGGGATATTTGGATGCTTATGATATTATTATGGTTATCTCCGCTTTGGAAATGACCTTAAAAGAGCTTGGGGTCTCCGTCGAGATGGGCAAAGGCGTTAAGGCTGCGGCTGAAATATTAGAGAAGGAAATGTAAAAAGAGGGAAAGAAAAATGATTAAAGTTTTAGTGAGCGATGATCTCTCCGAACAAGGTGTGGAAGTTTTTCGAAATGCCCAGGAAATTGAAGTCGATGTCAAAATCGGCTTAAAACCAGATGAACTTAAGGCAATCATCGGAAATTATGACGGCTTGGCAGTAAGAGGCGCCACTAAGGTGACCAAAGAAATCATCGAGTCAGCTACTCGTCTGAAGGTGGTCGGAAGAGCGGGTTCTGGGACTGATAATATTGATAAAGAAGCGGCCACTAAAAAAGGTATTGTGGTTATGAATACTCCTGGAGGCAATACCGTAACCACAGCCGAACATGCTCTTGCTATGCTTATGGCCCTGGTGCGAAGCATTCCCCAGGCCACTGCTTCCATGCGCGCCAAAAAATGGGAAAAAAAGAAGTTTATGGGCACAGAAATTTACAATAAAACCCTGGGGGTTATCGGAATGGGAAAAATCGGAAGCGTGGTTGCGGAGCGCGCCCGAGGTTTAAAAATAAACGTTGTTGTTTATGATCCTTTCGTGACTCCTGCTGTGGCTGAACGATTAGGGGTAGAAATAGTTTCTCTTGACGATCTTTTCGCTCGCGCTGACTTTATCACCGTTCATACCCCAAAAAATAAAGACACCGAAAACCTGATAAACAAAGAAGCCTTCAAAAAAATGAAAACCGGGGTGAGAATTATTAACTGCGCCCGAGGCGGAATCGTTAATGAAGCCGACCTGTATGACGCGATTAAATCCGGGAAGGTTGCTGGCGCAGCGCTCGATGTGTTTGTGGAGGAGCCGCCATCAGGAGACCATCCCTTGCTCCAGCTTGAAGAAGTAATCTGCACCCCTCACTTGGGGGCTTCTACAGAGGAAGCGCAGGTAAATGTATCGGTGGATATCGCGAAACAGATGGTGGATTTCTTAGTAAATGGGACTATCAACAACGCGGTCAACGTCCCCTCTATCAGCGGAGAGCTGCTTGCCACCTTGTCGCCCTATCTAACCCTTGCAGAGCGCATGGGGAGTTTCCAATCACAGACAATCACTGGAACCCTTGAAGAGGTTGCTGTTGAATACAGCGGTAATCTTATCGGTTATGACCTCACCCCGATTACTATTTATTTGCTCCAAGGCCTCCTTAAAAAGATCGATGAAGATGTAAATTTTGTTAATGCGTTGAACATCGCTAATGAAAGAGGGATTAAAGTTGTGGGCGCAAAAAGCATGGGGTCAACTGATTTCGCTGACCTCATTACCCTCAAAACCAAAACTACGTCGGGAGAAAGCCGGTTGGCCGGAACCGTTTTTGGAAAGCATGATCCCTGGATTGTGCGCATCGATGACTTCCGGTTGGAAACAGTACTCGAGGGCAATATGCTCCTCTTCCACACCCAGGATAAACCTGGGGTAATCGGCGATATTGGTTCAACATTGGCTAAGAACCACATTAATATCTCCCGCATGCAGTTTGGCCGTCGAGAGAAAGAGGGTGAAGCGTTAGTTATCTTGGGAGTTGATTCTCTCTATTCTGGGGAGGTTTATCAGGGCCTCGCCCAATTGCCAAATATTATCTCGGTCAAACAAATCCAGTTAGAAGGGCAATAAGCGTTATTTTTTTTGACAAGGCTGACTAAAAAACTTAGCCCGCCTCAGCGCGGGCTTTTTATCGTTCTAACTCGTATAGGCATATAAGAAATTGGCGAATGTAATCGTAGTTGGAGCTCAATGGGGAGATGAGGGGAAGGGCAAGATCGTAGATATTTATACCGAATTTGCTGACGCAGTCGTTCGGTTTCAGGGCGGGAGCAATGCAGGCCACACTGTAGTAATCGGCAACAAAAAATTTATTCTTCACCAGATCCCGAGCGGAATCCTCCACCCCAAAAAGATCTGCATCATCGGCAATGGAGTAGTCCTCGACTTAGAGACTTTGCTGGATGAGATTAACGAATTAAAATCGCAGGGATTTTTTCAAAATGAAACCCAACTGCTTATCAGCGAAGAGGCGCACCTTGTTTTTCCGTACCATCGGCTGATTGATATCGGAAAAGAGAATAAAGCCGGAAGTAATAAAATCGGCACCACCGGCCGGGGAATCGGGCCAGCATATGGAGATAAAATAGTCCGAACCGGGATCCGGGTTATTGACCTTTTTGATGAGAAGGTGTTTAGGGAAAAGCTTGCAAAAAACGCGGTCGAAAAAAATTTCTATTTAACTAAGTACCTTGACCAAGAAGGTTTTGACGGGAGCGCACTGTTTGAAAAATATTCTGCCCTGGCGAGAAGACTAAAGGCAAATGTCATTAATGCGTCCGTAGTCATCAACCAGTTAATGAAAAAAAAGAAAAACATCCTTTTTGAAGGAGCCCAGGGAACTCTTTTAGATGTTGACCACGGAACTTATCCTTTTGTCACCTCTTCCAATACAGTAGCTGGTGCGGCTTGTGTCGGAAGCGGGGTGGGACCGACAAAAATTGATGAAGTTGTCGGCGTTGTCAAGGCTTACACAACCCGGGTCGGAGAAGGGCCTTTCCCAACCGAACTAAATGATAAAATCGGGCTGACCCTGCGAGAAAAAGGGGGCGAGTTCGGGGCTACCACCGGGAGACCCCGGCGCTGTGGGTGGATTGATATCGTTGCCCTAAAGCATGCCAACAGAATCAATGGGTTTACTTATTTGGCTTTAACTAAGCTCGATGTTTTAACCGGACTGGGAAAAATAAAAGTTTGTCGTGCTTACAAATTAGAAGGAAAAGAGGTTTCTGAATTTCCGGCCAGCATTCACGCCCTGAAAAACTGTGAGCCTGTTTATGAAGAAGTGGCAGGGTGGCAGGAAGATTTAACGGGCATAAAAAAATACAATGACTTGCCCAAGAATGCCAAAAAGTATATTAAGCTTCTTGAAAAATTGACGGAAAGAAAGTTTATCTTAATTTCCGTAGGGTTTGAGCGGGGGGAAACCATCATAGCAAAACCCCCGTTTCCTTCAAAAAAGTAATTGGGGTAAATTCTTTTTTTTTGATAAATTTTTCTCTATAATAAAAATAGTGAGCCGCTAGCTCAGCTGGTAGAGCATCGGATTTTTAATCCGGTGGTCACAGGTTCGAATCCTGTGCGGCTCATTTTTTGTCCCCATCGTCTAGCCCGGCCCAGGACACCGGCCTTTCACGCCGGCAACACGGGTTCAAATCCCGTTGGGGACGCTTATTAAAAAGGGGGGGGGTAACCTGCTAATTCCCTGTTTTTTTTGAAATCCCGTACACCACATCAGCGTCAATTATCCCGCGCCAACCTATACAAAAAAATTTTTCTTTTTAAATTATAAAAAATAAATATAATAATAAGATTTTCAAAGAATCTTTCTTGTCCAAAACTACAAAATCGGGGTTAATCTGAAAACTAACGGCTTTCAAACGCACTCTATCGTCTTTTTTTAAAAATAATAATCAGAAAGGATATTGGGATGTCACCAAAAAAAGACGAATTGTTCCAGAAAAAAAACAGCCGCGTAGAAGATTTTAGCTTTGGAGAAAAGACGGCTGAGGTATTTGACGATATGCTCGATCGTTCCGTGCCCTTCTATGAGGAGGTGCAACGGATGATCGGGGAAATATCAGCCGATTTTTCCATACCGGGTACCAATTTGTACGATCTGGGCTGTTCCACCTGCACCACCTTCGTGCAAATTGACGCCCTGATCCCAAAAGGTGTGTCCTTTGTGGGCGTGGATTTTTCGGAAGCGATGCTCCTCAGGGCGAAGAAGAAACTGGCCGAGCGTGGAGTGACAAGACCGTGCGAACTGATTTGCGCAGACCTGAACAAGGGAGTAAGTGTGGTAAACGCCTCCGTGGTCGTCATGAACCTGGTCCTTCAATTCGTCCGACCGCTTTATCGGACGCGAGTGGTCCAGGCGATTGCTTCCGGTATCAACCCCGGTGGTTGTCTCATTCTCATCGAGAAGGTGCTCAGCCCGGATTCGACGATCAATAGACTATTTATTAAGTACTACTACGATATGAAAAAACGAAGCGGCTACTCGGAATTGGAGATTGCACAGAAACGGGAAGCCCTCGAAAATGTGCTGATCCCCTACCATTATTTCGAAAACAGAGACCTTCTCCTGGAATGCGGGTTCAGACACTGCGAGGCGTTTTTCAGGTGGTACAACTTCTGCGGGATGCTTGCCGTAAAATGACCACGAACCAACGCTCGCCTGTCGATACAGGCCTTTGTGCCATCGGAGCTTTTTTTTTCCGTTTCCGGAATGGGTTTTTCCCGGTTATTTTCCTGCTCGTGGTTCTTCTGGTTCGGCCTTCATTTTTTGCGGGAGATGAGGAGCTGGATCTCTTTGCCACCGGCTTAGGTGTAGCAATGGCGCTGCTGGGCCAAATTGTCCGGTGCCTTACAATCGGCCTTGTATACGTCAAGCGCGGTGGTCTTAATCGCCGGGTTTATGCGAAAGACCTGGCAACAGAAGGCATTTACGCACATACGCGCAACCCCATGTACACCGGCAACCTCCTTATTGCACTGGGGTTCTGCCTTATGTACGGATCGCCCTGGATGTACGGCGTGGTCTTCCCCTTTTTTCTATTGGTATACGTGGGCATCGTGTTTGAAGAAGAGCGTTTCCTCCGTGAAAAATTCGGCACGGAATACGAAGAGTACTGCCGTAACACAAACCGTTTCCTGCCAAGGGTGCACGGTTTGGCTCAGACGATGAAGCAGCATCACTTCGCCTGGAAGAAGGTGGTCAAAAAAGAATTCGGGACCATCTTCGGCACCTTGTTCGGTGTTTACGTGGTTCTGGCATTCAAGTACTTCTACCTTTTCGGCCCTGCCGGCATACTCGGCCGTCCTGCGCTTCTCGGCCTGTTCTCTGTCCCTCTCTTCATCTTTTATGGCACGGCTCGCTTTCTGAAAAAAACCAAACGCCTGTAACGCTCCATTTCAGATCTTTACGCCTTAGGGCGGCCAACCCCCTCCTCAGGGCATAGGAGGAGGGCCTGGTTCGAATTCCGGTGATGCATCATGGTGGTCCATTTCCGGGGGCATTCCCTCGCATTGCTCTTCTTGAATTTTCTGATACTCTTTTAATTGTTTTTCAGTCAGAACTGAGCCAAGCTGTTTTCCCGTATCCCGGTCAAGTGCCTTTATGTCCTTTTCCAATGTTCGCATATTTTCTCGTTTTTGTTCTCCATGTTTTTTAAATATGTTTTGCTTTTTCTCCATGCTCGCATCTATAACCGGGCGGATTTTTTCTTCTTGTTCTTTAGTTAGATTGAGGCGCTCTTTCATTGTGGCAAATAATTGATCAGGCATCTCCGCCCATCATGGGTGGATGGGGCATGCCTCTGGGGCCCATTCGTCCCCTCGTTTTTAATTCCTCGTGTAATTTGTCCAACTTTTTTTTCTGCTCATCGGTTAGCTTTTCCTTTATGAGCGCGATGGTGTCATCCATAATTTTTTCAAACTCAGGGTGGTATTTTTCTCTGAAGCTTACTATCTTTTTCTCTGCCTGACGCACAATTTTTTCTATGTCCGTTTTTTGCGCTTCTGTTAGGTCGAGATTCTGAACCATTCTTCTCATAAATATATGCATGAGTGGCGGCCGGCCGCCTTTGACGAATCGCTCAAATCTATGCTTAAAATAAAGCTTGTTTCCTAAAGAACCTGCCAGCGCGCCTACGGTAAGCACCAGAAGTATTATTATTGCTACTTTGAGTTTGTTCATTATGTTCTCCCTCCTTATAACCCAGGCATTTCTATGTAGCTCGCCTCAATGGGATGCTCTATAGAAAATTTTGCCATTTCATCCTCAGGAGTAACATCAAGCTTGACCATCCAAAAGGTCAACAAAGCGATCACAACACAAGCAGCAGGCGCAAAACGCCACCCAAATTGCTCAAAAAGCTCAAAGGGGCTGGCTTTAAAAGGAAGTGCCCCGAGGCTGCGGATGTGTCTCATGACATTCATTTCCCATTGCTCACTCACCTGGGGTTTTTCTTTTCCCCGATATGCTTTTATGAGCGCGCTTTCCAGTTGTGTATAATCTTTTTTATTAAATCGCATACCATCCTCCCTTAGTCTTCTAAAAATCCTGTAAGGATCTTGCGGAGTTTTTTCCGTGAGCGAAATATGCGAATTTTCACATTCGCAACGCTCCACCCAAGAAGGCCGGCAGCCTCTTTGACCGAGAGGCCCTCCAGGTAAACCATCTCTAAAACCATTCTATCTTCGGGCGACAATCTATCCAAAGCCCTACCCAATAACTCGCCAGCCTCTTTCTGCAAATTTTTTTCAGACGTTATTTGATTTGATTGACTGGCCATTGCCCTTTCCAGACAAACTCGATCTTCTTCAGAGCAAGAACTCATCGGGATTTCGCGGGAACGGTATTCTTTTCTCCAGAAATCATAACACGTCCTTACTGCAATTACCGACAGCCACTGTTTAAAGCCGCCCTTGAATTTAAAGGTCAGCAGAGACTGATACGCTTTTACAAAAACATCATGCGCTACCTCCTCTGCCTGGTTATACGGTATGTGATTTCCCACAACAGCTAAAATGTGCCCCTGGTATTTTTGCACCAAAAATCCAAACGCGTTAATGTCCCCGGCAGTAACCCGGCGGACAATGTCGTTGTCGTCTACGAGTGGTAGTATGAGTAGGCATCTCTAACGATAAAGCAGCAATTTACTCGGCTTTGAATTTTAAACAGCTTTTTTCGCCTTTGCTTATTTTAAACTGATTACAAAATTTTACAACCGAGTTTCGGGGCAGGAGATAATTTTTTTCCTGCCCCGTTCGGCAAACGCCAATCACTGTCGTTAAGAGTTCGGTTTGTCGCCTTGTTCCTGGTATTTTTGGGGGGTCATATCAGGTTCAGCCAAGCCGCCGTGATGCCCCCGCCGTGAACCCCCGCGGTTTTTCTTGCAAAACTCTTTTCTTGCTTCCATTCGCCCCCTCAAGTATCCGACCTGTTCAGGAGTAAGTACAGTCTTTAGCTCTGGAATCATTTTTGCCCTGAGCACGGCTAAGTTTTCCTTAATGGATGATACCTGTTGAAAACCTTTCCGGAAAGCAGCTTCATCAAATTCTTTGGCAGAAACCACGGTGTTGAGCTGTTTGTGCGCTTCCCTGAGGCTATCCATGAGCTTTTTTCTTTCGTCCTGATTTTTGGTCAAGATATCATCAACCTTTTTCTTTTGGTCTGCCGTCAGGTCGAGCTCATTAATTATTTTCCCGCATCGCTCCATTCTGTGCTCAAACATACATGGCGGTTGCCCGCCTTTCGCACATCCCTCCATTTTATGCCCAAACATGAACGGCATTGGCCCACCTTCGGCGAATTGTTCCATTCTGTGCCCGGACATAAACGGCGGCAGCCCACCCTTTGCGAATCGCTCAAATCTGTGCTTTATGCTGTGCATAAAGTATAATTGATTTCCCCACGCTCCGGCCAAGGCGCCTACAATAAATACCAGAAGCTAGGCCGCCAATTAATTTGGGTTTGTTCATGTGTTCTCCTTTCATGGTAAAAGTTATTGTTTATTTTCCCTTCTCTTTAAATCCTTTATGATTCCAACTCATTTAATGTTGAACCACAAGAAGAATCCTCCATAGAACTATTCTTTGACTTTCGTCTGCCCATTTTCTTCTTCACCTATATAGTTGCGGGCCAATTCGAAAAAGTTACAAAAAAATAGGTCATGCTGAATTTTTTTGAGTTTTCTATACCGCAACATGTTGTTTTAACTAAAAATATTCGCGAATTCCCCAGATGCCCTCCGTGATGAAAATTTTCTCTGCAATAAAAAATTTATTGTTGTGTAACCTTTCTTAAACATCAAACGACAACATTTCATTAATGAGGCTTCTCGGCATCTGACATGCGTAGTTATAACGAAAGGAGATCATTATGAATGGAGGAAGCAAATCGTCAATCACGTATATTTGTAAGCATCATTTTTTAAAACATTTACCAAAAATAATGCTCTTTTCCCTGCTCATCTTCCTGGTGGCATGTTCGCAGCCAAGGATGGGGAGGAAGGGATGGGCTCCCCCTGGAGGGGGAATGGCACTACCACAGTATACACCGGAAGAACTCCTTGCGTCAATGAGAGACCGACTTAACCTCACTGATGAGCAGCAAGAAAAAGTTCGTCCGATAATGGAGGAATACTGCAAGAAACAGCAGGACATCATTGGGAAGTACAAAGGACAAGAACCCCGTGGAGGAGACTGTTGCTTGAGGTGTGAGTTGCAACGCCTTGGTGAATCGACCGAAAAACAACTCGCGGCAGTCCTGACAGAAAAACAGATGAGAGAGTATCAAAAGATGCAAGACGAACTGCAGCCGAGGTCGCCGGAAAATGGACCACAAGGGATGGGCGGAGAAAGGCCGGGCGGCGGAGGAATGGGCGGAGGTACGGGTGGGGGAGGTTGGAGGGTATGCCACCGGGAATGTAACTCAACCAAAACTACACGCGCACTTACCCCCAGTGACGAAAGGATTTGCAAAAGAAGGTGAAGAGAAAATTATTGAAAACGACGGGTGATAAATGAGTACCATATTTAATTCAATGCTTTTTTTTATAATTATTATCGTTTTTGGTATTGGCATATTTGCTGTGCTATTAACGCTAAAAGGAGGAGATCTATTACCCTTTCCGCGTCGAAGCAAAGCAACCAATAAAAATCATGTGGCCAGATAAAGCCTAAAAATAAAGGGTGCCAAACCGAAAAAGCATGCCTATTGTCCTCCAGATGATATTTTTAGAGGTTAATCAAAGGAGTCTGAAAAATTTTTAGCCCAGTATCGTGGATAATCTCTGTATCGCTATTTTTTTTAGGAAACCTTTTTGCTGAAGAACGCTTTAATGCATCGCCATGCCGCCGTCAATGACCAGGCTCTGGCCGGTAACAAAATCGGATTCGTCAGAGGCAAGATAGACAACAGCGCCGGTTAAGTCTGAGGGTTGCTCTCTTCGTTTGATTACCTGCAACACATTATCCACAACCTCGAGAAATCCCGGAGGGAAGCTTTCTCCAAACTTCTTGCTCGCCTCGGTCCAGGTATATCCGGGATTAATACAATTCACCGTGATACCGTGGGCTCCGATCTCCTTGGCCAACGCTCGAGTTAATCCCACCACCGCCCCTTTAGAGGCCACATAGTGAAGCACAAAGGGAATGCCGAGATCAAACACCGCCGAGGAAAGATTGACGATTTTCCCTTTCCCCTGGGTCTTCATCTGCGGAAACACGGCCCGGCAGCAAAGCCACATCCCCTTGACGTTCACTGTCATCATCTTGTCCCAATCCCCTTCGGTTATCTCCGTAAAGGGTGTCATTTGTACCCCATGGTATATGCCAGCATTATTCACCAGTATGTCAATCCGGCCGAATCGTTCCACCGTCTTTTTCGCCATCTCCTCGGTGTCGTGCTTGGAGGTCACATCAGTCTTTATGGCAAGCGCCTCGCCTCCGCTCGCTTCTATCTCTTTGGCTACTTTCTGGGCGTTCTCAAAGTTGATCTCCGCAATTACTACCTTGGCACCTTCCCTGGAAAACGCCAGTGCGAATTCCCGCCCCAGCCCCTGCCCAGCTCCGGTGATAATAGCTACTTTGCCTTTTAGTCTCATAAGCCTTCCTCCTTTTATAAATATTAAGATTAAGCCATTCCGCTTTCCTTGAGCTTAGTTACGATTTCAGGCTCTTTCCACCATTTTTCAATGCCGTAGTCTTCCGCCACATGTTGCGTGCAGAGATACCCGGACCCCCAGATCACACAGCCCCCGGGGTAGCAGCATGCCCCCGCCAGGTACAGATTTTTCACCGGTGTCCGGTTATGCGAACATTCCTCGCTCGGCCGCAAATAGCCCATCTGAAAGGGAGTGTATGCGCCCTGTTTTATCGATCCTTCCCGCATATCCAAGAACTTGTTCCCAATGTCTACCGGCGTGGAAATGTAGGTTTGGAACACTTTGTCCTTAGTAATGTTGGGGGCGTACCGCTCCAAGACACCAAGACACTTGTCCGCAAGCCCCTCTTTGAACTTGAGGTTATACCATTGCTCTGGTCCCCCCTCCTTTAGCCGGTACGGCATCATGGCGGAAATCAAACTCACACATCGCCCCGGAGGCGCCAGGTTCGGATCATGGTTGCTCGGGAAACAACAGTTAAAGCCAATCTCTTTGGGTACCTCTCCCGCGTAAAGCGAATCCAGATAACCGATCAGGTCATCCAACTTTTCATAGCCCAGAATATAGACTAACGCATTGTTTATGTCCGGATCCGAGACCGCAGCCGTGAACTTCGGTCTTTCCTCCAAAGCGCTATGCACTCCCAGCAGGCTGTATGATTCCCACTGCCATCCTTTGATCTTTCTTGCAAATTCTTCGTCCAGTTGCTTCTCGTCGATCAGCTCCAGGAAGGTCTGCTCCGGGTCAATACTGCTTATCACCGCCTTTCGCGCCTCATACATCACCCCTTCCTCCATCTCCACCCCTTTGGCCGCACCGCCCTCAACGATAATCCGTTTTACCCGCTGATTGTTCTTTACCAGTCCACTGTTCTCATGAATTATTTTGTTTAAGGCCTGGGGGACCATGTGGGAACCACCCTTCACGATTTGATAGTTGTGGGCCCGGTTAAGATAAAGAAGCACCAGGTACCCCAATCCATTCTGATCATACTTCACCCCCCAGTGCGTCCCCAGGTACAAGAACAAGGTCTTGACCCGATCGTTCTCGAAGATCTCGTCAATGATCTCGATCGCCGGCTTCTCGCTGTATTCCATTATCATCTGTCCGACTTCCGTCTGTTGGAGCCGCACAATCTGATCCAACGCCCCCATGGGCGGCACGTAGGTTGCGGGGGCGATGAATTCATCCATACATCGCTTACACACCGCATAGAACTTGCGATAGCTCTCCGCATCTTTCTGGGAAAACTGCGCTATCGACTCGCAGGTGCGCTCCACGTCCTTGGTACACCCGCAGACATTTTCCGTCCGAAAAGGGCATGGCAAATACCAGCTCCGGATGAATGTGTTTCACCAGATAGTCTTCTTCCAAACGAAAATCCTTGTACACCGGTGCGTAATCCGCCATCATCATGTAAATCGCGTGGGTGCTGTGCAAGAAACCCGGGATAGGTGGATTCCTCAGTCCATAAGCCCTCCGCCGCACTCATACCGCTGCTCCAGAACAAGAACTTTTTGTCCTGCCTTGCTGAGATATGCTCCGGTCTGCAGACCATTAGGACCTGCTCCGATAATGATAAAATCATATTTTGTTTCCATGAATTTTCTCCCTTTTGTGGTAACAGTGAGACTTCTCTGCGTCCTGCGCCCAACCCTCAAAAAGGCCTTCCATCTACCGCCCAGGGTCTCTGAACGTCAAAGTCTTCGGCAATTACTTTATAGCAGTTATACCCTTGACAGGTCATTCCGCAGCCAGTGAAAGGCCACGCAGTTCCGGTAGCGTACAGAGTTTTTTATAGGTGTCTTGTGCCGGGCCAGTTCTGGAACTGGCCGAAATCGCCCCGTCTGGCTGGGAATGTTATCGATCACCGCCCAGTTACCCTGCGGTCCCATATTGGTCAATCGCGTGCAATCAAACGGGGTCAAGGGATCGTACCCGATCACATTGTCCCAGTCATATTGGGAGCGAACTTGTTCCAGTGTTTTATGACATCTTCAGCATGTTGCTTCTTAAACTCCCGCCATTCCTTCTCGTTCAACTTATCAGCAGACAACACGAACTGCTCAGAAGCTACGGTATACTTTCCCTTAGGAGCCTGTTTTGGATCAACGATAGAATGGGACCATACCATGAGATTGAGATCCGGCGGGATCTTTCCCAATTTTTTCCACGCATCCTCACGGATTAATGCCTCAGGATCCTTGGTGATTAAATTGAGGGCACCAACTTTATCGATGTCCGGATTTATTGTTGAAGCGTTATAGTGGGGAAGTTGATGTACTGCCCAATGGTACCAGGTAATGGCAATGTTTCTTCTCGATAAATGTTTCACCCTCCGCAGGGTTCGGGGGGCAAAATACTCTTCTCCCATGAGCTTGAAACAAAGAGAATGCGGATCGAGAGTGCTCACCACCAATTTGCGCGCTTCGATTTCCGAGCCGTCAGTAAGGCGAATACCTTTCGCTTTGCCATTTTCAATCAGAATTTTGTCGACTTCATGTTTGGTAAAACTTTTTCCGCCATTTTCAAGGTAAATCTTGTGGCAGGCGTGCGCCCACGAGTGGGAACCTCCCTCAATACACCCATACTGGGTAAAGAGGAAGTTTCCGAGAAGCTGGGCGATCGCTGCCGCCCCTAAATCAGGCGGGTTGTTTCCGGACCAGGCATGAACTGTGCGAAGTAAATGAGACTGAATCGCTTCCGATTCAAAAATGTCCCGCAACAGTTCAATCGGAGATTTTACTGCCCAGTCTGGTTCGATTCCCACTTCCGGGTTCATAAGTGCTTGTTCCAGAGGATCAGGAACTCCCATGGGAGACACTGGGTTATATATGGTCTTAAGAAAAGCTGGTTCAATTTTTTCCTTCCATTTTTTCCACCACTCTACCCAGGCATCCGCATCTCTTTGTGAAAACCGGGCTATTTCTTTAGCTGATTTTGTCTGGTCAGGGTCATGGTCTTCTCCATAGATCCCGACGCAGGACTGGTCTTCTTCAAATATCGAGCCGTGAGCAACATAGTAGGGAATCCAAGTTCCCCCTTTTTCCTGAAAGTCAGGAAAATCCCAGGGCATCACCGTGTGGTAGAACTTTCCCACGGTCGCCATATGGGTGTTGGTTATAAAACCCGGCGCAGCGCTTTCTTCGCTCGACCAACCTCCTCCCAGCTCATGTCTCCGCTCGAAAATGCCTACCTCCATGCCCCCGTATTTAGCCAGGTACATGGCGGCCACCAACCCCTTATTGCCACCCCCGACAATGATTGCGTCGTACGCTTTGTCTGCCATTTTTTCTTCTCCTTTTCTTTTTATCGCAAACCTATTCGTTACTCTTCCACAAAGGTCAAGGCTCCGCTGGCACAGACCTTTACACAGTGAGGATTCGGTGGTTTCCCACAAAAATCACATTTTAAAAGTTTGTCCGTCCCCGGCTCTCTAAACCAGGGCCCGCTGGAGCGGGATGCCTGCCACAGGGTGGACTGATCATATTCTTTTCCCCCAATCGAAAGACAAAATCCAGAACTGCCTTCGGTTTCATGGGAGAAGGGCCCGGCGATTATCGGAAGGTACCGATCATTATCTTCATCCAGAAAGACCCTTATTCTGGATTTTTTGGGGTTTACTTGGTTTGAATAATGTTTCAAGGAACAGGCTGCCTCGCAATACCGGCAACCAGTACATTTAGTGTGGTCAATTTTGATCGTTCGTTTCATCTCGTCTTCCTTGTTGATTCAATTTATAAAAGTTTCATCCTCGGTTATTGTCTTTAAACCCCGGGGTCCGCAAATCTCCACGCCTGTTGATAAGGACGACTTCATCTATTTATCCTCCGCCGACAGGCGGAAAAATCAAAACCAGATCCTTATCTTTTAATGGCTGGCAATTACTTTCCCCTGAGGTGCCCTGGGAGACGCCATTAATTACCACAACCTTTTGTTCGTTCGCAGGAATGCCGAGGGTGTTGACTAAATCTTCAAGGGTTGCTTTTTCCTTAAAGCTAATAATGGCTTTGTTTTCCTTGGCGTCGACGGGAAGATATTTCCTCAGCTGCATAAATAACCTTACTTCAATTTTCATGGTCTTCTTGCTTGTCTTTATTCCGGAAGAAGGGAAACATATTCCTCTAAGCCCAATTCTAAAAGCTTCTCTTTCGTAGGATAACCCGTGGCCTGGCTCCAGCCTCTGGCCACATAATATTCTTTCAGCATGGTCTCAAACTCTTGGGGTTCCAAAGCCCTTCCTTTGTTGGGCCGTCAGTCGCCGGTTCTTCAAAAAACCTCCTGGGGATAGCATCCTGCTCTTTGGTTATGCCGGCTCTCAGGTTAAATAATCGCTGGAGGTTCCAAATCCTTTCTCCTGCCTTGGCAGCATCCTGGAAGGTGATTCCCAATCCCGTGACTGCTTCTAATTGCTCGAACATGGTAGGGGGAGATTGTCCGGTAATGCTAAATAAGCAAATGCCTCCGGCATCCATAATCCCCGCAATCTCATCCTGCAATGTTTTCACCAGGCCGGCTTTGCCTTCAATGGCAAGCGGATCCATTTTCACGGGCATGCCGAGGATTTCAACCGCAGGCGTGTAGCCCCGGTTGTGACAGGCACCCCGAACCGACGTGGCCATATTGACTGCCATTCCCTTAACGTTCCGAACATCGTAACCGGTCCAGGACATCTTCTTCACATGCATAAACAACTCGGGGTGACCATACTTCTCCGCCAGGGTATATCCTCCTTCCGCCATAAGGTCGCCGATGCCCTGACGATACCCAATCTGTTTGGTTAAGTTCACCAGCGCTTCCCCATCCCCGAATTTCAACGCCCCGCCCACATCTTTTTCGGGCAAATAACCTTTCTCGGCCAGCTCCATGGCGCAGGCAATGGTGCTACCGGTATCAATAGTATCTAACCCCAGTTCATTGCATAGGGCATTAAACTTGACCAGAGCAGCGGGATTATAAACGCTGCAAGAAGCTGCAATCCAGTTGGTCTCATATTCTGGCCGATCTCCCTTTCCCGCAAAAGGAGGGTCGGTCACCCGGCAGGGTCCCCCGCATGCCAGCGGGCACGCGAAGCATCCCCGGTTTCTCACCAGGAAGCCTTCCGCAACTGCCTCCCCGGAGATCTTGGCGGCTTCTTCAACATTCATGGCCCGAAAGTTTTTATGCGGCAAAACCCCAACGGCATTATATAGGTTAATCAAGCTGCTTGACCCCAGCGCAGGGAAGGCTTGGCTTGCCACCGGACTGGCTTTAACATCAGCCAGAGCTTTTGCTATCGCAGCCTGAAACTCCTGGGGCTTGGCGATAGGAATTCCACCAGTCCCCCTCACCGCAATTGCCTTGAGATTCTTAGATCCCATGACTGCCCCGATTCCGCACCGCCCTGCTGCTCGATTCAGGTCATTCATGATCGCTGACATTCGCACGAGATTTTCCCCTGCTGGTCCGATGCAAGCAATCCGGGTGTCTTGGGCAATTAAATCATTTTTTATTTCTGCGCGGATAAACCGTTCTGTTTCCGAAACGGTTTTTCCCCACAAATCACGCGCACTCCTGAGCTCAACCTTATCATTATGAATCCAGAGATATACGGGTTCTTCAGCTTTGCCTTCAAATATGATCATATCGTAGCCGGCGAATTTTACTTCTGCGGGAAAATATGCGCCCGTGTTGGAAAAAGCAATTCCACCGGTAAGAGGAGACTTGGCCACCCAGACCGCGCGAGCTCCGCACACCGTTCCGGTCCCGGTGCACGGGCCGGTGCTGAAGATTAATTTGTTTCCCGGAGAAAGAGCATCAATCGTGGGGTCGATCTCATCCATAAGAATTTTGGATGCTGTCCCCTGGGCCCCGATATATTTTCTGGCAAAATCCGAACACAGATCCTCAACCTCAAATTCACCGGAAGTGAGGTCCACCCTTAAAATTTTACCTACCCATCCACCCATAATTCACCTCTTCATAAAAAAAATTTAAATATTTACTGAAACTAATAAGTGTTTTTCCACCGGGGAGGACGCGGATATTTGCCTAAACCATACTTCTCCCATTTGGCGTCAATTAGATCTTCGATCTCAATCGGCCAGTGCTGTACCGGCGGGAATCTTTTTCCACCCCACTCCTCCTGCGCAGGCCAGGTAAAGGGCCGGGTAGCATCAATACAAATTCTTGACCATCTCCCGCCGCCCATCCAGGGTTGTTTTTCAGCCGGAGGAATGCGGGGATCGAGAGGTATTCCCGGAAAACCGTCTACAATCGTGATATCGTGAGCAGGATCAACGCGAGTGGCAACCGCAAATTCCACCATGTTCGGGTTATAGACATCAATATCCTCATCCACCACAATGACCTCTTTGAACCTGAAAAAAGACGCTCTCGATCCCCAGAGGAGTGAAGCGATTTGCATGGCCTCACCTTGCCGTTGCTGGCGTATGCTAATGACAACCTTATTAAATCCGTTTGCGCCCAGCGGAGCACAGACGGCGACCACATCAATGTTATGGGCTTTCAAAAGACGGTAAGTGTAGCCAGCGGTGATAACAGAAGCCCCATAATGGTCTTCGTTGGCGCCCGGAACACAACGGCCCTCGAGCGTCCCCTGGAAAATGGGATCTTCACGATGAGTCATACACGTTACTTCCACCACCGGTCTCATAACCGGCTTGCCGGCCATATACCCCATGTATTCGCCAAAAGGCCCCTCGAGACGAAATGTATCCGGGTTCATATCAACAAAACCTTCCAACACTATTTCACTCTTCGATGGCACCTCCAAATCAACCGTGTCGCATTTCACCAGTTCAAGTGCCTCCCCCGCCATTCCCCCGGCATAGGAAAATTCATCGGGGGGGTGATCTAACTTTGCCATAGAAGTCAATAGTGTGATTTGCGGAGGTCCAAAGCAAATTGCAATGGGCATCTTCTTGCCCCGGTCTTTCCATTTTCTAAAATGTACTTCCCAGTCCTGACGGGACAAGAACAGCGTTCCCAAATGGTTTCGGTCATGCACCATCATCCGGTACATGCCCACGTTTTGAAGTCCGGTTTCCGGATCTTTGGTAACAACCAGGTGAAAAGTTCCCATGTACCGGCCGCCGTCAAGAGGGTGGAAGTGAGGAACGGGAAAGCTCAGAAGATCAACGTCTTTGCCTTTTCGAATAACTTCTTTACAGGGTCCGCTCTCTACCAGCACAGGTGGGATCGGGTTGTCTACGCCTTTGACATAGGCGAAAACCAAATCTTGGTAGGACGTCTCAGGAGGCAGACCCATGATCATAGCCATTCGTTGATATGAAGAAAAGGAACCAGCAAAAAACTGTTTTCCCGCCTTGTCCCGATATCCTTTGATATTCTTGAAAAGCATCGCCGGCCCTCCCCCGTGAATATCAAAGACTCTCCGAATAAGGCAGCCCATCTCAAACTTCCAGTCCACCTCTTCTTCGATTTCAACCAATTGGCCTCCAGTGCGCTTCAGAAGCACTATCCAAGCCCTTAGGTCTATGGCAGACATAGCGTCCTCCCTGCTGTTGTTTGAATGTTTTTTAAACATCCCGCTAAAAAATTGCATCTTTTAAACGCCTGTTCTTTCTTCGGGAAAGGCAGGGGTAATTTATTAAAAATCTTCTCCCAGCTTCGGGTTCTTAATGCTTTTAAAGCCGAACAGGACGAACTTCAAAACCGATGGCTTCAGGGCAAGCATTATCATCTTGAGTAACCCTTTATAGGTTATGGCTGCCCGGATGACCCAGCGAACAGGAGTTGTTGTCTGGATGTGCATCACCAGCATATCGTCAACCACCAACACCTCTGCCGGCTCTCCTTCAAGCATTGTTTTTCCCAGGCCGGTTGATCGGAAACGGAGGGTATAGTACCCTTGCTTGCTTTCATTTTTTAAAGACTGCTCCATAGATCCTTCTATCCGCTAACGTTATCAGAAACGTTCCCGCTACGTCTTAGATTCTTACCCTTTGGGGACTGCCTTACATCCGGGACTTAAAAACGATCAAAAATCTTCTCCCAGCTTCGGGTTCTTAATGCTTTTAAAGCCGAACAGGACGAACTTCAAAACCGATGGCTTCAGGGCAAGCATTATCATCTTGAGTAACCCTTTATAGGTTAAGGCTGCCCGGATGAGCCAGCGAGTAGGGGTTGTCGATTGGATGTGCATCACCAGCATATCGTCAACCACCAACACGTCTGCCGGCTCTCCTTCAAGCATTGTTTTTCCCAGGCCGGTTGATCGGAAACGGAGGGTATAGTACCCTTGCTTGCTTTCATTTTTTTGGGCTTGTTCGTTTGGCTTTTTATTCATTGCTACTACCTCCTTATTTCTAAGAGGTTTTGTGTTGGTTGCCCTGAGTTTTTTATGAAGTTTACCTTAATTAACTCAAGAATCATGCCGGGGTATCTTTTTTATTGGGAATATGATGTAACTATCTAATAAATTTACTATACTTTGATATTGTATCCGCCTGCAGGCGGGGGCAAGTTTATAGAAAGTCACGATATTTCATGGTCAGCCAAGAATTATCACGGGGGAATATACCGGATTTGAGATTTCGGATGGCACCTTAAGAAAAACATGAAATTTTTGGAAAGAAATCGAATCGACGAATGTATGGCGAGCAAAAAGTTCAGGGGAGGGTCTTCGGCCTTTGAATGCCGAGCTTTTTCATCCGGGAGCGGAGTGTGCCCGGATTAAGCCCTAAAACCTGTGCGGCCCCGTTGATCCCCTCGATTTTCCAATGGGTCTCCTTGAGGACCTTCAAAACATAGTTGCGTTCAACTTCTTCCATCTTTCGGCCTTCATCAACCGCGGCGTGCTGGGGCCCGGGGAGGTCAATAGTTAATAGAGGACCTTGGGAGATAATCACAGACCGTTCGATAACATTTTCTAACTCCCTGACATTTCCTGGCCAGGGATAATTTTTCAGGGCGCGTAAAACCTTATGCGGGACGGTCTTAATGGACTTCCCGAATCTTTTTGCAAACTTGTTGATGAAAAAAATCGCTATCAAAGGAATATCTTCCGTGCGTACGCGAAGCGGGGGTACGGTGATAGGGAAAACGTTAAGCCGATACCACAGGTCTTCACGAAACCCACCTTGCTTAACCTCTTCCTCCAGGTTGCGGTTTGTCGCTGCAATAACCCGAACGTTGACTCTTGTGGTGTGGGAACTGCCCACCCGTTCGAACTCCCCATCCTGAAGCACTCTAAGGAGTTTTGCCTGCAGAGCTGGCGGCAGTTCGCCAACTTCATCAAGAAATATGGTGGTTCCATGGGCAAGTTCAAAACGCCCCACCTGTTTTGACTGGGCGCCGGTAAAAGCCCCTTTCTCGTGGCCGAATAACTCGCTTTCAATCAGCGTTGGGGGGAGAGCGGCACAGTTCACCTTCACCAAGGGTCGCTCTTTGCGGGAGCTCGCGTTATGAATCGCGCGGGCAAAGAGTTCTTTTCCCACCCCGGTTTCACCAAGGAGAAGGACGGTAGCGTCAGTAGGGGCTATCTGTTCTATTTTATAGAGAGCGCACTTAAGTGCATCGCTTTGACCGATAATTTCTTCAAAGTTGTAGGACAGCTTCATTTCTTCCCGAAGATAAGTATAGTCAGCTTCAAGCTGCTTTTTTAAATGCTCTATCTCGGAGAGGGCTGCGCGGAGTTCTTTTTCCGCTTGCTTGCGCTTGGTGATATCCCGCGCGATAGCGAAGAGAAGCGGATCTCGCAAAAGCTCTATTCGGTTGAGACTGATTTCTGCATCGAAGGGGGTACCGTCTTTCCGGCAATGCCTCCATTCGAAGAACTGTGGCGCGCCCATCAAGGCGGAGTTGATTAACTCCAATGCTTTTTCTTTAGATAACTCACCATTTGGTTGTCTTTCCGGGGAGAAGTCGTACGGTGTTTTTCCGATAATCTGACTATTCTCACAACCATACATTTTAAGTGTTTTTGTGTTACAGTGGAGAAACCGGCTCTCTTTCATTATGAAAATAGCGTCATTAGCTGATTCATAGAGCGTGCGGTAAATCGCACGAGTTTCCACCAGGGTTCTCTTGGTCTTTTGATAATCAATTTCGATTTTTCCCAGATCGACGATTCGTTGTTTTAACTCATCATCGGTTGGCTTTTCGGCCATCAGAAACACCTTGTGGGTATTCAAAAATTATTATGGGAAAGGAGGGCTATTATTAAACCTTTGACCCGCTGGTTGCGCCCTGTTTTTTCTCATGTTAAGGCTGGCCCAGCTTATAAGCTGGAACCCCAAGCAACGACCACTCCGTTTATAAAGAAATTGTACTTTCTTTCGTCACGTTGGTGAGCATGGCAAAATTATACAAGGTTCGGCATATAATGCAAGGAAGTAAATTTTGTTAAGGTACAGGGGTGTATGCGCTTCGCCCGAGCAAGGGGAGCGGCTCTCCCTCTCGTCAGACAAGCTCCTCTTGGGATTTTCCCGTGTCTTTATTTGGCCCTGTTTTTTAGTTTTGTTGGCTGCGGTTTTCCGCTTGCCTTCCCTTTTGCAAGGCCTCAAAAATTGACACTAAAGAAAGCTTCCGGGCTGGAAGACAAAAAAGAGTAGGCTCGATTCTAGGGACGAAGTTTTTCTGTTAGGGATTTCTAAAATGAGATTTCGGGAGCCGTAGGCAATTCCCCATTAATCTTAAGACCTGATCATCTTGAGCGCTTCTTTAACTGAAATTCCTTCATGCACCATAGCGCAAGCGGCTCTTACGAATTTAGCGGGTTTTTCGTGTTGAAAAGCATTTCTTCCCATTGAAAGCCCGGCGGCCCCAGCCTTCATTGCTCCGTCAATCATTTTCAGTGTTTCTTCATCGCTCAGCTTTGAGCCTCCGGCGATCACTACCGGCACAGGGCAACCTGCCACCACTTCCCTGAATGAGTCTGGACTACCGGTATAAGGACACTTGACAATGTCGGCGCCCAGCTCTGCCCCGACTCGGGCAGCATGCTTTACTACTTCAACGTCATTTTCGCTCTTGATTTTTGCACCACGAGGATACATCATGGCTAAAAGCGGCATTCCCCACTCCATGCACTCAACCGCGACCTTGCCCAAGTCTTCCAGCATTTTGGCTTCATCATCAGCACCAATATTTATATGAACCGAAACCCCGTCGGCTCCCATTTTTAGAGCATGCTGAACTGAGTTGACCAAAACCTTATGATTTGGGTCAGGTCCCAGGGAGGTTGAAGCGGACAGGTGCAGGATTAAACCAATGTCTTTTCCGGTGCCCCGATGCCCATGGAGAGGAAGGCCCAGATGTCCGATCACCGCATTCGCGCCTCCTTCGGCAATCATGTTTACCGTTTTCCCCAAGTCGATCAACCCCTTTATGGGCCCGGAAGAAACACCGTGATCCATCGGTACAATAACCGTTTTTTTGGTGTTACGGTTTATGATTCTTTCTATTCTGATTAATTTTCCTGTAATCATTTTAAACCCTCCTTGAAAAAAGATCGTTATCTTTCGATCAGGTTGTGCTCTTTTAAATGGGCCGTGGTTATTTCCCAAGTCTGGTCGCTCAGCTTTTGAACAGATTCCTCTCCAGAAAGCCGATAAAGAAAAGGTTTGTCTAAGCTATGAAAAATTTGGCCCACCCTTAAAAGGTAGCTTTCTCTCTCAAACGAATCTGTTTCTTTTTCCCTTGATTCTTTTATTCTCTTAATCCCCGCACCCGGTGGTATCTCGATTAAAAAAAGCAGGTTCGGCTCAGGAGCAAATTCATTGTTTCTCTTCTCAATTTCCCTTGGGTCAACACCAAGGGCTCCCTGGTAGGCGATCGTAGAAAAATAATACCGATCCAAAATAATTATTTTGTTATTTTCTAGTCCAGGTTTAATAATTTCTTCCACGTGTTGAAAGCGATCTTTTATAAACCATTCGAGCTCTTCCTGCGGGCCCACATCTCCCCGCCCCTCCTCGATCAGTTTCCTTAATTTTTTTCCCCACGTTCCTTCGGTCGGCTCTTTGGAGAGCTCGGCTTCGAACTGAGCTTTGGTTAGTCGCTCGTATAATAATCGTGCCTGCGTGCTTTTTCCTGCCCCATCAACCCCTTCAAAGACAATCAGTACTCCTTTTTTTAATCGGTGCATTCTTGGTCGCCTGGTCGGTTCGTTTTTACCCGTATTGCTGTCAGGGATTAAGCCTCTGGTTAAAAACGATGTTCGCTTGAAGCCGCCCATTTTTTAACCAATCTTCCAAATACTTATTCGTTTTCTCATAAAGATACCTTTTTTCTATTTTGCTTTTTTTATCCGGAAACTCTTGGGGCGGCACTTCTTCTCTTGTTTTTAGTTTTATCAGATAAATTTTTCCGCCCACCTCAAATACTTCTTTCGCAAAGGGCGCTTCGGGTCTCAAACCAAAGGCGGCCACCATCATCTCGGGCGAAATCCCGATTTTGGGAATGTTGTTGTTCGTGCGAGTAAAAAGGCCTGTTTCTTTAATGGGTAGTTTTTCTTGATCTGTTATTGCCTCTGGAAAAGAGCTCCCTTGGATAAGCTTTTTAAGCACTTCCTCGCCTTTTCTTTTGGCGGCTTCTTTTTGAATTTCTTTTTTTAGAATCACCACTATTTTTTCTTTTGCTTCTCCCACCGGGGGGAGGTAGCTTTTCTTTTTATCCTCGAGCCGAATAATGTAGTAGCTCTCATTGATATACTTGGGCGAAGCTATTTCTCCAGGGTTAAATCCAAAAATTTCTTCCACAAACTCCCCGGAGTCTCCTGCTATAGGGGGGCTTTCCTCTCGAGAAAAATAATTACTTTCAACTACCTTTAGTCCCTCTTGATCGGCATATCCTTTAAGGTCTTTCGTCTTAAGCAGGGTCCGGTAACCTCGATAAGCCTCCTTTTTTATGAGGTCTTGGGTTTTTTCCTTGATGAGCTTCTCCCGGATTTCTTCCTTGGCTTCCTCGAGTGGTTTTGTTCTCTCTTCTTTTATTTCCTCGACTTTAATTATATGAAATCCAAATTTAGTCTCAACCACCCCGCTCACCTCTCCGGGCTTAAGATCAAATGCGACATCATCAAATTCCTTTATCATTTGGCCCCGGGGGAAAAATCCTAAATCCCCCCCCTCTTTGGCTGTGGCCTGATCTTGGGAATACATGAGGGCCATGCGCTCAAAAGGCTTTCCTTCCTTAATGAGAGAAAGAATTTCCTCGGCTTTCTTTTCAGCTTCTTTTTTCTCCTCGCTTGTTGCGCCTGGATTAACTTTGATTAATATGTGCCGAGCATGGACTTTCCTGGGCTCCCAAAATTCCTCGGAAAAATTTTTGTAGTACTCATCAATTTCCTCGGGAGAAACCGAGGTTTTGTTTTCAAAATCTTCGGGCGAAAATTCTATATAACTAATTTTGATTTTTTCGGGCACGCGGAACTCTTCTTTATGCTTATCATAATAAGCTGTTATTTCTTCTTCCTTGGGCTCGCCCACATTGAAAAAAGTTTCGGGGTCAATCTCCGCGAATTCCAGATCAACCTTTTCATTTTCCCAAATAAACTTGTCCTGGAGTTCCTTTTCGGAATATTTCACTCCATCGATTACCAAATCTCTTATTCGAGAGACCATAAGTCCTTTTCGCTGATCCTTTTCAAATTCTTGCGGGGTGACTTTGTTCTGATTCAAAAGCTCTTGATATGTTTGGTCGTCAAATTTTCCGTTCTTTTGAAATCCGGGTATTGCTTCAATAGTTTTTTTCAGCTCAGCTTCCGGGACCATCAGGCTGGCCTTTTCCGCAGTTTCCAGCAAAAGAAGTTCGTTAATAAGGTTGTCGGTGATTTGTTGTTTTATCCCGAGTTTTTCAATCAGATCTGGGGTCAGGTCCACCTGATAAATCTTTTTGTAGTAATCTATCAGCTGCGTGTAATATTTACGATATTCGGCTGCCGAAATAGTGCTCTTGTTTACTTTTACCATCCAACTTTCTTGCCTTTCGCGGATGTCGGTCCAGCCAAAATACAACACGAAACTAATGATGAGAAAAGGGATAAAATAGATAAAAATTGATCTCGCATATTTTCTTAAAACACTAAGCATCGCGTTTGTCCTTTCTTTGGTAATAATCCTTGCCAACCGTTTTCTTTTTCTTTTTTACCATTATAATTACTTTAATACAAAAAATTTCTCTCTATTATTTTCTTGAAAAAAATCAGGGGTTCTGTTAAGCATTAGATTGTCGCGTGCTTTTATTCGAGAGCCAAATTATTTTTTCTTTTAAAACAAGGGATTAAAATGAAATTTCTTAATTCTATTATTGGTATGTTTTCTAATGATCTGGCCATAGACCTCGGGACCGCCAGCACGTTAGTTTATGTGAAGGGCAAAGGTATTGTCTCCAATGAACCATCTGTGGTTGCCCTCCAGAAGGATGGAAGAGGCGGTAAAAAAATTCTTGCCGTCGGCAATGAGGCAAAAAAAATGCTGGGTCGAACACCGGGCAACATCATGACGGTCCGCCCCATGAAAGATGGGGTGATCTCGGACTTTGAGGTTACGGAGGCGATGATTCGCTATTTTATAAAACGGGCCCACAACCGGGGACGCCTCATTCGTCCCCGAATAATTATTAGTGTTCCTTCCGGAATCACTTCGGTTGAAAAACGAGCGGTCCGCGAAACTGCGCTTCAGGCCGGCGCCCGTGAAATCTATTTGATTGAAGAACCAATGGCTGCCGCCATTGGCGCTGGTCTTCCGGTGGATGAGCCGTGGGGGAATATGGTCGTGGATATCGGCGGAGGAACTACCGAGGTGGCGGTTATTTCGCTTTCAGGAATAGTTTTCAGCCAATCAATCCGGGTGGCTGGGGATAAAATGGATGAAGCGATCGTGAATTATATAAAACGAAAGCATAACCTTCTGATCGGCGAGCGAACCGCAGAGATGATAAAAATGACTATTGGGACTGCCTATCCAGAAGAAACCATAAAAACCGCTGATGTGAAAGGTCGCGACCTGGTCCTGGGGGTCCCCAAGACTTTAGAGATAACCTCTGAAGAAATAATGACCGCCTTAAGAGAGCCTATAAAAAGTATTGTTGAGGTAGTTAAAGCCGCCTTAGAGCGGATTCCTCCAGAATTAGCAGCAGATGTTGTAGATAAGGGGATAGTTTTGGTGGGCGGGGGCGCATTGTTGAAAAATCTTGATGTCCTTCTCCGAGAAGAAACCGGCTTGCCTTTTGTTATCCCTGACGACCCCCTTACGGCTGTGGTGCTTGGTTCTGGAAAAGCCCTGGACGAACTGGACCTTCTAAAAAATGTTATGCTTCGGGATTAAACATCACCTCCCGGGAAGTTTTTCCTGTTATGTCAATTTTTTCTCGAAAGTATGGTTTCCCCTTTTTTGTCCTTTTAGTTTTATTGGCTGTTTTTCTCTATTTTTTCTATAACTTAAAACGTCCTCCGGATTTCCGCTTTATAGAACCCGGGGCGTTTTCTGTGGTTTCTTATTTCCAGAAAACTATAAACACGGTTTTTTCTTTTCCTGTTCACGTTTGGGAGCGGTATGTTTTTTTGATCGAAACCGAAAAGAAAAACCAAATATTAAACCAAGAAATCAAAACGCTTCGTCAAGAAAATGTTCTTCTCCAGGAATCCGCTTTAGCAAATCAAAGGCTTCGGAAGCTTTTAGAATTTAAAAAAAATAACCCCCATAAACTGGTGGCGGCTGAAGTTGTTGGAGTTGACGCTTCGTTGTATTTTGAGTCTTTCTTCATTAACAAAGGGAGGAACGAAGGGATAAAAAAGGGCATGGCGGTTTTATGTCCTGATGGCGCGGTGGGAAGGATTTTAAAGGAGGCAGATTCGTTTTCCGTGGTCCTCCTTTTGATCGATCAAGGCTTTGCCTTGGATGCTCTTGTTCAAAGAACTCGCGCTCAAGGGGTGGTGGAAGGAATTGGAGGAGGGTTTTGCCAAATGAAATATGTGCTGGGATCAGAAGATGTTCGCTTGGGTGATTGGGTAATAGCTTCTGGGTTAGAAGGATTTTTTCCCAAAGGAACTATTGTGGGCAAAATCGTCTCCCTTAAAAAAGATAAGCTTTCTGCCTTCCAAGAAGTAATCATTCGGCCGATGGTGAATTTTAAGAAAACCGAAGAAGTCTTTGTTGTCCTCAATCTGGCGTCATAGTCTATGTGGGAGTTTCTTTTTTTAGCCATCTTTGGACTTTTCTGTATAGTTATACAGACGAACCCGATAGCAAATTGCTATCTCTTCCCGATAAAGCCCGACTTTACCATCCCCCTCACCCTTTATATATGTCTTTTTCAAAAGCCGGTTCAGGGTTGTTTTTTGGTGATGTGGCTTGGTTTTCTAATGGACTTGTTTTCAGGGGGGATCATGGGTATTTTTTTGTTTTTAAGGTTGATTTTGTTTTGTTTTATTCAAATTCTCAAGAAATTGTTTTTTTTAGAAAACAAGCTCCTCTGGGTGGGCGTGGTTCTCTTGTTGTTTTTATTAGATTCTCTTTTAATTCACCTGTTGTTTGGGCTGATGGAAAAAAACTGGGGGACTCTGGAGATCATTTTAAAGACTTCTGTGGCGCAGGGTTTTTTTACTTTTTTATTATCTCTTCTTATTTTTCCTCTTGTTAATAAATTTGAAAAGTTTATAAAAGAACGGCAGACAAAATAGGCTTATGGATTTTGACCAAGAAATAATCGAGGCCCTTTCGCAACGGCTTGGCTTTTTAAAGTTTTTTGTTTTTCTGGTTTTTTTAATAATTTTTGTCCGGCTTTTTTATCTTCAGGTGGTAAAGGGGGATTATTTTTTTGATCTTTCTGAAAACAACCGGATCAAAATCCAAGAAATACCTGCCCCTCGGGGCGTCATTTATGATCGAAATGGCAGGGTTCTCGCAAACAACACGCCTTCTTTTGATGTTTCTCTCTTGTATTCGGGAATAAAGCAGCTTAATGGGATACTGCCCTTGCTGAGTGAAATTTTAAATCTTGATCCAGAGGAGATTGTAAAAAAAGTAAAAAATTCTTTGTATCTTCCTCGTTTTAAACCAATAAAAATTAAGCTGGATGTAAACCGGAAAGAATTGAGCGGGATAGAATTCCACAAACTTGACCTTCCCAATGTGGTGGTCGAGTTTTTCCCAAAACGAAATTACCCTTTAAAAGAAGACCTGGCCCATGTCCTTGGTTATTTGGGTGAGATAAATGAGTCTGAACTGGCCCGGCCAGAATATTCAAGCTATACCCCCGGTGATTTTTTAGGTAAATCAGGAATAGAAAAAGTTTTAGAAAATCCCCTTAAAGGACGCCCTGGTTGGCTTCAGTTTGAAGTCGATTCTCTGGGAAGAAAAAAGGGGGTGCTGGGTTCGGTCGACCCTGTTCCCGGGGAAGATCTTTTTTTGACTATTGATTTAGGCCTACAGAGTTTTGCGGATCAAGCCTTAGGAGAAAAAAATGGTACTGTTATCGCCATGGACCCAAATACAGGCGAGATTTTGGCGTTTGTAAGTCACCCTTCTTTTGACCCCAACCTTTTTTCTCGGGGAATATCTTCTAACGACTGGAGTGCGTTAATAAAAAACCCTTTTCATCCCCTTACCAATAAAGGCATCCAGGGACTTTATCCCCCGGGGTCTTTATTTAAGATAGTTACCGCAATCGCAGGCCTGGAAGAGGGTAAAATAACTCCAGAGACGAAGATTTTTTGCAATGGTTTTTTTAATTTTGGAAATCGCCCCTATCGGTGCTGGAAAAAAGGTGGCCATGGAACTTTAAATCTTTTTGACGCCATAGAACAATCCTGTGACGTATATTTCTATCAGGTTGGGCATTTGGTCGGGGTTGACTCTTTAGCATATTATGCAAAATTATTTGGGTTAGGAAGCCCTACCGGTCTAATTTTAGAAAACGAAAAAGGAGGGCTGGTGCCCACCAGCAAGTGGAAAGAAAAGACCTTCCACATTCCTTGGCAAAAGGGGGAAACGCTATCCTGCGCGGTTGGTCAGGGTTTTTATGTAGCCACTCCTCTTCAAATGCTCGTATTGATCAGCACAATTGCAAATGGGGGAAAGCTGCACACTCCTTCCTTGGTTAAAAAATTGGAAGACGAACACGGAACGATATTAAAAGATTTTAAGTTCAACGATGTTCCTCAACTACCCATTTCGCCTGCGTCTATTAATATTATCAGGGAATCTCTTTTGCGGGTTGTTCAAGGGCAAAATGGTACCGCAAAGATTGCCCGGGTGGCGGGGATAGAAGTAGCGGGAAAAACCGGGACCGCCCAGGTTGTTGGCTTGCCCCCAGGGGAGGCGCGTGTCTAAGCTACCAAGTTATTTACAAGACCATGCGTGGTTTTTTGCTTTTGCTCCCTTTAATGATCCCAAAATAGCTGTTGTGGTTCTAGTTGAGCATGGTGGTTTTGGTTCGGTCGCTGCTGCTCCAATCGCCCGGGATGTAATCAAATATTATCTCGAGAATAAAGGGCTGTAGATATGCTTTCCACTTTTTTTCTTTTTGATCGGCGTTTGATTACCCGTTTTGATTTGAGTCTTTTTTTTATTACCCTATTAATTGTGGGCTTTGGGATTTTTAATCTTTATAGCGCGAGTATTTCGGTTCACGCTGTGGGGGCTGTTTATAAAAAACAGGTTTATTGGCTTTTTTTGGGGATTGTTTTGTTGTTTTTAGGGTCTTTTTTAAACTATTCATATTTGGAACAATTTGGTTATTTTCTTTATTTTTTCGTTATTTTTCTTCTTGTTTTGGTTCTTTTTCAGGGTAAATTTATTTCTGGGTCAAGACGTTGGCTTTCCCTTGGTTTATTTAATATTCAGCCCTCAGAGTTTGTAAAGCTTTCCCTTATTATTGTTTTGGCAAAGTGGTTTAAAGATAAGTTTGACGCACGGGGTTTCAGTTTATCTTCTTTATTTATTCCCGGATGCTTCTTGATCATCCCTTTCTTTCTTATTTTTCTTCAGCCAGACCTTGGGTCTGCGTTGCTCCTGGTGTTAATCTTTTTTTCTTTGGTTTTTTTTGTAAGGGTTCGGTTTCGAACTCTCTTTATTTTGTTTTTTTGTGCGTTTCTTTTTTTCCCCCTCTCGTGGAACTACTTATTAAAAGATTACCAAAAAGACCGGATTGTCCATTTTTTAAATCCTTCCTTAGACCCTTTGGGAAAGGGTTATCAGGTCCTTCAATCCAAGATTGCGATTGGATCGGGAAAGTTTTTTGGAAAAGGTTATTTAAAGGGAACACAATCTCAGCTTAATTTTGTTCCGGAAAAATATACTGATTTTGTTTTTTCGGTTTTTTGTGAGGAGTGGGGTTTTGCCGGGGCGTTAGTCTTGGGTTTTCTTTATATTGGGTTACTCTTTCGTTTTTTGTTTATCGCTTCCTCTGCTAAAAATAGCTTTGGGCTGCTCCTTGGTTATGGAATAACCGCCTTGTTTTTTTGGCAAATTATCATTAATATAGGGATGACCCTTGGTTTGTTGCCAACCGTCGGGATAACACTTCCGCTTTTTAGTTATGGTGGTTCTTCTCTTGCGATCTCTTTGTTTTGTGTTGGGGTGATGATTAATATACACATTCAAAAACATATTTTTTAATTCTTTATTCTTCTATATATAAAAATAAATTTATTTAAAAAAAATAATTTCAGTGATATAAGATTTTTATTAGTTTTTTTCCAACAAAAACCAACAATAAAAAAACCTCTCTTTGTTTATTATTTAATTAATATTAAAAAAGGTTTAACTCTTTTATAACAACAATTTTTAAATAATAAAGAATATGAAATTTAAAATATCTCATAAGAAATTATTAAAGGCTCTTCAAAAAGTCCAAGGTATTATTGAGCGAAGAGAAATTAAACCCATTCTTTCTAATATTCTCATAAAAACGGGGGGGGAGGGAATAGAAATAAACGCCACGAATTTAGAGGTAAGTATAAAAGAATTTTTAGAAGCTGAAATTTTTGAAAAAGGAAGTATGGTTTTAGATGCTAAAAAAGCTTTTGAAATAATAAAAGAAATGCCGGATAAAGAAATTTATTTTAAAAGAAAGGAAAATGATTGGATAGAAATTACCACAGATGATATTTTTTTTAATGTCGTCGGTGTAGATGCCAAGGAATTTCCTGAAATAAGTTTTTTAGAAGAAGAAAAATTTCAGGAAGTTAATAAAAAAAATATAAAAGAAATGATTGAAAAAACTATTTTTGCTGCGTCAAACGACGAAACAAGAGTGAATCTAAATGGGGTATTTTTTGAAAAAATAATAAAAGCAGGAAAAGACGTAATTCGGATGGTTGCAACCGACGGACACAGGCTATCAATGATTGATAAGGAGATAGAAGGGGTTAGTAAACAAGGACTCTTGGCAATGGAACCACTCGAAAAAGGACTTCTTTTCCCCAAAAAAGGTCTTTTAGAATTAAAAAAGATGTTGGATGAAGGTTCAGACAACCAAAACCTATTTTTTCTTTTAAAACAGAATAGTGGGATATTTAAAAAAGAAAATATGATGTTGTCAATCAGGGTTATTGATGAAGAGTTTCCAAATTATAAACAAGCAATACCTGAAGAAACGAAAAATAAAGCGATTATTAATCGGCTTCATTTTTTAAATTCTTTAAAAAGAATTTCCGTTATTGCCGAAGAAAGATCAAAAGCAATCAACCTGTTTTTTGGTAAAGATACACTGGAGGTTTTTACCATCAACCCGGTTTTTGGGGAAGGAAGAGAGACGATTCCAATAGTTTATGAAGGAGAAAACATTAAACTTGGGTTTAACGCGGGGTATCTTGTTGATAGTATAAGCGCCATCGATGGAGAAGAGGTTGTTATAAAAATAAAAGACAAAGACAGCCCGGTTACAATAAACCCATTAGATGATGATGAATATACCTGTGTAATAATGCCGATGGAAATAAAAGAATAAATGGAGGCCCTAAAAGAAGCGACTAAAAAGAAGCTTGTAGCATCGGAAAAAAGAGCGTTGATTTTTTTGATTTTTTTGGCAGCGGCAAGTTTGTTTTTTGAATCAAAAAAGATTTTTTTGGGGGTGTTGATAGGAGGAGGGCTTTCGTTGGTAAATATTGTTATTTTAAGCAAGATAGGAGAAAAGGTTTTTCAACAAAGTAGTCCACGTAAGACACCTGTAATAATAACATATATAATCAAAATGATTATTTTATTCGGAGTATTATTTTTTTTGGTTAGCCAGGAAGTAGTAAATATTTTTGCCTTTATTGTTGGTTTTTCAATGGTTCTTTTAATTGTTGGCTTTGAAAGCATTTTTCCCTCGCAAAAAACAACCAATTATTAATCTCTTTTTGCCGTTTTTAAAATCACACACCCATATCTAAAACAATACGGAATATTTTTAGCTCTTGCCTTTGATATGGCCGCCTCTTTAGTGGGGGGGTTTGTGGTTGGATATTGGCTCGACAATCACTTTAAGACCTTTCCTTGGCTAACGATAATTTTTTTTGTAGGTGGGGTAGCTGCCGGAATAAATACAGGAATTTTTATAGTTAGGAAATATAAAAAGACCCTCACAGAGAGATAAAACAAAAAATTCTTGACAACCACTTTTGATAATGATAAACAACCCCCTTCATAATGAATGAATTTTCATTCAACTTTAAAATAAAGGGGACCTCCCCATGGAACACGGTTTTACCTGGTTTTCTCGATTGCCCTTTATTGCTGACGATCCAGAAAGACAGCTTATTTTTACCACCATTTTTATTGCGGCCGTCCTTTTTATTATTTCCGCAACGGTTTTTAATTCTATAAAAAAATCAACCAACCCGCTTATCCCCCCCAAAAAACTTTCTTTCCAAAATTTCTTTGAGTTAGTCATCCAGGCCACCATTAACATAATGAAGGATATTATCGGACACCACGCGGAAAAATATCTTCCTTTAATCGGGAGCCTGTTTGTTTTTATCCTTTTCTGTAACCTCTTGGGGCTTATCCCTGGCTTTATCCCCCCCACAAGCAACCTTTATACTAATGCCTCATGCGCAATAATTGTATTTGTGTATTATAATTACCAAGGGTTTAAGGAACATGGCATTAAATATTTAAAGCACTTTGCAGGACCCCTTGTTTATCTTGGCTCCAATGATGTTTATCATTGAGGTCATTAGCCATCTTTTCCGGCCCCTATCTTTGATGATTAGGCTTTATGGGAATATATCTGGTGATCATCAGGTGCTAAATATTTTTTCGGGTTTGGTTCCACTGTTGGTGCCGGTTATTTTTTTGATTTTAGGCCTAATGGTCGCTTTTATCCAAGCTTTTGTTTTCGCTACCTTGTCGACAGTGTATATCGGTTTAGCCGTATCGCATGAACATTAATATTTTTTTAAAAGGAGGTTGGTTAGTCATGAAAAAAAGGAGAATGGCTGTTATGTTGGTTGTGTTTGGACTTTTTCTATTGGTTTCGTCTCCGGTTTTGGCGCAAGAAGGAGCGGCAACCAGTGGTGGTTCGATGGCCAAAGGCTTAATTGGTCTTGGCGCTGGCTTGGCAATCGGATTAGCTGCGCTTGGTGGCGGTATTGGTCAAGGAACGACTGCTGGCTCAGCTCAACAGGGAATTGCTCGGAACCCTGGGGCAGCTGACAAGATGTTTGTTCCCTATATATTAGGGTTAGCCTTTATCGAATCCCTCGTGCTTTACGCTTTTGTTATCGCATTCCTCCTCAAGGGAATGATGTAATCATGTTTTCTTCGATAAACATTATCGGAATCGAAATTGTTCCGGGCCTGCTCATTGTTCAGGGGGTTATTTTTCTTCTTGTTTTGTGGTTCCTTAACAAGGTCCTCTTTAAGCCTATTTTAAAAATTCTTCACGGGCGAGAAGAAAAGATCGAAGGTTCTTTGAGTGAAGCTGATGGAACGGAGAAAAAAGCAGAAGAAACCCTTGAACAATACAATGAAAAATTTCGCCAGGCCAGAAAAGAAGCGCTCGAACTAAAAAGAAAACTTATTTTAGAAGGAACTGAAAAAAAAGAGGCCGCGATAGATAAGGCCAAAAAAGAAGCCCAAGGGTTTTTGGAAGAAATGAGGAGAAATATAGCCGAAGAAGCCAAGCAGACCAAAAAAGCTCTTCACCAACAAGTTGATGCCATAGGACAGATAATGGCACAAAAGGCCCTAGGAAGAAGCGTGTAGAAATGAATATTTTTTATCTCATAATAATTACACTATGTGGTCCTGCGGGGGTTGCATGCGCTTCACAAGAAGGGGGACATGGCGGCTCGACGCTCTGGTCCTTTATTTTTAGCGTAATAAACTTCATTCTTTTTCTAATCGTTTTGTATATTTTTGCCCTTCCCCGCATAAAAAGCTTCTATTTTGAGCGGAGCGAAAAAATTCGGCAAGCTTTAAAAGAAGCCGAAGAAGCAAAAACTTTAGCGGAAAACAAGCTAAGGGAATACGAAAAGAAGATAGCCCTCTTGGATAAAGAGGTAGAGGAAATTCGCAAAGCCGTAGAAAAGGAAGGGGAAGCAGAAAAAGAAAGAATTATTGCTGCCGCAGCAAAAGAAGCAGAAATAATTAAATGGCAGGCAAAAATAATTGCCGAACAAGAACTAAAACAAGCCAAGGCAGAGCTAAGAAAAGAACTCGCCACATTATCTTTGGAGAGAGCTGAAAAAATTATAAAGGAAAAGATAAACGAGGATGACCACGCTCGCCTGGTTAAAGACTACATTACCCAAATAACATCCAAGGTAATCTAAGGTATGTTAAATAAAAAGATTGCCCGAAGATATGCCCAAGCATTAATCGAGATCGGGAAAGAGAATAATCGGGTCGAGGAGTTTAAAACCGAACTCGAAAATTTTTCTGATTTGCTGAAAAAATTTCCCGAGTTCCAAAACGCTCTTTTAAGCCCGCTTTATTCAGCCGAAGATCTGAAAAAAACAATCTTGGGGGTGGCTGAGAAAATTAACCTTTCGGAAACTATCAAAAATTTTTTGTGCCTTTTGGTGGACAAAAGAAGGATCCAGTACTTTTCCGCCATTTTAGAGCTTTATGAAGACTTAACTTACCAGATTTCTGGGTATGTGAAGGCCCGGGTAATAACAGCGCGGCCTCTTTCTACAGGGGATTTTGAGAGCATTAAAAAGTCGCTGGAAGATATTACCCAAAAAAAGGTGCTCTTAAACAGCGTGGTTGAGCCACAAATTATTGGTGGGGTTATTGCTGAGGTGGGAGATAAAATTTTTGATGGAAGCATAAGAAATCAACTCCAAAGAATAGGTGAAACGTTAATCTAAAAAGGATTAAGAATCATGGAGATCAAAGCAGAAGAAATAACTCAGGTAATAAAAGAGCAAATTGGTAAATATGAAAAAGAAGTAGACATTAGAGAGGTCGGAAGGGTGCTTTCTGTAGGAGATGGGATTGCACGGATCTATGGCCTTCAAAATGTTATGGCCAACGAGCTTATCGAGTTTCCTCATGGAATTATAGGAATGGTTCTAAACTTGGAGGAAGATAACGTTGGTGCAGCGATTCTTGGAGAAGACGTCCATATCAAAGAAGGGGATCTGGTAAAAAGGACAAGCCGGATCACCCAGGTTCCCGTGGGCGAAGCGCTTATTGGCCGGGTGGTAGATGCCATTGGAAAGCCCATCGACGGAAAAGGAGAAATTGAAACCAAAGAATATCGAAACGTAGAGGTGAGAGCTCCGGGGGTGGTGTACCGATCGCCCGTGAAAGAGCCTCTCCAGACCGGCATAAAAGCGATTGACGCTATGATTCCGATTGGCCGAGGACAAAGAGAGTTAATCATCGGAGACCGCGGCACCGGAAAAAGTATCATAGCCCTTGATGCGATTATTAACCAGCGGGACACTGATGTTTTTTGTATCTATGTTGCTATCGGGCAGAAGCGTTCCTCAGTTGCCCGAGTGGTCGATCTCTTCGAAAAATACGGCGCAATGAAATATACCACCGTGGTGGCAGCTACCGCCAGCGATCCAGCCCCCCTGCAATACATCGCTCCATTTGCCGGTTGTGCCATGGGTGAATACTTCCGGGATACCAAACGGCATGCTCTGGTTATTTATGACGACCTTTCTAAGCACGCAGTTGCCTATCGGCAGTTATCCCTCTTGTTGAGAAGGCCCCCAGGAAGAGAAGCCTATCCGGGAGATATTTTTTATCTTCACTCCCGGCTCTTGGAACGAGCAGCAAAACTAAACGATGCTTTGGGTGGCGGTTCTTTAACTGCCCTTCCGATCATCGAAACCCAGGCAGGAGATGTTTCCGCCTATATTCCCACCAACGTGATTTCTATTACCGATGGCCAGATCTATCTGGAGCCGGAGCTTTTCTATTCCGGCATCAGGCCCGCAATTAATGTCGGTCTTTCGGTTTCTCGAGTTGGAGGCAATGCCCAAAACAAGGCCATGAAAAAGATCGCCGGAAGCCTTCGGCTTGATTTAGCGCAGTATCGAGAGCTGGCAGCATTCGCGAAGTTTGGAAGCGACCTTGACAAAGCCACTCAGGCCCAGCTTGCCCGCGGAAGCCGCCTGGTTGAACTCTTGAAGCAGGGGCAATACAGCCCGCTCCCGGTAGAAAGACAAATTGTTATCATCTATGCCGGCACCCAGGGGTACGTGGATGCCTATCCCGAATCGTGTTTGGCTCGTTTTGAAGCCGAGCTTTCTGATTTTATGGAAAATAATTACAAAAGCCTGCTGGATGAAATCAAGACCAAAAAAGAATTGACCGAGGATATTGACAAAAAGCTTAAAGAAGCGCTTGGAAAATTTAAAGAAAAATTTGTTGTTGAAGAATAATGGCAACACTGAGAACAATAAGAAGACGAATCGCTAGCGTAAAAAATACGCAGACCATTACCAAGGCTATGCAAATGGTCTCGGCCGCAAAATTGCGGAAAGCCCAGGAGAAAGCTTTAAAAGCCCGGCCCTTTGCTGATGCGGCAAAGCATTTAGTGCTGGAGATGTGCAAAGGGATGACCCCTGAAGACCACCCTTTCTTTGTTTCCAGCGAGGAAAAGAAAAGGCTGGGAATTATACTGGTCACCGGCGACAAGGGGTTGTGCGGGTCATTTAACAACAACATAATTTTTAGGGCTGTAAGAGACCTTAAAAAAATCCCGAGAAGGCCTGGAAAAAGCATCCTTCCTTACGGTGGGAAAAAAGGGGGGTGATTTTTTTTCAAAAAAACATTTTGAAATAAAAAAGAAATACCTCGAAGACCGTGAAAGAACTAATTATGAATTAGCCGCGGAGATTGCCAGGGAAGCAAAAAAATATTTTTTGACCGGCGAATGGAACGAGGTTCATCTTTACTATTCTGCGTTTAAATCAGTAGTCCGACATGAAATAACCCAAGAAACCATTCTGCCCATTCCCACCACCCCGGCCGGGATAGAGGCCGAGGCCCCGAAAGATTATATAATTGAACCAAGCCAAAAAGAAATTTTAGACCAGCTCTTACCAAAATACCTTGAAAGTCAGATATTAAAAGCCATCTTGGAATCACAGACCAGCGAATACGCTGCGCGGATGACGGCCATGGATACGGCCTCTAATAACTGCAGGGAGGTAATTACGGATTTAGCCTTAATTTATAATAAAGCAAGACAGGCTGCGATAACCAAAGAACTTTTAGATATCGTTGGCGGAGCCGAAGCTTTAAAAAAATAACTCGTATCCTTTAAGGAGGATAATCACTAATGACCAGAGAAGTAGTAAGCGAAGGGAAAATAACCCAGGTAATAGGCCCGGTGGTTGATATGCGGTTCGACACCGGGAACCTTCCGGAAATTTATGGAGCCATTGAGCTCACCAACCCCAATGTTGACGACACCGAATGGAACCTTATCCTTGAGGTGGCTCAGCATATCGGTGACGATACCGTTCGATGTGTTGCCATGGAAACCACCGATGGTTTAGTGCGGGGCCAGAAAGGGGTTTATCGAGGAGAACAGATAACCATGCCGGTGGGAAAAGAGGCCCTGGGAAGGGTGCTCAATGTAATCGGAAAGCCCGTGGATGAAATGGGCCCGGTCAACGCGAAAAAACGCTACCCCATTCACCGGCCAGCTCCTTCGTTTGTCGACCAGAATGTGGCGGTGGAGGCGCTCGAAACCGGAGTAAAAGTTATTGATTTATTGGAACCCTATTCAAAGGGAGGGAAGATCGGTCTGTTTGGAGGCGCTGGGGTTGGCAAAACAGTTATTATTATGGAACTGATCCACAATATCGCGGTTCACCACGGAGGCTATTCAGTTTTTGGAGGCGTGGGGGAGCGGACCAGAGAAGGAAATGACCTGTGGTTGGAAATGAAACAATCAGGGGTTATTTCGAAATGCGCTTTGGTTTACGGACAGATGACCGAGACCCCAGGTGCCCGTGCTCGCGTTGGTCTTTCCGCCTTAACGGCAGCAGAATACTTTAGAGATGAAGAAGGACAAGACGTTTTGCTCTTTATTGATAACATTTTCCGTTTTACCCAGGCCAACTCTGAAGTCTCGGCCCTTTTGGGCCGCATGCCATCAGCCGTGGGGTATCAACCCACATTAGCCACAGACCTGGGCGAACTTCAGGAAAGAATTACCTCGACCAAGAAAGGCTCGATCACCTCAGTGCAAGCCATTTATGTTCCTGCTGACGACCTGACCGACCCTGCGCCCGCAACCACTTTTGCCCACCTGGATGCAACGTCCGTTTTATCCCGGCAGATTGCAGAGCTCGGGATCTATCCGGCGGTTGATCCCCTGGACTCAACCTCCCGGATTCTTGACCCCAAAGTGGTCGGAGAAGAACATTACCGGGTGGCCCGGGAAGTCCAAGCGATTCTCCAGCGGTATAAAGACCTTCAGGACATTATTGCTATTTTGGGCATGGAAGAATTGTCTGATGAAGATAAAATAGCGGTAGTCGCGAGCAAGAAAAATTCAACGATTCCTTTCCCAGCCATTTTTTGTTGCTCAAGAGTTTACCGGCACTCCTGGGAAGTATGTAAAACTGGAGGACACGATCCGAGGGTTTAAGGAAATAATCGAAGGAAAACATGACGACCTTCCAGAGCAGGCCTTCTATATGGTTGGCGGCATTGAAGAAGCAATTGAAAAAGCAAAACGATTAGCAGGATAAAAGAGACAAACATGGCAGACGCGATCCATTTAGATATTCTTACCCCAGAAAAAGTGGTGTTTAGTGATTCAATAGAAATGGTTACCGCACCGGGAGGCCTTGGAGAGTTTGGTGTTTTGCCCGGACACGCTGCTTTGATTACTACTTTAGAAATAGGAGAAGTAGCAATAAAAAAAGATAATCGGGAATATTGGTTAGCTATTAGTGGTGGATTTGCCGAGGTGGGAAACGATAAAGTAACTATTTTGGCAGAAGCCGCTGAACTGGCCCAGGAAATTGACATAAAAAGAGCTGAAACCGCCAAGATTCAAGCCGAAGAAAAACTTAAAAGCTTATCCTCCGACGACAGCCAATTTTCAGAGGTGGCTTTAGCTTTAAAAAGAGCTACTAATAGAATAAAAGTTTCAGCCCGCAAAACCTAAGTAGTGGGAAGGATGGAGAAACAGCTTGATGAGAAAAAAAGGATCGACCGGGCGCTTCAGATTCTAAAAAAGGAGAAGGTTGAAGCTTTTTTAATAAATGACCTGACCGACATTCGATATCTTAGTGGTTTTACAGGAGATGAGGCCTCCGCGCTGATAGCGCCGGAGGCTCTTTTTTTACTCGTTGATTCCCGCTTTACTACCCAGGCAAAGCTCGAAGCGCCGCTTTTTCAAACCCTTAAAATTTCCAAACGGATCGAAGACACCATAAAATTAATAAACCGGCTCAGGGTAAAAAGGGTGGGGTTTGATGCAAGGGCAATTTCTTACGCTGACTTCAAGCAACTGGAGAAAGGGCTTTCGGGCACAGCCCCCATCCCCATAGAAGAAGGGTTGCGCACGCTCAGGATGAAAAAAGAAAAGGAGGAGATAAAGGTTATTCGCCAGGCGATAACAATCTCCACTCAAGGATTTCAAAAAATGAAAGAGAAAATAAAATTCGGAGTCACGGAAAAAGAAGTTGCCACTGCCTATGAATCTGCGGTAAAAGAAGCGGGGGCAGATAAATTAGCTTTTGATATTATTGTTGCGAGCGGAAAGCGGTCAGCGTTGCCCCATGGGGTTGCGAGCGGGAAAAAGATCGGCGCACAGGAATTGATTATGATAGATTTTGGGATCCGATACCAGGGATACTGCAGTGACGAGACCTGCACTATGGTGATGGGAACCCCTACCCCAAAACAAAAGGAAATTTTTAACATTGTAAAAACAGCTCATGATCGAGCGATTGAGAAAATTAAGCCGGGCGTTTCTTCACAAAAGATAGACAAAGCAGCCCGAGGCTATATAGAAAAAAAAGGATTTGAAAAATACTTTGGACACGGGACCGGCCATGGAGTAGGGCTTTCTTTGCATGAGGAGCCGCGCATTTCTCCGTTAAAAAACGAAATCCTGGAAGAAGGGATGGTCTTTACCATTGAGCCGGGAATTTATCTTCCCAATTGGGGAGGAGTTCGGATCGAAGACATGATCGTGGTAACCCGGGGTGGCTGTGAGGTGCTTACCCTTGTGCCCAAAAAGTTAGAGATCATAAATTAGGAGGTTGATAGATGTATTCCACCAGTGATTTTCGTCGGGGCCTAAAAATAGAACTAGAGGGCACACCGTACAGTATTGTCGAGTTCCAACATGTTAAGCCGGGGAAAGGCGGCGCCTTTGTCCGGACGAAATTAAAAAACTTAGCTACCGGCAAGGTCATTGACCGGACTCTACGGGCGGGCGAAAAAGTTGAAAAACCAGACCTGGAAGAAAAGTCCATGCAGTATCTCTACGCAGAGGGGAAGCAGCATTATTTTATGGACTTAGAAACGTACGAACAAACATTTTTAACCGAAGATCAGTTAGGAGAAAGCAAAAACTACCTCCAGGAAAACATCACCATCACCGCCCTTTTTCATCAAGGAAAGCTTCTTGGGGTTGAAGTGCCGATGTTTGTTGTGCTTGCAGTGGCCAAGACCGATCCCGGTGTCCGAGGGGACACGGCCAGCGGCGGAAGCAAGCCCGCAACCCTCGAGACCGGAGCAGTAATACAAGTCCCTCTTTTTATTAATGAAGGAGACAAGGTAAAAATTGACACCCGGACCGGGGAATACATGGAAAGGATAAGTTAATAATCCATTAAAACTCTCCTGGTTTTCGATCTTGCCGCAAACACCTGTACCCGCATTTCTTTGCCATCAGTAGCTATTGCTATCGCTCCATCCAAGTCAGTCCGGTATACAGTACAGCCCTTTTTCTGAAAACGCTGAAGAACACCGGGGTGGGGAAGGTTAAAAGGATTGCGAAAGCCCACGGAGCAGATGGCAACCCGGGGGCCAACCGAGTTAATAAAAGGAATGCTGCTTGAGGTCGAGCTTCCATGATGGGGCACCTTAAGCACATCAGCGAAGAGATCTTTCCCGGTTGATAACAGCATTTTTTCTGCATCCACACCAATATCCCCAGAAAAAAGAAACCCGATATTCCCATAGGAAAATTTAATAACCAAAGACTTATTATTAAGCTGAGCATCTAAACCTTGCCCAGACCCCGAATAGGCCGGAGGTGGATGGAGAATGTCTATGCTCACTCCTTGGACCAGCATCTGCTGGGAACTGCTGTTAAGTTTCCGGATAGTTACTTTTCTCTGGTCCAGGGTTTTTCTCAATTCCAAAAAACAGGGATCATCCACCGTATCTCCATTAGTCCAGAATTCCCCAATCGAAAAATTTTTAGCAATATAGCGAAGCCCATAGTAGTGGTCTGGATGAGGATGGGTGAGAACCAAATAATCTATTCGCCAAACCCCTTGCCCCAGAAGAAAGGGGGCGACAATATTTTTACCCGTATCAAAATCTCCATTTGGAAAACCTCCACCATCAATGAGCATGGTTTTGCCCTCAGGAAAGCGGATAAAGGCTGAATCTCCTTGTCCTACATCAATGAAGGTAACGAGAAGTGCTGGAGATTTTACGTGGAAGTGATGATAAAAAAAGTTGACCACCAGCAAAACCGAGGAGATGAAAATAATCTTTTTCGGCCAGCCATAAAATTTCCAGCAAAAAAGAGCGAGGAGTAAAGAAATAAAAAAGAAACACTGTAATGAGCGTGGGGGTGGGGACAAGGAAAATAGTCCAGGGAATGTTTGCCAAGAAGGCTGCGATATTAATGGTGATATCCGACAAGAGGCCCGAAAGATAAAAAATAAACCCAGCAATAAACGAGGAGAAGGGAATCAAGAGAACGCCTATTAGGCCCAACACCACGATTGAAAAACCCGGCCAGGGGGACAATGAGTACATTCGCAACCAGTCCAGAAAGAGAAAACAAACTGAAATAGTATGCAACCAAGGGTGCTGTGGCAAGCATAGCCGAAAAAGTGACCGCCATAAAAACAAAAGGTTGATACTTTAGCTTTCTCCACCAGGGAGACTCTAATTTTTGAAGTAGCTTATCTTGTTGAGGAAAGAGAGAAAGGATTTTCGGGGTAAAAAAGACGATTCCTAAAACCGATACAAAAGAGAGCTGAAACGAGGCTCCAAACAGAGCAGGAGGTTGTATGGCAAGAATCACCAATGCCGCCAAAGCAGTGGCATGGTACAAATCCCTTTCTCTATTAAAAAGAAGGGCGGCTATATATGCAGCGGTCATGATGAAAGCCCTTTGCACCGAAACCCCGGCCCCTGCAATCAGGGCATAGAAGAGAACCGGGAGAACGGATAGAGCGGCAGCGAGCTTGGGAACATTGGCCTTCAAAAGGAGGAACTCGGAACACCCCAAAATATACCTAAAAAGAAAATAGAAAAAAGCAGCGACAATCCCGACATTGAGTCCGGAGATAGCGAGGACATGAGCAGTCCCGGTGCGGATAAAACTTTCATTGATCTCATCCGGTATGGCGCTCTGTTCACCCAAAAGCAATGCACGTAGAAAAAAGTTTATCGGAGGAGATGTTGAGGAATCAATAATTTTTCGGATGGTGCTTCGAAACGCATCTATTTTTCTTAGCCAGGACCTGCTTTGCGGCAGCCCCAGTCTAACCAAGCCCTGTTCCCTGGACACATAGCCGGTTACATAGATATCCTGAAAGGCAAGCCACCGCAAAAAATCAAACCCCCCGGGGTTTCCAAAGTTATGGGGTTTGCGCAAACGAGCTGAGAAGATAAGTCGGTCGTAAACCAGAAAGCTTTCTCGGATATCTTCTATGGCGAGGAGAATGTTTCCGGTTACAGGATATTTTTTCTTGGAGATTATAATCCACTGTGCCCGAATATAAAGACGGGTCTTTTGAGGCAAATATTCAGCCGGACGGTAAAGGAACCCTTCTACGGTTAAAGGACGATTTTGTGCCCAACAATAAACATGGTGGGGAGGAAAGTCTGGCCGGAGATAATGCGCAAGAGAGATCACCCCCACCAAAAAAAGCCCGAAAAAAGGCGCAACGGTTGACAGCCATAAGTGCTTTTTTAACGAAGCATAAACGCTCAACACTAAAACAAAGCAAACGACAATAAAGATAATCGTTGTCTGTGGATGCCAGAAAAGCCCAGCCACAAGCCCACCCATGTAAGTGAAAAGCAGAGAAAAAAACGGAGATAAAAAATTTTGGGAAAAAGTTTTTAAGCCCAGAAAAGAACATTCAAAATTCCCCTCCCGTTTTTTTATGAAAAGCCCACCAAGACTCCCCAAACATACCGAGATTGTTTTGCGCTGTCAAGGAAGCAAGCGTCAAGACTATAAAAATTTTTGGGAAGAAAACATTATACTCCTATTAAAGATGATTGGAGAAAAACCCCGCTGCTTCCCGTCTGTTGCTGTAAGCTCCTTTAGTCACGGGTGGAAATTTCTTAAAATAAATTTATAGACTGGTTTTTTAGCAAAAAAGCTTCGGTTTCATTCTTCGGGAACTACGCCACAATGATGGCGATTGGGCTTTCGGGGGATTTCATTCGAAAGAATACAATATTGGAAACCAAAGGCGGGCCTATGTGGAATCAGCATCGAAAAATCAGCAACAAGAAAAGAAAAAATTCTTTCTACATCAACTGCATTCCGGGTGCGTTTGCGGGCCGGGCGATAAAGCCGTTTCTTTGGTAAAAAAGAGAGGTGCCCGGGGTAGCAAACAGCCAAACGCGCCTTATTCCTGCTTCCTTGCATTTCTTGGTTAGCCTCGACAAAATGTCGCCCCCGACCCCGTGTTTTTGATTTGCGGAAAGGACGATCAAGTCACAAATTAAAGCATACAGCAAACCATCAGAAATAACTCTCCCCACGCCAACCAATTTGTCATTCTCATAAGCAGCTAATCCAATACCAGCTGTTGTTAATGGCAGTCATTAGATCATCGGCTGAAACCTGTATTACCCTTGTCCAGCCAGTGCTTACAAATAATTCATGATACTCTTGAGCAGCGGGAGCAGACTCTTTGTAGACAATCATAAACACCTGCCTGTTTTTTTTGGATAGTATTAATAATTCATAAAGATAAATTAATACCCTGCGCAACACGGTTTGTCAATGGTTTTTTCTATAAAATTATTTAAAAACAGCGGCTTATAAAAGAAAGAAAAATACAGCGTATTTTAGAACATAAAAACCAATTACAGCGACGAAAATTAAGATCAAAAGAAAAAATTTTTCGAGGTTGAAAAACATTTTGGGCGACGGCAAGTAGTAGTTTTTCAATAAGATCAGGACGGTTTCATCCGGGGAAGATAATTGATAACAAATTGGAATTTTGGAAAAACTCGAGGAAGCCGCATCAGATTGAAAACCATAACCCCGATGCTTAAACGATCAAGCCAGGAAGACATGGGCCAGCCAAAATGCACGGTGATCTGACTCTCCTGCATTTCATACTCCACAACTTTCAGGACAGCAACCATTCGCTGATATAAACTTGTATTGATAAGGGGAAAACGATAGTGGTTGGTCGCCAGTTTGTGGGGAATTCCCTGGCGCGGGGAATAAAACGTGACGTAGGCTTCATTGTCTTTGGGATTGTTTAAAGCTTCTTCCCAGGGTCGTCGGAAATAGATATGGATATCAGGACTGGAGGTTTGAGCCAACTGGAGAACCATCTCCATTTCGTTGTCAGTCTTTTCAATCTCCTTGATCTCTGGCGCTCGCTTGCGCGCCACCACAAAACCAGCTAACAGAACGATGCCGGTTACTGCTGCCCACAGCATGGTACCGTGGGGTTTCTTGATCGCCAGAAAGACAAAGCAACTCACAAAAACAACCCACATCACGAGCGTAACCAATCGGCTGGTATTAAACTGGATTACCTCCTTTGTACCCTTGAAATAACGATAGATAAGAAGAGACCCCATGTTAATGCAGAAACAGGCGATCAGGCCCAGGGCATACATATCGGCCAGGATCATCTGTCTGCCCTGGGTGATAAAGATGATGGTAGAAAAGAAAATGGCATTAAGGAGGTGAATGCGGTAGAGCGACTGACGGCGGTTGGTGGCTATGAGCCAAAGGAATTGATAGCGATGTGCCGCCCGCTCCATCAGTTCGCTGGAGGCCACAAAGGCGGTATTAACCGCCATGGTTAGGGTAAAACTGGCAAGGACGCCCACCGCCACCCCAAAAGGAACGCCATTGACTAACGTAGCAAAGTAAGTGATCAAATCACCTTCGTGTTTTGCAAAGTCAATATTCGCGGATAGAGCCAATGCGGCCATTGCAGGAGTTACCAGGCCGACCGTGATGGCTAAGAATATATACGCCTTTTTTGTCTCCTGCCAGTTCCGCACCAGCCCGGTGGTTTGAAGCACTGATTCAACCCCGGAATATGCCAGCACGCAACTGGCGACAGAAGCAATAAAAATTTCATAGGTCCCGATCCAGGAGCCGGTTTGTAAGCGGGCATGGGTTTGATGCATGGCCTCTTTGAGACGAGCTATGGAGTCGCCATCCAGGCCGATGATACCGGAAACGATCAGGTTCAGGAAGATGAAGGCAGCCGCGATAAAGATGGTAAAGGTAAAACGGGCGTTATCCCGGATCCCCAAGATGTTGAGTCCCGCCACCGCCCAGATGATTACCAGAACCAGGGTTATAATTGCCGATTGAGATAAAGGGAAAAAAGAGGAAGCATTGAGCACCGCACTCACTGCGGACAGGCAGGCAGTGAGGGTGTAATCTACCATGATCGAGGCCACGGCCACAAACGAGACCATGGGGCCAAGCACCAGATAAGAGAATGAATAAACGCCGCCACCAATGAGTTTATGGTGCTCAAGAATCTCGGCAATCTCCACCAGCCGGGTGGTCATATAATGGATGAATACAGCAGTAAAGGCGATAAAGAAAATAGCGCTGACGCCGATAAAGCGGTAGGCTTCAGCCGGAGCATAGAAGACCGAGGTGAGTTCATCCATGAGGGTAATAATCGCAATGGAAAGCCAGGTGAGCAGCCAGCGCCCCTTGAAGTAATAGGAGAGGAGGCCTGGTTTGCGAAGCAGAAAAATGAAGAGAGCAAGCAAAGAGAGGTTAAGAATAAGAAGAGTTACTAGTTTTCATCTGAATGGAAGTTTTAAAGCTAGTTTTTCTAACTCGTTAAGAAATGTTTCGAGGCTCTCTTTTCCAAAAAGGCAAAAGACCACTTGTTTAATATTCGTTTTTCCCTTCAAGTACTCAATGGTCGTGGAAAGCATGATGTGGGCGCACCGGTCGAGCGGAAAGCCGAAAATGCCGGTGCTGATGGCCGGGAAAGCCACGCTTTTCAATTTATTTTCTTCAGCTACCCTGAGGCTGTTTAAGGTGGCATTTTTTAATTTTTCGTCTTCATTTCCCTCGCCCATCCGGGGACCGACCGCGTGGATTACATATCGGGCCTTTAAATTTCCTCCGGTGGTGATCACTGCGCCGCCCACAAACGTGCCCCCGATTTTATCACACTCCTCCTGAATTTTTGGACCACCCTTTGCGTCGGATTGCTCCGGCTACACCGGCCCCGAGCTGGAGAGCCGCATTCGCAGCATTGACAATAGCATCAGTATCCATTTCCGTGATATCGCCTTCGACAAGCTCGATAATGGATTTATTGATGGTTTTTTTCATATAAAAGACCCGTCCCTTTTACTTAACCCGGCTATTTGTTAGAGCGATACCTTATCAAACCCCTAAAAATATTTCAACCCCCGCTTATTTTAACGAAAAACATAAATAAATTAGACTGGTTTGACTCGTGCCCAACGAACCAAGGGCTTGTTTTTTGTTGACTTTTTCTCCCTGTTAGGATTAAAAAGATAAAAATATCAACCGCCAAAAAAGATAAGGGACGGAAAGGACAAGGGTGTCTTTGATGGGAAGAATTTTCGTGATTGATGAGAATAAAACATAAGGCCGAATCGCCGGATAGAAAGGTGATAGGTCTTTTTTGTTTTCCGACGGTGTCAAGGGCGTGGACAGCCAAGTCGATGGCCTTTGACCTGGTTTATGCAGACCGTGTAATCATTGTTTCGCAAGAAAAATAAGGAGATGCAATGAATAAGAAATCAATTTTCATTCTGCTCGGCCTGTTTTCAATTGCATTGGGTGTCTGCTTCTATTACACACCTTTTTGGGCTGTATCTAATATGAAAAAGGCGGCTGCAGAACGAGACGCAGACACTTTGTCGGAATATGTCGATTTCCCGTCACTTAAAGAGAGTTTGAAAGCTAATTTTAATACGATGATGGCAACAGAGGTTTCTAAAAACACGAGCGACAATCCATTTGGGGCTTTTGGTGCAGCATTAGCAACGGTTTTAATTAATCCAATGATTGACAATCTCGTTACGCCTGAAGGTTTGGCAATGTTGATGAAGGGGGAAACGCCTGAGATGGAGGAAGCAAATAGAAAAGGCGAAGAAAATCGATTCAATACTAATAAAAATACTGAAACAACAATGAGCTATGATAGCTTCCATAGTTTTATTGTTACAATCAAAGAAAAGGACTCATCGGATGATCCTATGAAAATAATATTCAAAAGACATGGTATTATTTCATGGAAACTTTCAGCGGTGCGATTACCTTTATCAAAAAAAGAAGACAAAAACGTAGAGGCGTCCCCCGATTCTTCAAAAGCAGGTACAACAGCAAGTCGGAAAGAAAAGAAATCTGAATCGGAACCAGCTCTATTGACTCCCACATTATCAAATAAACGATTTCAGGAGTCAGATTTTTCCAAAGGTATTTATGAAGATGCTATATGGTTTGATATTAGTTGGGACACTTCTCGGTTAAAACAAGCAACACGAGCTGTAAAAGGAATTCTAATTATTGGTGATATTTTCGGCGAATCACAATTTCGTCTAAATGTGACTATTAATGATCCCTTAACACCAGGTCAGAGTTACACACAACAAGGCGTCGGCTTTGACTATAATCAATTTACCGATAGTCACAGATGGTTTCGAGTAACAGATTTAAGAGACATGACTTTTGATTTTGAAGTAAAGGATATTATTTATTTAGATGATATGCGGGATGCCGAACAAGGCACTACGCATTGACCGCAAGGGGAGCGAGCCTATTGCTTATTGCCTTCTTTTGGGAGAACGATGGGGGACGGTAGGAAACGAAGGGACGTTCTTGATTAGGTAAACCAGCAATCGATGATTATAGCTTAACATGCCAGGGGAAGAAAATGCCACGCCAACCAAGACTTGATGCAAGAAAGTACGTTGCATCACATTATGGTGCGAGGCATAGAACGGGGCGTTATATTCAGAGACAATAAAGACTGTGCGCAGTTTGTTGGCTTAGTCAAGAACGAATATGTCATATAAAAATTGTAATCTTTTTTGAATAAGTGACAGGGGCTACATTGAGAAAGTTAATTGCTGTCTATTCCTTGTGTATCCTAATAACAATGGGGTGTGCAACGCCGGTTGGGAAAATCCCGGAGTCCGATTTTGTATGGGAAGATAGGATAATCAAATTAAATTATCAGGAGGTATACAGAAACATTGCGAATGGCTTTAGGACGTGTAAGCCCGGCATAGCTGAAGGCAATTTATATACAGACATCAAAGAGGGTCACTTCGACATTTACTTGGTAGATGTATTCGGCGGCAAACACCCAGGAGTTTTGGGAATTATACGAGTCAAAGAGGATAATAACGGAAATACTATTGTACGAGTTGGGGTGCAAAGGATTTATGACAACCCAGTCTTCGGTGCTCGTGGCAAATATAGAAAGAAATGGTTGGAGTTTGCTGCAGGGGATTTGTCTTGCGATTAGCGATATGACAAATGAAACCAGATAACGACTCACTTCACTGGACTTCGCTTCGTCAGTGACTTCGGGCGTTCGGCGGCGAATTGATACGGATAATGAGGTGTCCGCTTGCACTGGGAATCCAATTGCACTGGGGGTAAGATGATTAGAAACTATTTACTGGAGGAATCATGCCATGACATATCGGGCTGAGACGAGGAATATGGCCCTTTTCTGCGATTTCGAGAACATCGCTTTGGGCGTTCGCGACGCAAACTACGCCCAATTCGACATTGGCAAGGTGATCGAGCGGCTCCTGCTCAAAGGGAATATCGTCGTCAAGAAGGCCTACTGCGACTGGGACCGCTACAAAGAATTCAAGGCGGCGATGCACGAAGCGTCCTTTGAGCTGATCGAGATCCCGCACGTGCGCCAGTCGGGCAAGAACTCCGCCGATATTCGCATGGTTGTCGACGCGCTCGACCTTTGTTACACGAAAGAACACGTGGACACCTTCGTCATCATCAGCGGCGACTCCGATTTCTCCCCGCTCGTCAGCAAGCTGCGGGAGAACAACAAGATCGTCATCGGTGTCGGCGTCAAGAATTCGACGTCGGACTTGCTGATCGCCAACTGCGATGAGTTCATCTACTACGACGACCTCGTGCGCCGTCAGCCGCCCCGCAAGAAGGCGGGCGGCCGAGAGGCGAGTCGCAAGCCGGCACGGGGCCTGACCGCCAAAGCCGCCAAGCCCGCCGAGGATAAGAAGCAGGAGGCATGGGATCTGATCGTCGAGACCTACGAGGCTTTGGTTGAAGAACGCGGGGAGGGGGAGAAGATCTGGGGTTCCATGATCAAGCAGACCCTGAAACGTCGCAAACCCGGTTTCAGCGAATCCTACTACGGCTTCCGGTCTTTCGGCCAGATGCTGGAGGAGGCGGAAGCACGCGGGATCCTTGAACTGGAGCCTGAAGAGAAGTCGGGCGGCTTCATCATCAAGAGTTGTCACGCGGTTTAATACCAAGTCGCCTTCATTTGCATATCTTTGTTGTCTCCTCGTCATACTCCTCGACGTCGATTCCTCGTCGTCGCCTCGATCTGCTTTTGAATGCAACTTGGTATAAGGTTACGTTCCCGCCAAAAAATCAGGGGCTGATGATTGTTAGAATATACCCGCCACGTGCTCGCCGCAATGGGGACAGCGGGAATCTCTTCACGTTGTTTTCGAGCACCCAAAAACTTCGCCTGCTGATAAGCAGCTGATTGCAGGAGGGACAGACGGTCTGCGGTGACTCTTCGGGAATATTACCGATATAAATATAACGGAGTCCGGCCTTTTTCCCTAACGAATAAGCCTTGTTTAATGTTTCCGGCGGAGTGACCCTGCGAGTCAGTTAATTTGTAGTCCGGATGGAACCGGCTGATGTGCCAGGGGATGGTGACATCGACCTCGGAAATAAATTGAGCAATCTGAGATAACTCCTCTTCTCTGTCGTTCAGTTCAGGAATTACCAGGGTGGTGATCTCCACCCAGATATTGAGTCGTTTCATGCGGCGAATCGATTCCAGCACCGGCTCCAACTGGCCGCGGCAAATGTTTTTGTAGAAGTCTTCCCGAAAAGATTTGAGGTCCACATTGCACGCGTCCAGATAAGGAGCGATGGTTTCCAGGGCTTCCGTGGTCATGTAGCCATTGGTAACAAACACATTAAAAAGGCCTTCTTTCTTCGCCAACTTTGAAATTTCGTAGGCATACTCAAAAAAAATAGTCGGCTCGGTATAAGTATAGGAGATGCTCTGACACCCGTTTGCCTTGGCTTCCCGGACCACCTCTTCGGGAAGCATTTTGTCGCCGGGTAGCCTCTGGTCTTTTCTTTTTGATGTCTGGGAAATCTGCCAGTTCTGGCAAAAGTCGCAATGAAAGTTGCACCCTGGGGTGGCAATGGAGAAGGAAGTGGTGCCGGGCAAAAAATGATAGAGCGGTTTTTTTTCGATGGGATCGATGTTGGCGGTAATCACCTCCCCGTAAGCATGGGTATATAACTTCCCTTCCTGGTTCTGTCTCATCCCGCAGATTCCGAATTGCGTGTCCGCAATCTGGCAGTGATGATTACACAAATAACAGGCAACCTTTTGGTTTTCCAACTCCTTATAAAGCATGGCTTCTCGCATCAATTTATAAGCTCCTTTTAATAAACCTAACCGGGACTAAGAAAATAAAAACACCGCCCCCCTTCCCTTTTCGATTAAGTATCAGCTTCAGTCTGGGGGATATGCTTGTGCCGCCACTGTTGCAGATAACGGATCACATCCTTTTCGGTAAGATCATACCAATGATGGTAAAAGCCGGCCACCGCAAAGGAGGTGGTTTGGGCCACGATCAGGCTGATAATGGCATCTGCTTTGGCCTCCGACCCGCTGGAAAGCTGAGGCGGAGGCGACCGGCACCGTAACCACCACTTTCTCAGCCCCGCGTCGGCGGGCGGATTCGATCGCTGCCAGCATGGTAAACCCCGAGGCTAACCCATCATCAACCAGGAGAACTGTTCTTCCTTCGAGGGGAAAAGACGGTCCTTTCCCCTGATAGCGAGCCCTGCGCTGATCAATTTCAGCTTTTACCGCCTGGGCCTGACGTTCGATTTGCGTTGGCGTCAACCCTAATCGGGTCACCAGAGGCTCGTTCAGCAGGATAGTTCCATCATCGGTAACCGCCCCGTACCCAGCTTCCGGGTTGCCGGGGATGGGGATTTTTCGAACCACTATGAGATCCAGTTTGGCGCCCAAATTTTCAGCTATTTCTATCCCTATCGGCACTCCACCGTGCGGTATGGCTAAGACCGTGGTATTGTTTTCACGGTAGGCGGTCAGTTTTTGTGACAGCTTTTGTCCGGCATCATGGCGATCCTGAAAGTATGGCGCTATTTCGTAAACAATCATCTGATTACCCAAAAAAGATAAAACCCGCATAGCTTGGAAACTACGTCGGTCCAAACTACCTGGGTTTATCTTCTTTTTCTTATTCGTTCTAAGTTTCCCAAGAGGGAAATTATTCCGCTTTTTAAGCGGGTCAAAAGAAATTTTACACAAGCTGATTTGTCAAACAGCTCATGTTTTCCCCTTATCCCCTTAGGCATTGTAAGGCGCTTCCTTGGAACGAGAAAGGATTTCTTCTTCCTTGCTTTCCTCAAGAAGCATCTCTGGATTGCCTTCCCTCTTTTCATGGACACCTTCGATAGAGATGGTCTTGCCCTCCAGCCCCTCGATAGGGATCGTCTTTTTGCGAGAGCTGTTCTTTCAACGGAATAGTAATATCGAGCATGCCAAGTTCATATCGGGCGTGAATTTTTTCACGATCTATGTCCCGAGGAACATGGAAACAACGGTTGAAAGAACCGTAATCAAGCTCTTCCAGGCAGACACAGGATTCCTCAGACACCTCATGCATCTTACGTTTACGTTCTCCCCTGATGCAAAGATGCCCGTCATCCAAAGATACGACTACCGCCTTCGGATCTACTCCTGGAATTTCCGCCCGCAAATGAAGCTCGTTCCCCTTTACGAAACTTTCTACCGCCGGGCGATAACCTTCGTCATAATCAAACGTCGGAGTTAACCTCAGTGTTTCGAAGGGCATATCACACACATCATCAAAAACATCGTCGAAGGTAGATAATAAGCTCATGGGTCTGTATCTTACAATCGTCATTTTTAACACCTCCTTTTTTCTGCATTCTGATTAAATAAATAATCACGAAAACCCTTCTGTCAATGTCCCAAACCCGATTCTTGCCAGGGTTGGAAAATGTGAGGGGTAAGGGGACATTCTATAATTCCTCCTGTCAATAGAAAAATGAGAGGTGAAAAAAGTTATTGAGGCTCAAAATATCGCAGCCAGCACTAAGCATATCGGCGAGGAGAGACGAAAAAATCGCTCGAGAGAAAAGGTTGGGTAAAGTAAAGGTTTATAATATGCAGGATGCCCCACCCTTTCTCCAAAGTTGCTATCCTCAAGGGAGCGTATCGAGTTTTGTGTTGGGCAAAAGAAAGGAATATGATCTTTTAAAGAGGGCAATAAATACATCCTATCCTCTTAACCAAGGCAAATATCTGATGGGGCTGTGTCGGAATCCTTATTCGGCATTGCGCCCCCTTCTTTCAAAAGAGACTGTGTCGCAATTCATTTTTGTGTCATTTCGAAGCGAAGCGAGAAATCTTGATTTCAATAAATTCAGCACTTTAAGATTCCTCACATACGTTCGGAATGACATTTTTTCTAATTACGACACAGTCTCAAAAGAGGGGAAAAAGTTCAATCCTTTAGATGATTACTGCTTCTGCTAAATTAATCAGTTCTTTCCACCCACACTTTTGCATCATGAGCCAAAAAAAATAACCGGTTGTTATCAGTTGCTTTTTCGTTGACAATTTTCCTTAAATACGTTATAAATTTTTTAGCACCACCTTTTTAGGTTATCAGAAAATAACCTTTATAAAAAAAGAAGGAGGCAAAGATGTTAAAGGAATTTAAGGAATTTATTATGCGGGGAAATGTCATGGAAATCGCCGTCGGTTTTATTATCGGCGGCGCGTTTGCCACCATCGTGAAAAGCATAGTGTCGGATGTGATGATGCCCCCGATCGGCTTGCTTTTGGGAGGAGTTGACTTTACCAATTTTTTTGTTGTGCTTAAACAAGGAGCAACTCCGGCTCCATATAATGCGCTGGCTGACGCCCAGGCAGCAGGAGCGGTAACGATTAATTACGGCGTATTTCTCAATACCGTGATAAGCTTTTTGCTCGTTGCTTTGGCGGTTTTTATTCTCGTCAAGAGTATGAATAAGTTGAAGCGGCAACAGGAAGCACTCCCGGCAGAAGAAACCACCAAAGAGTGTCCTCACTGTTTTAGCGCCATTTCGGTTAAAGCCACGCGGTGCCCTCAGTGCACTTCGGCGCTTACATAAGAGTGGGCAAAAAATTTTATTGATTTTTTCTGGGCAGGGTTAAAAAAAAACAAGCAACCGCAGAATAAAAAAAACCAGTGGATGTCCGTGGGGAAAAATGTGTCCATTATTTTTGAAAATAACATAGGCCGGATTGCCAGATGAAAAGGGCGATAGGCCTTTTTTGTTTTGAGACGCAGTCTCTGGTAGATACATATAAACACATTCATTGGTTATAAAAAAAGGAAAGGGAACATAAAATGAAAATTTTTTTATTGTGTTTTCTTGGGTGTCTCTGGCAAATCTTGCCCTCCTACCTTTATCGGGGCTCCGGCCATTGACACCCGCATCAGTCCATATAATAATTCATTCATGAGGGGAAAATCAGTCTGTCTAAGTTTATTCGCAGCCATCATTCTTTCTATGCTCCTCGGGACTTCTCCAGCCGGAGCCCAGGTACGGCCAATCTTTCGGAAAGCGATCCCGACCATCACCATCGTCTACCCCAATGGCGGAGAGAACTTGAACACAGGGGCGGACTACGGGATTGTGTGGCGGTACTCTGGGATTTCCGACAATGCTATGGTCCAGATTGCGCTGTTGAAGAACGGGAGCAAGGTCGGCGAAATCGTCCAACAAACGCCGATCCACTATTCGTTGTCTCCGTCCGGCACCGGAGCCTTCAAATGGAAAGTGGCTTCCATCTTCAGGGGTACTGTCGGTCCGGGTTGCGCCTACAGGATCCGCGTCAGCGTACTGGGAGCAGTTGGAGACCGGGGCGACAGCGCCAGGGATTTCTGCATCGTCGCCCCTGCGCCGCAGATGAGCCTGGTTCTCCAGACGCCCAACGGCGGCGAACGTTGGCCGCTGGGCACAACCCAGAAGATCGTCTGGAATTCGCGACCGGGATCAACAGCGAAATCCGGCTCTCGCTCTGGCAAGAAGGGCACAACCTGGGACTGGGAGTCATCGCCAGAGTGCCCGCTTCGGCGGGATCCTATGACTGGAAGGTCGGCGTCCTGGCCCTCTCGTCATCCTCTCTTAAAACGGGAGGCGCCGGGTTCAAGATTCATATCGAATCTCCCGGCGGAGAGGTCCACGACCAAAGCGTCGGTCCGTTCGAGATCACCTCGGCGATTCAGGCTCTCCAAACCAACATGATTCCCCAAACGTTTGCGGCCGTCGCGGTTGATCAATGGATCAAGGTCACAGCCCCCGCGGCCGGAGCCGTCTTGAAGCCCATCGATCAATTCGATATCAATTGGGAGTGCTCAGATTCTATGAAGAAAAAATGGGCGAAGTTCATCCTCCTGAAGGGGGGCCAGCCCTTCATTGTGCTTATGAACAAGGCCTATCTCAATTCCGGTCATAATTATTTTCAACTCCCAGGAGACGGGGCCGTTCCGCCCGGGGATTATCAGATCCGCATTGAATCGCTCGACGACCCCGGGATCAAGGGAGACAGCGGACTCCTCCATGTTGTCGCCAAAGTCTCACTTGATTACAAGACCCAGTACGCTCCGACGACGGCGAACAGGATTATGGAGGAATTTACCCAGCCCAACAATCATAATGTTTACTGGGACCATATTCCCAATTCATTTAAGCAGTTGGCTTCTGAGGGATCCTTCGCCCTCCCGCCTGATCCGGGATCGGGTGCCATTCGGGTCGGGGTTGTGCGTATTAATTCCCCACAAGACGGCGGCTGCACTTCCTGGAGTCTCTCGTATCGCAGTTTCATTCATTTTGATTTTGACCTCAAAGGAAAAGTGAAGTCGGCCAAGCTGACCTACGATGAAACAATTTATCCCAGCGATTTCCCCATCAACTTCTATCCTTTGATAAAGCTCGAGTCGCAGTGGAACGGAAGCACCGCCGATCTGTTCGGAAGAAGTGGCATGTTCTTGGATAATTCCGAAAAATTGAAAGCCGTCGTTCAAAGCTGGATTGGCGACCCAGCTACTAACTTTGGGATGGTCATGACAGCCGTATCAGAGAGGTCGATTTCCGGCAGTTCCCCATGCGACGGATACGAGGAGCACCAGTCCATCCTGCAAAATGTCAAACTTATTATCGTCGTCGATGTGATCAATTGAGAGCAGGTCACGTCCACACCGCCGGCATCCTCTCCTTCCGAATTTGGGACGGTGTGTGACATTGTAACTTTGTGAAATTGGGGATGTTCATGATTAGTGTGACTAATTTTCGATAGATCGTTCATCCACAAAGTACTTCTTTTGTTGAATTGGATATTAACCACAAAATCCGTAGTGTATGCCCTTGAGAACTACATTGAGGACTTAAAAAAGACACTCGATAGGCTTAAAAAAAGAATCACTTTTTGAAAAGTTCGCCCAATGAAAAAACCGACCCGAGAGGGTCTCCGCTCAGGCGTATAGGTTAATAAAGAAAATTAATAGGGTTGACTTCTTCCCTTTTAACGGTTAAAAATAAATAAAATACTAACTAAAAAAAATTGTTTTTGGATGATTGAGAGGGAAATTAATTAAATATATTTTTAGCAAAATCTATAAACAGGGGGAGACAAAGCCATGCAAAAGAAAAAAGAGAAAAAGCAAGAGAAGAAAAAATATACCAAGATGGTCTTAACCAAACATAATAAATTGAAAGATATAACCGCCGCCGCAACAAAAGTGTATTTGGGCTGCACAAAATTTCTCTTTTAAAGAAAGCGGTTATTTCAAAAATAGTATAAACATCTTACAGAGGATGAAATCCTCCCTTTCTTTAACCCTCGCAGAAATGCGGGGGTTTTTTTATTTCTTTAAGTAGTAATCTGATCCCCCTTCGCCAGGATCCCAAGAAAGGCCTTTTTAAAAGGCCTTTCTTTTTTTTGCAGAGCGCGCGAAAAAATTCCGTCCCCCAACCCCTTGGTGTTAAAATTAAAAAAGTGTTACCAGGCGAGTGAGGAAAAATTAATAAATACTATGGTCAAAATACCCTAATGTTTACCTTCGAACCTTATTGCCCCACACCTTGGGGAGATAAAACGTGCCTTGGTTTCATGATGAAAAGCTAAAGCTCTTTCAAGAGTATTAACCATGTCGTCCTGATCGACCAACCTGAAATCTTTTTGACACCCCGGTATTTCCCGATTATAATTCAACCACAACCACGCAGATAATCTATTGAACGATAAAGGACACCACCAGATACCGAAACTTTTCAGCCAATGGATCCTAAGGAACTCCGCATAACATTTGATGAGACAGCCACCGAAGGCGTTTCCCTAAAGGCAGAAATAAGGTGATTATAGTGGATAACGCTCTCACGTTCATCTGTTTGTCCTTGACAATGCGGTTGTTTTCAGGTGCCCCTAAGAGAAAAAGTCGCGGGGAACAAAGTATTCGTGTATGATGTCTAATAAAGTAGATCATGCTCACTACGATGATTTTACCTTTATATCCCGATGCCAAAAGGGCGATGCCGAAGCCTTTGGGGTCCTGGTGGAAAGGTACCAGAAAAAGATGTTTAACATTGCCTACCGGATGACTGGAGATTACGAGGAGGCAGGCGAGGTTGTTCAGGAAGCCTTTCTTTCCGCCTTTAGGGCTATCAAGAAGTTTCGAGGCGAAGCAACCTTCGCCACCTGGATGACCAGCATTGTCCTCAACCACGCAAAAAATTGCCTCAAAAAGATAAAGGTCATCTCGCGCCATGAACCGATCTCGCTTGACGAGGCCTCTGAGGCTCATGATGGCACCCCCCGTTTTGATCCTCCGGCGAGCGGGATGTCGGCTATGGAACAGCTTGAGAAAAAGGATGTCCAGGAAGCGGTTCAGGAAGCTATTAACTCCCTCGATGCGGAATTTCGGGAGGTACTTATCCTGAAAGACATTCAGGAGCTTTCCTATGAAGAGATCGGTGCTATCCTGAATATTCCCGGTGGTACGGTGAAATCACGAATTTTCAGGGCTCGTGAAGCCCTGAGAGAACGGTTAAAAAGAAATTTAGGAGACCTGTGATGGACTGCCAGGAAATCCAGCAAAGCTTGTCTTCTTACCTGGAAAGACTTTTGCCCTCCGAAGAAAAGAAGCTCGTGGAAGGACATCTGTCATCCTGCGCACATTGCAGGGCCTCGCTTGCGGAGCTGAAGAAGACAAAAGACCTTCTCAGAAATCTCGACGACGTGGAGCCGCCGCCGTGGCTCACGGCAAAGATCATGGCCCGGGTTAGAGAGGAAAAAGAGCAACGGGCGAGCTTCCTCAAAAAGCTCTTCTTTCCTTTTCATATAAAGGTTCCCCTTCAGGCTCTGAGCGTTATTCTGGTTGGCGCAATAGTATTCCAGGTTTACCGGTTGGTAGAACCGGAAAGGAAAGTCACTCACGCGCCTTCTCCGCCTTCACTTTTGGCGGAGAAAAAAGCGTTGAAAGAAGAGACACCGCCAAGTGCTGCGAAGTCAGCTGAAGCGCTATCTTCGCAGTCACCGCAAAACACGACCGCAGGCAAAGTCGTGGCGGTTCCGGCTGGAGAAAACGCCCCGGTAATGGCTCAGTCGGCGCCGGAAGACAAAAGCAAAAAAGAGGTAGCGGGGCTGGCGAATGCACCCAGGCAAACCGAGGCCTCTGGGCAACGCGCGTATGGAGGCGCACCAGAAGGTGCGGAGAGAGCCGCCGCTCTCCTTGCTAAAAAAGGGGCGGAAGGAGAACCAGGAACGCCTGTTCCCGCGGAAGCAATAAAAGAACAGCCTGCCCTTCAGCAACCGATGCCTCTCATCATCGTAAGCGTCCATGATAGTGCAGGGGCCAAAACAACTGCTGAGGATATTGTAAAACAACTCGGTGGAAAAAAAATCGAGACAACCACCCAGGGCACCACTGAAATTATGATCGCGGAACTGCCGTCCGAGAAGATCAAAGAGCTCTCCGAAAAACTCAAAGGTCTTGGGTGAGATAAAGACCGAGCCCCGACCTTTCGAACTTCCGGAAGGAACGTTCCGGGTCCGCATAGAGATCACTCCCCAATAGCCGCGCCACCTTCCCCGGAAATCAAAAACCTTTTTCCCTGATTCGTGACGATTTCATGTCATCAGGTTTTTTTTTGACAGACAAAATTTCCGGGAACATTTTTGAAACCTCCTTTGTCTCAAGGGACAGAAACCCTAATAATACCAAGTTGCATTCAAAAGCAGATCAAGGCGGCGACGAGGAATCGACGTCGAGGAGTATGACGAGGAGATAACAAAGATATGCAAATGAAGGCGGCTTGGTATAAACCCAAAACCAAGGAGGTAAAACATGAAACCACTGAAACGATTCCCATTATCCCTCATCATTATGGTGCTTACGGTACTTATCGTTCCCTTCGGCACCGCCAGCCGCGCCCAGGAGAACGACAATGCTGACCGCACGCTCTCACCCTATTTTTTCGTCAAAAGCGACGACACCTCGATTGACCAGCTTCCGCTCAAAGCAACCTCGGCGGACGTGAATATCTCCGGGGTTATCGCTGACGTGCTGGTCACTCAGGTCTATAAAAACGAAGGCAGAAAGCCTTTGGAGGCGATCTATATCTTTCCCGCATCCACCCGGGCCGCGGTATACGGAATGAAGATGACCATCGGCGAGCGGGTCATCGTGGCAAAAATCGATAAGCGCGAGGCAGCCAGACGTCAGTACGAACAGGCGCGGGATTCGGGCAGGAGCGCGTCCCTGCTGGAACAGCAACGGCCCAATGTCTTTCAAATGAACGTTGCCAACATCATGCCCGGCGATGAAATCAAAGTCGAGCTTACGTATACCGAATTGCTGGTTCCCACTGATGGCATCTATGAATTCGTCTATCCCACGGTGGTCGGGCCGCGCTACTCTAATCAATCGGCGGATAACGCTCCCGCTTCGGAGCACTGGGTGCAGAACCCCTACCTGCACCAGGGCAACGCTCCGACCTATTCCTTTGATATCAACGCTACGGTCTCAGCCGGACTTCCCATCCAGGAACTGACCTGCACCTCCCACAAGGTGAAGACAACCTACGAAGGTCCTTCGATTGCCAGCGTCGCGCTCGATCGCGCGGAAACAAATGGCGGCAACCGCGACTATATCCTGCGCTACCGTCTTGCCGGAGACAAAATCCAGTCCGGTCTCCTTCTCTATGAAGGGGAAAAAGAAAACTTCTTTTTGCTCATGATGCAGCCGCCCAAGCGGATACGCACCGCGGACATCCCCGGCCGGGAATACATTTTCATCGTTGATGTCTCCGGCTCCATGTATGGATTTCCTCTCGATATCTCCAAAAAGCTCTTGAAAGACCTCATCGGCAATCTGCGCGCTTCGGACCGCTTTAACGTGCTTCTTTTTGCCGGCGGATCATCCGTCCTGGCGGAGGAGTCTTTGCCCGCAACCGCGGATAACATCGCTCGCGCCATCACGTTTATCGAAAGCCAGCAAGGCGGAGGCGGCACCGAGCTTCTTCCCGCGCTCACCCGCGCGCTCGCGCTGAAACGCGCCGAGAACTTTTCCCGGACCGTGGTGATTGCCACCGACGGATACGTGACCGTGGAGGAAGAAGCTTTTGACCTTATCCGCACGCAGCCTGCACGACGCCAACATGTTTGCCTTCGGCATCGGCTCCAGCGTAAACCGCCACCTTATTGAAGGGATGGCCCATGTGGGCATGGGCGAGCCTTTTGTGGTCACCAAGCCTGAAGAAGCACCGGCTGCCGCGCAACAATGCCGCACCATGATTCAGTCTCCGGTCTTAACCCGGGGGAAAGTAGAATTTCAGGGGTTCGACACGTACGATGTTGAACCGCCGTCTATTCCTGACGTGCTTGCGGAACGCCCGGTCATCGTGTTCGGAAAATGGCGGGGCCATGCCCAGGGCAAAATAAAATTAAGCGGTGTTACCGGTGAAGGTTCTTACTCAGAGACCATCAAGGTAAAAGACGCCGCACCCTCCAAGCGCAACGCCGCATTGCGCTATCTCTGGGCGCGGCATCGGATCACCGTGCTTTCTGACTACAACATGCTTCGCGAAGATGACAAACGCGTCAAAGAGGTTACTGACCTGGGCCTCACCTACAACCTCCTGACCGCGTACACCTCGTTTGTTGCCATTGATAATGAAGTTCGAAACCAGGACGGAAAGCCGACCATTGTCAAACAACCCCTTCCCCTGCCTCAGGGTGTTTCCGACTACGCGGTGGGGGGTATGGGTATGGCGGCAGAAGCAATGCAAAAATGCGCGTCCGCACCCTATCTGGCCAGAGGAGCTTTGAACGCGCCGGGAAAAGATAAGGAGGAAAAAACCCTGACTGTCCGCGTGGAAAACATCACTGCTTCCGAAGGAATGACAGAAGCGGACATCAGAACCGTGGCAAGCACTCACCTCGACGAACTGAAAGACTGCGTGATCACGTCCGGCGCAAAGGAAAAGATCACCCTCACAATCGTGATCAATTCCGACGGAACAGTGAAAGCAGTATCAGTCGCTCAAGACACAAAAACGAAAAATATTGATACCCACTGTCTCACGAAGAAGATGAAAACGTGGCGTTTTCCTGCCGGCAAAAAAGGCCGCGAAATTTCCGCGACCATCACCCTCGTGTTTGAGTCATAGAAATCCCTGGCCCGATTGCGGAGAGTTGCGAACACCTTTCTCCGCAATCGGGCCAACCATCTTCAGTAAACCCCGTTAGAAGGATTTCACACGGGCAATTATCCCGTGAGAAAGAATGTAAAAATTTTAAGTTTATCTCTTGCTTCTTCACCCTGTTAGATATTTGATATCTAATAGGGCAAGCGGAGCGTTCTAATGGGGTAACAATCGTATCCTCAGCATTCGAATATTTTTATTGACATTTTCCTTAGTTAGTATTAAAAACATAAAAATTATCAAACCCCAAAAAAGTTAATCGTGACACAGAAAAAAGGTGGCTTTGATGGGAGGGGTTTTAAGGTTAATAAAAATAAATAAGGCCGGATTGCCAGATAGAAAGGTGATGGGCCTTTTTTGTTTGGGGAGGGCGGCAAAGGAGTGGGTAGTCCGGTCAATGCGTTGTAAAGGGAAAGGGAATCATTTAATCATTGTCCGATCAAAATAATAGACACAAAGAGAAAGGAGGAAATACAGATGAAATGGAAAACAGAGGACGGTGGATGGAGTCCTTACCTCGCCGGAGCCTTGGTGGGACTTTTAGCTATTGCTTCAGTGTATGCAACCACCCAGTGGATGGGGAAAACCAACTATTTAGGCGCATCGACCACCTTCGTGCGTGCCGCCGGCCTTCTTGAGCGAACGGTGGCTCCGGATCGTGTAGCGGCAAACGAGTATTTTACCAAGGAGAAGGTTCGCGTTGATTGGCAGTTCATGCTGGTTCTCGGTATCTTCCTGGGTGCGCTGATCGCTTCCGTCACGGACAGAAGCTTCAAACTGGAGAGCGTTCCGCCGACATGGAAAGAACGCTTCGGGCCATCCATCGGGAAACGGGCGGCAGGGGCAATCCTGGGCGGCATTGTCGCCATGGTGGGTGCCCGAATGGCTGATGGCTGCCCCAGTGGACACGGCCTGAGTGGAATGATGCAGCTCTCGGTGAGTGCCTTTGTTGCCCTTGGCAATGTTCTTCAGTGTCGGCGTTTTTATTGCCGCTCTGGTGTATGGAAGGAGGTCATCATGAGTACTGATCAGTGGCTGGGCCTCATCACCGGAGTACTGTTTGGATTTCTGCTGCAGAAAGGTCGCGTTCTGCGCTTCGAAAAACAAGTCGGCGCCATGCTGCTGAAGGACATGACGATATTCAAGTTCATGCTTTCCGCGATACTCGTCGGCATGGTCGGAATAACTCTGCTCGCAGATGCAGGGATTATCACCTTAAGCCACAAGTCGATGAACCTCGGCGCCGTGCTGCTGGGAGGGGCTCTGTTCGGAGCCGGATGGGCGGTGATGGGTTTCTGTCCCGGCACGTCGATCGGCGCTCTGGGCGAAGGGCGCTGGCATGCCGTGTTTCGCCATTGTGGGAATGGTGGCAGGGGCTGCCCTCTATGCGGAACTCTATCCCTTCTTCAAATCAACGGTTCTTGCGTGGAAAGACTTCGGCAAGATCGGGTTGCCGGAAACGCTGGGTGTCTCACCGTGGGTCATAATTCCTTTCTTCTGGGCCGGAACGATATTCCTTGTTCTTCTGGTTTGAAAAAAAGGGACTCTAACCTTTATAAAAAATAGAACGTAGACATTCAGATTTGTTAATCGTGTTGCTTTGTTTATGCAAAATCCATTATTTGACCTGGCAAAGGGCGAATTTAAGACCGGCCTCGCCAAACTTAATCAAAAGGATAAGTGGCAGGACGACCGTACTGACCTGAGCGGACCATTTCGCCTAAAATTTCCGGAAGTCGAGGGGTGGGGAGAAAGCCTGCTGCTTACATCGTTGCTAAAGAGAGAGGCAATTAATACAAAAACGCCGGTCAAGGTATTTGCAGATTGGCAGGTTTGTTCAATCCTGAAGCAAGATTCCGATTCCGTTTTTGACGCGGTACAAGGAGAAGGCGACAAGGAGGTAAGATCCCCGCTTGCGATCCTGAGACATGCACTGACGGGAAAGCTCTTGGACAAACCTTTCATCCCACTCAAACTACCCGGTCGGCCTTTTCCACCAACCACCAACCGCCGCCCTCAAATCGGTATCGCTTGGGCAAGTATCACCGACGGCCACCCTATTGATCAGAAATCTATTGCACTGGAACCATTCCTAAGCTCCCTTGCCCGATATCAGTGGAGAATTTGTCTCACTTCAACGCAATCTTAGAGTAGCTGACCCCGATGGCCTTCTTAAGGAGTTCGGAGCTAGGATTGTTCGGGACGAGGTGTTGAATGCTAGGTGCCCCAGTTCATTAGCTACCTTGGTCGAAGAAATACGTCAACTGGATTGCCTGGTAACGATCTCAACGACGACAACGCACCTTGCCGCTTCTTTGGGGATCCCAGTCGAGTTGATTGCCGCTGAACGCAAAGGTCCTCAATGGTTTTGGCAAGCGCAGGCACATCATAAGAGATGCTTCTACCCGACAGTGAACGTTCATATCGGCGATGGCGAAACAGGCAACTGGTGGGAAAAATGCCTTAAAGAAGTAACCGATTCACTCTCAGGTCTCAGAAAAAACAATGGCTGATTTCGACAGCAACCGGTCGAACCAAAAGCGTTAACGTTGGTATTGGATTAATTTAGGCAATGAATAAAACAATTTTTGAAATCGCAAAAATGGATTGTCCCTCCGAAGAGAACTTGATTCGGTTAAAACTCGAGGGAATAGAATCTATTCAAAACCTCGATTTTGATATCCCCAATCGAAAGCTGACCATCTATCACTCTGGCCGGCTCGATGAAATTGAAACCGCGCTTCATCAACTCAACCTCAACGCAAGGCTGCTCACCACCGAGCATACTGACCAAGATGACGTATCCGAGAATTCAAATCAAAGAAAACTCCTCTGGACTGTTTTCTTAATCAATTTCGGTTTCTTTGTTATCGAAATGGGCGCGGGATTCATTTCACAATCAATGGGTTTGGTAGCCGACAGCCTGGATATGCTTGCTGATTCGATTGTCTATGGATTGAGCCTGTTTGCCGTCGGCGGCACAATTGTCTTGAAAAAACGAATTGCCACCGTCAGCGGCTTCTTTCAGATACTTCTGGCCCTCCTGGGTTTCGTTGAGGTAATCCGAAGATTTATCGGATTTGATGCCTTGCCGGACTTTAAGACCATGATCATCATCTCCCTCCTTGCATTGCTGGGTAATGCCATCTGCCTCTCTTTACTTCAAAGATCAAAAAGCCAGGAAGCGCACATGAAAGCCAGCATGATCTTTACCAGCAATGATGTGATTATAAACATTGGCGTCATCATAGCCGCTTTGTTGGTGAACTGGCTGCATTCAAATAAACCCGATCTGATAGTAGGCGCGATCGTCTTCGTCCTGGTGATGCAAGGAGCATTGAGGATATTGAAACTCGGAGAAATGACCCTTTTTTTTCTTCCCACGTAAATCGTAAATCGTAAACCGCAAAGTGTTAAACTTTACTTTTTATCTTTTTACCTCTCACTTTTCACGTTTAACGTCTTTTATTCCTCGCTCCTCGAACCTCGTTCCCTGCTCCTTGCTTCCTGCCTGATAGACCGCTTGCTTTCTCTCACGTCCTCTGCTACACTTTTTTTTAATTACGTAAGCTTTTGAGGATCCACACCATGAAAAGCATGCTAATGTTTTTAATGACCGGGATTTTGATTTTGAATGCCTGCGCGTCAAGACAGATTCAGCAACCCCCATTGCTTCACCTCGCTTCTCCCTTATCCGATGTTGCTAAAATAGGTGGGGATATGTCTTGCTCCTTCTCCTATCTTATGGAAGGGAAAAAATACGATCTTATATCATTCGCAAACACGCCATCATTGGTGGTGTTTGAGGATGGCGGATTGTATGCCGTGATTCCTAAAACTGAAAAGGTCCACCTTGAACAAGTTGTCGCGGAAGGCATGAAGCAGGAAGAATTACCCCTGGAAAAATCCCTGAACTCGATCCACCTCTGGGTTAAAGAAAAAAAGGAGCTGAATCACAATCGCTGCGATTTGGAAAGCTTTTCTTCCTCAGTGGCGGAAACTGCGGGCGCCTCCGTTGTTTTTGCGGCGGGATTGCCAATCCTCTTTCCCTTCATTGCGGTCGGTGCCATGGGCGATGCACTGACGACCAAACAACAGGCGGTAGCCAAGACGTTGAACGACTCGTTGGCGAACTCGGATGCCTCCTTCAGCGGCTTCCTTTCACAACTTCCTAAACCAAGCTCACAAATCTCGAAAGGATCATACTCCGTTAGTTTTTACAATCCGGTCCAAAGTTTTTGGATACATCCGAGTGAGTATGTTTATATTGTGGGATCATGTGACGGCAAAGTTACCTGGGTTGCCTTCAATTCTTTTCAAATCCTGCAAAAATTCGTCGCTTATGAGAAGGCTAACCCATCAGCGCATTGAGCCGACCCTATCCCAATTAGCCTCTTAAGAAAACAACATATGCAACAGATAAAAACCAATCCACCTGCTTTCTGTCTTCGAGTCACTCCTTTTGGCCCGGTAGCTGCGCTTTGGTCGGTCTACAAACGCGAGCCTAAAATCTGTCGCATCCTGTTATCCAAGCCGGGAATGTCAGCCAAACGCTCTATCAAGAGGTTCTTCCCTGATTCCGCTGCCTCTTCCTGTCCAGAGATCAACATCGTCGTTGATCAGATCGAGGCATTCCTGAACGGCGAGGATATTCAGTTCTCTCTCGATATGGTTCGTCTCGACCTTTGCTCTGCCTTTCAACAGAAAGTCCTGCGTGCCGAGCACGCTATTCCCCGCGGTAGAGTCAGCACGTACAAGCTCATTGCGAAACACGTGAAAAATCCGAACGGTGCCCGTGCCGTTGGAACAGCCCTGGCGACCAATCCTTTTCCCCTTGTTATCCCCTGCCACCGGGCGATCCGTTCCGATGGAGCCTTGGGTGGCTTTCAGGGTGGGTTGAAAATGAAACGAACTCTATTGGAGATGGAAGGAATCGCATTTCGTGATGCAGGTCACGTAGCAACCCGGGATTTCTTTTACGAAGATCATACACCCGTTTAATAAGCCCCTTTATGTTCACACGTCAGGTTTTAGGTTATGGGTTGCGGGTTACAGGGTGCCTAACACCTTACCACCTAAGACCTATAACCTTTTTAACTTTTAACCTTTAATCTTTGACTCCTTAATCCTCGTTCCTCGCCCCTCGTTTCTTTTTTCCCCGTTGATATTGACTTCTTTGAGAACATAAAGTATTTCAAAAAGAGCGCAAGAGAAGATTTTTATTATTTTTTCGGAAAGAAAAATGCTCGTTTTATTTCGAACCATTTTCTTTTGGATCACGATTTTTTCATCCCTTCTTTTTCTTGTCCCTTTTCTTTTTACTCTCCAATCGCGCGCAAAAGCGATCCATTGGATCGAGCAGCGGTGGGGGCGTCTTTTGTTGTTTGCCGCCGGAGTTAAAACGGAAATTCGGGGAATGGAAAAGATTGATCCTTCGCGTTCCTATATTATCATGGCCAACCATCAAAGCTATTTTGATATTTTTTTACTCCTTTTCTCACCGGTCCTTATCCGTTGGATGGCAAAAAAAGAGCTTTTTAAAATCCCTGTTTTTGGGAGCATATTGCGCTGGATCGGGGCGATTGAGGTTGACCGGGAAAATAAATCAAAAGCCTACCTCAGCATAAAACAGGCGGTAGATAAAATCCGCAAGGGATCAACCGTGCTCATCTTTCCCGAAGGAACCCGAAGCACAGCCGGGGAATTGCTCCCTTTTAACAAAGGCGGGTTTTCTCTGGCCATCCTTGCGGGCGCTCCGATTTTACCGATAACTATCAAGGGGTCCCGTAAAATCATGCCCAAAGGGTCTTATCGAGTTTTTCCGGGTTCGGCCACGCTTTCGGTTCACGCCCCTGTGGAAACATTCGGGCTAACGCTGAAGGACCGAGACCAGCTTCAGAAAAAAATAAAAGAAATTTTTCAAAACGATCTCAAAGATCCTTCTTCCCTACAAATGCATTCTTGACAGAGGTTATTTTTTCTTTTATCATCCAAAAAACCTGCTGGGGTCGCGTGCGGGACGATTTTTAAAGGAAATTTATTATTTTTTCATTCTTTTTGTTTTTCTGTGGGAATTCCAGCTCATCCTGTTCATGTTAAGCTTATCGCCAGCTTAATCTGCCAGAAAGAAGACACTTTTCCGAGTGTCCTCAAGGAAATGGTTGCCCATTTGGGCGCTCTTGATTTTGTCAGCGCAACAATGCCGTTTGATTTTACTGATTATTATATTGAGGAGATGGGAAAAACTCTCTGGCGGAGGATCGCGGGGTTTGAAACATTAATACATCCGGAAACGCTTTCCTCGATCAAGCTTTTAACCAATACTCTCGAAGCATCACTTTCCCCTGAT
>CAVTQE010000016.1:0-35292 GCA_963736755.1 uncultured delta proteobacterium | reverse complement strand
CATCCCATAAAATAGTACCACACAAAAGTAGAGTTTTCTGGTAAAAAAAAGCAAGAAAGGAGAACTCTACGATGAAAAGAAGCAGATTTACAGAGGCGAAGATCGTATCAATCCTGAAGGAAGGAGAGGCAGGCATCCCAGTGCCTGAGTTGTGCCGCACCCACGGAATCAGCCGTGCGACCTATTACAACTGGAAAGCAAAATACGGTGGAATGGAAGCCTCGGATTTAAAACGTCTCAAAGAGATTGAAGAAGAGAATCGGCGATTAAAGCAAATGTACGCTGATCTGAGCCTGGAGCATAAGGCGCTGAAGGATGTCATCGAAAAAAAAATTTAAAGCCAGCAGAGCGGAAAGTGTTGGCTCACTACGCCATTGAAGCGCATGGGCTGAGCATAAGACAGGCATGTCGCGTGGTAAAGATCAGCCGCACAGCTTTTTATTACCGGGCAAAGCTGAGCGATGATGAGAAGATCGCGGCAAAGCTCCGCCTGCTGGCTGAAGCAAAACCCCGCTGGGGATTCGGAAAAATGTTTCCCTGGTTACGGCACAAAGGATATCCCTGGAACCATAAGCGCGTGTACAGAATTTATTGTGACTTGAAGCTGAATATACGAACAAAGCCTAAGAAGCGGCTGCCATCGCGCAATCCACAACCTCTGGCTCAGCCGAAGTCAGCAAATTGCTGCTGGTCGCTGGACTTTATGCATGACAGCTTAATAACGGGAAGGCCATTTCGTATTTTCCATGTATTGGATGATTTCAACCGGGAGTTGCTGGGCACAGAAATAGACACTTCGCTACCAACGGAGCGCGTGATACGAACTCTTGAGCAAATCGCTGACTGGCGAGGCTATCCCGAATATGTACGTGTTGATAATGGTCCCGAATTCATCTCAGGCAAGCTGGCCGCCTGGGCGGAACGAAACAATGTGATAATTGATTTCATCGAGCCGGGCAAGCCGGCTCAGAACGCATATATTGAGCGGTTTAATCGCACCTATCGAGAAGATGTGCTTGATCTATACCTGTTTAGGACGTTGACGGAGGTGCGGGAGCTAAGCTCAGAATGGTCTTATGAATATAATGGTGAAAGGCCTCACGAGTCTTTAAACAACATGACGCCTTACGAGTATCTGCAGACATTCACATGAAGCAACCCTCTACTTTTGAACGGTATGAAAAATGGGAGGTTGACAGTTGTGTTCAAGTTTTGGATTTGGGGAAAAATTTAATTTTTTTTTGTCACACTAATGTAGTGACTTTATTAAGCTTAATATTAAAAAGGACATCTTTCCCACAGGAAGCCACACGAGTTCGAGCCTCGTCGTCCCCGTAAAAATTAAAAAGGGTTTAAGATTTCCACCTAAACCCTTTTTAATGTGTAAAAAAGACCAGCACCCCATAGTTTAACAGTCCAAATTATTACTCCTATGATTGAAATCCTTGATTACTTGGCAGATGGATAATCTTGGTCAGATTGCAGTTTTCCTTCCTCGTCATAAGCTTTCCTGTTTATCTTTTGTCCGTTTTGATAAGTGTCTATGTATTGTATTTCCCCGTTCGGGTAATAGGTTCTACACACACCATCCAACTTTTCATTCTTGAAATTTGCCTCTGCCATTAACTTACCGCTTTCAAAATATAACTTTGTTATTCCTTCTTGTTTGTCGTTTTTATAGTTCCGCTCTGCCTTTAATTTCCCACTTTCATAATATTCCTTGTCTATCCCTTCCTGTTCGCCGTTGATATAGTTCTCTTCCTCCATTAATTTCCCGCTTTCATAGTATCCCTTACTTATCCCTTCCGGTTTGCCGTCCTTATAGCTCATCTCTTCTTTCAATTTCCCGCTTTCATAGTATCCCTTGCTCATTCCTTCCGGTTTGCCATTGCTAAAGGTTACCTCTTCCTTTAAATTCCCATTTTCATAATATTCCTTATTAACACCTTCCAGCCTGCCGCCACTAAAATTCACCTCTCCCTTTAATTTTCCACTTTCATAGTATTCTTTGGTTATTCCTTCTTGTTTGCCGTCTTTATAGTGCACCTCATACTGTAATTTCCCGCCTTCATAATATACCTTGCTGATTCCTCCCAGTTTTCCGTTGTCATAGTTCCATTCTGCCTTTAACCTCCCGTTCGGGTAGTATTCTTTCTTGACTTCTGCCAACCCAAGTGCAGGACTAACCAAAATTATCGAAAATAAAAATATTAAGTGCTACTTTCTTGATGATTTCATAAATTTCTGCTAATTCTCTTGTCCTCTTTACTTTCTTAATAATCCCAATGTCACATTGTTGTCCGCTCCCTGGAAAAGACTATTCTGTCCGTCAGAACAACAGCATCCGCTCGATGGCACTGGCAATCTGGCTGGCAAATGTTTCAAGCAGGGCCTTTTGTTCAATCGTAAGAGGTTCAGCGCGATGGGTGCGTACGCCGATAACGCCGACAACTTGAGTGGGCGTGAGCAACGGAACGAAATAGGCTTCCGCCATTGGCAAGGTATCGGTAAAACGTCCGGCTGGTTTTCGTAGATTAAATACCCACGCAGCAACGCTGAGATCTTTTTCACCAAGAACCAACGTGCTCGCTGAATGTAGCTTCAGAGAAGCAGTTGAGACTTGATCGGGAAGTAAGATCGCAATTTTTGCGCTAAATACACGGCCCAATTGTTTGACGGCAGTAACCAAGACTTCGTCAATGTTCGTGGCATTGGCGACTTCACGCGCGAGCGTGTAGAGCGCAACGGCTTGCTCTTCGCGGTGTTGGAGGGCAAGCTGTTGGGCACGAATACGGGAAGTGAGATTGCCAAGAATCGAAGCGATGACGAAATACATCACCAGCATGAGCGCATCCTGCGGCTCCGCGATATGAAAAGTGAAGGGTGGGGGAATAAAAAAGAAATCCCAGAGCAATGCGCTAAACGCTGCGGAAAAAATAACGGGGCCACGCCCGACAAAAAGCGCGAGCAGCAAAATGGCAAACAACAAAATCAATCCGACCGCTTGGTAGCCGATGAGGGGTAGAGCAATGTAGCAAATTCCTGCCAAAGCGATGATTGTGAGAAATCCATAGGCATACTGTCGCAAGCATGATGAGAAGGCAGGGCGAAGTCGCTTTTGTTTGAACGTTTGTATTTTGTCGCTCGCGATCACAGAGATATCAATATTGCCGCTCTCCTTGATGAGGCGAGAAACAAATGAATCCCCCCGAAAAAGCTTCACCAAGGGGGAATCCTGGGTTTTACCAACAATAATTTGCGCCACATTGTGCTGCCGCGCCACGCGTATAATTCCCGAGACGAGGTCGGTGTCGGTGGTCGTGATGATTTCCGCGCCCAGTTCCCGGGCCAATTCCAGATTTTTTTCCTGTCGCCTTTTTGCTTCTGGTGAAAGTGGGCGATGGGGCAATTCCACGCTCACGGCGATCCATGGCGATTGCAGGGCATATGCCACACGTCGTGTCGATCGCACAAGTTCGGCAGACATCGGGCTTGGCCCAACGGCAACCAATAAGCGCTCGCCTGATTTCCACGGGCCGGAAATCTTGTGAAGTTGCATGTAGTCGCGCAATTGCTGATCAACATGTTGTGCAGTCAACCGTAGCGACATCTCCCGCAACGCAGTCAAATTGCCGCGGCGGAAAAATTTTTGTGCGGCAAGGCGCGCCTTGTCCGGCACATAAACTTTTCCTTCTGCGAGGCGTTTCAACAACTTCTCCGGCGTAATATCGACAAGCTCGATCTCATCGCCTCGATCAAAAATCGAATCCGGAACCGTTTCTCGCATAACAAGACCGGTGATCTGCTGCACCGCATCAGCGCGACTTTCCAGATGCTGCACGTTGACAGTCGTGTAAACATTGATACCGGCATCGAGCAATTCGAGCACATCCTGATAACGCTTGGCGTGGCGGCTACCAGGGATATTAGTGTGAGCAAGCTCGTCAACCAGCACAAGCTGGGGTTTACGATTGAGAATGGCATCTAAATCCATTTCATCGAAAATCGCTCCGCGATATTCCATCTTTCGGCGTGGGATGATTGGCAAACCTTGTAGCAATGCCTCAGTTTCAGCGCGTCCATGCGTTTCAACATATCCCACCACAACGTCTGCGCCCTCTGATAAAGCCTGACGGGCGGCTTGCAACATAGTGTACGTTTTGCCGACACCGGCAGCCATGCCGAAAAAGATTTTAAGCCTGCCTTTTTGTTGGCGGATCTCCTCTTTTTTTATTGCTGCCAACAGCGCGTCGGGATCGGGACGATGTTCGATGTTCATAACTTTTATTTCTCCGTCACTTGACCTGGTCAAGGGCCACGTTCAAAAGCAAGACATTGACGCGCGGCTCGCCAAAAATACCCCATTGCGGTGGCTCAATAAAGTGTTCCACCAGATCAACTAGTTTTTGCCTTTTGCTCCGTTCGAAAGCCGCGAACATTTGCAATGCGGTTAATCTGTAACCGCGCCGCTTCCGGACTGATATGGGGATCAACGCCACTGGCAGAAGCAAAAAGCATATCAGCAGGTATGGTTCGCATTTGGTGAAAGCGTGCCTGTGCAGTCATGCTGTGCCCGCCGCTGTTGCACTATATCTCGCAATATGGCGCTTGTCGGGCCAAGGTTGGTACCCCCGGAAGGCATTGGATTATAATCTATCGCAGAAGGGCGGCCCCAGAAATAACGGCAGCTAATAAATTTTTGCCCAACCAATTCCGAGCCCTTAATTTTTCCATCAACCGTTATAATGCTGCCGTTGGCCTGGCGGGAAAAGACGATTTGTCCTATCCCGGTGATGATAAGCGGATAAACAATTCCTGTCAGAACTGTCATAATGAGGAAAAGGCGTAACGCTGAAAAAAGATGTTTCATGTATTCACCTTATACGAGTTTCAAGGCGATAATCAAAATATCAATCACTTTAATGCCGAGGAAGGGAACAATAAGGCCGCCGATACCGTAAATCATCACATTACGCAGTAAAATAGCGTTCGCTCCCCGTGGACGATAGGTAATACCCCGCAATGCCAGCGGAATCAGGGCGATGATAATGAGCGCATTAAAAATCACGGCCGAAAGAATAGCGCTTTGCGGGGAAGCCAGCTTCATGATGTTGAGCGCCCCAAGTGGGCCCGTGATTCCCGCAACAGCATAGAGCGTACCAAAAAGCGCGGGTAAGATCGCGAAATATTTTGCCACATCGTTGGCGATACTGAATGTAGTGAGCGCGCCTCGTGTCATCAGCAGTTGCTTGCCGATTTCAACAATCTCGATCAATTTCGTTGGATTGCTGTCCAAGTCAACCATATTCCCTGCTTCGCGTGCGGCTTGTGTGCCGGTATTCATGGCGACGCCAACATCAGCTTGCGCCAGCGCAGGAGCATCATTCGTTCCATCTCCAATCATGGCAATAAGTCGGCCCTGCATCTGTTCCTCGCGAATGCGTTGCAATTTGATTTCCGGTGTGGCTTGGGCAATAAAATCATCCACACCAGCTTCGGCCGCGATTGATGCTGCGGTAAGCTGATTATCGCCAGTGATCATCACCGTCCGAATACCCATCGCGCGCAGTTGTTCAAAGCGTTCCTTTATGCCCCCTTTCACCACATCCTTGAGTTGAATTAATCCCAAAATTTCAAGATTTTCGATTACCAGCAGTGGCGTGCCTCCTGACCAAGCGATATCCGTTCCGATCATCTGCGTAACATGCATGCTCATGCTGGAGGCTTGATCTTCTGCGCCGCTTTCGATTAAATATGTGCGTATGGCGTCAAGAGAACCCTTACGAATGCTTCGTGCGGGGCGTCCTTCCATAGCGGGAATATCAACGCCACTCATCTGTGTCTGCGCGCTGAAGGGAACAAACCGTGCCCCCAACTCCTCGATGTTCCGACCGCGGAGGCCAAAGTCTTTTTTTGCCAGCACCACAATCGAGCGGCCTTCCGGGGTTTCATCGGCAAGCGAGGCTAATTGGGCAGCATCGGCCAAGCGTTCTTCAGTCACATCCGGAGCAGGTACGAATTCCGTTGCCATGCGGTTGCCCAGGGTGATGGTTCCCGTTTTGTCAAGCAGAAGTACATCGATATCCCCTGCCGCTTCAACGGCGCGACCGCTCACCGCCAACACATTGCGCCGAATCAGCCGATCCATGCCGCTGATGCCAATGGCACTGAGCAAGCCGCCAATGGTTGTCGGGGCAAGACAGACCAGGAGCGCCACGAGAACCGGTACTGTCAGCGAAGAAGAGGTTTTCATTCCCGCAGCTTTTTCGCTGTAAATGTCGAAAGGAAGTAACGAAACGACGACCAGCAAAAAAATAATGGTAAGCGCCACAAGCAGGATCGTCAAAGCAATCTCATTCGGTGTTTTGCGACGCTTGGCTCCTTCCACCAGGGCAATCATGCGGTCGAGAAACGTGTTGCCTGGTTCCGAGGTGATGCGGATAATAATTCTGTCACTCAATACGCGGGTGCCGCTGGTGACGGCGCTCCGGTCTCCGCCACTTTCTCGGATGACCGGAGCGGATTCGCCGGTAATCGCAGATTCATCAACGCTGGCGATGCCCTCGATCACTTCGCCATCGCCAGGAATAATGTCATCGGCTTCGCAGATCACGATATCCCCAACTTTTAATTCGGTTGCAGGAATTTTTTCTTCCCGACCATTAACCAAGCGGCGAGCGATCGTTTTTGTTCGCATTTTGCGAAGACTTTCGGCTTGAGCCTTGCCGCGACCTTCTGCAACCGCTTCTGCAAAATTCGCAAACAGCACCGTGAGCCACAGCCAGAGTGTAATTTGAATATTGAAAAGATCAGGTTTCCCAGCCATGAGCTCACGAAAAACAGTGATGGTTGTCAAAATTGCTCCAATGAAAACCACGAACATCACCGGATTCTTGATTTGCCAACGCGGATCGAGCTTGACAAAAGCATCCACGAGTGCGCGTAAAATGATTGCTTTATCGAAGAGTTTAGGCGGTTTTTTTATCGAGTCCATTTGAACTTTCTTAAATAAAAGTCAATTTGACGGGCAATGCCTTAAAATGCATGACCGGCGCGCATAAGAAGATGTTCGACAATCGGGCCGAGTGAAAGTGCGGGAAAAAACGTTAGCCCGCCAACAATAATGACGGTTGCAACCAGCAAAGCCACAAAGGTTGCATTATCGGTTTGAAACGTTCCCGCGGAAAACGGCGCAATTTTTTTGTTGGCCATACTGCCGGCGATGGCCAACACCGGCACGATGACGGCGAAACGTCCGATGAGCATAGCGATACCGAGCATGATGTTGTAGAAAGTGGTGTTGGCATTCAACCCGGCAAACGCGCTGCCGTTATTGCCTGCTGCCGAAGAAAAGGCATAAAGAATTTCGCTCAGCCCATGCGGGCCTTGGTTGCCAAGGCTCGATAAACCCGCATCCGTCACGCATGCAATCGCAGAGAAAACCAGAATGACGAGACTCGGTGCAATCACAGCCAGCATTGACATTTTAACCTCAAAAGCTTCAATTTTTTTGCCGAGGTATTCAGGCGTTCTGCCGACCATCAAACCCGCAATAAACACAGTAAGGATGACAAAAACGAGCATCCCATAAAGTCCCGCGCCCACGCCGCCAAAAATCACTTCACCGAGCATGATGTTGAACATTGCCACCAAACCAGCGAGCGGTGAAAGACTGCTGTGCATCGCATTCACAGAGCCATTGGAGGCAGCAGTGGTTGCGGTTGCCCACAGCACGCTATTCGCGATGCCGAAACGTACCTCTTTTCCTTCCATTGACGCGGCAATACCGGTCACCGGATTGAAGCCATATTCGGCCCAGAGCGACACCACCAATCCCACGAGAAAAAGCGTCATCATCGCCGCAAAAATTGCCCAACCTTGCCGTCTGGAACCAACCATTTTCCCGTAGGTATAAGTCAACGCTGCCGGAATCAGCAAAAGGGAAAACATTTGGAGAAAATTGCTGAGGGGCGTGGGGTTCTCCAGCGGATACGCGCTGTTGGCGTTAAAAAAACCGCCGCCGTTGGTGCCCAACTGTTTGATGGCTATTTGCGAGGCGGCTGGCCCAAGCGGAATGATTTGGCTATGACCTTCGAGTGTCTGTATGTGCATGGCGGGTGAAAACGTTTGCACAACGCCTTGTCCAACAAGTATGATCGCAAGAATGAAAGCAAGGGGGAGAAAAACATACAGTGTTGTGCGAACAAGATCGACCCAAAAATTACCGATCGTTTGCAGGGAGCGTCGCGTCAAACCGCGTGTCAGCGCCAGCAACACCGCCACGCCAGTGGCTGCGCTCAAAAAATTCTGCACCGTCAGACCGAGCATCTGCGTGAAATAACTGAGGGTGGTTTCCCCCGCATAGCTTTGCCAGTTAGTGTTGGTCATGAAGCTGACCGCCGTATTAAACGCTAAGTCCACAGAAACCCCTGGCAATTTTTGCGGATTGAGCGGCAACTTATCCTGAATCATTTGTATGACGAAAACAACGACGAAGCCGAGGAAATTGAAGATGAGCAATGCCCAGACGTAGGTTGACCAATGCATTTCCGCATTTTCATCAATCCCTGCAAGTCGGTAAATTGTTTTTTCCAGAGGTCGCAGTAATGGTGTCAGCCACGTATGTTCGCCATTAAAAACTTTTGCCATGAATAAACCGAGAACCGGTGTCAGCGCAACCAAAAAAACCAGATAAAGCACTATCTGTGCACCCTCATGGAGATACATGTTTCATTCTCCGGTTAAAGTCAAAATAAATAAATCCGGCACGTCCAGCACGACAGGAATTTGTATAGTAAATAGCCCCAATTTTTTTTAAAAAAACACTAAAAATAGTAATAACTATATAAGATCAAAGAAAAAAACGCAAGAAGATTCCTCGTGCCATGATTTTCTTAAAAAATGTTTCTTCAGATTGATTATGTGATTCCATGGTATCTCCCTTCTGAAAGGCAGGAAGGAAATAAAAAAAGACCGCTGGCATGGCAGCAGTCTTTTATTCTCTGTCCAATGCCCTCCCAAATGCCTACGAGGTTAGCTGACGGGCTCGGGCTTGGAAGTGCCCTATTCTTCTCAATGAGAAATTAGCCCCTGTTACCTGGGTCCCCCGCATCCATGGTTTCCATGGATCTCGGCGACATGATATTTATTTTTTATTAATATTATGGATCTCAAAAATCAGAAAGTCAAACATAAAGTATAACAAAAAAAGAAGGGGAATGTAGACTTACCTATGTCTTCAACCTTATTGATATTATTTAATAAATACTAATCTAAATATTGAAATTTATGTTTGAACAAAACCCATTAGACAGTTTTTTATCTGTTGACAGGATTTTTACTTTTGACTTATCTTATCTCAATGAAAATCATCTATGTCCTCCATAGATTCCTGCCGCGATTTTTTTCCGGAACCGAAATATATACCTATTACCTTGCTAAAGAGATGGAGCGAAGAGGCCACGAGGTACAGATTTTTTGCGCTGAAGAAGTTAAAAAAGGTCACTGACTGCTAAAATAATCGCTCAGGAAGATAAATATAATGGTCTTAAGGTCCATCGCATTAATTTTAACCGGGAAAAGACACCGGACATTATCCGGTTTAGTTATAACAATCCCCTTGTTGCTGACCATTTTAAATCATTTCTATCCTCCGTCCAACCAGACCTCGTTCATATTACAAGTTTTCTAAATCTTTCAGCGGCAATTATTGATCCGATAAAAAAATTCTCAATCCCCGCCGTTTTTACGGCCACCGATTATTGGTGTTTTTGTCCCAAGTCCAATTTACTTGTTTTTGACAGGCTCTCTCTGTAACACAGCTGAGGTGAAAAGCTGTCTTTCATGCCTCATAAGCCTTTCCTCTTTCTATGAACAAGTTCTTAAAAAATTAAGGATCTCCCCTTTAGTTTTAACAGCAATTTTTTTAGGGTTGGGAAAAATTTCCGGAATCAAAAATAATCTTTTTGTAAAAGCAGAGTTCGCTTTAAAGGAACGCTCTTATTATATTTTGGAAAAATTAAAAAACCTTGATCTCATCATCACCCCTACACCCCATCTCCAGGGATTTTTTTTGCGCGCGGGTTTTTCTCCAGAAAAAGTTATGCTTTCAGGATATGGTCTTAATCTTGACTGGATAAAACCACATTCGAGCCACTTTTCGGAACAACCGCTCCGTTTTGGATATATTGGGATGCTTGCTCAGTTAAAAGGGGTCGATATCCTCATTCGTTCATTTAACCGTCTTGCCTCTTCAAAGCGAGCATGCCTTAAAATTTATGGTGATGACTCTCATTTTCCTCTTTATGCCAAAAAATTAAAACAACGTGCTCACCATAATCCCGCCATTTCCTTCCCAGGCACCTTCTCACCGGAGCAGCTCGGAGAAGAGTTGGGTGGCATTGATGTTTTAATCGTTCCCTCAATGTGGTACGAAAATGCTCCGTTGATCATTTCCGAAGCTTTTGCTGCAGGTGTTCCCGTTATCGGAAGTGATGTTCCAGGAATTTCAGTGTTGGTAAAGGATGGAGTTAATGGATTGCTTTTCCCGCGCGGAGATGAAAAAGACCTTACACGATGTTTAGCAAGGTTGCTTCAGGAACCTGATCTTTTAACGAGGCTACGTAAAAATGTGCCGGCGGTCAAAAGCATTCAAGAAAATGGCCATGAACTGGAGGAGATTTATTATAAGCTGATCAAAAACCAAACAAAAATAGCACCAACAATGACTTAAGCTGGGGTTACCCCTCGGCCTACCCCAATATAGTGATACCCTAATTCAGACATTCTTTCCGGTTCATAAATGTTTCTCAAGTCTACGATCAATGGCTGAGCCATGAGCTTTTTCACCTCTTTGAAATCAAGGTTTCTGAATTCGTTCCACTCCGTAAGGATAACGAGACCATCTACTCCTTTAACTACCGAATAGGCATCCATTCCGTAGGTAAGATTTATAGAATTTACCGCCTTTTTAAACTCATCCATCCCCTCGGGATCATACGCTTTTACTTTTGCCCCTTTTTGCAGTAATGCCTGAATAATATCAATAGCCGGAGATTCTCGCACATCACTGGTGTTGGGCTTAAAAGCAAGACCTAAAATACCGATCATCTTCCCTTCTAATAGACCCTACTGCTTTCTCAATCTTTTCCACCATTACTCCGCGTTGATTCTGGTTCACTTTAATGACTGATTCCACAATACTGACGGGGCTTCCGAGTTTTTTCCCCAAATAGGCAAACGCGTGAGTGTCCTTTGGAAAGCAGGACCCTCCAAAGCCTGGCCCAGGGTGAAGAAATTTCGAACCGATCCTTTTGTCCAACCCCATGGCTTTAGCTACCTGATGCACATCTGCCCCAACCTTTTCACAAATATTAGCCACCTCATTAATAAAGGAAATTTTAGTAGCAAGAAAAGCATTGGAAGCATATTTAATTAATTCTGCGGTCTCCAAATTAGTAAAAACAAATGGGGTTTCGATTAAGTAAAGCGACCGATAAATATCTTTCATGATTGCCAGGGCTCGTGTACTATCCGCACCAATAACCACCCGGTCAGGCCGCATAAAGTCTTCAATGGCTGATCCTTCCCTGAGAAATTCGGGATTAGAAACAATATCAATGTTAATTCCTTTTTTTAGTTTTTTTTGAACTATCTTTTTAAACCAGTTATTCGTTCCAACCGGCACCGTACTTTTTATCACGAGTATTTTATAATCATCAATTATTTCTCCCAGACTCTTTGCCACTTCTTCCACCTGAGAGAGATCAGTTTGCCCTTGGCCATTATCCGGTGTTCCTACTGCAACAAAAATCACTAGGGAACGATCCACGGCCGTCTTGAGGTTGGAGTCAAAAGATAGCCTTCCATTTTTTACGTTTCGTTGGACTAACTCCTCCAGGCCAGGCTCAAAAAAAGGAATCTCTCCTTTGTGAAGCGTTTGAATCCTTTCCTGGTCTTTATCAACACAGATAACCGTCATACCAAAATCAGCGAGTCCGGCTCCTGAAACCAATCCTACGTATCCCGTACCAATCATCGTGATGTTCATGATTTTCTACCTCATTTTATATTTTAAGAATTTTTCCCGGTAAGTTTTATGCATAGCTGTGAAGACCAGTGAGAAGATAATTAACCCCAAAATAAGTAAAAATAACGGCAACAAAACCAACGATCGAAAGAATCGCTGCTTTCTTCCCGCGCCACCCATGGGTGTATCGAGCATGGAGAAAGGCAGCATAAAAAAACCACGTAATAAGGGACCACGTTTCTTTGGGGTCCCAACTCCAATAACTCCCCCAAGCATAGTTAGCCCAGGCGGCACCAGTAATTATGCCTATGGTAAGCATGGGAAAACCAATGGCGATGGCCTTGTAGTTAACATCATCCAAAACACTTTCATCAGGTAATATCCCTTGTCTTTCCTTAAGCGCTACGGTGGCAATTAAATAAATAATACTAACCCCAAAGGAAACCGCAAAAGCAGCGTACCCGATAAAGCAGGTAATAACATGGTAGGTAAGCCAATTGCTCTGGAGTGCTGGAACAAGCGGTTGAATTTCATTGGAAAAAGAATCAGTGAGCGTGGTAAGGGCTAACAGTATGGAAGCAACCGGAGTAACAAATGCTCCCAGAGTTTTTATTTTAACTTTATATTCAATCACTAAATAAATAAAAATGATAACCAGAGCAAAAAATACCATGGACTCAAATTGATTAGAAAGAGGGATGTGCCCATACCCGAGCGCATAGGATTCTTTCCAGCGAAGGATGAATGCGGCTATCTGCCCGATCAGTCCGCTTAAGGTTACCATAGTGGCGAGATTTCCGATTAGTTTACTCCGAAATGCCAGATAGCAGATGTACAAAAACGTGCTTAAAAGATAAACAAAGGTAACAACGCTGAGTATTCTGGAGCTCACCATACGCTATTTATTCTCCTTCTTCTGAGATGTGATCTGCAATCCAAGATAAGAGAGTTAAAAGATACATCCCCCCGCACATTTCACATCGCCCATCCGATATCTCAGATCTTTTCGATTTCTGACTTTAGCCTCTCGAACACTTTTTCAAAACCGATCTGGTTCTTACGAGCAGTCCCTGCCATTACCAGCTCGAGGTTATTTCCCACACTCTTTGTTCTTATCCACACCTGTTGATGAGAAAAGAAAAAGGTACTGAGTATTCCAAGAATCATGAGGATACATCCTGTCCAGACCACGTTAACCCCCGGGTCCTTTGTGACCTGAAGGCCTGTATAGACTTTTCTTCTAATATCTTGAAGCAAAAATTGATACTCGCCTTTACTGCCATGAAAATCCGGAAATTTTTGGAAGACCCAGGTTTGGGTCTGCAAGCTCATCGCCCTTAAATATCAATAATTCTAAAGCAGGATTATTCAACGCAGAAGATCTATTAATAACTACTCCATTTTCATCCAGAATAAAATCAGGAAAAAACCGGTTTACTTTTACCGTCAGACCAGTTGTGGGAAGAGTAAAGCTTTCTCCCACATTCACATGAAATACTCTGCCTGGTTCCTTAGCTTCCTCTTTTCATAACCCGAAGGGTTACTTCCCCTCCTTGATCGGTAACCTCTCCAAAGCTTTCTTGATAAAAGGCAAATCCTTTATATTTTAAGGGGTGGTTTACCTCAATGATTTTTTTTAGGACCTCTTTCCCATCCTCCAAAATTGCAAGAGAACTTTTATAGTCTTTCGGTGCCCCATTAGGATAGTAAGTAACAGTAAAATCATCACACCTCACCATAAAACCAAGATCGAACATGAGACCATTCTGTAATCGTATCTGATGAATACTGGCACCCTCGGGAATTTCAACGTTTCCTTTCAACCCCCAGAATGATCCGATCAGGCCCCCCATTAAGATGATAACCACGCTGACGTGAGTGATAAAAAATCCGAGACGAGAGTACCGTGCTTTTTCGCAAAAAAAATGCCTGGTTCCATTTTCTAAAGTCTCTTGGGGAGAAGCAAAATCTTTTTTTAAAATTCTAACGATCTTTGACCGTGCGTCGTTAAGAGAAATTTTTTTATCGATTCTGGTCTTAAGGGTCAAATTGTTTATCTGATCATCAGTCAAGAGAGGACTAACCTGGGTCAAAATTTTTAAAGTCCGGGGAACATTTTTAATCGAGCACGCGAGTAAATTGATGCAGAGAAGAAAAACCAAAAGAATGAACCACCAAGAATGATAGAGATCGAAAATACCAAGCGTCTTCAACATATTATAGGAAGCAGTACTATAATGCCTGAGATACTCACCTTCCGTAAGATTTTGAGGAATCAAGGTGCCGATGATAGAAACTGCGGCCAGAAGAAGTAAAAGCGCAATAGTAAGTTTAAGGGAAGTTAAAAAATCACTTTTTCTTTTTTTCGACCCTTCGGTTTTTTCCTGGTTGTGCTTCATTAAAACGTAATCTCCACTGCCCGAAAGGGGCACACCGTAACACAAAGTTCACAGGCGATACACTTATCCTTTTCAAATATTATTTTCATCTCTTTGCGGTCAACACTGATTGCACCGGATCGACACACCCCCGAGCATGCTGTACATTGAGTACATCTATCCTCGTAGAATGCAATATCAAGCGCTAATGGTTCCACCCTCACTCCCAAGCCTTTCAGATATTCTTCTCCCAGTTTTAATTTTTCCTTTTTTCCGTTAAGTTCTACGATGAGCCTTCCCTCCTCTTTGGGAGTAATGCGGGCTCGAAGGATATTTAATTCCAGATCATAATCTTTAACCAGATGGTAGGTTATTGGTTTGACGATCAAATTATTGGGAAAGGTAAGTAAGAGTTTCCTTTTTGGCATTTTTTTGTACCCCCCTCTTTTATCACTGAAGAGGACGTTCTTTAAATGGTTTAAAACTCACCCCTGACTTTGAGTCAGGGAGCGTTGCCACTGCCTCCGTTAAAATAAATTTACTTTCTTTGATCCAGGACTTTAATAACAGAGCTATTTCTCGGGCCTTAAAATAAGATGAAAACCCTCCGGTCGGGATCTTTTTCCCTCTCAGTTCAATTGTTCCGTTCCTTAATTGGGCATAAGTAACTTCACCTAAGATGTCTGATTCAAGCTGGGGATACGCCTGGCTGTAATCTACTATCGGAGCTACTATTTCGGAATCTTTAACTGAAGTAGCCCGAAGCACTTCTTCGTCAAGAATCGGAATCGGAACCCCGATACCTACCGCAAGCGTGCACCCATATCCAATCAATGATGCTCCTCGAAGCCAGTGAGCGCTCATCCCTTTCAAATCCCCCAAAACTGCCAGGGTTCCCGCTGGCCGATAGGGCACGTGGTTTTCTCCCCGCAAAACGGTTGGATTGTGTTGGGTACCATTCCAAACGACATATCCAACCCCTCCCCCCAAAAAAATCCTCGTTCCGACTCCAATAGTGCGGTATTCCGGGTCATTCAGTAAAGGGGAAAGTTGGCCAGCACTGGAATAATTGGCATTTCCCAATTTGGGCATAAGCATGCCCATGTAGGTATAAATTACTTTATCAGAGAGGTTGACGGCTACATTATAATTCTGATAGGCATTGCGGGGATTGAACAATACTGCCTCATTCATCTCTTTGAGAGATATCCAGGTCTCCAGCTTTTTCCTCGGGTAACAATCAGTTCCATAGGCTTGTACAGCCAATCGAACATCCTTACCAGCAACCAAATCCTCGATAACGTGGGCCCCACCATATTCAAATCTTCCCGGAAAAACCGAATTTCGTGGGTCTTCCTCAGGCAAAGCAGTAGCCCCCAGATAAAAATCAGCTGCAGCAAGCCCCGCATAAGCAGGAACGTCATTAAGATGGACCTTCCCCCCCCCAATTTTATTCGAGGCCGGGTATGTCCTACGTTGAAATAAGCCCCAGAGGAACACATGGGGCCAAAGGTACCAGTTGTAACCACATCAACTTTTTGGGCAGCTTTTTTAACTCCTTCTTCAGCCACAAAATCAATAATCTCTTCTGCAGTTAAAACAACCGCTTCCCCTTTCTTAATCTTTTCATTTATCTCTTGAATGGTTTTAGCCATGAAACAGATCTCCTGTGCGAATGCTCTAATACAAATAAAAATAGTTTATCTCATAGCATTTTAGAAGAACAAAAGCAAGGCGCTAAGTATCATAACTATCTTATTAAATTATTTATTAAAAAAATTTTTTATATTATTTTAAAAATAACTTGACAAAATTAAAAATTAATTAATAATAGTAATAATTATTAATCTTAATTTTAAGATCTTAATGCAATTTAAAGGCAGCAAAACTGAAAAAAATTTATTGACAGCATTTGCTGGTGAGGCACAAGCTCGAAATCGTTATTCTTTTTTTGCTTCCCAAGCAAAAAAAGAAAATTTTGAACAAATATCTTCCTTCTTTATCGAAACTGCCGACAATGAAAAAGAACATGCCAAAAGATTTTTTAAGTTTCTTGAAGGCGGAGATGTTGAAGTTACTGCCAGTTTCCCTGCAGGCATAATTGCCAGCACTCCTGAAAATCTTGAGGCAGCTGCAATAGGGGAAAATCACGAGTGGAGCACTTTGTACCCAGAATTTGCCAGGGTTGCAGACACAGAAGGTTTTACGGAAATTGCCAAGGTTTTTAGAAATATAGCTCGCGCGGAAAAACAGCATGAAAAACGTTATCGTGACCTTCTGAAAAATATTAAAGAAGAAAAAGTTTTTAAAAAAGATGGAGTTGTTTTATGGAAGTGCCGCAACTGCGGTTATGTCCATGAAGGGATGGACGCTCCCGAGGAATGTCCAGCTTGTGCTCATCCCCAAGCGTACTTTGAACTTTTATCGGAAAATTGGTAAAATATAAATAATTTGGGATGAATGAATTTTTCTATGCCTAAAAAAATTGTAAAAGGAGAACGCCATGAAAAACTCGTGGAAATGCAATCAATGTGGCTACATCCTCCGGGAAAATACTCCTCCAACCAAATGTCCATCTTGTCAAAAAGAATGTACTTTTATTGACGTCACCTGCTACACTCCGGACTGTGGTGGACCCGGATCAGGCAATATCGACCCGCAATTGATAAATAAAAAACCTGAACGGTAAGAAGGCATTCATTCTCTTAACAAAATATTTTTTTAAAGGAAAAACAGAAAATTATGTGGATATGCCAAACCGCAAATTGTGGATATATTTATAACCCTGCAAAGGGCGACAAAAAAGGAAAAATTCTCCCGGACACTCCTTTTGAAAAATTACCTGAAGATTGGAGATGCCCTATTTGCGGAGCGTCCAAAAAAAGTTTTCTTCCGGTTGAATGATAGTAAATCAACCGGACCCATAATGTGTCCTTTGGTTTCTAAAAGGAATGCACAGTGAAATCAGATGCAAAAATTTTTATTACTAAACAGCGGCAAGTAATTTTAGAAGAACTCAAGAAGACGGCTTCGCATCCTACTGCTGATGAAGTTTTTTTGATGGTGCGACAACGGTTACCCCGGATAAGTTTAGGAACGGTATACCGCAATCTCGAGCTTCTTTCTGAAAATGGGATGATTCAAAAGCTTGACTGGTCGGGCCGGCAAAAACGGTATGATGGAAATTTTGAAAATCATTACCACATTCGTTGTTTGAACTGTGGCCGCGTAGAAGATGTACTGATTAAACCCTTTTCAGTCGTCGAAGAAACGTTTCGCGCAGTTACTGATTATGAAATCATGGGGTACCGGTTAGAGGTTTTAGGACTTTGTGCCAACTGTAAGAAACCTTAATTCTTAAAAAAGAGCATTTGCACTAAACAAAATGCTCGTTTCAATTCAGCCTTGTGCGCTCGTAAGTCAAAAACAAACTTAGCATACCTGTAATGATACAACAAGGAAAAGGAGACAAAATGATGTCCCACCCGCATCCAGACCACAGAATTCGTAAGACTCACAGAGGAATTGTGTTATTTATTCTTATCCTTTTATTTTCTTTTGGATGCGTTTCTTCCGAAACCAAATCATCATCAATCATTTCTCCGACAAAACCCTCACCCCCTCCTGAGGGAAAAACAACCTTGCCGGTATTTGAATTTCCCGTTCCTCAAAACGCAGGGGAGAAAAACTACCTGGGAGTTTCTGGTTCTGGGAACTGTAAGGTTACGCAAATTAACACTCCTGTTCTTATCATTGAGATTTTCAACATGTACTGTCCCCATTGTCAGCGCTCAGCACCTTTCGTTAATGACCTTTTTCAGACCATTCAAGGCCGAACGGACTTAAAACAAAAAATTAAAATAATCGGTATTGGGATAGGGAATAGCCCTTATGAAGTTGATTTATTTAAAAACAAGTACGGAATTCTCTTTCCCCTTTTTCCTGATCAAGACGGTTCCATCAGCAAGATGCTTGGGGTGTCCAGCACCCCTACGTTCATTGGCGCTAAGATCAATCGCGACGGAACTACTGAACAGTTTTATTTCACATCAGGTGAATTAAGTGACGCTGCTAATTTTTTATCTGAGATCCTTAACCTCTCGGGATTAAAACAGGAGGATAAGCAATGATCAAGGGGAAATATGTACTCAGCCCATGGTTGTTTAGTGTTCTTATGCTTTTTTTGGGAACCGGTAACGTTTATGCTCAATCAAGTAGTTTTAAAGACAATATTTATCCCGTCGGAAAGCTCAAGCCGCGCGACAGTGTTCTCACGCTCAAAGTTGGAGATAGTGCGCCTGATTTTACTCTCCCTGCCGTTGAAGGGGGCACCATAACCCTGAGCCAGTATCGAGGAAAAAAGAACGTTGTCATCTCATTTGTTCCTGCTGCTTGGACACCGGTCTGCTCTGATCAATGGCCTGGGTATAATATTGCTCAAGATCTTTTTGTTAAAAATGACGCCATCCTTCTCGGTATTACGGTTGATAATATCCCTACTCTTTATTCCTGGACCAAACAAATGTGCAATCCGGGTGAAAAGTTATGGTTTCCGGTGCTTTCGGACTTTTACCCTCATGGTGAAGTAGCATCAAAATATGGTGTCCTTCGGTCAAATGGAGTCAGTGAACGAGCGCTTTTTGTCATTGATAAAAAAGGGACCATTCGATACATAGACGTTCATGACATAAACCAAAGACCACCACTCGATGAGCTTGCCACAGCCCTTGAAAAACTTAATCAATAATCTTAAGATAGTTTAAGCGGAGGTTTGTTATGGAAAAAGACGTGAAGGTTTACACGCTTCCCACCTGACCCCACTGCAAAACAGCGAAAGAGTATCTTTCGCAAAAGGGGATCACCTATCAGGAGTTTGATGTGGGGAAAAATAAAGAGGCGGCCAAAGAAATGATCAGAGTGTCAAGCGCCCGAAGTGTGCCGGTTATTGTAATTGGAAAAGAGGTTATTGTTGGTTTTGATACTGCCCGAATTGATGCCGCATTAAGCAGCTAAGCGTATGAGAAGCATTTTATTCAAACAGTATAATTAATTATTAAGGAGGATAAAAAATGGATCTAACCGCATTGTTTAAATTAAGCTATGGCGTCTATGTGATTTGCTCGAAAAAGGGAGATAAGATCAATGGCCAAACTGCTAATGCGGTAATGCAAATTACTTCAGAGCCACCAACCATTGCCATAAGTATCAACAAACAGAACTTAACGCACGAATACATAAAAGAAAGTAAGGTCTTTTCAATCGCAATCCTCTCGCAAGACACTCCCTTGAATTTTATCGGCACCTTTGGCTTTAAGTCCGGCCGAGATCAAAATAAGTTCGAGGGGGTAACGTTCAAGATCGGCAGCTCTCAGGCTCCCGTGCTTTTAGATAATGCTCTTGCCTCAATAGAAGCAAAAGTAATTAAAGACGTTGATGTTGGTACGCATACTATTTTCATCGGTGAGATCACAGATGCTGGCAATCCTTAAGCAAGGCGAACCTATGACCTATGCTTACTACCACCAGGTAAAGCGAGGGACTACACCAAAAACTGCTGCTACCTATGTTAAAGTAGAGCAAAAGCCGGTCTCAAAGGCTAAATACCAATGTTCGGTCTGTGCGTATATCTATGATCCGGAAAAAGGCGATCCTGATAGCGGAATACCTGCTGGCACTGCCTTTGATGACCTTCCCGCCACCTGGACCTGCCCGGTCTGTGGAGCAAGTAAAAGCCAGTTTGAAAAGCTGGCTTAAAGAAAAATTTGCCAAACGTTTTTATAAAGGAGGCTTACCATGATAACCTGGGGAGACTCGATTGAAAAAGCCGTAAAAAAGGCAAAAGAAGAAAAGAAACTAGTTTTAGTAGATTTTTTTAACCCGGGGTGAGTTGGATGCCAACAGCTGGATGCTGTTTCCTGGAAAAATGAGAAGGTGATTAAGGTCGTAACGGATTGGTTCATTCCGGTAAGAATCTCCGGCGACAAACAAGGAGATCTTTTTGGTAAGCATTTGGTAACGTGGACTCCTACGATTACCATTTGGGATGGTGAAGGAAGAGAGCATTATCGCTTTACCGGATTTTTAACACCTGAAGATTTATGTGCCCGAATTATCCTGGATGGAGCTAAGGCTGAGCTTGCCTTGAAAAATTATGATCTGGCTATAAAGTGTCTCAATGATGTAACAGAAAAATATAAAGGGACCTGTGCGGTGCCAGAAGCGATTTTTTATCTGGGTGTCGCGCAGTATCTTTCCAGTCATAACCCGAAGCCATTACGTGAAGGGCTGGAGAGGCTCAAAAAAGAATTTCCGCAAAGTGAATGGACATTGCGGGCAAAGCCCTACGAATTAATAAATCCTTAGATCATAATGAATCGGTTTATGGTGTCGCCGAAAAAACCCTTCGATGAAACGCATGGCGGACCAGGCCATTAAGCACAATAACTTTAGTTCATGAGAAAGGAGACTACCTATGCCTAAGCAGTTATCAATTTATAAATGTGAAGTCTGTGGAAATATCGTGGAGTTACTCCATGAGGGCAATGGCGAACTGGTGTGTTGCGGGAAGCCCATGAAACTTTTTGTCGAAAACACCGTGGATGCTGCTCGCGAGAAACATGTACCGGTGATTGAAAAGACATCGACTGGGGTGAAGGTCAAAGTGGGCAGTGTCGCTCACCCTATGGAAGAGAAGCACTATATTGAATGGATCGAAATAATCGCCGATGGCAAAGCATATCGCCAATTTCTTAAACCGGGTGATGCGCCGGAAGCAACGTTTGCAATCCAGGCTAACAACATTATTGCACGGGAATACTGTAATTTGCACGGGTTATGGAAAGCTTAGGAGACCATTTGTGGTGTCGAAATTGAACGGAGGACTGTGATGAGCATTTTTTTTAATCCTGATGAGATTTTAGAAATGGCTGAACAAATTGAAAGAAACGGCGCACGGTTTTATCGCCAAGCCGCCCAAGGAGCTCAAGATGTAGGGGTACGTGAACTCCTGCAAGGTCTTGCCGCCATGGAAGAAGGGCACGAAAAATTATTCGCAAAGATGAGAGCGAATCTAAAAAAGGATGAAATTGATTTTAATGCTGACGAACAAGCCCCGTTATATCTTAAGGCCTGGGCTGATGGACATGTTTTTGACATGAAATCTGATCCGGTAACGCGCGTTAAAGATCAAAAGAACATGGAAAGCATTCTCAAGGTTGCCATTGACCTGGAAAAGGAATCCATCGTATTTTACCTCGGCATGAAAAATGGCGTAAATAATAAAACCTATCGGGACAGGATTGAAGAAATAATAAAAGAAGAGATGAAACACATTGTTTCCTTGAGTGCTAAATTATCATCGCTTAAAAAATAGTTTTTAAAAGAAAAGGAGGATAGTCTATGCCAAAAGTACTGGTAGTCTACGCAACGTCGAACAGGAGACACCAAAACGATCGCTATCCAGATTGCGGAAGGGATTAAGTCTTCCGGAGCAGAGGTTAAAGTCGTCGCTGTCAAAGAAATTACAAACTCGTCAGATTTGCAAGGATATGATGGTTATGTTTTTGGTTCTGCGACTTATCACGGTGAAATGATGGAAGCGATGAAAACCATGCTATTTTTAGCAGAAAAAGCGAAACTCGAAGGCAAAGTGGGCGGTGCTTTTGGGTCGTACGGCTGGAGTGGAGAAGCCCCGGATCGGATCTACCAGACCATGCAGAACATTTTTAACATGAAGATGGCTAATAACTCTTTACGCATCAAAATTCCTGTTTCCGCTGCTCATACGCCGGTGGCACAGGCGTATGGCCGGGAAATTTGTCAAAAAATAAAAGCTTAATTACTAACTCTGCAGGAGGTCGCTTTATGACGACACCCAAATATTGTCCCGGGTTCGACCAAGTCAAACACCTGAGTTCTTTTACCTGTAAATGCCCTCATTGCGGTGAAGAAAAAGAAATTTTTTCCGACGAGTTTGAGAAAAAACACATCTGTAAGAAGTGCAAAAAAGAAATTGATTTTACCCAATGCACCTTAGAAGGACATATATAAAAATTGACAAACCTCTTGAAAGGGGGGATGCACCGTTAACCGGTTAACGCAGAACAAAAGTCCTTATCTTCTTCAACATGCACAAAATCCTGTAGACTGGTATCCTTGGGGAAACGAGGCTTTCCAAAAAGCTAACGATGAAGACAAGCCGATTTTTCTTTCCATCGGGTATTCCACCTGCCATTGGTGCCATGTCATGGCCCATGAATCTTTTGAAGATACGGAGGTAGCTGACCTTCTCAATCAAAATTACGTAGCTATAAAGGTCGATCGAGAAGAACGTCCTGACATCGACCAGATTTATATGGCCGTGTGCCAAGCGCTCACTGGTCGAGGAGGGTGGCCGCTTTCGATTTTCATGACCCCCGAAGGAAAGCCTTTTTTCGCGGGTACTTATTTTCCAAAAAAAGGAAGGATGGGTATATCAGGATTTGTCGAAATCCTTGAACAAATTGCGAACCTATGGGAAAAAAATCGGGAGCGAATTAAAACATCCGGTGAAATGATTACCAATGCCATCCAGCTTTCCTCGCCGCCAAAAGCTGAGAACACAACCGTGGATGAGACCACGTTAAAACTCGGCTTTGAACAATTAGCCCATAGCTTTGAACCAATGTGGGGCGGTTTTAGTCCAGCCCCAAAGTTTCCCGTTCCGCATAACTTAACCTTTCTTTTGCGCTGGTTTAAACGAAGCAATGACCCTCTGGCGTTAAAAATGGTAGAAAAGACGCTCAACGAAATGAGAAAAGGAGGCATTTTCGATCAGGTTGGGTTTGGTTTTCACCGTTATTCTGTGGATGAAAAGTGGTTGGTTCCCCATTTTGAAAAAATGCTTTATGATCAAGCATTATTAGCTCTTGGGTATCTTGAAGCTTTTCAAATAACCCATAACAATGATTTTAAACAGACGGTGGAAAAAATTTTTACTTATGTTCTGCGGGATCTTACGTCGCCTGAGGGCGGCTTTTATTCCGCTGAGGATGCGGACAGTGAAGGAGAAGAAGGCCGATTTTACGTGTGGACACCAAAAGAGATAAAAACGGTTTTAGGACAGGAACTCGGGGAACTTTTTTGCCGTTTTTATAACATTACCCCTACAGGCAATTTTGAGTCTGGACTTAATATTCCCCATGAAACAGCTCCTGCGAAAGCTTTTGCTGAGCAAGAAGGTATTGCTTTAACAGAACTTAAAACAAATTTGGAAATTGCACGGGAAAAGCTTTTCGACGCTCGGGAAAAACGAATTCACCCTTTAAAAGATGACAAGATCATCACATCCTGGAATGGGCTTATGATCGCTGCGTTCGCGAAAGGGTATCAAGTCCTTGGTGAACAAAGATATGCTGATGCTGCTCGAAAAAGTGCTCAATTTATCTTGAAAAAACTACGAAATCCCGAGGGGAGAATTTTGAGACGCTTTCGGGAAAAAGAGGTTGCTTTTCCCGGTTATTTGGAAGATTATGCTTTTTTAGTTTGGGGCCTCCTTGACCTCTATGAAGCTACTTTTGAGATTGACTATTTTGAAGAAGCAGTTATTATTAATAATGATATGATAGAACTTTTTTGGGATGAGAAAGAAGGAGGTTTTTTTTATTCCGGAAAGGGAAATGAGACACTGATCGCGCAAAGGAAGGAAGTGTATGATGGTGCCCTCCCTTCCGGCAATTCAGTTGCTGCGTTAACAATGGTGCGACTCAGTCGCATGACCGGAAATGTTGACTTAGAAAAAAAAGTGGATCGAATGGTGCAAACATTTTCTTCTCAGATTTCTGCGTACCCTCTTACCTCAACTCATTTTTTGCAGGCGCTTGACTTCGCCTTAGGTCCGGCTCAGGAGATTGTCATTGGAGGAGACAAAAAAAATCAAACCACACAGGATATGATCAGGTTGGTTCAAAAAAGTTTTCTTCCGCATAAGATCGTGCTGCTGCAATCCGAAGGTTATGAGGGAGAACGGCTTGCAAAACTTATCGTCTTTTATAACCCCAATGATTTCTTGTAATCAAAAACCAACGGTATATGTATGTGAACAGTTTAGTTGCAAAAAACCAATGACTGAGGTAGAAGAATTAGAATCATTTTTAAATACGTGTTAGACTAAATCAGCTTCACAAGGAGAACATCATGCAGGAAAAACAAAAATTATGTGAAAAAATAAGGTCACTCTATCCAGAAATAGGAGCGTGTGGGATTGACGTGGAGACGAATTTCGATGAGAATAAAAAGGCCTGGATCGTTGATTTAAAAAAGGGTTCACATCATCTTAAAACCCATTTGGAATCACAGGATGCGGATGCGTGCATGGAAGGGAAACAATGTGTTTATCTGGGCGCCCAAATTTCACAGCTCGTAGAGAACATCAAAAAAGTTTAATTATTGACCAGAAGCAGCAATGTGTTTTGTTTTTTGAGTTTTTTTGATACAGGAGGTTAAGCATGTATTCTAAGACCGTCATGGATCACTTTAAAAACCCTCGCAACGTAGGCGAGATTCAGGGAGCTGATGGCGTGGGCGAAGTAGGAAACCCTATTTGCGGTGATATGATGAAAATAACCATCAAAGTAGCTAATGACCGCATCAAGGACATCAAATTTTTGACTTTTGGATGTGGCGCAGCGATTGCCGTTTCCAGCATGGTAACCGAAATGGCTAAGGGGAAAACCCTGGATGAAGCAAAACAAATCAGTAAAGAATCAGTAGCCAAAGCCCTGGATGACCTGCCAAAAAATAAACTTCATTGTTCTAACTTAGGCGCCGATGCCCTCCAAATGGCAATCAAGGATTACGAAAACCGCAAAATCCGGAAAAGTCAAGGAACAGGATACAACCGAAGGTTATCATTGTTATACGGAAGAAGAAAGCTGCAAGTGCCCTTATTGCGATTCGGAAATGCATGCAGGAGAGAAAACCTGTGCGATGTGTGGTCGAAAAATCGAGATTAAGCTGAGCATGTAACCTGTGATTGGGAGGAGAACACTGATGAACACGATAAATTTAGATTATATTTCCAGTAATCCGCTGTTGCCTGAAGTTAAGAATGCTATGATTGAAGCAATTAAAAAGGACTATGGTAATCCTTCGAGTGCACACCAATTAGGAGAAGAAGCTGCGGAAGAAATAGAAAAAGCTCGAGAGAAAGTTGCTAAGCTCATTACCGCATCGCCCGATGAGATAATTTTCACTTCCTGTGGAACTGAATCGAATAACCATGCAATTAAAGGGGTAGCTTTCGCTAAAAAAGATAAAGGAAAGCATATTATAACCTCGGATATTGAACACAATTCCGTTTTAAAACCTATCCGGACATTACGAACCTTGGGTTATGATACCACGTCGGTTTCCGTTGACCAGTTCGGAAGGGTAAAACCCGATGATGTGCTAAAAGCGATACGGGATGATACAGTTCTCATCAGCATTATGCATGCGAACAATGAAATCGGAACCATTCAGCCCATAAAAGAAATCGCACAAATTGCCCGAGAAAAAAAGATAACCTTCCATTGTGATGCCGTCACTTCAGTGGGTGTTGTCCCTATTGACGTTCATGACCTGGGGATCGATTTACTCAGCTTTGCTGCTAATCAATTTAATGGCCCTTCGGGAGTGGGTGGCCTTTATATCCGTAAAGGAACGAGTCTCTGGCCCTTACTCGATGGAGGTGGGCAGGAAAATAAAAGACGCGGGGGAACTGAAAACCTGATTGGGATTATCGGCATGGGAGTGGCGTCGGAGATTACCCTCAAGGAAATGGAATCCCGCATTAATCACCTCAAAAGGATAAAAGAAAGGTTGACGAACGGGTTAAGGGAAAATATTGACGATATTATTTTTAATGGACACCCAGAGTACTCCTTACCCAATCTTATTTCTTTATCCATTAAGTATATCGAAGGAGAAAGCATTGTCTTAATGCTGGACGAAGAAAATATTGCGGTTGCAACGAAATCAGCGTGTGCCTCGGGATCGCTTCGTGCTTCTCATGTGCTTATTGCCATTGGGAGAGATTACGCTGATGCCCAGGGAACGTTGGTGATAACGTATGGTCGTGATACTACCGAGAATGACATTGGCCGATTTTTGGAAGTGCTGAAGAAAACGGTTGATACGCTGAGAAAAATGTCTCCCCTTTATCAAAAAAAATGATACCTGCACCAAAGGGACGCAATTACCATGTATGTTCTTGGCATCCAGGGCAGCCCTCGAAAACAAGGAAACTCCAGTACGTTGCTTTCTGCCTTTTTAGCGGAAGCGCAACAGCTCGGTTCGGAAACCTTTACCCTTGACGTAGCGAGCAAAAAAATACATCCGTGTATCGGCTGTGGCAACTGTGAGCGGGAAGGATTCTGCGCTCTTCATGATGAAATGCAAGAGGTGTATCCGTTGCTCTGGAAAGCGGATGTTATTGTGGTTGCTACTCCGATATTTTTTTACAACGTCCCGGCGCAGTTAAAAGCCCTGATTGACCGATGCCAAACTCTGTGGTCAAGAAAATATATCCATAAAATCTCTGATCCCGGGCACCAGTGGAGAAAGGGTTATGTGCTCTCCGTGGGTGCAACCAAAGGCAAGAATCTCTTTGAGGGGTTAACGCTCACCATGAAGTATTTTTTTGATGCCGTGGGAGCGTGTTATAGCGGTAGTCTCACTTTTAGGAGCATTGACCAACCCGGGGAGATTACCAAACACCCTACTGCCTTAAAGGATGCTCGGGAAAAAGCGGATTTTTTAGTGAGACATTTTCTCGCGAGGAAAAAAATTCTTTTTCTTTGCATCGAAAATAGTTGCCGGAGTCAGATGGCGCAAGCCTTTACCCAATTTTATGGGGGGGATAACGTTGAAGCAGAAAGCGCCGGAAGTACGCCCGGAGAAAAAATAAATGATCTGATGGTTGCCGTGATGAAGGAAAAAGGAATAGATATGGCTTTTCGCAAACCCAAATCATTCATGGAACTTTCACCTTCCTTTACACCGGATGTAATAGTATCGATGGGGTGTGGAGGAGAATGTCCATTTTTTCCTTCTGTTTCTCGGCAGGATTGGAATCTCCCCGACCCTACCAATCAACCCATTGCGGTTATGCGCGCCCTAAGGGATGAAATCGAGAAAAAGGTTAAGAACCTTTTGATGACAGTTTAATAAATCGCAGAAAATCGATACATGCAAAAAGGAGGTTCATTATGGATAAATATGTATGCTCAGTGTGTGGTTATGTATATGATCCTGCAAAAGGTGATCCGGAGCAGGGAGTGAAACCAGGAACCACGTTTGCAGATCTTCCCGCTGATTGGTGCTGTCCGGTCTGCGGTGCCACAAAAGATCAATTTGAAAAAGAATAGCCTTATTCACGGAAATTGCTATGGATGAAAATGAAAAGCAACGTGGTGCGATCAAGGAATTAACAATTCTTCAAGGTGCAGTCCAAAACACCAACGAGGCATTCGTAACCATTGATCAAGATCACACAGTAATATTCTTTAATCAAGCAGCAGAAAAAATTTTTGGCTATAGCCGGCAGGAAGTGCTCGGACAAAACCTCGATACCATTTTGACTTCTCGGTGCAGTCAAAATCACCATAAAGCGGTCGAGCGGTACATTAAAACCAAAAAGCCAGTCCTGATTGGTCATGAGACTGAGTTTATAGCCGCCCGCAAGGGCGGGGAAACATTTCCCGCCTCTATTTCTTTTTCTGTTTCCGAGGTAGAGGGGAAACTTTATTTTACTGCTTTAATCAGGGATGTGACCGAGACCAAAACATTACAGGAACAGCTTTTACAATCAGAGCGCTTAGCCGCGCTCGGTCAGTTGGTGGCAGAAATTACTCATGAGATTAAAAACCCGCTTATTATTATTGGCGGTTTTGCTCAACAATTAAAAAAAACCATCACCGGAGAAAAAGAACTTTCCAAGCTGACTATCATTGTTGAAGAGATCAGGCGGTTAGAAAGTCTCCTTCTGGAACTTCGAGAGTTTTATCTTCCGAAAAATTTGGAGTTTGAAACGCTTAATATCAATGACCTGTTGGAAGAAGTGTATCTTCTCACCAAGGATAGTTGGGAAAAGAAAAATATCCGGACAACCCTAAAGACGGAGAGAAAGGAAAATTTTATTGAAGGGGATAAGGAGAAGCTAAAACAGGTTTTACTCAATTTAGTAAAAAATGCGGTTGAGGCTATGGGAGAAGGTGGCAATCTTTCAATTCAGTCCGGTGTAACCGATAATATGGTTGAGGTAAAAATTGTTGATGATGGTCCCGGGATCTCAAAAAGTGATCAAGAAAAAATATTTAATCCTTTTTTTACCACCAAAAAACAGGGAAGCGGCTTAGGACTGCCGATCTGCAAAAGAATTATCGGAGATCATCCCAACTCTTCCCTCAGCTTAACCAGTGAAAATGGTAAGGGGACAGTGGCAAAAATAATCTTCCCCGCCCAAAGGCCTATGCACAATCATCTTACTGCAGATAATAGCTGATGAATTTAATATAATTCTTTATTAAACCTCAAGGAGAAACTGATGAAACCCGTAAAGATAACGGAAGGGATTTACTGCTTACCCGCAATTGACTGGAATATTCGGGATTTCCACGGTTATGCTACCGAACAAGGAACAACGTATAATGCCTATCTGATAGTGGATGAAAAGATCACCTTGATTGACACCGTGAAAAAGGAATTTGCCGATGACCTTCTTGACGGGATCAGTCAAATCGTTGACCCGAAAAAGATTGATTATGTTATCAGCAACCATACGGAAATGGACCACTCCGGTGGGCTTCCGAGGGTGATGCATAAAATTGGTGAAAACAAACCCATTTATTGTTCCAAAATGGGACATAAAAATCTTCTTCGACATTTTTCTCCGAGTCTCAACTATCAGCCGGTAGAAAATGGCGGAGAACTAAAGGTGGGCAAAAGAACTCTGGCCTTCCTGGAAACCAAAATGCTCCACTGGCCGGACAGCATGGTGACGTACGCCAAGGAAGACAAAATTCTTTTTTCCAGTGATGCCTTTGGACAGCACTATGCCGGATTGGAGCGGTTTGATGACCAGATCGGAGAAGCGATTATGCACTATGCCCGGAAATATTTCGCTAATATCCTTCTTCTCTATTCTGATTTAATTCTCAAACTGGTAGAAAAAATAACCGCCCTGGGATTGGTTATTGACATCATCTGCCCTGATCATGGCATTATCTGGCGAAAAGACCCCGGCAAAATTATTAATGCCTACGTTGAGTGGAGCACTCAAAAGCCAAAAAGAAAAGCACTGGTCATCTATGACACCATGTGGCAAAGCACGCGTAAAATGGCGGAAACTATCGTTGAAGGCCTGGGGGAAGAAGGGGTTGAAGACCAAGTCCATGCACCTGCGGGCATTTCACCGCAGTGATATCATCACCGAAGTCCTTGACGCCGGAGCTATTATTATTGGTTCCCCCACGATCAATAATGGTCTTTACCCCACCGTAAGTGACTTTTTAACCTATTTAAAAGGACTCCGGCCAAAAAACAAAATCGCTGCTGCCTTTGGCTCTTACGGGTGGAGCGGAGAAGCAGTAAAATTAATTATTAAAGAACTTGAGGAAATGAATCTCAAAGTCGTTGACCCGGGGTTGAAAGTCAGTTATGTTCCCGATTCAGAAGATTTAAAGGCCTGCTTTCAGTTAGGGAAAAAAATCGGAGGAGCACTTTAACTTGTTGAGGTGTTATAAAAGTTTGGTTTTTCTAAAAAATTTAGTTGATTTTTAGCCCATAAAGTATTTAATAGTAAAAACATATCAATATTCCATTGGTTTAATAACGGAAACTCAGGGATATAATTGGAGGAGAGAAGCTCCATGATTCCGTAAAATAAAAAGAAGGCCGAATTGCCAAATAAAAAGGTGATAGGCCTTTTTTGTTTTGCGGATGGGACAAAAAAGTGTGATTCCGGTCGATGTGTCGTAAAGGATCAAGGGTGTTATATAGAAACGATACAAACATTGTTACATGGCTCTCAGCGCATATAATTCATTTAGGAGGCGGGCAATCCACCAAGTTTTTTGGTCTTTTGTTAGCTCTCGCTGTGTTGGTCTCCTGCGCGTCCATCATCAGCGTACGCTCGGGCCAAAGCAGCTCTAACCAACAATCCGAAAACAGTGGCGATGACAAATGGTCACAACCGCAGGTCAAGAATGATCGATCAGATCCCATAAGGGTCAAGCGTCACTTAATGATACTATCGCACATGCCGAGTATCTGAAAGAGATTGAACGGCAAGTAATTATTGAAATAAACATGGTGCGAACTGACCCACCTGAATACGCGCGCAAGTACCTGGTGCCAATGCGAGCGTACTATCACAACAAACTATTGCAGTTTCCTGGTGAGATTGGCCATTTCAACCGTGGAAGGTCGTCGCGCGCTTGACGAATGCATCAAAGAACTTCAAGCGAATAAGTCGCTGCTGCCATTGTCCCCAAAGAAAGGGCTTATGCTTGCCGCGCGTGACCACGCGAAAGACCTGGAAAGAACAGGGACAACTGGGCACACAGGGAGCGATGGTTCGACGATTGAGAAGCAGACTTAACCGATATGGCAAGTGGCAAATTTCTGCTGGAGAGAATATCGCCTACGGTAATAAAGAGGCCAGAAGAATAGTGACTTCATTACTCATTGACGATGGAGTATCGTCACGGGGGCACAGAAGAAACCTCCTTGACGGCACCTTCAAGTTCGTTGGTGTCGCAGTTGGGCGGCATCGAGTCTATAAATGTATGTGTGTCATAGATTTTGCCGCCGCATATAATTAGGCGACTAGTCTAAGATTTGGGATGGTTTTAATTAAATTCATTAGAATTGGAGGAACCAATTATGACAGCTAATAGCACATATCAAATTGTAGAGATAGTGGGACAAGTAAAACTTCTTGGGAAGAAGCCGCTAAAATTGCTGTGGAAACCGCTGGTAAATCTCTTCAAGACCTAAGGATTGCTGAGGTTGTAAAGCTGGATATGGTAGTTGAAGATGGAAAAGTCAGTAAATACCGGGCAAGAATGAATCTTTCGTTTAGGTATCACGGGGAGAAATAGGTTTTAGAGAACTAAATCAATTCCTGGATCAAAAAGGGAAAAGGCTCTCTGATGCGCGGAGGAGAATGCGTGATTCTTTGAGATGACAAGGCCCAATTGGTAGGTAGAGAGGTGATAGGCCTTTTTTGTTTTAAAATCCCCTATCTCCCCATTTCCCTATCTCCCTATTCAATACAAGGGGAATCGAGGAGAAAGTTATGGAAATCAAACTTGAACCGAGTCTTTCGAGCTGCATTGAGACGGTTGCAAATAGAGAGTATAAAAAGGTATTGAACATACTCCTTAAAAGAGATCAAGAAGATGAACAAATGGAAGAAAAGCTGGAATTGTTGAAACTGTTCCTGGAATCGGCTGACTTTGACCATTTGCGGAGCCTCTCTGATAAATTTCTCCTCAAAGGAGAACGGGTGGAATTTATATTGAAATCAACAAACAACCCGCCCAAATATGAGATTGAGATCAAACAGGTGTAGGCTGGCGATGGGACACATTGATAAAACTTCTCTTCTTATCACTGATGCCAACACTGATGACTAACGCTGACACTGAATAGGTATTTATGGTCTTATACGGATCAATATAAACAATGTTCTGCATAAATAAAGGAGACAAAGATGAAACGACGTCTGATGATTTTCGCCGTGCTGGCACTTGTTGCCAGTTCAACCCATGCAGAGGAATTGAAGAAGCTAAATCTTGACGACGCGTCCGCCATCGGTACGACCATCCAAACTGACACCCAGGTGAAGGCCGAAGGTAAAAGCTCTATCAAGATCACAACCCAATGGCCCACGACAATCTGTCTGGGTGAAGTAACGGGACTTGATATCGAGGATGCCAAGCTGGTCTATAAAGCTAAGGTGAAGAGCGATATTGAGGGCACAGCCTTTTTGGAGCTCTGGGCACATGTTGGAGGTGGCAATATTTCTCGCGGGGCATGAACGATGTGGTTAAACAAAAAACTGATTGGAAGATAATTCAAACTCCATTCCTTTTCCAGAAAGGCCAAAAGCCGGATAAGGTGACCTTAAACGTTGTCATCAACGGCAAAGGCACCGTCTGGATCGATGCCATCGTGTTGTCTAAAGAACCTTTGAAATAGTAGTGCCGTTCGGCAGGAGAAATAAAATAAAATTATTGCTTGCGATATTATTCTTTATCAATTTTCGGATTATCAAACAAAAAGGTAATAAAATTTTTTTGTTTTGCGATTGATCCTCCCGGATGCGCTTTAAAGCGTCTTATTCAGTCTGGATATAACATTTTAATCAAAACTCATCGTGGAAGAGTGCAGGTGGAAAGCAGGAGTTAATGAAGCATTCGCGGGAACTCCCCCCTCGCCCCCTCTTTCGGAAAGAGGGGGATAAATGAGTTCCCCCTCGCGTGCAATGAGGTGTCGGGGGATTTCAAATAGAACCCACTCGATTTCACGATTGGAAATCAGGAGAGGTATTGCAGTCAACACTTAAATGGAGGGAGTGTGTATGGACGTATTAATGCTTTCACGGTTGCAATTCGCTGTGGCCACCTATTTTCATTTCTTGTTTGTACCCTTGACTCTCGGCCTTTCAACTTCTCGCCATCATGGAAACCCGGTACGTCATTACCAAAGATATGGAATACCAAAGGATGGCGAAATCTGGGGTAAAATTTTTCTTATTAATTTTGTCATCGGATTGTAACCGGCATCACCTTGGAATTTCAATTTGGAACCAACTGGTCCCGGTCACTCGAGGTTTGTGGAAATATTTTGGTTCTCTTCTGGCTATTGAAGCAACTGCGCTTTTTTCTCGAATCAACTTTTATTGCCGTGTGGGCGCTGGGATGGAAACGACGTTTCTCCCAAAGCCCATGCCCTCAGTATCTGGCTGGTGGCGATAGCCTCCAATCCCGCCCTATGGATCATTATTGCCAATTCCTGGATGCAGCATCCGGTTGGTTTCGTCATCAGGAATGGTCGGGCTGAATTGACTGACTTTCTGGCGGTTATAACCCAAAAGTTTGCTATCCTCGCCGTTCTTCACACCCTCGGAGCGGCCTATGTTTTGACCGGTTTTTTTGTCATGGGCATAAGCGCCTATCACATCCTCAAAAAACAACACACTTCTTTTTTTATTAAATCTTTTCGCTTGGCGCTGAATATGGCGTTTACTTTTTCATTATTTGTCGTTGCTGAGGGGCACCTTCACGGCGCTGATCTTGCTGAAAAGCAACCGAGCAAGCTGGCCGCCCTGGAATCAAACTGGGAAACAACCGACCACGCCCCTTTTTATCTTTTTCTTATTCCAGACGCAGAACATGAACAGAACCTGCTTCAATTCGGACGCATACCAAGCCTGTTAAGTGTCATTGTTTTCCATGATCCCAACGCGACTATGCCCGGGCTTAAGGATTTTCCAAAAGCCGAATAGACCTCCGCTTGGTTTAACCTTTTTTCTCTTTTCGCTTCATGGTACTGCTTGGTTTTATATTTATTTTGCTTACCCTTATATGCTGGGTAAAACGAAACCGCTTGGAATCAAGCCCCGGTCTCCTTAAACTGATTTTGTATTCTATCCCCCTGCCTTACCTCGCATGCACGCTCGGGTGGACGGTTTCAGAAGTCGGACGTCAGCCGTGGATCGTCTACGCGGTAACGAAAACGTCCAACCGCAGTTTCACCAATTGCCACCCCTCAGGTGGCGCTCAGTATCTTAGCCTTTATCGTCGTTTACTCTTTCCTCGGATTGGATCGCATTTTCCCTGATGGCCAAACATGCCCAAAAGGGACCTGAACCTTTAACACCAGTAATCACATAAGACGGGGAGGATGCGTCATGTTAGAAACTATCTGGTTTATACTTTGGGGAATTCTTCGGGCAATCTATTTTGCTCTTGACGGCTTTGACTTAGGTCTGCGACCACCATGCCTTTGCTCGCCAAAAGTGAAGCTGACAAACGAATCATGTATAATGCTCAATATCCTTACTGGGATGGCAACGAGGTCTGGCTGATTACTGCCGGCGGCGTAACGTTTGCCGCTTTTCCAACGACGTATGCGGTACTGTTTAGCAGCTTTTACTCAGCTTTGATGTCTATCCTGTTTGCATTAATCTTTCGAGCTGTCTCCTTTGAATTCCGGGTAAAATAGATAAGCCGGCCTGGCGGATGCTCTGGGATATCGCTATCGTCATGGGAAGTTTTTTGCCGGCCTTGCTTTTGGGGGTCGCTTTCGCTAATATCTTTCGCGGCATTCCCATTGATGGGGAAGGAATCTCCCACGGCAACATTTTAACCCTTCTTAACCCTTATGGCCTGGCAGGGGAATCCTCTTTTTAGCGTTATTTTGCCTCCATGGATCGTTGTGGCTCACCATCAAGGCTGAGGGAGAACTCCAAAAAAGAGCCGCAGCCTTCGCCGCTAAACTTTGGGTATTCCTTTTAATTATAGCAGTCTTGTTTCTTTTGGCCACAGGATGGGCAACACCGCTTTACCGAAATTACCTGAAAAGCCCTATCCTTTTTCTCATCCTGATTTTTACGATCGCAAGTCTTTTGTTGATCCGGGTATTCATAAAAAAAACAAGCCTGGTGGAAAGCTGGTCCGTGTCCAGCGGAACCATTGTGGGAGTCACATTGTTTGGGGTTGTAGGCCTCTACCCTAACCTGCTGCCTTCGAGCATGAACCCTTCCTATAGTTTGACCATTTTTAATTCTGCCTCAAGCCCCTTGACTCTAAAAATTATGCTGGGAGTCGCGCTGGTTTTTGTGCCGATTATCATTATCTA
>CAVTQE010000015.1:0-16427 GCA_963736755.1 uncultured delta proteobacterium | reverse complement strand
TTACTGTGAAGAATATTTTTGCAAAGTATTTATCAATTTTTGACCGGGAAGGGTAGGTGTAATCTTTTTTATCGATCAGGATATCGCGGGCGGAAAGTTCTTTTCCGTAGAAAGCCCGGTTTGCATCCTGGTTTTGAAAAATGGTGGCCCCTTCCAAGGAAAGACCCGCAAACAAGCCTTTACTTCGTGAGTATGATAACATTTCAGCTTTTAAAAAAATGTCCACCCCTGCTTCTGCCCTTCGTCCCACCGGGCCGGCAGCGATACCCACATCAGCCCCCAGCTTTACTTTACTGGTCAAAAGGCTATCAAGCCCTCTTTTTGACGTGATGACCAGAACTAAATCAATTGATTGGGCACCAATTTGCAAACCCCAACTTCCAGCTCCAATGGAAAAAAAAGCGGGAGCGCTCCATTTTCCCGTTTCAGGATTATGAGCGCAGATAACTCCTTTTCCACCTTCGGCGCCAAATATAAAGGCTCCTTTTAACACATTGGGAAATATAGCAATAGCCCTACAACACTTTAAAAGATCCGAAGGGATCCCTTTTTCAGGAATTCCCATTATCTCATTGATAACATCAGTAGAATTTTCCACTCGTTCTTCGAGTTTTCCCGCAAAACAAGCGGCCGAAAATAAAAAACAGCACAATAAGGTTATAAAAATAGAAAAAAATTTTATTTTCATTTTACCTCCTTTTATCAAAGGTGCGTTTTCATATCACATTTCATTACTGGGTATTTCTTTCATGAAAATTATCTTGTCATCATCGAGCCGATAAAAATCTTTGAGCACCGTAACCAAACGAAAACCATGGTTTTCATAAAAAGTTCTTGCAGCGGTATACAGAGTAGTAGAAGAGGTGTCGATATAGATGCGACGTGCTTTTTCTTTAACCACAAAATCTTCCATAGCTTCAAGGAGTTTTTTACCAATGCCATTCCGGGAAAATTTTTCGTCTACCGCAATCCAATAAAGGTCGTAACATCTGTCGGTCATGGGAATGGGGCCAAAACAGATAAACCCAGCAATATCTCCATTGCCCTCAAGCGCGCAAAACGTATAATATTCTTTTTTCTCGGGAAAGGCAAGCGTATCCTCAATGACTTCTATGGCAACTTCGATTTCTTTTTCATTAAACGTGCCCCGTTGTCTTATGAGATGAAAAAGTTTTTCCTTATCGTTGGGCAATGATCGGTCGAATGGTAATATTTGTTTTTGGTTTTATACGGTTCTCTTCAGAGGCGGTCAATTGCATAATTATTTTTTCTCCTGCGAGGATAAAATGTTTGGAATAAGGTATCGTGATTCCTTCAGGTTGAAAGCATAAAAAAGGATGGACACTGCTTCATTATCTTAGGCGAGATTTTATACTCTAATCCTGAAAACGCGGGCTGGAATGCATCGCCAATAATCCTTTCGATCACTTGTTTCATGCTTATTCCGGCTTGCGCTGCTGCAGCAACAAAACCAGAATCAGGTGAGATGCACGGATTGGCATTTACTTCCAAGACAAAGGGGTTATTGCAGGCGTCCACTCGAAAATCTACCCGGGCATAACCATGCAACTCAAAAAGATTCCAGCATTTTTTCGCAATTTTTTTAAGCCGGCGGAGTAAAGAATAATCTTGAAGAGACGAAAATTCAAAGGTTCGAGGCGTGTGGAGATATTCAAATGAGCCTTCGACCCATTTAGCCCGGTAACATACTATTTTTATTTTTTCCTGAGGATAATCTTCGAATATAATCTCACCCGGGGGAAGGACTTCTGGCCCTTTTGGTGACGCCAATAGAGAAAGGTTAAATTCTCGGCCCTCAATGTATTGTTCAGCGATACATTCGCCCCCGAGTTGATCTTCTTTAGACTGGATCGCTTTGAAAAGCTGATCATTATTTTCTACTTTGATTACTGAGTGTTCATCAATTCCTTGTGAGGCATGTTCCCAGACAGATTTAATAATATATAAGCCATTTGCCTTCACATTTTTGTTGTATTTAAGTTCCTCGAGCGAAAGGGCAGGGCTGGTTAAAATACCTGCTTTGATAAGAAGCTTTTTAGCAATGATTTTGTTTGACGTTAAGAAGAGGGGTTCTGTTTTTGAACCAGTATAGGGCAGTTTGAGATAGTCAAGCATTGAAGGAATAAGATGAATAAGGCGACCCTGACCTTCGATTGATTCAACTAAGTTAAAAACTATAGAAGGGTTAATGGCCGTTAAAGCTTCGATAAGTTCCTTGAGGTTAAGGGATACGCTTATTTCTATCGGGTCATACCCTAATTCTATGAGAAGATTGGCAATTGCTTCTGACTGATATAAAACATCCTGGTGATCAAAATTTGCATCCGAGGGTATGCGATCGTGCAAGATAACCGCTTTCATCGGCTGTTTTAGCTAACCAAACTTAGAGGGTTAAAAGTTTCCGAATATTTTTTAAAAGGTAATTGTTTTACCGGCTCAGCAAACAAAGACTTTGCGCGTTTCAGGGCAGAGGCCATGATTCTTCCGATAAGGTGGTGGTAGCTTATCCCAACAGTCTGGCACAAGATCGGAAGGTCGGAATGCGCAGGATGTAATCCCGCAAGAGGATTAACCTCAATGAGGTTGGGTGTTCCGTGAATATCAACTTTCAAATCCACCCGGCCAGCATCACGGCATCCCAGTCCCTGCCAGGCTTTGAGAGCGATTTTTTGAGCTTTGCGAGATAACGATTCATTTACCATTCGATATTCTACTAAATCTTCGCAGCGTTCTTTATTGACATAAGAGTAGGCGGTTGGTTCAGCTTGCTCACGCAATACGATTTCCAATGCACCGATCGCTTCCGCTTCATTTCCGGTACCAAGAATCCCAACGGTGAATTCACGTCCCGGAAGAAAAGTCTCGAGAAGCACGGGTTGATTATAATTAATTAAAAGATTTGTGCAAACATTTTCTAACTCATGCGGGTTTTCAATTTTCGACGAAGGGGTGATCCCTTTACCCGTCCCCTCTGCGATTGGCTTGGCAAAAAGAGGAAAAGGGAGGTTAACCAGGTCAATATCTGAATGATTTTCTACAACAAAAAAATCAGGGGTTGGGATACCCAGGTCACGGATTACCCGCTTGGTCAATGCTTTATGAAGAGAAAGAGACAGTACTAAGGGATCAGAGAACGTATAGGGAATGTTAAAGGCATCAAGCAATGCAGGAACTTGAGCCTCACGGGCAAATCCTTTCAGACCTTCGGCGATATTAAACACCAAATCCCAGGATTCACCGTCAGCGATTCTTTTCGTTAGGTTAAAGATATTGCCGATACGATCAGTTTTGAAACCCAAATCCTCTAAGGCTTGTTCAATCGCTTGAATGGTATCAATGCGATCAAACTCAGCAGTTTCTTCTTCACTGAAGCCTTGAGCAAGATAATCTTGCCGCAGGTCATACGTAATCCCAACCCGGAGTAGTTCCTTTTTTATTGCCATAACGCACTGTCTGTTCTTGTTGGTTCTCTTTCTTCTTTGTGATCAGGGTAGGAGAAGGTGTCGCCCTTATAATTTTCGAGGAGCAAGTTATCCCCATCTCGCCCACTTACAGAGTCAGGGAGCAGCGGAATTTTTCCTCCTCCTCCTGGAGCATCTATGACATATGTGGGCACTGCGTACCCGGTAGTGAACCCGCGCAGGCCTTTAATAATCTCTAAACCTTTTTTTACCGGCGTACGGAAGTGTTCTGACCCCAAGATCGGATCACATTGATAAAGGTAATAGGGCCTTACTCGTATGCGGAGGAGCCCGGTAACTAATTTTTTCATAACCTCGAGATTGTCATTGATATTTTTTAAAAGCACCGTCTGACTTCCTAAAGGTATCCCGGCATTTGCCAAACGTTCACAAGCTTGACTTACTTCTGATGTTAATTCCTCAGGATGGGTGAAATGGATGCTCATCCAAAGAGGATGGTAACGTTTTAAAATTCTGGTTAAGGAAGGGGTAATTCGATGAGGCAGAACAACCGGGACCTTAGTGCCAATTCGTAAAAATTCAATATGGGGAATGCGTCGCAGTCGGGATAAAAGCCATTCCAGTTTTTCGTCCGAAAGAGTTAAAGGGTCACCTCCGGACAAAAGCACGTCCCGAACAGTCGGTTGAGATTCAATATAGGCAATGGCCTTTTGCCAATTAAAAAAATTGAATTGGTTGGAATTTTCATTCCCCACCATTCGCGATCGGGTGCAATAGCGGCAATAATTTGAACAGGTATCAGTAACAAGGAATAAAACTCGGTCCGGATACCGATGGACTAGGCCGGGGACAGGGGTGTCTTTTTCTTCCCCGAGAGGATCTTCCGATTCTCCAGTGCCGTGAAGATGCTCCGCTATATCTGGCACGACTGTTCTGCGGAGAGGCTGAAGTGGGTCAGTGCCGTCGAGAAGACTGGCATAATAGGGGGTGATAGAAAGGGGAAGAAGGGAGCGACGAAACGATAAGGTTTTTAGTTCATTTTCGGAAAGAGGAAAAAAACGTTCTAATTGGAAAAGATTCTTTATTCGGTTTTTCAATTGCCAACGCCAGTCGTTCCAATCTTGGTTGGATATCCCAGGATAAAAAATTTTTCGAAAAGTTTTTGTTTTTTTGTTGCATTTGAATGCGGGAATACTTCGAGTTTTTGAAGGCCAGTTAATGGCCGACTTTTCCTGGTATCTTAAATACGTTGTCGAATAGAAATTTATGCTATTCTCTGGAACTCCAGAGTCGCAACGTATACCGGGAGGTTCAACTTCTTCAGTAAGAAAGACTCCTTTTTCCATATATGTCTTGTGCCCCCTATGGTTGGAAGAACGGGAGATAAATGCTCCCACTGAAAGTAATCATTTAACTTCTCCTTTTATTAGGCAAATCCGATAGGATTTTAAATGAATTCAAGGTAATTTCGATTTCTCCTTCTAAGTCTTCAACGATGCCAACAACCTCGACCCTTTTTCCAACGCAATCCGATAAGCTGAATGTATTTTCAGAATTAATAATTTTATAGGTTTTTCCATCATCAGATAAAATTCTGGAATCGGAAATAACGATACCTTTCATTACACTTGGCGCAGCCAAAATATTTGACAGCAAGAGAAAATAAGCGATTAAAAGGCCTATAACAATAATGGCAAGAAAAACTTTTTTTCTATTCACACATGCTCCTGTTTACACGTTGTTACCTGAAGATTTATGCGCTGGTGATTCAGTAGTGATCCGGGTGCAAGTTTTTACTTTTATGATCTTCTTGTCACCCCTCTTTTTATATATACCAGTTATTTCTACCTCTTCATTAATAAGGTTATTCATTTCAATAGTATTTTCTTCATCCACAATGAGGTATTCATCTTCATGGTGTGTGGAAATAGCAGTGGCAATCACTTTTCCCTCAGAGTCCCAATCTACCGGTATTACCACCCCCCGTAAGGTGACCAATGAAGAACTATCTTTACCCTTTTTTTTCTTTGCCGGGCCGGTGATTTTTTTTCCAGGATTACTTGCCATATCATGCACTATATGCGATAAGTGTGCCAAATTTATAACAAGTTGATTTTTAAAGATATTTTTAAAATCGATAAAACAAAACCAGAATTTAAAGTTCCGATAATTTTAAGCAAGCTTAACCCATTGATTTTAAAAAGGGTTTTAAAAGCTAAAATATTAATTTAACATATTGAATTAATTTGACTATTTAAAATAGGAAATAAAAGTTCCGAAATTATATTAATAAGAACTAATAATTCCGATTTTCTTAAGATAATGAATTTAAACAGAACTCTTGGCGTGAGGATAGTGTGACATGGTTTTTTAGTCTAACGGCAGGTTTTTTGGTTTGAATTCTTCTTTCTTAATTCCGTAGCGTGTCATTAATTTGTTTAATTGTCGAGTGCTGATACCGGCGGTCGATGCCGATTCCTTTATCCTTCCTTTGTGTTGGGTCAAAATTTCTTTAAGATATTGCTTTTCAAAATGTTCAACGCTGCGGCGTCTTGTCTCGGCAAGGGTGAGTAAAGGGTCAACAAATATGAGCGGAGTGGAGTCTTTGGAGGAAAAAATTTCACTCGGGAAGCTTTCGGGGGTTAATATTGGTGAAGTTTCCAAAATATAAGCTCGCTCCATCAAGTTCTCAAGTTCACGGATATTTCCTGGCCACAGGTATTGGTTGAACGCTTCCATTACCTGGGGATGAATGCTGCGTATATTTTTTGTGTGAAATTTGTTTAGCTTTTTTAAAATCACTTCAACAAAGAATGGAATATCTTCTCTTCTTTCTCTCAAGGGTGGTATGTCAATTGGGAACACATTGAGGCGATAATAGAGGTCCGTCCGGAACTGACCCTCGTCACACATTATTCTTAGAGAGGTATTGGTGGCCGCGATAACTCTTACATTGGCTTCAATGGTTTCTTCGCCGCCCACACGATTGAATGTTCCTTCCTGGAGAATTTGAAGAAGCTTGATCTGGGCGGATGGTGTAATAGTAGCAATTTCATCCAGAAAAATCGTTCCGCCTTTGGCAATTTCAAATTTCCCTAATTTTCGACGGACCGCGCCAGTGAAAGCACCTTTTTCGTGGCCGAAAAGTTCACTTTCTAAAAGTGTGTCAGGGATTGCTCCGCAATGGACATTTATAAAAGGGGAATCTTTTCGATTGCTGTGTTTGTGGATTAATTGGGCCATCACGCCTTTGCCGGTACCGGTTTCCCCGGAAATAAGTACTGTACTTTTAGTTGGCGCGACTGAACGGATTTTATCAAAAACTTTTTTAACTAAGAGATTTTTAGTTTGGACGATCTCTAATGAATCGCTTTGCCAAAATTGGTCGCGAAGATAATCAAGTTCTGATTGGACGATCAATGATTCATAAATACTTTCGGTTATATATTTTACTTCATCCAGATTAATGGGGTAGGTCAGATAATTACTCGCCCCTGCTTTGACGGCCATCACAGATTCTCGGATCATTTCGGGAGGAGACATGACAATTATTTCTGCGGAAGGATTCAACTGCCAAAAGGCTTGTAAAGCTAATTTATATTCGTTGCCTTTAACTGATTCAGAAAGAAGCGCTAGGTCAATAAAAATAAAGTCGTAACGCTTCGTCCGAAGCATTTCCAATCCACCATTGTTGTTGGAAGCTTTTTCAACCGAGTAACCTTGGCGAAAGCATCCTTGAATGGTTTTGAAAACCTTTTTACTTTTTGTAATAACAAGGAAATGCCTCATTTTTTATTCCGGGTAATTTTATACTATGGCTAATGGGAAGAACTTTTCTGTCAAAAAAAGATTCTCCTGAAAAAATTGTTTAGTTTGGAGATTAAATTTTTTTACTATTTTATTGCTTTTTTTAAAGGTGAAAACCAGAAATATATTTTTATTATAATAAAATTTCTTTCCAGCAAAAACAATAGATATTGTAATTTTTATTAAGAATTTTTTCTTAAGGGTTTTCATGGAAAATGATCGAGACCATAAAACGTAACTATCACAAAAGCTGGGGTTCATTCATAAGGACACCGGAAAAATCGCGAAGACCTTGACAATAACCCAACTCATAATGTCAGGGGTTAATCGCAGGGGTCATAGGGAGATGGGGAAATTTTATGGAGTGTTTCCGGCCAAGGCATCGGCATTCATCGTTATCTGTTTTGAGAGTGTTAATGCCAAAGCAACGGTTGTACCACTACGCTACCTTTAGTGATTTAAAGATATAACAGGTTACTCCTTAGAGGCTTTGAATAAGTCTACAATGCCGCCAGTGAAGGAGAGTCGTTGTATTTTTTTAAAACCAACAGATCTGAGTGTTTCCATAAATTGTTCAGGAGCAGGAAATTTGTAGACCGAGTCTCTTAGATAAGTATACGCATGATCTGATGAGACCAAGAGGTTACCAATCCAGGGGAGAAGATGATTAAAATAAAAAAGGTAGAGTGATCGGAATAGTGGTATTTCAGGAAAGCCGAATTCCATTATTATCAATTGGCCCTGTGGTTTTAAAACCGAATAAAATTCCTTGAGCGCCAGTTCTCGGTTGATAATGTTTCTTATTCCGAAAACAATAGTGAGGGCGTCAAATGAATTTTTAGGGAATGGAAGAGTTGTAGCATCACCGCTTAATAAAAAGATATTGTTGTAATGAAATTTGTGAATCTTCTTATTTCCACGTTTTAGCATGTTGGGAGAAAAATCTAGACCCACAATCTTTGCCTTGGGATTTTGCTTGGCGATATGGATTGCCACCTCAGCAGTTCCCGTGGCAATGTCCGCCACCCGAGCGTTGTCCGGCAGACATAGTGATTGGGCAACCCTTTTTCTCCAGAAGTCATCAATACCAAACGACAGAAAGGTATTGGTGAAATCATACAGTGAGGCCTGCTTTTCAAATAATTCTTTTATTTCTCGGGTGAGCATAATGAGGATTTACTAAGAATAGAATTGTAAAGGCAATGGTTATATTTATCAGATCTGAGTGTTAAGTTCAATCTATGCTCGCTTGGTTGGGATGTCAATAAATTTATGGGGAAACAAAAAATAGTAAAAAAATTGGTTGTAATAAGAACAGTTTTTATCGATTCCTAACAAGCTTTTGAAAAACCAGGTTTTTTTCTGGCACGGATTATATCACAAGGACAGTTTCAAGAGGTTACACATGAGGATGAGTCATTGATTTTGTTGGTTTGGTCAGGAATAAAATTGCTTGCGCGCTGCACGGAAGGGTGCTATATCAATTTAACACTTATTACCTAAGTTGTTGACATTGCTATTTAAACCCAGTTCGGGTTTTTTTATGAGATCACCTTGAAAGGAGAATAGGATGAACAAAAGAGACGAGGGATGGATTGTAATCACTTTGATTAGCTTGATTTTTTTATTGACAACGTCCTTTAGTTGGGCCGGAGAAAAGGGTATTGCCGAGGGAAAAATTGCGGTAGTGAACGGAAAAATAATTCCCAAATCGGATTTTGATCGAGAAATGGTAATGGTAAATGAACGATTTTCGCAAACAGGAAAGACTCCGAGCAGCGCCGAGCTTTCTGAAATAAAGAAAAATATTCTTGAAAATCTTATTAATCTCGAACTGCTCTATCAGGAAAGCAAAAAAGAAGGTATTCAGGTTGATGAGAAAATCCTTAATGAACGGTATGAAAATTGGAAAAAACAAATACCCAATCAGGAAGCATTAAATGAATTCTTGAAGAAACTTAATTTATCTGAGACCGGGATCAAGGACAAGTTCAAGATGGGACTTGCGGTTCAGCAATTTGTTGAAAAGAAGTTTGGCCAAAAGGCTTTGGTTTCTGAGCAAGAAACCAAAGCCTTTTATGACAGCAACCCGAATTTTTTTAAAATACCCGAGCAAGTCTGTGCCAGCCATATTTTGATTAAGGTTGACCCTAAAGCAGATGCAGCACAAAAAGCAGCGGCACGGAAAAAGATTGACGATATACAAAAGCAGTTAAAAAATGGAGAGAATTTTTCAGAATTGGCTAAGAAAGTTTCTGACTGTCCCAGTAATACCAAAGGGGGAGATCTTGGTTGCTTTAGTCGGGGCCAGATGGTAAAACCGTTTGAAGATGTGGCGTTTTCTTTAAAACCAGGAGAAGTGAGTGGTATAGTTGAAACTGATTTCGGATTTCATATAATTAAAGTAATGGATAAAAAGCCGGAGACAACCATGGCGTATGAACAGGTAAAAGATCGCTTAGCAGCAATGCTTAAAAAGGATAAAGTCGAAAAAGAAACTGATTTGTACCTTGAAAAATTAAAAAAAGATGCAAAGATAGAAAGATATTTAAAGGAAGGTTAACCCTACTACGTAACTTATTCAATTTTATGCAACATATGGTGGTCTTGCAAGGATAAGACCGTCACATTTATGGATGAATTTCACAAATGACGTTGTAGGGTTAATACAAGGTAAAAGTTCTATAGAACGCATTCTTACAATTGTGTTTAATGATACTTTGGGTATCATTACGTAATTTGGGCCTAAATTAGAGAGAAAATCCAACCTGTTTACCATGGTAATTATTTTTCCCACCTGATATCGACAAGAATATTCTATTAAAAACTTCCTTATAAAAAATCCCATTGAAGTGGGGGAAAATAGCAAGCAATCAATTTGGCTATATTTTCAAATACATGAACTAAAAGATAAAAATTTTTATTCGATAAAAATTTATAATTTTATGTTGTTTAAAAATTTAATGATTACAAATAGCTTGAATTTAAGCTAATTATTTGATAATATTATCAAATAAATTTTACAAACAATAATTTCAAATTTGTTTTTATGTGGTAGAAATCATTTTGAAAATATTATGAAAAAAATTTCTGACTGGACCATACAGAACAAATTAATTTCAATTATTGCTCCTTTAGTAATTATCCCCTTAATCCTGCTTGCTTATTTTGCAACCAGTCAGCTTAATTCAGCTTTAAAAAACGGAGCGGAAAAAGATTTGGATCATGTGGTAAATACTATCCATGCGTTGTGTGAAATTAGTTTATCCCTTGAAAACGGTAAATCATTCATCCCCACTGCTCAACTTTCCAAAATTAGGGAAGTAGTCAAAGGCATTATCATAGGCGAAACTGGTTATCCGTTTGTAATTGATCGGAAGGGAAACCTCATTATTCATCCTACAAAAGAAAAGGAAAATATCCTTTACAGCCAGGACTCGAAAGGCAATTATTTTATCAAAGAGATGGTTGAAAAGGCGATTTCTTTAGGAGCAAAAAATACGGGAGAAATCCGTTATCCATGGGTAAATGTCGAACTAGGTGAAAAATCACCGCGGATGAAAATCACCCGATTTCGTTACTTGTCTCAACTGGGTTGGGTGATTGTTGCCGGAAGCTATGAGGACGAAATTTTTGGAGCAGTAGGTAGGACACAAAAAGTGGTCTTTATTTTAACAATCTTCAGTTTAACCATCGTGTTAGCTCTGGTAGTATTTTTTGCCCGGTTTCTGAGCGAACCTATATTAGAGCTTACCCACCTTTCCTCACGAATGGCAGAAGGGGAATTTTCCCTACGAGTAGGCATTCCTCAACACGATGAGATTGGACAATTAGCCCTTTCTTTCAACCGGATGGCGGCCCAGATCCAGGAGCACACGAAAAACTTGGAATGCTTAGTTAACCAGCGTACTCAAGAGCTTTTGGAATCCAAGGAAAAGTACAAAGGAATATCGACCCTGTTAACTAATGTTTTAGAAAGCTCTACGGAGTATGCCATTATTGCTACGGATCTTCAGTGGAAGGTTTTAGAGTTCAATACTGGTGCTCGCAAGATATTTGGGTGGGAGAAAGAAGAAATATTAGGGGAGTATCTTTATAAAACCTACGTGGAAAAAAAGGAATCATTTATTGAGAGGGAAGAATTTAAGAAACTCCAAGCTGGTAATGCATTAGAAAAAGAGGTGATTCGGAAGAAAAAAAACGGAGAAGTATTTCTAAGCCGAGCGGTAATAACCGCAATGAGAGATATGGAAGGGGATTTAATTGGTTATTTAGAAATTTCTCGTGACGTAACTGAACGTAAACGTCTCGAATGGGAGTTAATTGAGACTAAAGATTATCTGGAAAACATCCTTGAAAGTTCTGCCGATGGGATCATAACCACAAACCAGAAAGGAACGATTACCTATGTTAATCGCGGCTTGGAAGAAATACTCCAAGATAAAAAGGAAAAATTGATTGGGAGCCATGTTTCCCTTTTTTATCTGGACGGAATAGCAGAGGCGCGAAAGATTATGAATATTCTCCGCCGGGATCAGAAATTTATTAATTATGAGATGATCATGATCGATAAAAGTGGGAGAGAAATCCCGATAAACACTTCAGCGGCTCTGCTAAAAAATTTTAAAGGAGAAATAATAGGAACGGTTGGAATATTTAAAGATATGACGGAAAAGAAAAGGTTAGAGGCCAAGCTGAGAAAAGCTGAAGCTTCTCTTATCCAGTCGGCAAAAATGCGGGAACTCGGAGACTTGGTTTCCGGAGTAGCGCATGAAATAAACAATCCCCTTATGGCGTCGCAGACCATCCTCTTTCGACTTAAGGAGGATTATCAACAACAAAAAAACTACTCGCATAAAAAGGTCATTGAATTTGTAGATTTAATTGGACGTTGTAACGACCGGATTGCTACGATTGTCAACCACCTTCGGGAATTCTCCCGTGAAACCGAAATGAAGTTTGAAGCCTTAGATATTAGGATCCCTTTAAATAATTCTCTCCTCATTAACGGACAGATGCTTCTTGACCACCATATCGAGGTAACCAAGGATTTTTCGGGAGAACTACCAAAAGTCATGGGAAGTGCTCCGCAACTCGAACAAGTTTTTTTAAATATCATTAGTAATGCTCGGGATGCTTTAGATTTGCAGCATTCGGATAAGGAGCTTATCATACGTTCTTTTTATCGTGTCAAGAATGGAACGCCGGGAGAAATTATCATCTCCTTTACTGATACGGGTCCAGGGATCCCTCCAGAAATTAAGTATAAGATTTTTGATCCCTTCTTTTCCACTAAAGCGGTGGGAAGTGGGACTGGTCTTGGACTTTCCATCTGTTATGGGATCGTGGAAAAGCATGGAGGGAGGATAGAAGTGGATAGCGAGATAGGGAAGGGGGCTACGTTTAGGGTAATCCTTCCGGCGATATCGAGTAATTTAACTTTAAACAAGGAAGACAAAAATGGCAAAGAAGATATTAGTAGTTGATGATGATGAACTTGTTTTAATAGCCTTAGAAGCACTCCTTTCGCCCAGTGGCTATGAGGTTACAACTGCAATTAACGGCGATGATGCTTTGGAAAAGCTCAACAAAAAGAAATTTGATCTTATGATCCTTGATATCCTCATGCCCGGTATGAATGGATTTGAGCTTTGCGAGAAAATTCGAGCACTCGATGAGTATAAGGGTGTACCGATAATTATGCTTACTGCCAAAAGCGGTCCTGAGGATAAGAAAAGAGGCATGGAAATGGGTGCAAATCTGTTTTTGCCAAAACCCATTGCTCCTCAGCACCTTATTGATTTAATAAAAAAATCTTTAGAATAACTATTAGTGATGTGAAATAAAATGAAAAAAATATTTATTAGTTCTACTGGTGTTCGGTCGGGACAAAGTCTCGCTGCCTGGTGTGTAGGTGAAATGCTTCATTCTCAAGGATTGCGCGTTGGTTTCTTTAAACCCTTTGTTACCCGTCCGGTTTCACACAATGGCCAGATCATCGATAAAGATGCACTGTTAATGAAAGAGTATTTTAATCTTCCTGAAGACTTAAGCCTTTTATGCCCGGTGGTTCCTGAAGAAGTGCCCGGTGATGAAGTGGCCCGGGAAGAACAGCTGATGCGAATTGAGGAATGCTATGAAAAAGTGCAGAAAGAAAAGGATGCACTCATTATTATGGGATCCGAAAAAATTTTTTATGAACCCGATTCTCCTTACCTTCCTGATGGGGTTTTAGTGAACAAGTTCAATGCCCCGGTTCTTTTGGTAGACAAGTTTCAAAATGAAAATATGAGTATGTATTCTGTGCTTGCGATTGACTCATTTTTAAAAGACAAGGTTAAGTTTGTTTTTGTTAACCAGATACCTTTGGAGCGTATGGATACAGCGTATAATAAACTTGTTCCTTTTTTTCAAAAAAGAGGGACACCGACGATTTTCCTTGTGCCTCAGGATAGAATACTGACCTCTTTAACGGTGAGAAACATTGTTGATATTATTCAGGGTGAGGTCCTGACTGGTGAAAATCGACTGGAAAACTTGGTGGAAAGCACCTCGATAAGTTCTTCTCATCTCAAAGGCTCATTACATTTATTTCGAAGGATCTATAATAAAATTATTCTGCTTGGTCTTGAAGCGGATACTTTAAATGCACCTCTAATCTCATCCAAAGTTACCGGTATTTTGCTTACCGGGGGAAGAAGGCCTGCTCCTATCATCGTTAATACCTGTGGCGATTTGGGAATACCCTTGGCAGTAACCCCCTTTGATACTTTTGTCACGATGGAAAAGATTCAAAAACAGCAGACACATATTACCTACAAGGATGTTTACAAGCTCAAACGCTTTGTTCAACTTCTGGGTGGTGATGAGGCAATACAAAAAATTGTTTTTCAACTTGACGAACTCTATAAGTTTTAGGAATTGGAACAATGTCTTGGATTTTTAAAATAAACCATCTATCGGATGTTGAGAAAGAGGGACTTTACCGGATTCTTATTCCTCCGTCTATTTTTCATCGTTTTCATATTCATCCGATTCTTTTTCTCAATGAAAAACGTGAACGGCTCGTCCGGTTTTATTGTCCGCCAAAAGATAATGCTACCTTGATTGAAGTTAAACAGGACCTTTCCGACCAGGATTCTATTTTCTTTGTGCAAGTTTCTGATACTAAGGACCGGACCCAAATTCGTTTGGATTTTATTATTGTCAATGATCCTCACAGTGAAAGGTTTAATACTGATGTCGATACGCTGGGGAAGGATACTCTTTTTGGTCGAGCTAACCGAAACATCCCCGAAGAGATAAGAGCGATGCAGGCTGGTTTGTCCCCAGGACAAGTAAAACACGGTTTGCGGTTTACCGGGGAATTTTTGCAGTGTTTAGAACATTTTTGTCGTATCTTAGGGATAAAGTCAATCTTATTGGATGGTCTTTTTTATCATAATTCCATAATCTATGAAAAATATGGATTTTCTTATTTTGAAGGTTTTAAGATGATGAGGCGTATCAATGAGCTTTTTCAACCCGGAAGCATTCTTTGTGAAAAATTGGATGGATCAACGCCATTTCGGCAAATAGGTTTTCATAAAACAATAAGAGGACGGAGTTGGGCAATCCATGATGGGATTTTAAGAGATGTTGACGACGAATTAATCGAAGGGGGGTGGTCATCTCCCAAAATGTATAAAATGGTGGATAAGACCCGGCAGATCTGTTCTTTTCCTGATGCCAGTTATTGAAAAGATCGATCTTAAACTACACAATTAAATGGCTTTGTTTGTTAAAGAGGATATTGACGGTTTCTTTGGTTTAATGACAGATAACCTGATGCAACTCATTGTCATCGGTGCTCTCTGTCAACAGGTTTGCGGTATAAGCGCAACAAAAGTTTTTGGGACAATCCTTCCCGGAGCAGCAATTTCAATTTTTATTGGTAATGTTTTTTACGCGTGGCAGGCACGGAAGTGCTCTCGCCGAGAGAAACGTAACGATGTAACTGCTCTCCCGTTTGGCATTAACACTCCGAGTCTATTTGCCTTTATATTTTTTGTTATGCTCCCGGTAAAATTAGAAACCGGGAGTCCGGAAATGGCCTGGAAGGTTGGCTTGTTAGCATGTTTGGGAAGTGGCATCATAGAACTGGTCGGGGCTTTGGGAGCTGAATTTATAAGGAAACATACCCCTCGAGCAGCATTGCTTTCAGCGCTGGCCGGTATCGCGATTACTTTTATTGCGATGGATTTTGCCCTCCGGATTTTTGATCGTCCGCTGCTTGCTTTTTTACCCCTCTCAATCATTCTGATTGAGTATTTCGCCCGGATAAAATTTCCCTTTGGACTTCCCGGCGGATTGGTAGCGTTGAGTACCGGAACCGTTTTGGCCTGGGTGCTTCAGGCTTGTGGTTTTAGCTACATGGATCCCGTTGCTTTGCAAAACTCTTTGGCCCAATATCATCTTACGCTTCCCACCTTTTCGGGGAGAGAGATTGGGGAAATGTTAGCGACCGATTATGCGTGGAAATATTTTTCCATTATTTTTCCCATGGGGATCATTAATGTGGTTGGTTCGCTTCAAAATATCGAGAGCGCTGAAGCGGCGGGTGATCGTTTTCCCACGATGCCTTCTTTGGCGGCAAATGGCATCGGGACGATCGTAGCGTCTCTTTTTGGTTCCTGCTTTCCTACCACCATCTATATTGGTCATCCCGGGTGGAAAGCACTCGGCGCACGATCCGGTTATTCAATCCTGAACGCTTTTTTTATTAGTTTTATTTGTTTTTCAGGTTTAGTCAATCTAATATTCAACGTGATACCCATTGAAGCTGGAGCCGCCATTGTGCTTTGGATTGGTATCATCATGACCGCTCAGGCCTTTCAAACGACTCCCTTAAGGCATGCACCGGCAGTTGCTTTTGGACTTTTCCCTGCGGTGGCAGCCTATGGAATTTCGGTTATGGAGAAAACGTTAGGGGTTGCCGGAAAAAGCTGGGGAACAATCAGTTTGGATGTTTTTAGAAAAAGCGGCTTTTATATCTCGGGAATGATTGCCTTAGAGCGGGGCTTTATTCTAAACTCGATGATCTTGGCGGCAATAGTGGTCTATGTGATTGACAAAGATTTATTTAAAGCAGCTTGCTGGGCGGTCGTTGGTAGTCTACTTTCTTTTGTCGGGATCATC
>CAVTQE010000014.1:0-58689 GCA_963736755.1 uncultured delta proteobacterium | reverse complement strand
TTTAAGGGTTTATACCGTTATTTCCACCGAAATCCGAAAAAAAGTCGGTAAAAAAGGGGTAACCCTGCCCCAACTTTACGTGCTGACGACCATAGGACTCCAGGGGGATATGCCACTGGGAAAGCTGGGTAAAGAATTGCTGGTTACTAAAGGAAATATCACCACGATTGTGGATCATTTGGAAAGGGATGAGTTTGTTATCAGGGATCAGGATAAAAAGGACCGCCGAAAAATTTGGGTAAGACTCACCCCCAAGGGCGAACAGCTCTTTGGAGAGATTCTTTCTGCCTATGAAGAAGAGTTTGTCCCTTTGATGCGTTGCCTCTCCCAGGAAGAGCTAAAACAGCTTTCCCTGCTCCTAAAAAAGATGACTGAAGGGCTTTCCCATGAAAAAGCGGCCAGCATAAAAACAATGGACCCCTTTATCAGTTAACCACCTTTTCCTTAAATCATTACTCATCAACTCAGGAGGATACGTTGCACTACCAGGATTGGATTAATGACCTTTCATTAGGAGAGTTTTTTGATCGTCAAGCAGATAAACGGCCTGCGCACAAAGCCTTGATTACTCCTGATCAAGGGGATTTTACCTTTGGAGCGATTAAGGATATTTCCGACCAATTGGCTCAAGGAATGATGAGCGTGGGCATTAAAAGAGGTGATAAGATAGGAGTCTGGGCACACAACATCCCTGAATGGGTTTTCCTCTTTTTGGGCATCAGTAAACTCGGGGCAGTCATGGTTCCAATAAACCCCAATGCACGATCACGCGATCTCGCCTATTACCTAAAAACCGCAGAGGTTAAGGTTTTATTCCTGATCAAGAAAATAAACGGAACGGACAATGAGGAAATTCTTAAAAAAGCTATCCCTGACCTGCACGTCTTTTCCTCAGGGGAGGTCGCTTCCGAAGAGCTTCCTTTGTTTAAAAAAGTCATTGTTATCGGAGACAGCACCACCTCAGGATTCCTCAATTATGAGGATTTATTAAAGGAAGCAAGCAAAGTACGCAAGTCGGATTTGCCGTTTCTTAAAGAAAAAATCTCCCCTTCTGATCCTGTCCTGATTAAATTTACCTGTGGACTGACTGGTTATTCCCGAGGCGCCATCCTTACCCATTTTGGACTGATCAACAATGGTCTGCCGGTTGCCAAAAACCAGAATTTTGGCCCTTCGGACATCCTCTGCATGCCGATCCCCTTTCATTATATTTTTGGTTTCTGGATGGGCCTGATGGCGTGTTTTTCAACCCACACCCCAGTAGCTACCGTGCCTAAATACACCGCTCTTGAGGTTTTGAAGCTTTTGGAGGAAAAACGCTGTACCGCTTTATACGGAGTCCCGACCATGTTTGCGGATCTTCTCAACCATGCCGAGTTTTCCACGTTCAACCTTAAAAGTTTGAGAACCGGTATGATGTCCGGTGATTTTTGCCCGCCGGATTTGATGCAACAAACCATCGAAACCATGTCTATTCCTGAACTCACCATCTCTTATGGGATCACTGAAATTGGACTGTTAACCCAAACCTCGTGCAAGGAAAAAAGAAGAGAAAAAATCCTCTATACCGTTGGAGAGCCTTTAGAAGGGATGGAGTTAAAAATAATCAATCCTCAAACCGGAGAAGATTTGCCGACCGGACAAAAGGGAGAGATTTGTGTTCGCACGTCAATGATGATGAAGGGATACTATAACATGCCTCAAGAAACCGCAGAACTCAGGGACAAGGATGGCTGGTTCCACACCGGCGATCTGGGGGTAAAAGACGAAGAAGGCTTTTATCGAATAACTGGTCGAAGGCGAAATATGCTCATTCGGGGGGAGAAAACATTTATCCAATAGAAGTAGAAAAATACCTTCTTTCCTTTCCCGGAGTACTTGATGCGCGGGTGGTAGGGGTTCCCAGCCGGCGCTTGGGAGAAGAAGCTTTTGCCTTTGTCAAAACCGATAACGGCGTAGTCTCCAACGCGCAATCCATCCGGGAATATTTCCGAGATAAAATTTCCCGCCATAACATTCCCCGATGGATAACATTAGTGGAACAATTTCCGGGTGAAAAAGAGGGAACAACCCTTGACCGAAATGAATTAAGGCAGGAAGCAATCAAAGAAATTAAGTCCGCTGAAGAACACCCCTTAACGATTATTTACGATTAAACAAACCTCTTGGTAAGGTCATCAATCACTTCCTCAAGCCCATCTCCGTCCGGAGCCATGATCTGTTTAAGCGCCTTATCCACCTGCTGATAAAGCCCTTGGTTCTTGAGATCTGCGAGGGTGCGGTAAATACTTGCTCTTCGCCCCAGTCGGAAATTGCATTTTTCTTCAAAAGACAAAGCGAGGAAACGGTCCATCACTGCCAGCATCTTTCCCTTATCCTCCGGAAGCTTGCCTTCCACCTCCTCGAGCAGGTTAAGAATGTGGTCGCTCACAAAGTAGCTGTCAATTCCCTCAAGGTGTTCGACCATCAGCCGTATCTCCCGCACAATCTCTTCATCGCTTATGGGTTCAAATTCTCCGGAAGCCTTTTTTTCGTCCAGGCCTGCTCCAGCAACAACCCTCAGTGTCCTCAGGCGGATAAAATCAGGATTAATCTCATTGAGCACCCGCGCGGTTTCGAGAGCGTGCTCCTGCGAAAGTTTTTTTCCGCCTAATCCGGGAATGACATATTCAGAAAGGGAAATCCCCGCCTCCTTCACCTTTTGGCCGGCGTCGATATGCTCCGCAGCAGTAACCCCTTTGCGAATAAGCTCAAGCACTTTGTCGCTCCCGCTCTCAAGTCCGATATGAATCCGAGAAAGCCCTGCGGTCCGCAGCGCCTGTAATTCCTCGACAGTTTTTCTCGTGGCAATCGTTTTGGCGCGAGCATACGAGGTAACCCTGGTTATCTCCGGAAAAGTATTTTTGAGAAGAGTTAAGATCTCAACCAGGTCACTCGGTCTTAACCATCAGAGTTGTTTCCATCCTGCAAAAAGACCGAACCTTCCCCATAGTAAAGCCACATCGCCACATTGAGAAAACTGCTCGAATATTCCTCAGGGTTATGGTAGAGGTAATGCACTACCTCCTCAGTCACCTCTCCCTTTAACCCCAGTTTCCAGGATATGGCTTTGATCTCATCATAAATCTTTTTTATGGTTTCTATATCCTGCTTAATTTCTTCTAACGAGCGGAGGCTAAAGGTCGTCCCTTTATAGGTCCGGCAAAAAAGGCACTTGTTCCAGGGGCAATTCCGGGTTACCCGCACCAGGAGGCTCTTGGCTTCACTGGGCGGCCGGATTGGTCCTTGCTCAAAACAAAGTTCTCGGTTGTTATAGCCAACGGAAGACATTGGTTCTCAAAAATTCAAAGTTGTCGTTTACTTTTTTCTTTCCGGAAACTATTCCCATATGCCCCGGCAAAAGAAGCTCGATATCCAGCTCAGCAACTTTTTCAATTGATTTTTTCAACTGCTCTCCGTTTCCTCCGGGAAGATCGGAGCGGCCGGTGTTGCGGTCAAAAACAAGATCACCACAAATAAGAGCTTTGCTCTCGGGCACATAAAAACAAACACTCTCGGGTGAATGTCCCGGAGTTGAAATGATCTCTATTTTTATATTACCTAAGTCTATGGGTGAGTCAAGGAGTTCATCTTCTTTAAACTCAACCGGTTCAAGGCCAAAAAACAACGAGGTCTGACGGATGCTGATGTTATAGTTTTCTTTTTGGCCCTGGGTAATTTTAATCTTAGCGTTTCCTTTCTTCTTTAAACTCCTCATTCGCCCAGGTATGGTCAATATGGAGATGGGTATTGGCAATAATATCTATCCCCTGAGGATCAATCCCATCCTTTTCCATGGCTTTAATCAACAAAGGCAGGTTATTACCCAAACCCACATCAACGATCAGGCAGAGTTTATCTTTAATCACATAGGTATTGCAATCAAGCATCCCATGCTCAGGATAAAAGTATATATGGTCATTAATTTTCATATATTCCTCACAATATAAAATCCTATATAATAATATACATTTTACCCTTATATTGTATATTATCCTTCATTTGTCAAGCTGCAAGTCACTAAATTGACAAAAATTCCGGGCTTTGATAAAAAAATGTTAGAGCATCGGTGAGAACAAATAATGACTAAGCATCTTAAGGTTTCTCTGATAATCGCAACGTACAATCGAAAAGACTTTTTAAGAAAGGCCTTGCTATCGTATCATTATGCAATTAATGAGGGTTTAAATTTATAAATGAAGATTACCATTAACAACAAGCGGGTGCAATTTTTTACGGCACTAATTGCGATAACACTTCTGTCAAGCGTTATCCTTTTTTCAAACCGGGGAAAAACGCCATTTCATGGAGATGAATCAGGGTGGATTTCGTCAGGATATTACTATACCGAACTTTTGCTTCGCCGAGATTTTGACTGGCAAAAATGGGTGTGCACACCATGTGGCCCGTGGGGAAGTCGTCTTAATCCGCATTTAGGTCAATGGCTCATAGGAATCCCCCTGATAACGCTTTCTCCAAAAGGAGAATCCACATTTTTTAATTTATATAATTTTAAACAATCTTTCCTCAACAATAAAAAAGAGGGGAGAGTCCCTCCCCGGCAGATATTACTTCGAGCGAGAATCAGTCCTGTTGTTTTTGGAACGTTATCGTGTCTGGTGATATTTGTCATTGGTTATTATGTCTCCGGCCTGTGGACAGGGCTGATTGCGGTGCTTCTCATGCTAAGCAATAAATTATTCATTATCCTCTCTACCCAGGCAATGACAGATATCTTTTATAATTTTTTTCTCCTTTGTGGTTGTCTTGCAAGCGTTTTACTACTCAAGCTTAACCAAAAATTCCGGTTGTTATCAGCGAGCCTCATGTGCGGAGTCCTTGCAGGTCTCGCTTCTTCGGTAAAAATTACCGGGGTAATCATCGGAGGGTTAGTCTTCTTATGTGTGGTCCTCTACAAAAAGAGGGTTTGCGACCTGAGAATAAAGGAAGCTATATCATGTTTAACTGTATTTTCTTTTTCAGCTATCATGATAATCTACCTTCTCAATCCCTACTTGTGGCCGTCGTTCAAAAACATAGATGTAAAAAGTATTTTTCAAGAATCGCGCTCTCTTTATGAAGAGGTTGTCCACAAAAAAAATTCTCAGGAAAGCTTTAGTGCGCGGTATCCGCAAGTATTCAATCTCGCTCGGCCGTTAGAATTCCCTTATATGTTCATCCGGTGGAATAATTTCATGAATGCGCAAGTAGGACTAGAATCTGCAAACTGGCAAGGAAATCGATTGCTTGCCTTTCACAAAAGACTATTGGGTGGCTTTTCAACATTTTTTCTTCGATGGATCTTTTTTTGTATCGGTATTACGTTCTGTAGCGTCAGGATGATTACTTCCTTACGTAATCGAGAGCTTCTTTTATGGAATATACCGCTGTTTTACTTTGCCGTAAATTATTTTTTTATTCTTCTGCTTTTAAAGCTCAATTGGAATAGATATTTTTTGCCTTCCATAATGGCAAGCGCACTCATCATTGCAGGTGGGGTTTACGAATCTATTATTTTTATATATCACTATCTCTGCCAAAAAATATCTTCCCCAGAATTATAACAACCGTGCGAAAAACTTACCAGGAACAAATATATTGTTTAGAATCCCTTATGAGTTCTTCATCACCCGATGCAATCAATGGCTCACTGCTGCCAACGATCTTCACTTCACCTCTCATCTATTTTTTCAGTTCATCATGATACTTTACCAGAAGCTCCTCGGTTCGGTGGTGTTTGAAGCAGCCACACCAGTTTAGAATAACAAGGATAGAGTTGATGCCGATGACAAAGGCTACACAACCAAAACCGAATCCGAAAAAGAATCCTGTCCACTGATAAGGTGTCGCACCCAGTAAATTTTCCATTGAAGAAACTTTTAATAACACGAGGCAAAAAATAATCAGCACGATGAAAATGATACCCAGAACCGGCAAGATAATGCGGGTACGTTTTCGGTCTTGTATGTCTTTCCTGATTTCTTCGACAAACTCGTCATCATTTTTTTTGTTTTTCCGCAACGGTATTCCAAAAAATTTATTCATCCTCCGACCCTCCTTGATATAGGATTGGCTGCTTTTAAACAAAGTAAACCCTGTTAGAAGAATTTCATACGGGGCATTTACCCCGTGTAAAAAAGTGTAAGAATTTTTAAGCTTACCCCGTACTTCTTCACCCTGTTAGATATTTGATATCTAACAGGGCAAGCGGGACATTTCTAACGGGGTAAATCCTAGGATGTTGCTTACTTAATCAAAAAACACCTCACCAGCTTTAGTGCTCATGAAGTGTTTTGATTTTATCTCTTACCCACATACCCCCTCCTGATAGTACGGGAAATGGATGATAAGAACTAAGAGAATTAAATTACTTTTTTTACGGTATATAACAAAAAAATTATAAAAAAACAATATACTATTTTTATCTTCAGCCTACGAGAAGGGAGAAAACAAGGTTCTATTTTTAAAAAGATTAGATATTCAAATAGTTAAAACATCGTGTGGTCTATTTTATTTAGCTTGACTTTTGAGCAAAAAAAGTAATAATAGGGTAAAAAATTGGTGTGCATATTTCGAGGGAGCAATAGATGAAATGTCCAAAATGCGGATATTTTGGGCCGGATTCTCTGAATACCTGTAAAAAATGTGGTAAAGAATTATTCGCTGAAAAAGCAAAACTCGGCTTAAGTTCATCAAAAATTCGGAGCTTCAAACCTCGTCCAATCCCGCAAAGGCAACCAGCGCCGCCGAGCCTCATCCCCGAAGTACCGATCAGCGCATACCCTTTGCAGGAAAAAACTTCTCCCCTTTTTACGAATGAACCCCCTGAGCTGCTCATTGTTCCCTCTTCCGTGGAACCAAAAATTAAAAAACAGGATTTTCCTACCGAACCCTTTGAGGTGAAGTTTGAGGAGCAAGAAAAGAGATTAGACGGAGAATTAAAAACAGCCTTTTCTTTTGAAACAAAACACGGAGACACCTTACCCTTAGCAACACTGGGAGAAGACACTCAGGATATTAAAATGTCGCCAAATGACGTGGAGGACTTTGAGTTTCCCGAAGACCTCACGAAAACCCCACCTCCTCTGAGCGCTCTGTCTTCGAATGAAGAACTATTCCTCCCTGATGAACAGGGGCAAGAGAAGATAGACTTATCAATTGATGATGTATCCCTCCACGAAAAAGACGGAAAAAAGGAAGGGGAACAAGCATTACTCAGTTCCGAGGAAAGGGGAAAAATCCTGCGCATGAAAAATCCCTTACAGGATCAATCTCCAAGAGAAGCACCCCCGGGCAGAATCCAAACCGAACCTCTTGATGACGAGGAAATTGCGCGAATTCTTGAAGACATAAACCCTGGACCTTCAGAACCGGGCACGACCACTTAAGAATGCCTGACATTACTTTAATCAGTAAACCCCGTTAGAAGGATTTCACACGGGGATTTACCCCATGTAAAAAAGCGTAAGAATTTTTAACGTTTATCGCGTCTTCTTCACCCCGTTCGATATTCGATATCTAACTGGCGCGGGCCTTTACGGGGTAAACAAAGCGTTTGCTAAAATAAAAAATTCTATGACTCCCGATTTACCTTTTAACTACCCCCGCGCTCGACCAAGAATATCCTCGAATCTGGAGCACTGCTCATTCAGAATCTATCCCCTCTTCCTCAGAAATGGAGAAAGGTGGCTTTTGGGTAAGAAGTATTGCGTATCTTATCGATAAAACCGTCCTCAGTATAGTTGGTTTACTTTTCTTCTTTGCTTCTCGTATTGCTCAAGGGGGTGGTGTTCTCCCTTTTAAAAACTTTTTCACGACCCTTATCCTAACGTATTGTGCCAATCTTATTTTTGGAGCCGCGTACTTCACGTATTTTTATGGATATACCGGACAAACAATAGGGAAAATGGTCTGTGGATTAAAAGTGGTGAGCACCGAAGGAGGGCTTATCGGTTACCGGCGGGCATTTCTGAGGTGGATAGGATATATCATCTCTTTTTATGCTTTTTTTCTTGGTTTCTTCTGGATTGCTGTTGATCCCGACAAACAGGGATGGCACGATAAAATCGCCAAGACCTTTGTCATCAAGGTTTAACAGCCTCCACACTTCACACCTTACGCTTTACCCTTTACGCTTCCCGCTTTATCATTGACCTCTTCTTCCTGGGTTACGGCTATCTCCTTAAAATGAAGATGTTCCTTCCACATAAAGAAAAATCCGAGCAACGTTACGGGTATGTATTGGCTTGCATGGTAAACAATGGAAAATCCAAGCGACTCGCTTTTCGGAACTCCAAAGAGCGCCAAGCCGGTAACGCAGAAAAACTGAAGCGTTCCGATGAATCCAGGGGAAGAAGGGATGGCTACTCCTGTAGCGATAATGACCAATAAAAGGAAAGGAGCGTAAAAGGGCACGTTAATATGGAAAGCATAAAGGAAGACCATAAGAATTAAAGAACTAGCCCACCCAGATAAAACAAGAAAAACAACAAATCCAAAAAACTTGCTTCTTTGTTTTAAAGATCTTAAGTCCTTCACAAAAAGACATGAGCATCCTTCCGAGTCGCTGGGCGAACCAGGGAGAAAAAGGCGAAATCAGTTTCTCAAAAATCTGAATAAGTTTTTGGGAAAAAAAGTTGAGTAAAAAGAGAAAGACGATTACCCCCAAATATAAAATCAGAAAAACAATGCCGGTCTGTTTCAACCATCGGGGAAAGGAGAAAAGAAGCACAATGGGAATGAGAAAGGAAAGAATGGTCAAGCCGTCCAGAAGCCGCTCAATGATGATCGTGGCAAACGCAAGGCTTTTACTCAAGCGTTCCCTCTTTCCGAGGATATAAGCGCGCGCTAACTCTCCGATTCTTACGGGAAGAATATTATTGACCATAAAGCCGATAACGGTAATATTAAACAATCGAGAAATTTTTACCGGCTTAATTGGCATGAGCATATAGTGCCATCGTATGGCCCGACAACCATAAACTAAAAAAGTCAGGATTAAGGAAGGAATTAGAAAAAAATAATTAGCCTGTGCTAACGCCTTGAAAAGCTCGGCAAAGCTCACATTGCGCAGGGCAAGCGCTAAAAAAAAGGCACTGCTCACAATACCGAGAAAAAATTTTAGTTTAACTCCTCTTTTCATCATTCCTCCAACTTTTCATCCTACCTGAGAAATCTTTTCGGCCGTTTTTTCATAAAGCTTACCGCACGCAGAGCACGTCGCGCTCTGTGTTTTTTTCTTGGATAAAGAAGAAAATAAGAGTTTAATTCCACAAGAACACATCCAGCCGTGAATCCTCCCGGGGTTGCCATACACGAGTGCAAAGTCTGGCACATCCTCGGTAATCACTGCCCCCGCACCAATAAAAGAAAATCGCCCTATGGTATTCCCGCAAACAATAGTAGCGTTAGCTCCAATTGTCGCCCCTTCCTTCACCAGAGTATTTCGAAATTCGTCCTTACGGGAAATCGAGCTTCGAGGATTAAACACATTAGTGAAAACGCAGGAAGGACCACAAAAAACATTGTCTTCAAGGGTTACGGCCTCAAAGACAGAGACATTATTTTGGATTTTAACGTTATTACCGATTCTTACTTTGCGACCGATAAACACATTTTGCCCAATGGAGCAGTTTTTCCCAATCACTGCCCCATCCATGATATGAGAAAAATGCCAGATATTCGTTCCTTCTCCAATAAAACAGTCTCCATCAACAATACATGTCTCATGAACAAAATACTTAAGCGATGGGGTGGCGTTAGCCAGAGGGATAACCAGGCCATTATTTTTTAAAGATTTCTGAGAGGCTTCCAGGACTCTAAGAACCCGCACTCCCTCTTCACCATCAGTAGGAGGATTTTGGCGGGTCGCTATACTTCTTACAAACTGAACACACTCCTCGCTGAGAGGCTCAGCACCTGGTAGTTCAATGATGCGTGCATCTTCCTTCCGGGGAACGGGCTGCCGGTCAATCCAGTCAATCCGATGTTCAAAAAGCAGTAATTTATCTTTGGGAGCAACATCATCAAAAACAGCCATTTTATTATCTCCGACCACGATAAGTTTCTGTTCTTTAAAGGGGTGAAGCCAGCTTACAAAAATATGTGACCGGGCACCGCTCGCAAACCGCATATTAGTTATCGTAACATCAAAAATTTCCGGTTGAAGATAAGTCCCCCCAGAGGCTGAAACCTCCAAAGGCATTTCCCCCAAAAGCATAAGAATGACCGAAATGTCATGCGGGGCAAAGCTCCAGAGAATATTTTCTTCTTTCCGAAACTTTCCTAAATTTAGTCGGTTTGAATAAACATAATTAATCTTTCCCAGTTCTCCCCTTCTTTATAAGTTCCTTTAATTTTAAAATACCCGGATGGTACGCAAGAATATGACCTACCATAAGAATTTTCCCTTTTAATCGGGCGAGAGAAACCAGTTCCTCCCCTTCCTTCACGCTTAAGGCCAATGGTTTTTCCACCAGCACATCCTTCCCCATATCCAGAGCTTGTTTTACCAGCGCAAAGTGAGTTTCTGCAGGAGTGGCGATCACCACTCCCTGAATTGCAGAATCTTTTAAAACTTCCTTGATATTTGTTTTTAATAAAACCTCCGGGTAGGTTTCCTTAAACTTTTTTAATGTTTCACCATCAAGGTCACAGATAGTGTGTAATACACCGAGGGAGGAAAAATTGCGGACTAAATTTTTTCCCCAGTAACCTGCACCAATACAAGCAATGTTTTTTTTATTAATCTTTTTTCCCATTATGATCTCCTTTTGTAAAGGCCTTTCCCTTTCTACACTATATATACCCAGATTTCATTTTGACGCAACCTCAGTCATTGAGTACATGTGGTTTTTAAAAACTGATTTTGTTTGTTCGCCTCCTCCTTACTTTAACACTTAGCGTAAAACTTCATAAACAAAAACTTTCTTATTCTCAAAATCAACTCTCTTAAATTTTTCCGGTTGAAGCAGGGGCAAAAATTTTTTCCCGTTGTTAATATCCCTCTCCGAAAATACCAGATAATCAACCTGTTCCGTGTTAATATAATTCACAAAATCAGGATAACTCAAAGCCGGGATCAAGAGGTTGTTCCCTCCAGCATAATACCCCACCAATGGCTCGTTGCTCATAATCATCGGAAAGGGTTTCTTTTTATTCTCCTTGATCCAAAAAGCAGCCTGTTTTAAAGGAAGCTTATCTTCTCCTTGCGGTTTCAATGCCGTGGGAATAAGAATTAATAACGTGATAAGCAAAATAATTAGTGCTGAATGAGATGCTATTTTTTTGCCCCCTGTAACGTTCCAACGCATCATCCACTTCGACAACTGCCTTTGGATCTCCCAAAAACCAGCGCCCGCTACGGGCAAGCTGATGATAATCGCAGGAAGAAAATGACGCCGGCTCACATAGGAAACAGTATAATAAAGATAACACAAGCCCACAAGATAGGTTGCGACAAATAGCAAGAGAACTATTCCCAGCGTCCGTTCCTTCCTTTTTATTTCTGTCCAGGTTCCAAAAAGTAAAAACAAGAAGAAAAGAAAATGGTAAGTCTCAATAAATCTGAGTGAGGGGTAGGTCATGCTTTTCCACATATTTCCCCCTTGAAATGGCTCCCTTGGTTTTATTGGCGAGAGCGCCTGCCCATCAGCGCGTTCTTTGGATTGCACTGGTGCGGCCACTTTGACCTCTACATCTTTTGGAGAAGGAGGAGAAGGGATTACCTCTGTCGCGGTTTTCTCCTCCCTTGCTTCCTCCAAAGATCTAACCATCGAAACAACCGATGCCTTCATCGAGATCTGCCATGTGCCGGTGTGAATTTTTATAAAAAGGATGTACGGGGTCGCCACAAGAAAAAACGCGAAAAACACAATACCGCTGGCTGCCAAAAAATGAGTAATCTTTTTATTATGAAAAATCCACTGCAGAAAATACCAGCCCAGCAAAAAGAAGACGACAAAAATACCTTCCGGGCGGGTTAAATAAGCAAGGCCACTGCATATCCCTGCTCCAAGACACCACCACAGGACCTTTTTTTCTTCCTTACCTCCTTTTATCCCCAGGTAAAAAGCAACCACCAAGAAAAAAAGAAACGTAGAATCACTCAATACATCCACTGAGCACCTTACGCACAGAGGCTGCACAATAAAAAAAAGTCCTCCAATCAAGCCGGTTTTAGAGTCATAAATAGTTTTCCCAAGCAAATACACAAAAATTACCGTGAAGCTGCTTAACGTAAGGCTAATAAGTTTCCCCGCGAATTCAAAATCTCCGCTCACACCTCCAAACAAAGAAATTAATAGCGGGTAGAGGGGATGGTACGCATTGGATAATCCTTTAAGAAAAAGGCCGGAAAAATAATATTTGGCAAGAGCAAGAAACCTAATACTGTCTCGGGAGATAAGGTAGATTCGCTCCAAAGCGATAAGACGAACGATCAGAGCTAAAAAAAACAACATGAGAATATTGAGGCGGTCGGATGCGAAATTGAAGTCAAACGTGCGCGGCAGTTCTCATTGTATTCCCACCCCGTTTCGCGGAAAGTTTTTTTGCATCTTATCTCTTATTTTTTTCTCGTTTTCCTTAAAAAACGTATTTCCCCAGGCATATATTTTGAAAAAAAAGTTCTGGTCCTTTTGCTCAAGGACGTCGCAAAAAAGCTACGCTTATATTGCTTAGGTCTTTAGCCACTTCATTTATCCCTACGTTCTTCTTGATCATCATCCCGTCCACATCCACCACATGCAATAAAACCTTTTTATGATCGAATGTAACACCAATGTCACTTGACTTCAAGGTTCTGTGACAAATACCCGTTTGATGCATCCACCGAATCAATTGGGCAAGGTGAAAGATAAACCCTTTTTTAAAAGATGTGTTTTGAACAATCAAAGGCGTCTCTGATAATTCCTTTAAAAAAATGGCGCCTGACGTGGCCTCGGGTATTTTTTCAAAGGCAAGAAAGCAATCCCGTAAAATTCCCCATTCGTTTTCTTTCACCAAAAGCAACCGGCACAAGCGTAGGGATTCCTCGCATGATCAGGTTGTGCATCGTAACCCAGGCTCTTTTGGCTGGAGAAATTTGAAAGAGTGACCTCAGCGTAGAAAAAAAGCCGGTTTGGTTATAGTATCGGATAATCAAATCTTTCGCCTTCTCTTGAAAAAAGACTTCCTTAACCAAACTGCCTGTTCCTTTCATGTTCGCACCCAGCTTATCTAATAGGGGAAGGAGATTTTTAAAATTATATTCCTTCCGAATCATCCCTTTCCACGAACCAGTTTTAAACGTCTCTAAGCCTTTTCCTGGTCGAAGGCATCGCTCCTTTCGCTTCTGCCAAAGCGCTGCCAGTGGGTAAAAGAAGCTAAACCTATCTCCTTTGCCAAATGCTTTTTTTGAAATCTCTTCTTGATCTTCCCCCTGAAGATACGCCTTAAGAAACCTCAGCCGATCGGCTATCGGGATCTCGAAAGTTATTAAATTGGGCTAAAGTTTTTATACGTTCTTTGAGATTAAGCTTCTTTTTTAATCCGAATCGCGTGAAGATCAATTAAATAAAATAAAGGGGGCGTCCCCGGTTCAGTTTTAATCAGGATATTTCCCTGGTGAAAATCTTTTGAAAATATTCCTTGGTCATGAATCCTTCGGACAAAACGGCCGAGGGCTCGAATCACTTCTTGTCTTTCAAAAAAGAGGAAGCGGTTTTTGGATAATGTTGTTTTCTACCCACTCTATTAAGGGCTCAGCTGCAGTAACTTCATGGGTAATAACCAGGTCTTTTTTTAATAAACCAAACCTTCGTGATACTCCGCACGCCACTAAGGTGGGAGTAGAAATATTGCGCTGTGATAGCGCTTGTCCTATTTTCCATTCTTTATAGCTTCGGGAACATCGAACGAGATATTTCAGCTGATCACTTAGGTGGGGTCTTTTAAATACCTTTATAATTAAAGGATATCCCATATCGCCCAGCTTGATTTTAACAATGAGGCGGGTATTAGTTTTTTTTAGGAGGAGATCTTCCGAATGGTTGTCGTTCCCCAGGTTCGACAGGGCATCCTCGATTTTAAACCCGGGAAGTCCCTGTGGGTTAATTTTCCAAGATATTCCTTCCCGCTTAATCTTTAGAAAATTTTCCTCACTTTTTTTCATATACTCACATTCAGTGCGTTGCTTATGGTCATCAAAAATTTAGGCCAGAGAGCTTTTAAGGAATATTCTTTTACGACCATTTCCCGTCCAACTTTTCCCATCCGGTTCCGTAATTCTGGTGAAAAAATAAGCTGGCTCAACCGAGCAACCCACTCCTGAGGAGCATGAGCATGGAAACCATTGCTACCATCAACAATCATTTCCTGATTAACCCCCACAGCGGAACAGACGACCGGAAGCCCTACCGCCTGATACTGGAGAAGTTTAAATCCGCATTTGCCTTTGGTCCACGGGTCATCAGGCAAGGGCATTATCCCGATGTCAAAGCTCTGTAAGTCCTGAACTTCTTCATCCTCTCTCCAGATCTTCTTAATTGCTGTTATCTCTTCAAGCCCCTCAAACCTATCGGAAACCACTGTGATGTGCACATCGGGAAATCGCGACTGCAGTTCGGAAAAAACAGGGGTTAATGTCTTTAAATATCTGATCGTAGATTTGCTTCCCAGCCAGCCAATCGTAACCTCCTTTTTACTGCCTGCTTTCTCAACCGGAAGGTACTTATCAGTATCAACGGGCGTGGCAATAACAGAAATTCGGTCAGATTCTAATCGGGATTCCTCCTTGAGAAATTGATTCCCCGCGATAACATGATCACACAACCGGATTGTCCGATCAAAACGTTTATTCCGGAGTGGTTTATTTATATCCATCTTCGTCTTTTTTTAATAAACCAAACCTGCGTGATACTCCGCACGCCACTAAGGTGGGAGTAGAAATATTGCGCTGTGATAGTGCGCGTCCTATTTCCCATTCTTTATGGCTTCGGGAACATCGGACGAGATATTTCAGCTGATCGGTTAGGTGGGGTCTTTTAAATACCTTTATAATTAAAGGATATCCCGTGTCGCCCAGCTTGCTTTTAACAATGAGGCGGGTATCAGTTTTTTTTAGGAGAAGGTCTTCCGAAAGGTTGTCGTTCCCCAGGTACGACAGGGCATCCTCGATTTTAAACCCGGGAAGTCCCTGTGGGTTAATTTTCCAGGATATTCCTTCCCGCTTAATCTTTAGAAAATTTTCCTCACTTTTTTTCATGTACTCACATTCAGTGCGTTGCTTATGGTCATCAAAAATTTAGGCCAGAGAGCTTTTAAGGAGTATTCCTTTACGACCATTTCCCGCCCAGCTTTTCCCATCCGGTTCCTTAATTCTGGTGAGGAGATAAGCTGGCTCAACCGAGCAACCCACTCCTGAGGAGCATGAGCATGGAAGCCATTGATACCATCAACAACCATTTCCTGATTAACCCCCACAGCGGAACAGACGACCGGAAGCCCTACCGCCTGATACTGGAGAAGTTTAAATCCGCATTTGCCTTTGGTCCACGGGTCATCAGGCAAGGGCATGATTCCGATGTCAAAGCTCTGTAAGTCCTGAACCTCTTCATCCTCTCTCCAGATCTTCTTAATTGCTGTTATCTCTTCAATCCCCTCAAACCTATCGGAAACCACCGTGATGTGCACATCGGGAAATCGCGACTGCAGTTCGGAAAAAACAGGGGTTAATGTCTTTAAATACCTGATCGTAGATTTGCTTCCCAGCCAGCCAATCGTAACCTCCTTTTTACTGCCTGCTTTCTCAACCGGAAGGTACTTATCAGTATCAACGGGCGTGGCAATAACAGAAATTCGGTCAGATTCTAATCGGGATTCCTCCTTGAGAAATTGATTCCCCGCGATAACATGATCACACAACCGGATTGTCCGATCAAAACGTTTGTTCCGGAGCGGTTTGTTCATGTCCATCTTTTCCCCTTTTTTAAACATGACCGCGTCGTCAAAATCATACACGAGCTTTTGGGACTGCTGACGAATATAGGCTAATTCCACGTGCGAAAAAAGTTTCTTTTGAATTACCACCAGATCATAGAGGTGCACATGGGAAAAAACCCGCCACCTCCCTATCTTTGCTTTGGAGAGGGGGAAAACTTCCGTTTTAATTCCTGACTCACGGAGTAAAGGAAGATAAGCAATAATCCGAAATTTCGTGCTCGGCTTATCAAGCCGAGATACGAGAAATGCGATGTTCATAAATCAGTCTTTCTTTGAAGCAATTACCAAAAGAGAACGGACAAAATCGACGTTGAGATATCGGTGGACAAGGGAAACAGCATAGACCCTTCGGAAGAAGGTATCGTTATAAGTTCGGTAAATATTTTGGTCTTTTATTTGGAGGTCCTCCTCTTTGACATGGTTACAGATTTTTTTCTATAATAATCACACCTTATTCAATATATCAATAATTTTTTTGTAAATTCCACCGGTTAAGCTCTTATCTCCTTTACTGGGTCGTGCAAACAAAAAAATTATTGTAAAACGTATCAGAATATGGGCATATAATAGACCAAAGGCTATGAAAAACATTTTATTAGAAAATGTCGAATATCAAATTGATAAGACTTCTTTTGGCGTGTGGCGTCGCTATCTCTACCCCACTGGTGCCTATTTTGCGGAATTTAAGTCTTATAAAACCCTTCTTGGTTTACCCCTTCTCCATTATACCCGTGGCATATGCCCGGAAACCGGAAAACGAGTCGTGGCAAAAGGCATCGTAGCCGTTGGGAGGCATTGCAACAGGAGTAGTGGCGATCGGCCAGGCTGCCTTCGGCGCAATTGCAATCGGCCAGCTTGCCTTAAGCCTCCTGTTCGGGATAGGACAAGCCTCGGCTGGCTGGGCAGCAATAGGTCAGGTTGCCATAGGGGTAGAGTTTGGACTGGGACAACTTGCTACCGGCCTTACAGCAATTGGCCAGGTGGGGTTTGGAAAATATGTATTAGCTCAGATCGGTTTTGGAGAACATGTGTGGAGCACGAAACAGGCTGATCCTGTGGCAGTGGCATATTTCAAATCCCTTTTGGAAACATTACTGCGAGGATGGCAAAATTTTTAAGTAAAACCCGTTAGAAAACTTTCACACGGGGCATTTACCCTGTGTGAAAAAGTGTAAGAATCTTTAATTTTACCCCGTGCTTCTTTACCCCGTTAGATATTTGATATCTAACAGGGCAAGCGGGGCCTTTCTAACGGGGTAAATAGCTAATAATTGAGATAAGTAAAAATAAGCTCCCCCTGGGGAACAAATCGCAAAATGTTTACTTTTTATCGCACCCCACAATGTCCAGGATGTAATCATATCCAAGAAGTATTGGAGCGGCTGGTTATTGCCCATAAAGTAATAACAATCCATTCTGTTGAGGAAATCAGAGATAAAATACCGAGTGTCACCACATTGCCGGCTTTAGTGGATGAGGAGAAGGTAGTGCAAGGAAGTGACCCTATCGTAGCTCGTTTAAAGGAAATCGAAAAATTTAAGGAGCTTTGGGATAAGTTCCAAAGCGATGCTTGTTCCTGTGATGAAGAAGCCCTTGAATAAATCTAATACCAAGTTGCATTCAAAAGCAGATCGAGGCGGCGACGAGGAATCGACGCAGGCGTAGGTTTTAGTCGTCGAGGAGTATGACGAGGAGACAACAAAGATATGCAAATGAAGGCGACTGGGTATAAAACTATTCTCATTAAAGGTGGCGTAGTCCTTACCATCAATCCCTCGGAAGACATTTTTTCTGAGGGGTACGTCTTAATAGAAGGCGATACCATAAAAGGCATCGGCACGATAACGGAGGCACCACCTGATGGGACTGTTGAAAAAGTAATTGATGCCCCTGATGGGCTGATTATGCCGGGCCTCATTAATACCCATACCCATGCGGCAATGGCCTGCCTTCGTGGTTTAGCAGATGATCTTCCTTTGGAAACCTGGCTCAATGATTATATCTTTCCCGTTGAAGCTCATTATGTCAACCCTGAATTTGTTTATCAGGGAACACGCTTAGCCGGAATCGAGATGATTCGATCCGGCACTACCTGTTTTGCAGACGGGTATTTTTTCGAAGCAGAAGCGGCGCGTGCTGTTTCGCAATTAGGCCTCCGGGCCATACTCGGACAAGGAATCCTTGACTTTCCAACTCCCGATGTTCCCAATCCTGATTTCAATCTGAAAAACGGGAAAAACTATTTAGAGCGATTTCCTGCAAGCTCATTGATTGCTCCCACGTTGTTTTGCCACTCTGCCTATGCCTGCAAACCAGAAACCTTACAAGAAGCACGTAAGGTGTGTAATGATCATGGCATTCCTTTGCTGATACACCTCGCTGAAACTGAAGCTGAGACTAATGGAAATGATGAGTCGCTATGGGGTTTCACCGGTTAAGCACCTACTTACCTTGGGAGTGCTTGATGGTGAAACCATTGCCGCGCACTGCGTATGGATTTCTCCTGATGAGCTTTCCGTGCTCAAAGAAAAGAAGGTAAGGATCGCCCACTGTCCGGAAAGCAATATGAAGCTTGCTTCTGGAGTTGCGCCGGTTCCTGAGTTTTTAAAGCTCGGCATTCCCGTTGGCTTGGGAACTGATGGGTGTGCCAGCAACAACAACCTTGACCTCTTTTCCGAAATGGATACCGCCGCCAAGATTCATAAACTCGCGCGCAAGGATCCCTCTGTCATGGATGCCAAAACCGTGGTTAAGCTGGCAACGATCGGCGGCGCTGAAGTTTTGGGCCTCAAAGATAAAATCGGTTCTCTCGAGCTGGGGAAAAAAGCAGACATCATTATTCTGGATTGGAAGCAACCCCACCTCACTCCCGTGTACAATTATTACTCTCATCTGGTTTATTCAGCTACCGGTCATGATGTGCGAACAGTCATGGTTGATGGCACAGTGATAATGGATAATCAACAGATTTTAACAGTGAATGAAAAAGAGGATCATACCTGAGGTGGAGAAGATCGGGGAGAAAGATCAAAACAGGGCAAGATTGAAATAACATTAGGGTGAGCCGTCGGACACATTAAACCCGTATACTCTCAAAGTCTGAGGGCCAACATTGAAAAATGGCAAGAACTATGATAAGTATTTTAATACTTATTAATAGTCACCATTTTAATCATGAACGAAAAAAAACGATTTATCATTGTAGATGATCACACCATTGTAAGGAAAGGACTCCGCACCCTCCTTTCACAAAACCCAAATTTTGAAATTATTGGCGAGGGCGCTGACGGTCTGGAAGCAATTCGTTTAGTCGAACAACTTAAACCCGACCTTCTCATCATAGATCTCTCCATGCCTAAAATGGATGGCACCATGGCCATCAAGGAAATTAAAAAACAGAAACCAAAAACCAAGATTTTGGTTCTCACCATGTACAATACCGAAGATAATATTTTAGCTGCTCTTCGGGGCGGAGCCGATGGGTATCTTCTCAAGGAAGATTCTCATGCCGAGTTATTAAATGCTATCGATAGTGTATTAGCCGGCAAGCTCTATCTAAGCCCGGGAATCTTAGGCATGGTAGTAAAAGGGTATGTGGAAGCGAAAAAAACACTTCATCCCGCCTCTGGGTGGGATTCTCTTAGCCAGAGAGAGAAAGAAGTGCTCAAGCTCATTGCGGAGGGATATAAAAGCAAGGAAATTGCTGACCAGCTTTATATTAGCATTAAAACCGTAGAAAAACACCGAGCCCATTTAAGGGAAAAATTAAATCTCCATAACACATCTGCCTTAACGAAGTACGCTATTGAAAAGGGATTGGTTAAAGAATAAGCCATAAACCTCCTTTATAGTGGCCAGGTGGCCCGTATCGTAGTCCCTTTTCCCGGAATTGATTCCAAAAAAAACTCACCACCCGAAAGTTTGGTGCGCTCACTCATACTGGAAAGTCCAATTCCTCTTTGAACATTTTCTAAAGATAATACTTTTTCTAAATCAAAACCCTTGCCATTATCCTTGATAATAAAGTCTATGTGCTTTCTTCTCTTGGCAAGGGAGAGGTTAACCTGTTTTGCCTCACTATGTTTCACGATATTATTAAACGCTTCCTGTAAGATCCGGTAAAGAGTAATCTTAAGGGTTTGCGGAATTTCATCTTCCTGGATGGTAATCTTTGTCTGGGTATTGATTTTGGGGCAAAGGGCCTGAAACTTTTGACAAGCCCACATTATGGTAGAAACAATACCTTGTTTATCAAGCAGAGGAGGTCTGAGATCCATGATGACCTGCCGAATGTCAACAATCGCCTTCTGCAGAATAGGGATAATTTCATTCAAAGAAGAAGCAATGGCAGGAAGATTTCCCTTTTTAACTTCTTGCATTGAGTTTTCCACCCCGAGCTTGATGGCCGTCAAGGTTTGTCCCAAATCATCATGAAGTTCCCGCGCAATCGCCTTTTTTTCATTTTCCTGCACTTCAAGAAGCTTGGTTGAAAGGATTTGAAGCTCTTTTTGGGATTTTCTCAGGTTCTCCTCTGCAATCTTGCGCTCAGTAATGTCCCGTAAAATCGCTAAAAGATGTTTTTGGCCTTTATAATAGAATTCGGTCCCTCTAACATCAACCGTAAAAGAAGAGCCATCTTTTTTCAGGTCAATCGACTCTGCCTGGAACTCCCCCTTTTTTATGATATCCCTCTGAAACTGTTTAAAGAGATGATGTTGATCCGGGTGAACAATATCCTTTCCGGACAAGTTCACCATTGCTGCGTGAGAATAACCATGCATTTTACAGGCCTGCGGATTAGCCTCTACAACATGACCTTTGATATCAAAGATAATAAATCCATCGGTAGCTGAATGGAAAATTTCTTTATACTGGACCGCTGCGTCTTTTAGTGCTTTCTCTGCCTTCGTGTGCTTCAGAACTTCTTTTTTCAACTTCTTCGCTTTTTGTTCATGTTCTTTGAGGGTTGGTTCTTTCTTCATTTAAAACCTCTCAATGTTTCGATTGGGGAAATGGTGATTTTTAAATTATCAAGCACATCGCAGAAGACTGGTTAATGAATATCACCCTGTTTTTTTATTATAACGGAATCTCATTTTTTTTAAAAGCTTCCTAAAACACCCTACGACTCAAAAGTTACCTCTAAAATAGCTAACACCCATTCTCTTCATTTTCTTTCGGAGATCTCCTGAAAATAGAATAACCCCACTTTCGCTCTGGGATTTAGCCTTTCTCCCTCTGCCCCTCCCAAACCCTACCTTTCCCCTACCTTTCAAAATACACTTTTTTTAGCCAGAAATTGGTCTTTCCCTCCCATTTATTTCCTTTAAAAACAGCATTAAAGTGATAATCAAGGAAAAAATTTAAACTCTTTTTTAGGAGGGCTAACCATGTTGTTAGGAGAAATTATTATACTGAGTTTGGTTGTTATTGGAACAATTTTTTTGCTTCTTGCCTCCAAAACGGAGACGGAACAAAAAAAGCATGAGGCACATTGAATCAAGCTAAGGGTAACGCTGCTGGTTTTAATGATGCAATGAAATAATAGCTTTGGCAAGATAGACAAGCCGCTCATTCAACCAAATGGTGTCCCCTGCGGCAAACAAAAAAGTAGCGTAATTTTCTTCATTGCTCGCATTATGTCGTGGTGTTCGGGGAATGGAAAAGTATCCCTTGTGCTCCAATTACCCCCAGAGCTTGGGAATTAAAAACGGGGTGTTCCTTTTATACTCCTCATACTGCTTGCCCTTCAAATCCACTTCTTTAAACCTCACCCGTTCAAATGTGCTGGTCTTCGGAAAAGGAGCGGTCGCATCCAAACCCACCTTGGTTACTGTCCCCCCCTTTCCGTCCGGAGTGATGCGTACCATAGGGTTAAGGATGTGGCCTTGCTGGTCCTTAAGGATAATCAGCCCCGTATCAGCATTAAAACGAGTAGTCAGTGCCCAATTGACATCAATGGGATCATATAGATTGACATCCGTATCCACAGCAACCACCTGTTGGAGAGGTTCGAAGGCCTTGAAAGTTTCCAGGATTGCGGTTCTCCCTACCTCTTTACCGTCTTTCTCCACTTGTATGACTGCTCCGTAAAAACCGCAACCACCGGGCGTCAGATAGACCGCTTTAAGTTGAGGTACTTTTTCCTTAACGGTCGCGAATATTTTAGCCTCCGCAGTAAAACCAACTGCGTTCCACACTTCCTGTCCAGACAAGAGACTATGGAAAATCGCTTTTTTTCGGTGAGTAATCGCCTTTACCTTCATTACCCAGCGCTGGTCCCGGTTAGCATAGTAACCCGTGACCTCAGCAAAAGGCCCCTCCTGCTTCCCGAATATGGGGAAGGATCTCTGCCTCAATAACAAACTGGGCATCAGCATATGCCGGTACATCCACGGTTTGGGCTTTGATAAAAGGTATCGGGTATCCAACAATATGGTTGGCAATCTCGTACTTCCCGTCCCCTTGCTGTGGTATCACCGAAGCGAGCCAGGGTGCAAGACCGATTCCATTATTGATGGTCACGGGAAGCGGTTCATTACGTGCCTCCATGATTTCCAGATACGCCCCCAAATGGCGACCAGGATCAATCAAAAAAGTGAGACGGTCTTTTTTGGTTACCATGAGACGGTGAACAGAGACATTAGGTATACCGGTCTCAGGGTTTCGAACCACCACTACCGAAGAGTCAAGATACCGACCTCCGTCTTTCAAGGCATGAAGGGGAATCGGGAGTTTGGAAAGATTAATCTTTTTTTCAATAACTTCGTTGGCCGGACCCTTATCAAGGAGAGGCGAGGATAGCGTCCCTTTGTGTTTTCGCCAGCTTTCAATCGCCTGGACAATAACAAAAGGAACTTTTTCTTTCGAGACTCCGAAAAGACTCCCCACAATATCGCGGTTCCATAACAAACCAATCACTACCGGATACTCACTTCCCTTTACCCGGTTAAACAAAAGGCACTTTCCCCCTTCAAACTTCTTGGCAATGCCTGCCAGGACATACTTGGGATCTACTTCGGAATTTATTTGAACAAGGTTGCCGGTCTTTTCCAGAAACTCAACGCAGGCAGAAAGATCAACCAAGCGTTTTGTTCTCTTGTCAGAGAGAGGAGCTTTTTTAACTTTTGGGTGGTTAACGCTTTGGGGAGCTCGTCTTTTCACCAAAATCCCTCCCTAAACTTTTGAGATTGATTTAAAAGCACTGAGAACAAGCACCTCTGATTATAAACGATCAAACAAAACTTGGCAAATAATTAATACATCACTTCCCTAATGCGTTATGGCCTGTACTGATCAAGCCTGCAGGACGCACGGTCAGGTCTATGAATAACAAACCTTTGATAAGTTTTATTGGGGAGAGGTAATAAATTTAGGCAAACAGTAAACCCCGTTAGAAGACTTTCACACGGGGCATTCATCCCGTTAGAAAATTTTCTAATGGGATTTACCCCGTGTGAAAAAGCGTAAGAATCTTTAATTTTACCCCACGCTTTCTTCACCCTGTTAGATATTTAATATCTAACAGAGCAAGCGGGGCCTTTCTAACGGGGTAAAGCGGCAGGAGGAAACTATCGTTCTTTTTTTGTTGATCCTTCTATTTTTCCTTCCGGATTTTCTGGCAATCGCTCCCTAATGTCTGGGGAAGGTGCGACGAATTTCGTCTTTCTCTTGAGGTGAGAGGTTATCCCACCTATCCAGTTTTTCTCGAACCCGCCCCCGTTCATCAGGAGGAAGCTGTTGGAATTGATGATAACGTTTTTGATAAAGTGTCCGCTCTTCAGGGGAAAGCTCTCTCCACTGATCCATCCGATGTCGAAATTCTTTTCGATGTTCCGGGGAAAGTGATTTCCATTCCCTAAGATTCTTTTTAAGTCGACCCTGTTGCTCGGAAGATGAATCTCTTCTGTGGTGATTCCCCGATAGTAACTGCCGGTCAATCGTGTTTCCTATACATTTTTTTGAGAAACTCATGAGATCAAGTGAAGTGGTTTTACCCATCGCCAGAGCAGGAAAGACTGCTACGATTGCCCAGGTAAAAACAATCATGGCAATATTCCGCCACGTTACATGCAGCAATAACTTATGCATCATCACCACCATCATTGATGTTATTCTTCTGTTTGTGTGGAAGGACTCTGGGAGTCTGTTTCATCTAAGTGCTTGACTAATTTTTTAACGTCCTCCATTTCTTTTAAAAAGTCCAGATTCTCTACAACTTCTAAGTCATTACGGTTAATTTGTTCTTCGGAAATGGTTTGCGGAGATGTCGAGAGTAATGCCAACTTTTCTGAATTCTTTCAAGCCAAACCAGCTCACGATAATCAGTAACAAACAAGCAGTCGTAAGCGCAGGAATAAGTCGTTGCGGCAAATGAAAGCGCACTTTCCTCCACCACGGAAGGTTAGCTTCCTCCCTTAACTTCCATTGTATCGACCGGACATGTTCTGCAATTTTATCCGGAGAAAGCGTTGGGGCAGGCAGAGCTGTTTTGATTGTTTGCAGTAATCGCAAGAGTTGTTCCTTCTCTTTGCGGCAATGCTCGCAGGTGCTAAGATGGTTTTCCCAGGCACGACGCTCAGCGGGATTTAATTCCCCATAGACATCCAGTAAAAGCATTTCTTGGTAATCTGAACATGGTTTCATCGTTTCACCTCCTTTATGATTCGGCCCAGTCCTTAAGAACATTTCTCAAAGAATGGGTTGCTCTAAAAAGATGACTTTTAATGGTGCCCTCCGATGATCCTGTCACCTGAGCAATTTCCCTTATAGTCATTTCATGAAGCACCTTAAGCTGAAAAACCATCCGCTGCTTATCCGGAAGTGCTCTCAAAGCGTTGCGGACATCGTGTGTCAACTGCTTCCCGGTGAAAACTGCCATAGGGTTGTTATGTCCTTTGGGATCTGGTTGTTCTTTACTCTTCTCTTGCGAAACCTCATTGCCGTGCGGTTTCTCTTGCCACAATGGGAATAGTCGTTCTTTTTTCCGTTTACGTCTCAGAAAGTCTCGACAGGTGTTGACTACGATACGATAAAACCAGGTTGAAAAAGATGCTTGTCCTCGAAATTTTTTAATACTTCTTATGGCCTTTAAAAAAGCCTCTTGGGTGACATCCCGAACTTCGTCACTCTCTTCCGAACACAGATGAAAAGCAATCGCGTAAGCTTTTGGTTGATAACGATGAATAAGCTCCGTAACAGCCCTTTGATCATCAGCTTTGGCACGAGTAACCAACTCCTCATCGTTTAATAGTAGATACCCTATTCTCTTCGGTCTCAGCTTCCACCGTATCTCACATAAAATTGTTTACTATGGAAAACATTCCGTTCTTGTCATGGTCTTTTTAAAAAGACCATGATGACACCTTGTTATCGGTCCCCCTGAACATAAAAACCGTGCAAGTGATTACCCTGATTGTCTTTGCCAAATCCTGGTCGTGCCTTACCAAAATCAGATTCGTTCGAAAGATTGGACCGCTGGAGAGCGGCTGAAAAATCTCGGTGCTGGCGCTCCCTTGCGTTACCTTCTTTTCGTTCATAGTGATGATAATCACGATCTTGATGCTGAAAAGACTGATTGTGATTATATCCTTTCCCGAACCCCCTTCCAAGTTTTTCCATTGTATTTTCTCTCATTTGGTAAGTTTTTTATAGTTTTTTTTCGTTAGACGCATGAAGGAAGAAAAGGTTTACGTTTTTTTTGGGTTGTTTCTCTTGTCGCGTTCAACCCGCTTCCTGCTTTTTATAAAAAAACGCACCGTAAAAGTTAACTCCTTATGAATTAACGAGTTTTTAAAAAGGAAACAACTCCTGATAAAAGCAGATACTTTCGGAAACTTTACTCAGAAAAAATGGAAGAGCAGTTCGCACCTTGTTAGGGGAGAAAAAAAAGAGGATTTCGGGCTTGATCCTTGTCCCGGATTTGAAAATGAAGGCGAGGGTCAGGATAGCGCCCGGTATTTCCTACCTTGGCAATGGAATCTCCCTTTCTTACCTTTTGACCGACGGATACCAGGTTTTTATCATTATACGCGTAGACCGTTTTAAAGTCATTCTCATGCTTGATAATTAAAACGTTACCATATCCTTTCAAACTCCCTTCATAAACGACCACACCTTCTCCCGCGGCTTTAACCGGAGTTCCTAAGGGGGCGGCAATATCAATGCCCTCATAACGCAGTCCGCCTTGCACACCAAAGCGCGAAACAACCTTGCCTTGAACGGGCCAGATAAAATCATTCTTTATCCTAATAATGGGCGGCGGGGGTGATGTGTCTTTGAGGTCAACAATAATTTTTTTGACTTTTGTTGCGCCAGGAATAAAAAGTTTTTTTCCCACCGTGAGTTGGGATGGTTCATCAATATTGTTGATCTCCGCCAGAGTCTGAAGATTTACTCCGTACGTTTTGGCGATCCTCCAAAGAGTTTCCTTGGGTTTAACCGTATGATAAATACCACGGGCAACTCCGCCAGACGGAGATTCGGTTTCCAGATAGCCTGGTTCCTTTGGTCCCGGAGCATGGAACATGATAAGGTCTGCACCCCACCCCGAACAAAAGAGAAAGAAAAAGGAAGAAAAAAATAGAGCGGAATATGAGCTTATACCAAGTTGCATTCAAAAGCAGATCGAGGCGGCGACGAGGAATCGACGCAGGCGCCTCACATTTTCAGTCCCCACGGGTGGCGAGGGAGGAGTATGACGAGGAGACAACAAAGATATGCAAATGAAGGCGACTTGGTATTAGACATTTACCCTTGAATCAGATTGAAAGCTTTCTCCACCGCATCAACGGCGTTTGAAGCAATAATAATATCTTGACTTATATCCCAGGTATGGAGACCAATAACCGGGACGTTGAATTTCAGCGCGAACGCAATCTCGGAAAGCGTTCCGTATTTTCCGTGAATCGCGATGATCGCCTCCGAGGAACGGACGACAATGATATTGCGGGCATCCCGCAAACCAGTCACAATCGGAATATCGATAAAAGGGTTCGCGTCATCAGCGCTCTCGCTCGGAATAATTCCGATCGTAAGGCCTCCTTCTTTCTTTGCCCCTCGGGCCGCCCCTTCCATAACCCCGGTTAATCCTCCGCAAATAAGGACTCCTTTCCGTTTGGCAATCTCCCTGCCAACCTCCTCTGCGAGATTCATTACTTTTTCTGAACAAACAGCGTCTCCAATTACTCCGATTCTTCTCATAACAGCCCTTTTATTTCATTGAGACTTATTCTGATTCCCTGATTAGTTTCCCTGCTGGCCAAGGAATAAAGAAGATAGTGACCGGATTCCAACCTTCAAAAAGCGATCAAATCATCCATCAGGCGTTAAACCTCCCATGTAAGAAGGTCTTCTATTGAGGCGTAGTTGGTAAGGTCAAGAAGAATCGGCGTGATCGAAATACACTTCTGATGAATCGCCAAGAGATCAGAGTCCGGGATATTTTCAAACCCCAGATCCGTGCCTCCAATCCAATAGTACTTTTTGCCGCGGGGATCGGTTTTTTCCACAATCGAATCCCCAAAGATTCTTCTTCCTTGGCGGGTAAACTTGTATTGGCTAATCGGAACCCCATTGGTATTCGGCACATTCACGTTTAAAAGGGTATTCAGAGGAAGTCCGTATTTTAAAATCGCCCGGGCCATTCTGCCGGCAAACTCCGCTGCTGGTTTGAAATTATAGACCTCCTGACTATCAGGAAGGGTTGAAATGGAAAAAGAAGGTATTCCCAAAAGGGTCCCTTCCCAGGCAGCTGAAACCGTTCCCGAATAGGTAATATCATCCCCCATATTCCCTCCCCGGTTAATCCCGGATACTAAAAGATCGGGCTTTTTATCCAGAAGGCCATTAACCGCTAAACAGACGCAATCCGTTGGAGTGCCGTCAACTGCCAGCTTTCTTTCTCCTATTTCATGTACCCGGAGAGGACGATGGAGCGTAAGGGAATGTCCCACTGCGCTTTGCTCATGTTGAGGGGCAACAATCCAGATCGTGCCGAGAGAACTTAAAGATTCGGCTAAGATTTTAATCCCTTCAGAGTAAATACCGTCATCATTGGTAACTAAAATGGTCGTGGAGTTGCGATGTTTTTGCATCAAGAAGTTGATCCTTTGTGAAGATTTTCGACGCGTTGACAATTACCTTGGAAGCCTGACTATGTATCTTCTTTCAGTACCTTTGCCTCAGAATTTATTCTTAAAGCATCCATTTTTTCTTGAGTGATCGCCTCGGGGGTTATTTCTTCATTCTTTTTGCCTAACCGATAAATAACCGGGAGTTTTTTCTCGTTTTTCGCATCGCTAAAACGAGCACAGATCCCCGCAGCTTTTTTCATAATTCTTTTAGAAACACTTTCGCAGATGAGCGCAATCGGCCCCGGTACATGTTCAGCAGAAAGCACAACATCCTTTCCGGTGGCCATTTCCTTTAGCTTTTGGTTTTCTTCTTTATTCCTTCCGATTATTACTTTTTTCCCCTGGATGCGGAAATGTCTGCCTAATTTTAACAGCTCAATATCCCGGATAGAATAGTCTTCAGTGTTCTCAAAAAGCTCTTTGAGTTTTTTAGAAAAAATGGGATCAGTCAAAAGACATCCTCCGCCAGGAGTAGGGAAATCTTTAATCCCATATTTTTCTACCAGGTGTAACTGGAATTTTCGAGAACGACCCTGAATGTTCAGAAGCCTTCTCCGGTCTATGAGTCCATACTTTTCAGCCTTGGTTTCTGGAAGAAGCTTGGCGCTAAGCGGCCGAAGTAAAAAATCTTGGTATCCGGAAAGGTTGGCTACCAACTTCAAAGCTTTCTTATTCTGCGACATGGGCCTTTCATTAACAACTTCCCCAGTAAAAATAAAATGGTATTCCTCTTCCTCCATAATCTTTCCTGCTTCCCTCACCATCAAAGCATGGCAGTCAATACAAGGATTCATGTTTGCTCCAAACCCATACTTGGGGTTTTTAAGCATTGCTAAGTGTTCTGGGGTAATATCTTTAACAATGAGCCTTATCCCCAATTCTTCAGCAGCCTTAATCGCATTCTGGGCACTAAAAAAAGGGGTCTCAAACACTATCCCAATAACCTCAATACCCTGTTCCTGGATAACCTTAACCGCCAATATGCTATCAAGGCCTCCTGATAACAGTCCGATGCTGATTATTTTTAACTTACCATGTGCCATTACTTTTCTCCCTGAAACCTGTAGTGAACAATTATTACATTATATCAAAATTGTTGGAAAAAAAAGAAAAGAAAGATAACACCGCATCTCTGGAAGCGAAGAGGAGGAGAGAGAGAAAACTGCCAGAGATACGCATGAAGGGATTGAGGAAAAACCATTTTTCTTTTTTAAAAAAGACAATTATCTCATGATTTGGTTTAAAAAAATGAGTCGGGGAAGGGGGATTTGAACCTCCGCTCACCACTAATATTTAAAGGTTTTTTAGCCTACTGGCAAAAAATTGGCAAAGAATTTGTTAAGCTAAGCATCCCCCTTAAGTTTAAAATTATAATCTTCCTTAGAAATAATTCCCATAAAGGTATTTAGTTTGCAAGTATTTAATAAAAAAAATAGGAGGATTTTATACCCCATAATTAACGTTAGGCAAATTAATCTCTGGGAGTAATCACTTTTGGTCTGTTTTATCTTGTTTTAGTCTGTCTACTTTACAAAAACTTTACAATTTAATAATCCAACAAGGGTCTCAATTCGAGGCCCTTTATTCTGAAATGATAAAAAACCAAATTAACTACTGTTCAAAGGGTATGGTTGGGGGAGCAAGCCAAACATCAAATTGAAAGATATTACCGCCTGCGTTGGTGGTACTGTGTTGTTAGGCTGTACAAAATTTCTTTTTTAAATTGCTCTTTCCCAATAAAACTAACTAAAATACTGGGCCGCAGTAGTTTTGACCTGTTTTAGTATGAAAATCACACTCTCAGTGGGGGATTTTTCAATCAAATCTTTTAAAGAAAAAGGGGCTTCTATTAAAATAACCTGGCCTCTAAAACCAATAGAGGTGATCTATAACTTATGAATTGAGCCTTCTTGATTATCTTCAGCTGGCCTGCTATCCCTTCCAAAACTTCCATTCAAAATACTATCTTTTTTTCGTGAAAATAAGTAATTCACCTTATTTTCTTTTTATGAGTAGAGCCTTATTTTGAAGCTATAATCATATCCTCTCTTCTCCTCTCTAAATGGCCGGACAAAAAAACTTGTCCGGCCATTTTCTTGAAAAGGGCAAGGTCTTTTATTCTCAACAAATCATTGCAAAATAGGCTAATTGATATAGATGGCATTCAAGGTAACAAGGTTTGTTTACCTTAGGAGGTAAGCACAATCGTGGCAGTTATTCAAATTTAAAAAACAAAACCCTTCAAGCAGGTTTAGCCTGTGAGAGGGATTTTTATTACCAGAATATTTCATTATTATTGACTTTTCCCCTCCCACGGGTTAAAAGAAAAAAGATTATTAAACCCAAGCAACCAATAATTGCAGTAAAAAAATGGGCGTTACCGAGGAAGGGACTTCAATGAGCGATGAGAGTAAAAAGAAAGCCGGATTGCTGGATAAAAAGGTAAAGGCTTTTTTTGTTTTGCGCAACTGCGCCGCAATCATTTGGTGGCTTTGGACCACAACCCTTTCGCCGCGTGGTTGCGTGCCGATGATGCCCGGTCGTTATGCGATAAAGACCAAATGATTATCCAATTCAAAATCTGCCGGGTCAGCCACTACGAAATTATGAAAAATAGCGGGGAAAAATAACAATGACAATCCTATCACAACTTTTGGTGGCAGCCGTAGTTATTACTGTAGTAGCATTTGTCCTTTTAGTAATCCATATTAGCATTGAGTCAGTGGTTTCCAAGAGGAAGGCTGCCTTAAACATTCTATCCAGTAAACTATCCGAATTAGAAAAGAGATATAAGGACAAAAATTCCGCTCTTAATCAAGACTATTTAAATCACAAAGAAATTTATGAGAATCTACGAAAAGAAGTTTCACTTCTTGAAGAAAACCTTGAAAATATTTCTTATGGTCTTTACAAACCGCATTATGACTATAACACCTCCGCAGAATTCAAACATAAGTTAGAGGAAATTATAAACAGAGAGAAACAAATTATTAAAAACGAATCAGCTATTTTCTGTCCTATAAAATGGGAGGTCGGCGGAAGTAAGTCAGAAGAAACTAAAATGACTAAGCATTATTCCAAGTTAATGCTTCGCGCATTCAATGGTGAGTGTGATGCAGCAATTGCAAAAGTAAGATGGAACAATATAGGCAATCTGGAGGCTCGAATTGGTAAGGCATTTGAAGCCATCAACAAGTTAGGCTCTACACATCAAATTACAGTCACTAAAGAATATTATGACTTGAAACTTCAAGAGCTACGACTTGAGTTTGAGCTGGAAGAAAAACTTTATCAAAAAAAAGGGGAACAAAGAAAAATCAGAGAGCAAATTCGCGAAGAAGAAAAGGCGCAACGAGAAATTGAAAAAGCCAGAAAGGAAGCTGAAGAAGACGAAGAAAGAAATGAAAAAGCATTACAAAAAGCGAAAGCGGAAATTGAAAAAGCAAAGGGTAAAGAATTAGAACTACTGACTGAGAAGATTAAAAGATTAGAAGAGAATCTCCAAAAAGCTCACGAATTAAAGGAAAGAGCAATTTCACGAGCACAATTTACAAAATCCGGACACGTTTATATTATCTCCAACATCGGTTCATTTGGTGACACTGTTTATAAAATTGGAATGACAAGACGACTGGAACCGACTGACAGAATAGAGGAACTCGGAGACGCTTCCGTGCCATTTGACTTTGATGTGCACGGTTTGATTTACTCCGAAAATGCTCCGGAACTAAAAAATATATTACAAAAAAAGTTGGACTCAAAACGAGTTAATCTTGTAAATCGACGGGCAGAGTTTTTTAATACAACGATTGATGAGATTGAGGCGCTTGTGAATGAGTTAAATTTAAAAATACAACTGACAAAAATGGCTGAAGCAAAGGAATACAGAGAAACACTTTCGCTCAGAGAGGTTCAAAGCGGCATCACTCAAAAAACCGATAAAGAAATAGAAGAAGATACAAAATTTCCAGAGACATTAATTTAAGGAAACCAGATGATAAGGCAAAAAACCACATAACAAGAAAATCCAGCGGACGCGGAATAGCCGCTTTTTGATTTTCGTAAAGGTGGTTGCCCGCGCCGCTGATTTAGGTCGTTATTACTCCATTTTCTTTACCCGGCTCTCAATCGGGTTTTTATTTCTTTTTCTTCTTTTTTCTCTCCTCCCCTTCCTCAGGGATGATGGTCATTAGGTCATTGGGGGGTGTACGTAGTTTATTAAAACAATGCTCATAATCATAAATTTTAACGCTCAGCTTGGGGGGCTGGCATGGAGCGCCAGTGTAATGCCAGCCCCTCACTACAGATTCAGACTTTTTTTCAGAAGTTGGATCTCAAGAGCCTGCTCTCCCACCAGTTCCTTTCCTCTGGCGTTCTGTTCCCTCAATCCCTTGACTTCGTTCTGTGTAGCATTACGAGAAGGCTGTCTCCCTTTAGACGGGCTTTGCCTGCCTCCATAAAGTCCTTGAGCCAGCTATAATACAGGGCAGATGAGATCTCTCTTCTCTCCGGCAAAGATCGGAAACAGGCATCTCCTTGCGGAATCCCTCCAATACAATCCTGATCTTGTCTTCGGCTGAAAACTGCCGGCGGGTTTTCGCCCTAACTTCCCTGATAAGCTTTGCTGCACTGCCTGGCGTGGCGGTTACTTCTTCTTCCAGTCCCTGGGTGGTTGTTTCCATGGTCTTCTTCCTTTCTGACTGCTTCCATTATAGCCGTCTTTTCCACCCAGACCAACATTAAATCTGCAAACTAAAGTTTATCCCATTTTGTCCATCCTTTGCTGAAGATGCACAAAAGGGATAGTCGCTTTATGTTACTTCGTGTGCCTTGAATGAAGAAAAAATAGTCAAGCCGGGCGGTTTCAATTTCCTCTTATACCAAGTTGCATTCAAAAGCAGATTGAGGCGACGACGATCAAAACGTGAAAAGTGAGACGTGAAGTGTGAAGTGTTTTAACACCTTACGTTTAACTTTTTACGATTTACGAAAATTGACGAGGAGACAACAAAGATATGCAAATGAAGGCGACTTGGTATTAGATTGTTGACTACGGCTTGATTTTTTCATAACAATCAACGCCGGTTTTAATGTTTTTACCAAATAATTCAATAAAGTTAGTCTTTCGAAACAAGCCATTTTTGATCGATGTGACGAAGATCCTCTCGAGAAAAGCCGGTTGACCGTTAATTCTGGTCTCCCCGCGGTACACTCCCTCTACCTCATAGACCTTAATTGCCCGCGAACGTGCAGCCACAATCTCCACGATCGCGGAGTTGCTCACGGGATCGTATTTCGTCCTGATACCGTAAGACAATTTTTTTTGGATATAACTGAGTTCCCTTTTCCGTCCATCTTCAGCAAAGCGAATCCAGTAGGCGATGACCGGTTCCTTCTGATAGAGCTTATTGTCAGGTGTCAACTGAACGTCGTACTGAACGATATTGGCGTTCTTGCTCCGTTCAATCTTAAAAAGATGCCTGGTCTCCAGGCCTTCGCATAAGGGCTGACGGCCATGGACTATCGCGGCAGAAGCAAGTATCACAAAAAAAATGCTTATTGAGAGAGAGGTGCCCGATCGAATCACTTTTGACATCCCGGGTTCTCGTTGCTCCTAAAATTACTTTCTTGTATGTAAAACTGTCATCAATTTTGCCAAAAAGGAATTGTGGGTCCCCATGTATCTCTGCTCATTTGGGTACAGTATGGAGGAAGACTCCGTAATTATTCATTTCTTCAAGGCGGCAGCTCCAAACGAGTTTTCCGTCATGGACGGTAATATCGGGGCAGCTATCACACATATCCTGTCGTCCGTCGATTTCAAAATTTACCGGTTGAATAATCATCAAGCTTTGTAAATAGGCTGGTCGAAAGAGATTCGACGGATTGGCAAGAATCCTCCCCAGGATACTGATAAAGATATTTCTCATTTTTTTGTCAACGATGCCCCCTAAAAAAGAGGCAAGTTTTCCTCGTGCAATGGCTTTGGGTTTCGCATAGGCGAGGTAGGTTCCGGTGAACAGGTGGGTGAATGTCTGCACCAGTTCCATGAAATTCGGAGATACATATCCTATTATCTCACCGTTAAGGACGATTCGGCTCGCCAGAAGCCATTTCAATGAATCTGGTTTCGCGGTGCCGTTCAAATAAGCGGCAGGTTCATACATAGAGTCGACTTCACGTATCTTTTCAACAAGGTCTGCAGCCATAAGAGTTTTCGAGCCGCCCCATGCTGTTTCTTTGTACGTTGCACCAATATCCATTTTTTTTCCGTTTGCATAGAAATCAAAATCACCCGTTAAAGTTGGTGAGCGATACAGAATGAACACCATCGTGTGAACGATATCTGCGTGTTTTTGAGCCCAGTTCACCATGCTCGGGATCTCATGGATGGTTTTTTCCGACACAGTTGCATTAAAAGAACAGGAAAGCCCGCCCACTCTGGCCAGCATTTCAGCGTAGTGTAACCGTATTTCATTGAGCTTATCCTCGGTTGTCGCGTGAACATGTGGTCGTTTCTGACTCGTATCGATGTGAAAGGTAAATCCAAAAACCCCGGCCTTTTTAAGGTCCCCAAGAAGATTTTCGTTAAGCGCCAGCCCATTGGTATTGACAATGGGTTTCCAGCCCATTTCTTTTATCAGCTTCACCAGTTCCAGGATTTGTGGGTAAACCAGGGGGTCACCTCCCGCAATACTCATACAATCGCTCTTCCTCAATTTTCTGAACACTTCAAGATCAGCCCGTACTTCGTCGATGGTCTTATGTCCCGGACCGTTTAGATCTCTATAACAACCTTCACAGCGAAGATTGCATTTGGTGGTTGGCTCCAGCCAAGAAATGCCATTGTCTGCATAATTCCAGGGAAGCCGATAATACTTAAGATGGTCAAGCGTAGCAGCCAAAGTTGTTTTCCTCCAGATAGATTAATAATAACTAAACTAATTACATTAACATTTTAATAGCTTATAAGTTTTTAGCCCAAGTTTGGTTTTTTGCTTGCCTGGCCTCCTCTCATTTCCCATGACCTGGTTGATGAGGGGTTGCTTCCGCAGTAAAAAAGTATATGGGATTTGGGCTTGTCTGTCAATTTTTTATCGACAACGGGTCATTACCAGTTTAATATATGGCGTCATATTATACTATTTCTGTGATTTACCAATATAGGAGCCGGATTAAATGGCCCACGTTTCTTCTCCAGGAATTTAGCCGTAAAGACATGCTCACAATCGTTGAAATTGTCATGGCAATTGTTCGCACACCGACTGAAAAACGCACCACCGATAGGTTAATCGGGGACATGCAATAACCTCTCCTCCCCGGCAAGTACCTTACGTGAAGATCTGGGCATACTTTTGGAGATAAGCTATTTATGAAAAATAGGGGTTTAAAGGAAAAAACAGAGAGATTAGCTGCACGGATACTTACTTATTTTTTAATGATTATCGTTAAGTCGGTCCCCGAAACAATGCTTTATCGTTTTTCTCAAATTTTGGGCCACGTATATTTTCTTTTGGCCGACAAAAGACGCAAACGCGCGATAAAAAATCTGACTTACGTCTACCAAGAGGAGAAATCTTCGGAAGAAATCACCCGCCTGGCAAAGCGAGTCTTTTATGAAATCGCTGCAGCTGCCGTGGATACTGCCATTCGCCTTTTAAAAGACGGGGACCTGCAAAAGAGGTTGTTAGAGAACATTTCGGTTGAAGGTGCCCAATACTTGGATGAAGCGCTGAAAACTAAGAAAGGCGTTATTTGTATAAGTGCTCATTTTGGGAATTTTCTTTTCCTGGCGCTCAGGCTATCCCTCATGGGTTATCCCTGTAACATCATTATCAAAGACTCCGATCATGCCGTCGCGGCTGAAATCTGGCACATTCTCATGAGAAGAGCTGGTGTACAATGGATTCCCGCGCTGCCCAGAATCAAGGCGGTCTCGGATTCTCTGAAATGGTTAAAGAAGGGAGGAATTCTGTTTCTCTTTGCGGATCAGAATAAACGTGACGGCGGCGTGTCCGTAAAATTTTTCAATCAGCAGGCGAGCACTGTTGAAGGCCCGGCGTTATTGCACCTAAGAACCGGCGCTGAGATGCTCTGCGCCTTTATGATAAGGCTGGGCAGGAAAAAGCATAAGATTATTGTTACTCCCCCGATTACGGTTAAAAAATCCGGCAATCGCGAAGAGGATGTGTCTCACCTATCACAAGCTTTTACAGAAATAATTGAAGCATTCGTAAGACAACATCCTGAACAGTGGTGGTGGCCGTGGAGAAGGAAAATGAAAAGGAATCAAAGAAACTGAAAGGGGGTAATGACAAGCCTCAGTTACAAATTCGAAAGATGTACCGGGAATGCTGCTTCACTTTGAGTTCTCCCCTTTGACCGAGTAAATCCTGAAAGATTAATGACGACTTTCGTTGCTGCCATGAAATTAACCCTTTCCGGGTAGTCCTTTTGCTGCAGGACGAATTCGGCGAGTTTGAAATCAAGCTCGGTATCAATGTTCACCATGAATTCATCGATTACGACGAAAGATGTCCTTTCACCCTTAATGTTTTTCGTATTGAGAATGCAATCTCTGGTCATGACATAGGCCACGCCGTTCTTGTGGTATACGGGAGTAAGCTGCTGCCTGGCAATTATGTTCGCCCCGGCTGGCTCATAAAAATCCAAGATATCCTTTCGAATCACGAGCTGTTTTAAGGGATGTGCCTTGGAGTCGGTCTCGCTAACTGTCCATACGGCATCGTATCTGCCCTTGATGAGCTTTTCCACTGCCGCAGTGACATGTTTAGGCTTGCGGAAGGGAGAAGTTGGTTGCAGCATTACCACAACGTCATATCTTCGGTTATCAATTTTTTCACATTCCACCAGGGCATGATGCAAGACAGACCCATCAGTCAACAATGTCTCCGGACAGGTGCTCCGGTCGCATAAAGGGGACGTCCAAACCTGATCCTCGGGCAATTGCTGCGATCTCAGGATGGTCGGTAGACACGACCGCCCGGTCCACATAGGAAAGCTCTTTTACCACCTGTCCCACCAGGGCGACAAGGGGCACGCCATTTATGGTTCTGATATTTTTAAGTTTCACTCCCTTGCTGCCGCCGCGCGCCGGCACCACTACCAAGATACTTTTTCCTTTGAGCATTAGTTGGTTACCTTTCTTGTCTGGAGAAGAGTATCGTTCTTTGCATAGGTCACAAGTATCTGATCAATCTGCTCGAAAAAAAACCCTTCCGTAACATGAACGAACGGACATCCATTTTTCACTGCTGATTCCCTGTCGGATTCCCCATCGCCCACCACAAGCACCTCATCGCTTCTCAGCTTTTCTAATGCCATGATACGCAGGAGAGTCTCGGGCTTTTTATGCGGATAGCCAAATACCCCACGAAAATAGCCATCCCATTTTCTGAACCGAATGATCTCCTTCAAGCTGGCGTCGGGGGTGGTGGAGTTCACATAGATCCGGTACATTGGCGCGAACTTCTTGAGTGCCTCTTCGGCTCCCGCCTTCTCCGGACACGTCTTTGCGCCTGCTAAAACAATGTCGTTGTATTGTTCGGCCAGTTTGCTGACCTCACTCTTCATGTAAGTATGGTCCTCGACCCCAAGCCGCCGAAGAATCTCTTCCAGGATGACGTAGCGGGTCTGCTCAAAGCTCTCGGAAAGGACGCCGCGAATGATTCGGGCATGGCGATCCTGGTCGGGAAAGAGTTCAAAATAAGCGTCATATTTCAGCCGGTTGGAATCGATAAGCGTTCCGTCAAAGTCAAAGACAATTGAGCGTATTCCCATGTGGCATGCCCCAATTTTCGCAAAACAAAACCGTCCACGTGGCTATCGTGAGCACGAAAGCGAACGCTCTCCAGTTAACGACTTAGACGGTTTTCTTTTCAATTACATTCCAGTTGGCGATGACGGTTTTTCTCGCTTCCCTGGAGAGCCTTGTTATCCGCTCATCCTCGTAGAACGAGTCATTATCGAAGTGGGTGGTGCTCACTTCCTCAAAAATTGCTCCGTCAAGGGTATGGAATTTGTGCCATTCACCCGGTCTCACCAGGATGGTATCCCCTACCTCTGGCGTGATCCTCTTTCCGTCCAGTTCTACCTCCAAATCCCCGTGCAACAACTGGAAGGTTTCCTCTTTGCTCTTGTGGAAATGATACGGATGCTTCTGCCGCGGAAGCTGGATGATCAACTTCTTGCAATACTTCCGGTTGATGCAGTTCATGATGGCCGCGCCAAACTCTCTGAATCGCTCAAGACCGTAATGGTGGGACAACTCAATGGAAGTGTCTTTGCCGATTTGTATCCTCGCGTTGTTCAGCATACCCTTCACCTGAAGCAAGATACGGTAAATGATCTCTTCCGCCGGCAATGGGAAGTTTGCCACAGCCTCATTGACCGGCTCGTTTGGGGCATAGTCCCGGTCAGCTTCAATCCCATCAAACCAGTCACCACTGGGGAGTTGGCGGTCGTGCAGCGGCATCGCAAAATATACTTTGTCCCTGTTCAGCTTATCACCTTTCTTGATCTGCTCTCCTGCGAATACTCCTCGCATGAGTGAACGTAAAGAGGCTATCTCATCAGGCGAGGCAGGAATGCGATGCTCTCCGCCACAGGCTGCCACGGCCTGCTTGTATGCCGTAATCCACCGGGCAATTTGCTCAGGTCTGGAGGAATAACTGTTCAATGTATATTTTTTTGTTTCCATGCCTACGTGCCTTTCAAACAGCCTCGCCCCTTTTGCATAAGCGATTTGGACGGAGGCATAGTTATCCGGCTCCTCATGAGTGGAGAACCCAATGGGCACGTGGGGAAACCTTTCTTTTAGCACATTGATCTGATTCAATCCCAATTTGTCGTTTGGGGTGGGATAGATGGCCACACAGTGCATCAAAGCGAAGTGAATGTTTTTTGATTCAAGAAAACTCACCAGCCGGTCGATCTTGTCCAAACTTAACCCTGCAGTTGAGACGATTACCGGTTTGTTCACTTGGGTGATCCGTTCGAGGAGTGGCCGGTCAGTGGCTGAGCAACTGGCCACTTTGATAATTTCAATGTCCAAATCAAGAATGGCATCAACGGACTCCTCGTCAAATGGGGTGCACATGGTATGCAGGCCATTCTTTATGACGGCCTCCGTGAGTACCTCGTATTGCTGTTTGGTCAAGGCCGTTTCCATGAATCTTGGAATATGTTTTACATCTTTTCTCTGCTTGTAATCGGGGTGAATAAAGGTGTCCAATTGTCTGAATTGGAACTTGAGCGCACCATGGACGGCGGCCTGTCTGTTCACCTCACCCACTGCATTAATAATAGTGAGCGCATGCTCCAAATCGCCTTGGTGGTTATTGGCCAGGTCATACGTAAAAAGCCCGTTGAAATCAAAATCGTGCATGGAAATTTACCTCGTCTTGTTAGAGTAATTCGATGGCTTCGGATGTATAGCCCCGATCATAGTTTATTCTCACAGACCTCTTGTGCCGGTAAGATATATGGGCGGCCTCAATGACCAGCATGGTGTCCAGCCCTCTTTCAAGCGATATGGGCGAGCCCGCCCGATCCCCTCCGTTGAGGATGTGCTCAATGTGATCAACCTCTCCTTTGAAATCGTCAGGACGTGTTTTTTTAATCAGTTCCTCCCTCACCTCGCCCTTACCGTCCCGGTAGTGCACGGCATCATGGCCGCCTTTGAAATTCACAAACCATTCCAGAAAGCCTTTCGTACCTTGTATTCGCGCCGCCTTCTGCGCGGGTTCGGTGACCACATCCTGGACAATATCCCCCACCAGACCGACCTCAGTCTTGACATTAATAAGACAAATTTGGTCATATTTAACGGCGCCATTATTCACAATGTCCATCGTGGCTGAAACCTCAACGATACGTCCCGCCCCAACAAACCGCGCAAAATGCTGCCAGATGTTTATGGCGTGAGAGTGTTCGCCGCTCGCACCACCTCCCCGTTCAAAAAATCCCAGGTAACTGTCCCGGGGGCCGCTGAGCCAGGGATGGGCGGTGAAAATTCCACCCCAGTGTTCTCGAAAACGGGCGCTGATGGTGATCGGATCTCCAATCAAATTCTGTTTAAGAATTTGAGCTGCACGACGGGAATTTTCGGTCAGGGTGTGATTATAGCCGACGGCAACAAATGATCCGGTGGCCTTCTGAAGATCCACGATCTTTTGAACGCCGTCGAGAGAGGGGTTACACAGGGGTTTTTCAATAAGCAATACTTCGGGGGAGTTGTTTTCTAACACCTGGGTGGCCAGGCTTACGTGGGTATCGGGGGGAGTGCCGATGATGACAACGTCAAAATGTTCATTTGGTAGCGCATCCATCCCCCTGAGCTGTATGCCCGGATCCCATTTGCCATACCGGGAGGGATAAATATCCTCGCGAGTCCGTTTGAGGGCCTCAGGGTCAATGTCGGTCATGAGAACATCCCACCCCTTGTTGCGGCAAGCATGGGCCAAATGGTTGCCGATAGAACCAGCGCCATAGATTATTACTTTGTACACAAAAATATCTCCTTTCCGGTTTTTTGAGTAAATATTTAGTGTATTTGATTTAAAACTGATAAACAGACGAATGCCTTCTATCTCCTCATTTTTTCTACCTGCTGATCCTGAATATATGTTTAGATATCTGTGTGACCTTGATGCCTTCAAAGCGATTAAGCAGTCGTCCCATGAGCTCGATCTTTCTCATAATTTCCGAACTAGAAATACCCGGGAAGAGGTGGTCATGGAGGGCAACATTACTGCGGTGACCCGGGCGTCGCATTTTGATACGTTTGCTTACTGTCCGCTTGCGATTCTGTATCCAGCCCTGGGCATAGGCATGCAATGATGGAGCCGGAGGTTGTCTCTTGTTGTAACCTTCGTCCTCAATGATCTGAATAATCCGTTCAGAGGCAAAAGGTCCGTCAAGTGACGCAATGTTCCGATCCAATACTTTGCGACGCTCAGTTATAATCAATCGGTCTGATTCTCCCTTTCACGATATCACGAACCGTCGTACAAAGCTCATCGAGTGAAAAAACACACCGGCTCACTAAACAAGGCAATTCAAAATCGAATACTTCAGATTTTACCGGCTGATAGTTCACCGTTGGCCTGTCGAGCACAGCGGACTCTACTTGCGTCGTACAGCTATTCGCAATCAATGCCTGTGCTGCAATCAGCCAGGGGATGATATTGCCATCACTTGCCACATGCAGGTTGTTACACCGTGCAGCTATGGTCTGCCATGTGATTTGATTTTCAGCCGGGTGAGGCCGGAGGACCACATTAGAACCCTCCACCGACTTACACAGTAAGGGAAGCATCTCCTGAAAGTGATTAAAAAGGGCGAGTTTATGCCGACCCTTTTCGATATTAAACCGGTTCGCCACATCGCTGTCATCTTTTTCCATTGCCTCTTTTAGCTCACTGCGTTGCGGAAAAAAATTTTCGACCTTGCTGAAGTTTGTGCTGACCAACACAAAGTTTCCAAATCGTTTACGAATCGCATCCACCTCAGCCCGGTAAAACTCGCGAAGTTCCGGCCGCAACAAGTCGACGCGGGCATTCCCGGCACTATGAATTTGAGCGCCTTGATAGCCGGGATATCTCCGCAAGACGGTCGCGTGATCAGGTCCCCACGCAATCAGGTGAGAGATGTGCCGCATGGTGTTCGGTGACATGCGCTTCCGGTAATATTCGGGGTCCGGTTCACGAAGCAGGTCATTATCCCACGCAACAATTTCATGACCAAGCTTTCGCAGGATGTTGAAGATAGAAATGCTTTTCGGACCAAAACTTTTGGCAAGATAAACACCTCTCGGAATCGAGTCTACCAGAAAACTGAGAAACACCTTGGATCCGATAATGACAGGAAAACCGCTCTCAACCGCAATACAACTCAGGAGAATTTTTGCATCCATCTCACGGATTTGCGTCTTTACCGGAATAATAAGAGTTGAAGGTGAAGTACTCATAACCGTCCTAAGTGTTCTTTTCTCTATTCATTTTCCCTGGTTTTCGCGTTTTGCAAAAAATTTGCATAAGCACCTGCAGCTTCCTTCGGCCTTTCAAAAATTAACCCATGGCCGCAATTTTTAATAATTACGGTTTCAGCCTGCGGCAAATAGCGTTGATAAACATTCACGCAGGATACATGCATGATGCGGTCTTTGTCCCCCCAGAGCAGGAAGACGGGTGTCAGGATCTGAGGCAGGAGCTCAGTCGGATCTTGCCAATTTTCCCAAATATCGTGCCACACTTTATTTTCGAATTCATTCCGCTCAATACATTGACGCAGAATGACCGAACGCATCGGCCAGGGCGCAAAAGGTTTTTTGTAAAAAACAAGACTCATCATACGATCGAAGCTTTCTGCCGAGTCCACCGTGATCGGGTTCTCCCCTGTTGCCAATGCCCGTTGAAAATCAGTGGGCGTGGGCGACAAAACACCCGCTGAAGCGAATAAACTTAAGGTAATCAGCTTTTGCGGGTTTTTGGCAGCATAAAGCATAGCCACATATCCACCCAGGGAATGGCCGGCCAGGTGAAAACGTTGCAGCCCTAACGATTCAACAGTGCTGGAAAAAGCGTCTGTCAGATGCTGCGCGTCATAGGATAAATCCATATTCCGACTGTTGTCCCCATGCCCCGGCATATCAATGGCCACGATCCGGAACCTTTTGGGCATATAACGAACAAAACGAACCCAGGTATCTTTATTGGCCCCAAATCCGTGCAGCAGCACAATAGTATCGCCTTCGCCTTTTCGCTCTAAATAGGCAATGTTTTGCCCATCCAACCGGATGGTTCGGGGGATCAAACCGGACCGTTGCCGCTCAACGGACAAGCCCCAATCAAAGAGCTTCTGCTCAAACCGTGCACAGCCGCCCAATAAAAGAATTGTTAAAAAAATAACAACGGCAGCCTTTATTCTCTTTGATGTCATTTTACAACTCTTATTCGGCAACAAGCTCCAAACGCCCAATACCCACTACGTTTTAAGCGTCCGGCATCCATCGCTGAAGAAATCATTAGGTTTTTTACCTATCACCGATACAACCTTTACCCGTTGCAAGCAACGCCATACTTATAAACGCGTCGACCTCTCCCGAATCACTGCCTCTCACTTAAAAATCCTCCCCTGAGCTTGCCTACGTCAAATCCGTTAACTCTGAACCGCTCCACTGTGCTCCGAATCAACCTCGATGTCCGTGGGTTTTACGGTTAAAACCGCCTTCCCATCCTGGATGCGGTAAGCCCGGTCCGCGGCATTTATCAGGGCGGGTTGATGCGAAATAGCGAGAATCGTGAGCTTTCCCCGGAGTCCACGCAAGGTATCGCAGATGCGCGTTTCGCTTTCGGGATCCAGTCCGCTGGTCGCCTCATCCAGAATCAGCAGCGACGGATTATGGACGAGCGCCCTTGCGATAGCGATCCGCTGCCGCTGACCGCCTGAAAGCATACCGCCGCGTTCGCCCACGGTGCTGTGCATCCCCTGCGGCAGTGTCGTCACGAAGTCCCATATTCCGGCCGCAACCAGAGCGTTTTCCACGTCCTTTTCGCTTAACTCAGGGGCGCCGAGCGTCACGTTTCTCATCACGGTATCGTGCAAAAGCAGGGTCTCCTGCGGGACATAACCGATCATCCGGCGCCAGCTTCTGATGTCAATTGTCGAAAGAGGCTGATCGTCAATCCATATCTGCCCCTTCTGAGGCCGAAGCAGCCCGATCAGAAGATCCGCCACCGTGGTTTTTCCTGTTCCTGATGAGCCGGTAATAGCAGTAAAAAAACCGGCAGGGAATTCAAGTGACGCTTCCTGCAGTACCCAATGTTTTCCATACTTGAAACTGACGTGATCCAGACGAACGCTCCGCTCAAGCGATGGTTTGCGCTGTTCCGAAAACCTTTTCTTGCTCATGCTCGGCCTTCCTGATCTTTTCCTGCAACGACCAATAGGCGCTTTCAAAAGTCACCATTTTCTGATACTCCTGCTGCACCTTGTTCAGCTTAGTCACCATGCTTGCAATTACAAATACCAAACCCATTATGGAAGCCAGCGGTAAGGCCAAAAATTCAAGCGCCACATAAATTCCAAATGCCAGAAGAGCGGTAAGCATTGGCTCCTGAAAAGATTTCAGCGCCTCCTTGCTGAACACATCTTTTTTCATAGCCTTGTTCAGGAGCTTGGTTTCAGTTACAAGCACAGCATCGGCCAGTTCCTCACGCGCCATGGCCTTGAGCGGTTTTATTGATTGCAGGCTGTCAGTCAAACGTGCGAGAGAGGACTGCAGCAGGGATGTTTGACGGCGGCCGGCGCGCCGTGACATTCGCACAAAATAGCTTAATCCATAGAGAATAATCACCCCGGCGGCCATGGAGGCGAGCATTGCTTTCCATGAGACGCAAAGGCCGATTATCAGCATAGATTATTGCCTGTATGAGAAGCGCCGCCATTTTTGCGCCCGATTCATACGCATGAGACGCGCGCGAAGCTTCGGTAGCGAAGGCATTGGCAAGAGCGCCTACCGGTTGGCCAAGGTAGTATTCCCAGCGTGTGTTCAGGAGCGCGCGAAGCAACGCAAGACGGAGGTCGGTGGCGACATGGGCAACCGTATAGCCGACCCGCTTGTTGGCCAGCAGCATGAATACGCTTTTCACTACGAAACCGGCGACCAACACCGCCAGCAGCACGCCGATAGTAGGGCTCAGCCCTAATGCGGAAAGAGCCTTCGTCAAAAAATGTGCCAGCGGGGAAGAACCTCCCTCCGATAGAGAGTCCTTCAAAAGCCACATTGCCGCCAATACTGCTCAGCAACGTGAGAACTCCGGTAATGCCGAAACCTTCCGCCACACCTGCCAGCAGCAAGGCAAACAGCGTAATCACGCTATGACGGGGGTACTTTCGGACCAGGGTTATCAGTAGACGCATATGTGTGAATACCTCGCGATCTCAGGATGTCGCAATTGGCGAAGCCCGGCGTGGCAATCCTTTTCAGCTCATCTGTGCGGGCTCAGCAACATCTTGAAGGGAAGCAAATGCTTCGCAGATTTGTTCCAGCTGTTCGGGAGTATGGCCGGCGCTCACGCTGCAACGCAGCAAGGGGTCCCCGTCAGGCGTGGCAGGTGGCAATACCATGTTTACATATACGCCACGCTCCAAAAGCCTGCTCCAGAATGCCAGGGCCTTTCCTTTGTCCTTCAGACGCACAGAAATAATGGGACTTGGCTCCGGACCAAGAACAAAACCCATGTCCTTCAGCCGCTGATACAACTTCCGGGCGTTCTCCCAGAGCCGGCTCCGCAACTCGGGACGTGTTCGTAAGATCTTCAAAGCCGCACGGGTGGACGCGATGACGGAGGGAGAAGGAGATGCAGTAAAAATGTATGGTCGGCTCACGCAACGGATCAGTTCCAGCTGCGGATGATTACTTACACAAAAGCCCCCTATGGCGCCTAAACTCTTGCTAAAGGTTCCGACAATGAAATCAACGTCATCCTCAACGCCGGCCTCCTCCGCGAGGCCACGGCCCTGTTTGCCGAGAACCCCCAGGGAATGTGCTTCATCCACCAAAAGGCAGGCGCCATACTTCTTCTTTACCTCAGTGATATCGGACAGCATCGCACGATCGCCCAGCATGCTGTAGATTCCTTCCACAACAATCAGGGTATTTTCTGTCCGCTTGCCCAGCCGTCGTAAACGCTTCTCAAGATCACCTATATCGTTGTGTTTAAAAAGTATGAATTGGGCTCCGCCCAAACGGCACCCATCATAGATGCTCGCGTGACAGTCCGAATCTATGAGGATAACATCCCCGGGTCCCGCCAACGCCGTCATCATCCCAATAATAGCCACATATCCGGTTGAAAATACAATGGCTCCTTTACGAGAGAAAAATTCCGCCAATTCGCGTTCCAGAGCGATATGGCCGGCGTAATTTCCGTTGGCCATCCGTGAGCCGGTGGTGCCGGTCCCTTCTTGCCGCAGGGCCTCACAGGCCGCCCGGATACATTCCTGATCAAAGGTAAGGCCCAAATAGTTGTTGGTGCCGGCAAGAACTGTTCGGCGGCCGTTTATCACTGCTTCAAAAGGGGAAATAAAACGTTCCATAACAACATTGACAGACTCCACTCCACAATTTGTCAAGTCCTGGAGGGCCGAGCTAACTGGCCGGAATTTATCAAAGATAGACATTACGACCTTTCTGACAGTAATTGTTGCAGTTGTTCCGCGAAATCCTTTATGGTGCGCACGTGAGGCAGAATGTTGAGGGGAATAGAAATATCGAAGCTGTCTTCAACCGTGACGAGTAGCTCCAATACTTTCAGGGAATCAAGCCCGAGATCCGCCGCCAAATCAGTCTCTTCCTTCAGGTCAATGCCCTCCTCGTTGAAGGGCCGCAATATATCACAAAGCTTCACCACCAATTCTCGATAATCCTGCATAGATATTACCTCATTCCACCATCATTTTTGCTGGCATAGGGACTTATGGGATCTGCTGTCCGATTTTAGTGTGCGCCGCAACCCCTCTTCCAGACGAACGCGAGGAATCCACCCGGTCTCGCGAGTGAGCAAGGTATTATCACATACCCAGTCTGAGTGCCTTAGCTCCCGCACCTTGCCCGGCGTAAGCATCGGAGCGTACCCGGCCACTCGCGCCGCCATGAAATTGATCGCGGCCAATAGCGACAAAAATGGGGCTGAAATCCTCATCTGACGCACACGCCCACCTCTCACCCGGGCCATCCTATTAATCAGATCGTTCCACCTATAGCCGTCGGGCTGCCCGTCATGCAGTTCAAACACTCGTTGCCGCGTGCTCCCACATTTCAGCCATTGCACCACTGCCTCAGCAAGATCGTCCACGTACAGCATCGAAAACCGGCCATCGGTTGGCCCCAGCACCAGCGCGATTCCCCGATACATCCATCGAAAAAGAGGAAGCAATTCTTTGTCTCTTGGCCCATAGACAACTGATGGTCGCAGCGCTGCCCATTGCATTTCACCTGCCCCAGCGGCAAGTTCCTCTTCCCCCTGTCGCTTGCTTGCTGCGTAGGGCGAAAGATGCGGCTCACGAGCGGCAACTGAAGAGATGAGCAAAAAACGGGGCGTCGGCAACTGCTCAGTGGCTGCTTGCACCAGGCGCGACACGCCATACCTGTTCACGCGGGTAAAGTAACCAGAACTCGCGCCCCGCACCACCCCGGCACAGTGCACCACCGCATCTGCCCCCAGCACCAGACGACGCAAGCTTTCCAGGTCACTAAGGTCGCCTTCTATCCAATGGATGTCAAGACCAGCGAGATGGTCTCGTCTTGAAGTGGGGCGGGCCAGCGCTCTTATCTGCCAGTTTGCGGTTCTCAGCCGATGCGCTATGGCGCCGCCTATAAACCCTGTTGCTCCCGTGAGGGCTACGATGCGAGACATTTGGCCTGTCCGGTGACGACCGATCTGAACATCGCATGCACTATCACCCCAAAGCCCAAAACCCAGGTTAACCGGTACGGACTGCCGGCTAATCCGAACGCCGCTGCATCTTCGGCTTTCACGTTCATCAAGGTGTGTTTTTTGTGGCTCCTTCGGGGTAATTGCTGGTCTTTCACGGGAGAGCCTGTCTACACTGCCTGCTTATAGATGTCCATGTTCGATTGCGTCAGCCGCTCTTTGCCAAATTGTTCGAGGAATTTTTGACGGGCTTGAAACCGGGACAGTTTACCGGATGTCGTGCGTGGTAAAGTCTTACGAGGGACAAGACAGATCAAACAGTCCAGGCCGAGCTCTTCAAGAAATATGGTCCTCAAACGTTCTATTAGCTCAGTACGTTTTGCAACATCTGACTCGCGGCACTCGATCATGGTTACCGCTTTTTCTTCCCCATCCGGACCCGGCACCGAGAAGGCAGCGGCATCTCCCGATCTCACTTCCGGCTGCGCCTGCGCCAGGTATTCCAGATCCTGCGGCCAAATATTGCGGCCGTTGATGATGATGAGGTCCTTTTCACGGCCCGTAATCACGATTTCGCCGGAGATCCGGTATGCCAAATCTCCGGTGTTAAGCCAACCGTCAGATGACAAAACCGCACGGGTTTTTTCGGGATCGCCGAAATAGCCGCTCATGACGCTGGGTCCCCGCACAAAGAGGGTTCCACAATGTCGATCCGGCAAATCCCGCCCTTGTGAATCCCGCACGGCAATTTCATATCGCGGCAACGGGATACCGCACTTAACAAACGGCCTCACACGGGTAGCATCCTCCTCCTGGCCAATGTCAACGGGGACAGCCTTTCTGTCTCGGGCAAGGCAGTCCCCATCGACGTAGTCCAACTCCAGCGCACGGTCAAGTGCCGCGAAGCTTACCGCGAGAGAGCATTCGGCCATGCCGTAACATGCGAGAAACGCGTTCTCTTTAAACCCGCACGGTGCGAAGACCTTGGCAAAATCTTCCAGCGGTCCGGGACGAATCATTTCCGCCCCAACGCCGGCAACACGCCAGTTGCTGAGATCAAACCCGGCAACATCCTCTTGCCTTATTCGGCGGGCGCACAGCTCGTAGCCAAACGGGGGGCTAAAAGAAATAGTAGCCTGGTTCTGGCTCATCAACGCTATCCACTGTCTGGGTCGCATAGCGAAATCAAAAGTGCTGGAATAATCCACGGACCTCTGAGATGCTACCGGAACCAGCACCAGCCCCACGAGCCCCATATCGTGATAAAAAGGGAGCCATGACACGCAGCGATCTTCCTGCCGTATCTTAACCCCGTGAGTGCTAATGTCCGCCAAATTGCTCATTAATGCGGTCTGGGTAATCATTACCCCCCGGGGAAAGCGGGTGCTTCCTGAAGTGTATTGCAGGTATGCCAGTTCGTCGCTGGCAAGAGGGCGCAGGGTGGTCGACCGTTCAGGGAGCTCTGCGAAGGCTTCGGGAGTACCCATGAAACGCAGATTCAGTCCTTCTGCCGCCTCATTGAGAAACTCGAAAAAGCCTTTGGGAGCAACGGCTATTTCAGCATCGCAGTTGATGAGCAGTCGCCGCAACTGGTCCACATAAGCTTTATGGCTACCCAAATGGAAAAAAGCCGGCAAGGGCACCGGAACCAGTCCTGCGTACTGGCAGGCGAAGAAAAAAATCATGAAATCCGGGTCGGTATCAGCCACCAGGCCAACCCGCCCTCCACGCTCCACCCCTAAGCCGCAAAGACGGCGCGCAAGGGTTCTCGCTTCTTCCCGTAATTTCGCATAGGGGAGAACAGCATACAGCTTCCCGCCGCGATAGAAATTGAATCCTGTTTTACCTTGTGCCGCATAATCCAGTGCATCTGCCAGGCTCGAGAAATCTGCCCGCCGCAACTGCAGGTCGTTTTTGGTCGGCGTAGCCTTCATAAAAATAGACTCCTTGATGTTTAAAATAACTCCAATTCATACAGGAACATTGTCCCACGTTCGCACGTGAAACTTCATGAATTTCTTAACATCTTTTCTAATAAATTTTTTTCGGCTTTTTGTCAATACTAGTTTCTTACGGCAATAGTGAGCTTTTGGGACCCAGTTATGAAATACACTCAAGTATGGAATAACGTAATATTCTATAACATTTTGATATTATTAATAAAATAAAACAGCGTGAAAAATATGCCTATTCTTTGGTAATAAATAAAAGGTAAGAATTTTAAATTACTAACACAAAATATTTGCTTTTTCAATCAAAAAAATAAGTCTGTCATTTAAAAATAAGGTTTTTCTCCCGATTAGTTGTAGAAAGCCTGGTAAATTTTCAGTGTAAAGTAACGAAGAACCTTCGGACGTTGATAGTATTCAAGACCTAAACTGAGCGATTCTTGTTTGCTAAGATGCCCAAACCATGGTAGGACAGGTCCCGGCAGAACATTTCACCCTTGAGGACAGGCGAGACGCCTGTCCTACGCTGTTTTGTTATAAAAATCGCTCAATTTAGGCGAGAAAAATTTGTCTTATTGCATTGTCCGTAAAATTTCGTATAATTTTGCTGTTCCCAAGCAGCCTGAGTACCCGGATAGAAAATCGTGAAGCGCAAAACGCGCGGGAATATAAAATGTTGTTATTAAATCCGAAACCACGGCGTCCGAAAGAGGAGCCAGGGCCATCGCGGATTTCCTTAATGCCCGATCCTGTCAGATGGGCATTTCCCCCGTGACCAGTTACGATGGCTTTGGTCCTGGTTAATGTTTGAAAGTTCTGCGCTTTTGAGCGAGGGCAGTTTAGAAATGAACGGAAAAACCCTTGACGTCATTGGGCCGATAACCCTTTCGGCCTGCTGAAGCCTTTGCCTGGATGCGGGGCGTTTTTCCCATCCTCCGAAAGAAACAATTATTTGAGTGAGGCTGTTTATGAAAACTATTATTTTAAGTGCCGGACAGGGAAAAAGATTGTTGCCGCTTACGGCTGATACCCCGAAATGCCTCTTGCCGATTCAGGGAAAGAAATTGATTGAGTGGCAGATTGATGCACTGTCCGCCGCAGGGATAGACCGAGTAAGCGTGGTGGTCGGTTATGGCGCTGATCAGGTCGAGCGGCTTTTGACGAAACGCTATGGGGAAAATTGCATAAACCTTATCCATAACACTAAGTTTGCCGAAACGGACAACCTCGTTAGTTGCTGGATCGCCCGGGAGGAGATGAATGAGGATTTTTTCCTGCTTAACGGGGACACGTTGTTCGAAATCGCGGTGGTGGGGCGGGTGTTGAGTAAGGCCGCACACCCGGTGACCGTAGTGACCACTCATAAGTCCCACTACGATGCCGATGATATGAAAGTGACCTTGGAAGGACAAAGACTCATCAACATCGGCAAAGATATCGAGCCCGAAAAGACTGACGGCGAGTCAGTGGGGATGATTCTTTTTCGAGGGGAAGGCCCGGCTCTTTTCCGCCAAGGGCTCGAGAGGGCCATGGGCGATCCTTCGTCTTCCCGGAAATGGTACTTGTCCGTAATTCGAGATTTGTGTCCGACCATGAAGGTATGGACATGTTCAATCGAAGGTCTGCGGAGCTGTGAGGTCGATTACCCTGCGGATTTGAAGAGTGCGGAACACATGGTGAGTGAGTGCGCGTGCAGGAGTGAATCAGCCGCACGGTGCAGGAAGAGTTGCCCGTGAAATCGCCCGGTTGCCCGTGGGACATAATTGCGGATCATCGCGGAAATATAGGCGTTTTCGTGATGGGCTTCTCCCGCCTATCAAGAGGATTGTTCATAAAACCCGACCCGCAATGATCTCTTCAACAATACGCCAGTCACTGACCGTGTCTACATCAACGGCCGCTTCCGGGAAAGGCAAGATTACTGCTCCTGCCTTTGCCTTCATGCGGGTCGATACCCTGTCCAAGCCTTCGTTGAGAGACAGCCTCCCCAGCAGGTAGCGGAGCAGAGTCGGCCAGCCTATCGCGCGTATCATTCGCCAGGGTTTTTTGCGGTTGCGTTCGCATTTCTGCCAAAACTCTGCGGCCCTGCGTGCGCGAGGAGTCAAGAAGGCGAAGAGATTACACGAGCAAAAGGCGCCATCACTCATTCTGGTGGCAGTCCTTCTGGTCTGGGGAAATGCGCGTATGACCTGCTCATGGGAGGCAAGACCGGCGACAACGTCACAACCGGTGGCACGGGCCTTGCTGCAAAAGAAGTCGACTATCTCGGCGGTCAAAAACGCGTGATCCGCAGTGGTGACGAGCACGGGAGCGTCTGGGGAGAGCCCCTCCAACACGTGGTACGTGCTTGCACTGGGCGTTGCCTGAGGGGGGATCCATCTGATCTTACCTGCGTTAATCCTGGAGAGCAGTTCAGGCTCTTGGGCAAGCAAGTCCTCGGAAGGGCCGCACACCGCCAGGGAGCTTACTTCCCGGGCCCCGGCAAGCGTATCGAGCACGCGCAGCACCATAGGCCTTCCTCCCAAGGGAACAAAGGACTTACAGGGAGCACCCGCTGTCCGGGCCAGGGATCACCGGGACCGCGGTCGGCTGCAAGCACCACTCCGGTAAAGGTTTTTTCCGTTCTATTCATGATGAACTCGTAAAAAGTCGAATTTGGACAGCGAAGTAAAAAGCTCCAGATGCAAGGCGCGCAAATCCGAAGGAATGAGGCGTACTTACCGGTACACCGCAATGACTGAGGATGCAGTGCAACGCAGCAGATGGACTTTTTACGATGCCGTCATTCATAAAGTTCTTTTCCATATATTCGATAGCGTTTGTATACGTTACCACCGATGGATTCGATGATGTTTCGCATCCTCATATTGTCTTCAAGTATCCAGGACATCTCAACTTCCCGGATACCGCGCCTTGCGGCGGGAGCGCGTACCGCATCTATAAGCATGAAGGCGAGCGCTGGCCCCAGCAAGCTCTCCTGATAGCGCCGACGCACTCCCATAAGGGGGACACGCGCAGATGTGGGGTATCTCGCCTTGAGACGCCACAGCAATTTCATCCAGCCGAAGGGGAAAAGCCGTCCGTTGAGATCTCGAATAACTTCATTGATGTTTGGAAGCACCACGATCATCCCAGCGGGGTCTCCATTTACTTCTGCGATCTGCACGAATTCCTTATCTACCAGGTGTTTAATATCCTGCCCCATATGTTGGAATTCCGCCCTCGTGAACGGGATAAAACCCCAGTTCTGGGACCATGCGTCATTGAAAATGCGCTGCAGAGTCTCCAAATCTTCGGTTAAACGGGACATGCACAACGGTCGGAGACGCACGCCTTGTGTCGCCTTTGCTGCAATTTTCTTTATCAAGGGAGGCCAATCAAATTCGATATTAACAAGGTATGCGAGAAGGTCCTTTTCCTTGCGATAGCCTTGCTCCTCGATCCGTGGACCATAATAACGGCGCGCATGGCCCATCATGATTGAAGGGGGGGTGTCGAACCCTTCTACGAGCAACCCACATTCCTGGTTTAGGGAAAGATTGAGGGGGCCGAGAATGCGGCGCATCCCCTTGCCGCGGAGCCACTGCTCAGCGGTATCGGTGAGGGCCTGGAACGTCGTGGCGTCGTCTTCAGCCTCTATCATTCCAAAAAAGCCGGTGGCGTCTCGATGGCGCTGGATATGAAGTTCGTCCACTTGGGCGCTGATACGGCCCACGGGCCGCAATCCACGGTACGCGAGCCAGGAACAGTATTGGGCGTGTGCGAAGTAAGGATTGCGGGGGGAAAGGTGCTGGCGCCGCTCAATGAGAAGCGGCGGGACCCACATCGGGTCATCGCCATATAGAGACCAGGGAAGGCGGATAAATTGACGAAAAGCACTCCGTCCCTCAACTCGTGCGATCCAGAGTGATTGGTTGGGTCGATCGTTTTGTTTGGCCAGAGGTTGGAGAGGATGCTTCACGGCAAAACTCGGTATTCCCTCAAGGTCAGCAGTCCGGGAGCCATAGCACTCCGTTAAAGCCTCGAGGCCTTTCTCGACCGGATAACCGCACAAAGGGCGAAAACAAGGACCATCTTGTGTGATATAAGAAGCGCATTTCAATTGAGCACCCAGAGCGTTTGTTCAGAATTGTGATCCCCACCTTTTCCTGCGTTCCCACGAGGGCGGTCAGGTTGCGGTGGGTGAACTTTTCCCCATAATTTTACAAATAATCAGAATATCTACAAGGAAAATCTTCAACAATAGGCAATCGAAATTCCGCAGTTCATGATGAAAAACGGGTGGACCATTCAATGATGGTGGTTCCTACCCGTCGCTGCCCTATCCGGAATGGCTTCTGAACAGCCCCGGGTGAATCCAAAAAACATTTATGGATCCCGTCCGATAACCCTGAAAAAATACATTTTGTCATTCTGGACTCGTTTCAGAAACTAATACCCTAATTGAGTCAGAAAATACAGTAAAACCCCTCTTTCTCCCCTTTTGTATCAAAGGGGAGAAGGCCCTTTCCCTCCCCCTTTTGAGACTGTTTCACAAGTCCGTTCATGGTTCGACAAGCTCACCATGAACGGACCGCGGTACGTTAAAAATCAATTATGTAGCCGTTCACCCTGAGCGTGTCGAAGGGCGAATGGCGAATTACGACACAGTCTCTTACTAAAGGGGGACTGAGGGGGTTTCTCAAGGTAGGTATAAAGGAATCAGATAGTTCTTTAATAACAAGGGTTCTCCTGAATTAATATTAGAGGTTTTCGCTCAGTTAATATAATAGTTTAAATATGTTAACCGGAAAAGAGATCCCGAAACAAGTTCGGGGTGAGAGTCATCGGACAGGCTCTATGGTAACGATTTGGCAACATTAAAAAAAATTAATCATTCCAGAAGCTTCAAAAATATTTCCAACCTTCTATAGTAAAAAAAATAGTGCGAACAAGGAGGACGCATTCTTTAAAGAGTACCGGGGCGATAGCCGGAGATAATACGTATTACGCTGTGTTTTCGAGAAGATGCGACAGGTAGATGACTTATTCAGGTAGGTGACTTATTTTTTTGATGTTAGCTAAAATTTAAAACTGCACACCTAAGAAGGCATAATCGAAGGCCAAAAAACGGAGGTTTTTGATCATGCCCCAAATCCACAAAAAATTTACTGATGAACAGGTTAAAAGATTCCTGGATTGTTATCTCCATAAAAAAATCCAACGGCAATATATTCAGGAAATTTTAAACATCAAAAAACGCCGCTTCTTTGACCTGCGGTTGCCATTTTCTCCTTTACTATTTTCTGGTCCGCCTGTATATTCAATGCACGTTGCTTTACCATTTAGGTGTTCCTGTTTGTGGTTATTATCTAGTGACGTCAACGAGATTATACCACGGGATGAGCTTTATTTATAAGGGTTTTCGCTCATCAAGGCAAATCTTCTTATGCGGTTACATACATACGCCTGAGAAATCCCGGTTCATTTGATTAACCATCATTCGGATAACGACCTTGATCTTAAACCGTTACCTCATACTCGAAATAATCAAGCCTCTGACAAGCATGCTTCTGGTTTTGGTGATAATCTTCGCGGCATACAGCACAAATCGTTACCTTGCAGATGCAACCTTCGGGCTTATGTCCATAAATACGATCATATTCATTATTCTGCTCAAGGTATTGATCGCCCTGGAGGTAGTTCTTCCCACCAGCCTCTACCTTGCGGTCATAGTCGGTTTAGGGCGGCTCTATAATGATAATGAAATGACGGCGCTCTTTGCTTCCGGCGTGAGTCTTCGTCGGGTGCTGGCAGTCGTTTTTGTTTTATCTTTACCGGTCGCACTCCTGGGAGGGAGTTTATCGCTCGCCGTAAGGCCATGGGCCTACGAACAATTTTTCTGGTTGAAAGCCAAAGCAAAGGCCGAGTTTGACGTTACCCGATTGAAAGCAGGCAAGTTCTATGAAATTGGCGAAGGGAATCGGGTCATCTTTATTGAAAAAATTGACCACACACGGCAGAGAGCGGAGGGGGTCTTCATGGAAAAAGATCCGAAAGATGGGAATGATCTGCTGGAAGTCGTCTACGCAAAGGAGGCCTATCAGCGTCTCGACCCGGCCACTGGCAAACAAGTCATCCTCTTTCGGGACGCCTGTCGTTATGAAATACCTCGCACCGGAGAAGAGAAAGGGCGGATTATGGAATCATCGCAATACACGCTTTCTTTATGGCCCAAGGAAATTACTCCCTTGGAATACAAAACAAAGGCCGCCTCTACTTTTTACCTGGCCCGTTCCAAAGATCCGTCAGACATCGCTGAATTACAGTGGCGGATGTTATCTCCGCTTTCCACGCTTCTTCTAGCGCTCCTCGGTGTGCCTCTGAGTCGGATAGAAACACGCAAGGGCAAACATGCCAATCTACCCATTGGTATAATCATTTACGGATTCTATTACAGCATCGTCACCGTGGCCAAACTCGGGGTCCAACAAAGTCTGATTCCCCCATTGCTGGGTATTTGGTGGGTGCAAGGATTGCTAGCCGGGGGCTTGCTTATCCTTTTGCGTAACCCGTCTCAGCAGTGCTGGTCTCCCCGGCGACGGCAGTGATCATGTTTTGCGACCACCTTTCATGAGGATTTTTCCATCATCTGGTATTGCGGGCACTGTGATGAAAATAATTGATCGCTATATCGGCAAAAGCTTCACCCGATGTTTTCTGCTTGTACTGTCCATCTTAGGATTTCTGTTCAGCTTTTTTGAGTTTATCCTTGAACTGGATGATGTGGGAAAAGGACATTATCAGCTTAAGGATGCCCTTTTCTTTGTGCTTCTCACACTGCCGGGCCGGATACTGGACCTGATACCGCAAAGCAGCCTCCTGGGCGGGATCATCGCCCTTGGTCTGCTGGCGGACAAACATGAACTCGTCGCCATGCACGCCAGCGGTATATCGGTGCGTCGGATCTGCTGGTCAGTCATTGCGGCTGCAACACTTCCCATGTTGGCGGCGGGGATCCTGGCAGAGTTTATTGTGCCGCCCTTGGAGCAGCAGGCACGGACGAGCCGTTTGGTGGCGCTCACCGACGCTGATATCACGTTTACAAAGAGCGGTTTTTGGGCGCGCAACGGACTCGTCTTTATCCATGTTCGCAAAATCCATCCCGGCGGAATTCCTGTGGACGTTGATATTTTTGAGTGGGACCAAAAGGGCCGTCTCCGTGTATTCACGCACGCCCGGAAAGCTGATGTCACCGAAAACAACCGATGGGTGCTCACCGATGCCGAGCAGAGGATCATTACTGCCCAGGGTGTGACCACCAGGCGTCTTCCCAGGCTCGCCCTTGAATCGTTCCTCAGTTCTGAGCAGATGAAGATTCAGGAGTTTCCGCCGGAAATTCAATCCCCCTCTGATCTTTACCAGTATATTCGGTTACTGCGGGAGCGCGGACAAAATCCCGATCAATACCAGTTATTATTCTGGCAAAAGGTAAGTACCCCTCTGTCCACGGCTGCCCTGGTTTTGCTCTCCCTTACCTTCGTGTTGCGACCGACCCGTCGGCATCCCGCTGGATTCAGGATACTGACCGGGTCAATCGTCGGGATTGCGCTGTATTTTCTCAACCAGATTCTTGGGAACCTCGGACTCGTTTTGGGTTTAAACCTGGCGCTCATCGTGATGGCACCTGTTGCAGCAATCTTCTGTCTCGCTCTTTGGCTCTTGTCGCGCGGCCCATAGCCCAGTATTAGCGATGACCAATCGAATCCCTCCCGGCTTTTCTTCTCGAAGCTGCGTCACGGGGCATGACGTGTCCTCGGCATATCAGCCGGTCGGTTGAGGCAGTGGTACCCGCTGCTCGCCTTCATCGACGAAGCGTCGTTCTGTTGGCGAGTAAACTCTCACTGCAAGCAGCATCTCCAGTCCACCCGCACTTCGCATCAGACGAAAGATATGGTATCGGGCCCGTCGATGTGCTGTTCGGCCGAGGGATGACGCTGACGGGACACCGATTGAAAAGACCCTGCCCCAAGGCGTCTCAAGATGTCCTAAATAAGTGCGATGGGTATGACCATGCAAAATGAGTTCGGCACCATGACGCGCCAGGAGTGCTTGAAATGCTGCCTGGTCCGTAAGTCGCTTCCGCCAGGAAACCGCCCCAGGAACCGGTGGATGGTGGATCAGCACCACTCTCACAAGGTGTCTACGCCGTGTCTCGTCAAGGATATTTTCAAGCTTCTTCAGCTGCACTTTGCCAATGCTGCCTGTAGCGAGAAACGGTGGGGTGGGGTAAGCTGTGGAAACACCGATGAGGGCCATGGCGCCGCGGACTCGTAAGGTGGGAAAAACAATACGGTGGTCCCTCCCCGCCCCTGGGGAACCCTGGTCTGCATCGGAGGCCATGTAATCTGACCAGAGGCGAAATGTGCGCTCCCACGCTGTGGCAACATACGCGTCATGATTGCCAGGTATTACCATTACCTTTGAAGGCGGCCCCAGGGCTTGGAGCAATTCTCGAGCCTGACGAAACTCGCTCGGTAGACTTAGGTGTGTCAAATCCCCGGTGAGAACGATATGATCGGGTTTGGTAGACTGCATGTCTTTTAGCAGAGCGGCGAGAACCTCTTCGCGATGCTCAGCATGCCGGTGCAGGTGCCAGGAAAGATACGCGTACACTCTTTTATTCAGCAGTTCCCGTACCCGCACACCGCTTGTCGAAATCAAGTGGGGATCGGAAAGATGAACAAGCCTGAATACCTCGTGTTTAGACGGAAGCTTGTCCCCCAAATTGAACCTGTTCACTATAATAACCTATTCATATTAATTGATGTATAAAATATCCTCCGAGAACATAATTCAGAGTATACCTGAAAAAGAGGGTTTTTTTGCGTTGGAGAGCTTCAAAACATCCAAAAGTACCTTTAATTCCAGAGACAAAATGAGAAAAGCAAGTGAAATTTTCAGCTATTGACATATAGCCAAGAAATCCTGATACTGCTTATCGTATTTATAAGAGGTTGTCCGACAACCCCTCGAATATGCAATTTGTCATTCTGAACTTGTTTCAGAATCTCATAATTTAAATATGTTACATACCAAAGAGATCCCGAACCATATTCGGGATGACAGTTATCGGACGGCCTCATA
>CAVTQE010000013.1:0-23262 GCA_963736755.1 uncultured delta proteobacterium | reverse complement strand
GTAACCCAACACGAATAACAAAAACAACCCGACTGCCAATATACAGATGCCTATTTTTAAAGAGATCCTTTGTCTTCCGTTGAACCATAGAATAGAAAAGAAGCGCCGGGATAAACAGCATGCCGGCAATACCCTTCGTTAATGCAGCAAGAATGATTGCCAGAAAGGTAAAACAAAAGTATTTCAGCTTTTGGGTCTCTATGAAAATAAAAAAAGACAGTGCGTAAAGGGTAGTAAACAGTGCAAGTAAAGAATCGTAATCGCCCGTTCGCGCCGCATGAGTGGTGATATAGCCATATGACGATGTAAGCACTATCCCCGCAATAAATCCGAACCAGAAATTTTTCAGGTACTTAACCGAGAAAAACAAAACAAACAAACAGGTTAAACATGCTGCAATCGCTGAAGGCAGGCGGATTGATAATTCTCTTACTCCAAGCAGTTTAATAAATAGTACTTGCAACCAGATCATCAGGGGGGGTTTAGTGTTCCACATATCAGGTTCGCCTTCGAAATGTTTGACGATAAAATCACCATCTTTATGCATTTCGCAGGCGTTTATTGCCAGTCTGGCTTCATCCCATATTTGTATGGGAATGGATTCCAGATGACTAAAGATTGGAAAATAGATTAAGGAAAAAAAAATGAGGTACTTAACGAGACTCTGGTACTTAATATTCATACGAATGGGGCAAATCTTTTCCTTGACAATTGTTCTATTCTTCCTACGTTATAATTTTATGGTCCCCTCATTGAACAACAAGCCCCTCACTGCCGACCGGGCTTTTAATCTTTTTTTATCCAGGGCTGGTTTTGGAGATTGACCAGAAACTGGTCTTTGATCTCAATGACGCCAATCAGGTGGTGATAAAATTCATCGGAGAAGCGCGATCGTTCTTTATAGCTCGCTATCTCTTCTTTGACATCTAACGTATCAATAAATTCAAGAAACTTTTTTTCACTGAAAGAGTATTGAATTTCAGCTAACACTACCCCACTTTTCTTTTCACCAATAAAAAAAGACTTATCAATATTGTCAACACAGCTATCCTTGACATCTACTAAAAAAGAATTAGTCTCAAGAAACCCGTCCTTGTACGTGCCCATAATTTGATTGGCCTGGTATTTGGACATAACAGTGACGCCAGGCAGAGAACGAGAACAGCAGATCGTGGTGTCGGTCCTGCTTCCGGGCCGATAATACATACCAATGAGGTGATAAATAATAGTGCTCGTCAAAATTTTTTCTTCCACCCTCTCATACGGCAAGTGATATTTTTTAGCAAACCCTCCCGCAATCCGATGAAACAAGTCGGGGCCTCCGGGTAATTGCGTAGAACTGTGTCGAAATTTAAATTTTTTTAGACCATTCCAATTCTCGCTTGTAATCACTGTCCCCCAATCCTGGGAGACGCAGCGTCGAAGCATTTTCCTCAGGTTGCTTTTTTTCCCGATATTGCGAGTCGAAAGATTTCCCAAATAAAATTTCTTCCGTCCATCAGGATTGTTGATAACATCATACCGGCGGTCAGTCTTGCGAATTCGTTCCCGAAGCTGTTCCTCAGAGAGTCCTACTAAAAAGACCCAACCGAACATATTTCTCTTTTCAACCCTTTCCTCCTCCTCACTGAGATACCCAAAGGGGGGTTGGACAAACCGGCGTAAATTTCTAAAGGGATAGGTTACATTACTTTTCTGGAAATCATGAACCGTTTCTCTGACTTCCTGACCCAAAGATTCTATCGGGCCCGTAAACCAGAATTTTTCCCGGAGCCAGGTAATATCGGAAAATTCTTCTGTCATCATGCCTTGCAAAAAATGTTTAACATAGTCAGCCGCCACTTCCGAAGTGCCGGTTTGAACCCGATTACGCTTGTTGTACTGGGTCTCCCGCAAAATAACATTTTTATCGCTATAAAAATTTTTGGTGATTATGTGGGGAGGTTCCTTGGGGTTGATTGAGGCTTCCCTATCTTTATGAACCTGGGGAAAATTCAACCCCTCGGTTTTCGGTTTTAATCGTAAAAGTTTAATCTCTAATATTTTCTTCGGCATTGATTCTCTACTCCTGTTTTAAATTATCCAAACCACTTTCAATCCTGACCGAATTTTCTCTGATGATAGTGGTCAATGTTTACCACCCACCGCCACCTCCTCCACCCCCGCCACCACCTGATGATCCTCCGCCGCCACTTCCAGATGAAGAACCCGGCGCGGTAGAGGAAGAAGAAATCGCCGACGTAAAAGAGCTGCTCAGAGTAGTGGCAAACCCGGTAATGTCGTTGGACATCGAGTGTCTCCCCTGATACCAGGCAGGGTGGTAACGGCCATCTTCCGCTGTTGCCGTGACCAGCACCCCGGCGAACTGCTCATTCCATTGGTTTTCCACATCGAGCGCTAACGCATAAGGCAAGTATTTTTCGAAAAGCTCCGGGGTCTTGTCCGGTGGATTCAGGATAGCGAAACGTTCTTTTTCCGCGATGGAGAGATAAAGCTTAAAACCTTCGATTTCATCCATAACGCTGCGCCCGGTGCGCGTCGGGGCCTTGAGCAGATAGTGAAACAGAATATTTACAGAAACAATGGAAACAAATAAAACCGTAGCCAAAGGTGAAACCGCGGATGAAAAAACTCCCAGGCCAAAAACTTCGCCAGCAAAAAACGGCAAACCAAACAGGGTTGGTCCCAGGGCCTTTCCCCAAGCCTTAAAGCCGCCTATGCTTATGGCAGCTCTCCAGGCACTGATAACCCGGGATCCCAGAAAAAAACAGCCCACGGTCCAACCAGAAAGCCAAACACCCATAAACGCAGCAAGAGCAATTTCGCGAGTAGTCATTACCATAACTAATAAAGTTAAAATCGTAAAAAGAAAGCCAGGCACGAGATAACCGGAGTTTCGCAAAAAATACAATTTTTCAAAAGTCATTTTGAGGCTGTTTTGCAATGAGGTAATCGCTTGCTGAATATCTTTGTGATTTTGATTGGTAAGTTTTATCATACCCGCGGAGCCAAAAAGATTTTCTATGATCTTTTGTTCTCCCCGGGAGAGAGTGGGCACGGGTCGCGCCGGTCCGCTTGAGGGAAAATTCACCTTCGGCATCCTCATGGATCGTTAAGGCTCCTTTGACCGCTAAGTTTATCACTGCTGCGGCAAATGCTTTATGATCATATCCCATCTGAAAAACAAAGCGAACCGCTTCCGGGGAAAATCCTTTGGGTGGAGAAAAACGCGGGATAACGGTTCCCTTCTCGGGGTCTTGTCCTACCCGGAACCAAACGATAAAGTAATAACCAACCAGCAGGATAAAGCCAATAAGCGCTGCTTTTATACTTAAATTTTCTTTTAAAATAAAATCTACTTTTTCCTTGATCTTCGGCTCGGTTACGACCCCTTTGGGCCAGGCGACCGCGACCGTGAACCCTTCATTCGGTTGTAGGAGGCGGGTGGTGTTGAATCTAATCATTCCCTCACCGTCAATGCGGGTGGTAAAGTCGTGACCTTTTTCGCCCGAGTATCCGGTATAGGCAGCGGTTTTGAGTACCTCAGTTCCCGGAGGAAGCTCTACCAGTGCCTCAGCTCCTTCAATCACAAAATCCCAGCCGTTCCCCGTAACATTCCAGTAGAGCTCATCGAAATCTTTAAAGTAGCCGAGTTGATGATCGGTTTTATAGGTAATCGTGTAGGTGTAGGTGCCCGGTTGAAGGAAAAAGTCCTTCCGCCCGATGTAAACCCTTTTCCCATTTGACCGCTCTTCGATATGATAGGAATCAGAAATACCATCCCGAAGCACACTCACAACATTAAAACCTACCCGAATGGTGTTGCCGTAGCGGTCTTGATACTGAGTGGGAAAGTCTCGAAATATTCCCCGTTTGATCTTATCTCCAGCCGCCACGACTTTGATCTCTTCGGTGATAGTCACGCTCCCGTCACGCAGAACCTGAACGTGACTCTTGAAATCAAGGATCCTTTCTTCCTCAGCAGCAACCGCATGGCCGGCAAAACCAAGCCCCACACTAAAGACTACCAACACGAAAAAAGCATATATCTTTCCTTTATTCATAGCTCATCCTGGTTTTTAATACCTTTGATTTACCCGTTAGAATGCCCCGCTTGCCGCGTTAGATATCAAATATCTAACGCGGTAAGAAGCACGGGGTAAATGCCCCGTGTGAAATCCTTCTAACAGGGGTTTACTGGGGGAATGTAACCTTCGGTACTGCCTGATCAGCCTTATCTTCGATTTCAAAAAATTCTGCCGGAGTAAACCTGAAAAATCCGGCCACCAGGTTGCTCGGAAACGACTCAATCTTAATATTAAGCTCCCGCACGGTTCCGTTATAATACCGACGCGCCAGTTGAATCTCTTCCTCAATTTTGCCAAGCTGGCTTTGAAGATCTAAAAAATTCTGGTTCGCTTTTAAATCCGGATACCCTTCGGCCACGGCAAACACATTCGCCAAAGCGCGAGAAAGCTCTCCTTCCAATCGGCTTTTATCACCAATCTCACGAGCGCTTTGACTTTTAGCCCGAAGTTCAGTCACTTTACTTAAAAGATTCCTCTCATGCCCCATATATCCTTTGACCGCCTCAACCACGTTGGGGATAAGATCAGCCCTCCTTTTAAGCTGGACTTCAATCCCGCTCCAGCCCTCTTTCGACATATTTCTCAGGCGCACCAGTTTGTTATAAAGGACAATCAACCATCCAAGTAGAAAAAAAATCACTCCTAAAAAAATAATCGCAACCATTCTATTCCCCTTCTTTTATAAATTTATTTCACGTCGTATCATAGTGAAAATTATCGTCCCAGTTTGAAAAGTTTATAAAAAAGGACTCCCATCAAAAAGGATAACAGCGTAGCGATTACAAAAGCCGCCATGATTCTTGAGTCATAAGAAATTTTAAATATAAGCGCTATCGCCTGGCCAAACCGGAGAAAAAAAGCGTACCCTGAGGGAAGATACGTCTTCAATAAAATTAACATCGCGTTCCCCACAACCAGGCTTACCAAAAAGGCAAGCACATGAGATATGACCCGATTTAGTCATAGATATCCTCCTTATACGCGAGCAAAAGGATCAAAAAGTTTTTTGTATTCGTCAAGAGCATACCGGTCAGTCATCCCGGCAATATAGTCACAAATAATTCTCTCTTGAGATTCCTCCTCAAGTTTTTTCTGATACTTTTTCGGAAGAAGCATGGTATTTTCAACGTAAGCCCGGAAAAGCCTATCCACCACCATTTTCGCCTTACTGCTCATCCGCTTAACCCGATAATGGTTATAAAGATTATTTCCCAGAAAATCCTTCAACTGTTGATTTTTTCTTGCGGTATCCAGAACTAAAAGCAACTAATCTCGCTTTGGCATTGCGAACATCTTCAAGCGTTTCGATCTTAAATCGGGAGATATTTTTTTCTGTTTCATTGACCAAATCCAAAATAAGGTATCCAATGAGATGACTTATGGCATAATACTTTTTCTGGGGGTTATTTATTCCGGGGTAATTTTTTTCGGTTATTTTTATCATTTCTTGCCAAAGTTCAACCTCTTCTCTGCAACGCTTCTTCCTCAAGCAGGCCCGATTCGAGCCCATCATCAATATCGTGATTATTATAAGCAATTTCATCCGCCAAATCTATTATCTGAGCTTCTAATGTGGGAAATTTTTCTGGTTCATATTCCTTTAACTTTTCGGGATTCGTCGTATCATGGGACGTGGTGTGTTTAACCAATCCTTCCCGGGTTTCCCAGGTTAAGTTCAAGCCATTAAAATTAGGATAACGCTCTTCCAGCTTTTCTACCACCCTGAGGCCTTGAAGGTTGTGCTCAAATCCCCCATGGTCTTTCATAAGCTCATTTAAAATTGATTCTCCCGAATGACCAAAAGGAGTATGACCTAAGTCATGAGCAAGGGCAATCGCTTCGGTCAATTCCTCGTTGAGCTTAAGCCTGCGGGCAATCGCGCGGGCAATCTGAGAAACTTCTAAAGAATGCGTAAGCCGGGTACGATAATAATCCCCCTCATGATTAACAAAGACCTGAGTTTTATATTCCAGTCTCCTGAATGCACGTGCAATGAATAATCCGGTCCCGATCCCGCTCAAAAGCGGGTCGGTTATCCTTAAAAACTTCCACATACCTTCGGCCCCGGCTTATATCATCTCGCATAGCATAGGGAGCGAGCAGTTCGCTGATGTCAGCATGTCTCTCTAAAGAAATGTCATAGCTTACCATCCCTCATTGTCTTCTTTATTTCTCACGTATAGATTCGAACGATAGTGCTAACGGGTTTTATTTTCCCCATATCCACCAATCACTTTTATCCTTAAACCACCATTCTGCGCTATCCGTAGAAAGAATTGTTTCCGCTAATTCTCTTGCCTGGGTAGTACAAAGACGCTTGAGAGCAAATCCAATCCAATCCTTAGTATATTTATTCCCCAGGTCACCATATTCCTTGAGCATAATGATAAGTTCCAACTGGTCAGCGTCATTGGCAATGAGTGACTCTGCTGTTTTTTTCTCATGAAATTCCTTGAGCAGAGCCTTGAGTTCTTCTCCAAAAGGAAGGGTTGCTGCCAGTTCGTTCACGGCTTTCTCCTCATCCACTTTCAGGTATTTTTTATTTACATAATTAAGGTCTCCGGTCCGGGACTCAAGGATATCATGCAAGAGCGTCATTTTAAGTACCTTGTTTTCATCAACCTGGGGATTAAGTTTTGCTAAGGTGTAGCCGATTATAATCACCCGAAAACAGTGTTCCGCTACCGACTCTTTCCCTGATCCTAAAAATTGAAGTCCGGTTCGCGGGGTTCGCTTCAACATACCGATTTCAAAAAGAAAATTACATATATCCTTCATGAATTGCCTGCCTCTATTATTTAAATATTATTAAGATATTATCTGAAATTTTTATAGCATAAAAAAAAGAGTTTTCCTACCTTTATATCCCTGCTCTTTTCCGGCTCGTAAGAATTATAAATTAACCATTTATTTGTTGAAGACAAACCCCATCCTGGGTATACTATAGATTATTACAACCCCCTGATCGCTATCTAACGGAGCAGTTATATGTGGAGATACCGGGAAAGGCTCAGCTATTACGAAAAAATCAGACGGTCAATTTATGAAATTCTGAGGGATAACCTTGAAAAACGGTTAATGAAAATCTCCCTGGTTGATTCCCTTTACAAGCATCTGGAGCAGGGCGTAGAATATAGTTTTCCGGAAAAAAGCGAGCTCAAACCCAAATCAAAAAAAATTGAAAAGGAGTCCGAATTATTCAACACCTTCCTGGTCATCTTTTGTGAAGGAGTAATCAGCCCGGATTTAAAAAACCATCTCCGCTTTTTCCCGGAAAATAAGCTGATCAAAAAAAATGTGGAATACCTGGCAAGCTTTCCCCTCTATAAAACCTTTCATCACAACCTCCGTTACTTTGATAACCCCCGTTTTCTTGAGCTCATAGAAGATCTCATCCCTATCGATTATGCCCTTCTGATTCAACAAGACCCAACCGTAAAAAAAAAGAATCGGTACGCACTCACTCACTTCCACGTAAAAATTGACTGGCCCATAGCTGATGCTGCCGAGAATCTGGCCAAATGGCTCAAGTATATTCAGAACAGCCTCCATGAAAATGGAGACAAGGAGGCACGACTTCTTCAAAATAAGCTTTTTGAATATTATGGATGCCACCATGGTGCCGGAGGAAGAAGGACAGCGGGCCTTATTGCTGCCCAGTTATTAAAAAAAATGAATTATATCTCCACCGTTTTTGTTTCCAGCGCTGAATTGCGTTCCCTGATTAAATATTCCGAACGGGGAGTATCAAAATTTTTCCTTATTCAGTTGACCGACAAACAAATTACTGCTCTGGCACAGAAAGAAAAAATTGATGTGGAAACGTTTAAATCTTTTTACCTTTACCCGGCCAATGATGCTTACGTGGGGATTGCGGAGGCAATCTACGAACATACCCCCTCCTCGCTTCCTCCTGAGGAAGGAAAACTAAGAAAATTCAAACCCGGTTACAACTGGCTCAGGCTCAAAAATGAATTACTCCACCCCACGATCAATTCTTTAAATGCCAGCCCGATTAATTATGATTGGGTTTATACGGCTGAGTAATGGCGAAAATTTTATTACCTCGGCTTTATAAGACTACTCCGGTTGTAGGCTGTCAAGAGATTATGCAAATTCTTAACAGAATAATAGTGGAGGATAAAACATGGGAATTGTTTCTGGCAAAATATTACGGATTAATTTAACCACAAAGAAAATATCAGAAGAATCCGCAGAGCATTATGAGGAGAGGTTTATTGGCGGTCGCGGAGTAGGTGCTTGGATTCTCTTGAATGAAATGAAATCTGAAATCAAACCACTCGATCCGGAAAGCATCCTCGTTTTTTGTGCAGGCCCTTTGACCGGTACTCAATTTCCCTGGTGCAGCTCGTCTCAGTATTGAATCAAAAAATTGTTCCACGAACGGTGTCAACTGGTCTAATGTGGGAGGATACTTCGGTTCAGAACTGAAACAAGCCGGGTGGAGTTATATCGTTGTCGAGGGAAAGGCCGAAAAACCCGTTTATCTGTTCGTCACTAACGAAAATGTTGAGGTTAGAAGCGCCGCTCATATCTGGGGTACAGACGTGTGGGAAAGCGAAGATATCATCCGCTCTGAATTAGGCGACCCGCATATAAAAGTTGCGGCAATAGGTAGTGCTGGAGAAAACCTGGTGCCCCTGTCGATCATGGTAACCAATCGAACAAGAGCAGCTGGTTCCGGCGGTCTCGGGGCGATCATGGGTTCAAAAAACCTTAAAGCGATTGCCGTGAAGGGTTCTGGGAAAGTCCCGCTTGCTGATCCTGACCGGTTTAAAGCGGTTGTACAAAAAGTACTTTCCAAATTGGAAAATTCTGATTTAACGAAAGCATTAAGAGAATATGGTACCTTCGGAAGCTTAATAACGCCGGTAAATAATTTATGCGCCTACCCCTACAGAAATACCCAGGATGATCATTTTGAAAATGTAGAAAATTCACGTGTGGGTCTTTCTCGGTGGAAAAAAACGGGCGAACACCGGAGCACCTGTTATGGATGCCCCATACAATGTGCGCGAGATATAATGGAAGCGGATGAAGGACCGTATAAAGGGCTCAAAGTTGGTATCCCGGAAAATAACACCTTCTACGCTTTTGCCACCCGATTAAATATGCGCAGCCCTTCAAATATTTTAAAGGCCTACGAAATGATCAGTCGTCAGGGTTTAGATAATGACCAAACAGCGGTTGTGCTTTCATGGGCTTTTGAGTGCTTTGAAAAAGGAATCCTTACTCAAGCGGATACGGATGGCTTGGATTTGACCTGGGGAAATGATGCCGCAGTGATTGCCCTCATCCGAAAAATCGTCACTCGGGAAGGTTTTGGAAGGTTGCTTGGCGAAGGCTCCAAAAAAGCTTCCGAAGTGATAGGAAAAGGCTCTGAGTATTATTGCACCGCCCTGAAGGGACAAGATAACCTCGATGCCTTGAGGGCGTGCAAAGGATGGGGATTTGGCAATGTGGTATCGCTTCGCGGGGGTAGACATCTTGATGGAGCGCCCTGTACTGAGTTTTTTCCCCAAATCCCCGCCGACGTTGGTGAGAAACTTTTTGGGGTTGCAACCGCATATTCGCCGACAGTTTATGATGGCAAGGGAAAGCTTGTGTCCTGGTTCAGCCATTTCAAAGCAGCGGTTGATGCGCTGGGGATTTGTTACTTCACGAGCTGGTGGTTGTCCCCTGAATTTTGCGGCCCGGAAGAGTATGCGGAGGCCCTTTCCGCAGCTACCGGCCGGGAGATATCAGGGCAGCAATTAATGGAGATGGGACGCAGAATCTACAACGTAGAAAAAGCGTTTAATACGCTCCACGCTGGTTTTACACGAGCGGATGATTACCCCCCTGCTATCTATATGAATGAACCGATTAAGACCGGCATGTATAAAGGCGAATTGATAACCCACGAGGGACACGAAAAGATGCTGGATGAATTTTATGATACTAATGGCTGGGATAAAAAAACAAGCTGGCCGACATACGAAACCCTGGAAACATTAGGCTTACCTGAAGTAGCAAAAAAGTTGCGGGAAAAATCACTATAAGAAGAATAGCTTTTACGATTCCCTTTCTTTCAGAACGGCAAATACCTTTTGGTTAATCTCCGGCCTTTCCCGGAATATTCAGCTCTTTGTTATGCGTATCTGACTACCTTGGTTTAGCGGGATCATCGATTGATACCAAGTTGCATTCAAAAGCAGATCGAGGCGGCGACGAGGAAACGACGCAGGCGTACGTTTTAGTACGTCGAGGAGTATGACGAGGAGACAACAAAGATATGCAAATGAAGGCGACTTGGTATGATCATCCTCATTGATGCGTCCGGAAAAAATATAAAGTAATATTATTGCTTGAAGTAAATCCATTCCTGAATATAATAATTACGTAGTTTTTATTCCGGCTCTCTCTTTTTTTTCTACCCTATATCCGTTAAATACTGGAAGACTTTCCTCAAAGAGGTGCTTTGGTGCCTGGTTTAAAACTTTTTGTGAGCAATCGATTAGAAATCTTAGTTAAAAAATTAGCCGAGGAATTTCAAACTCCCCTCTCCGCGCCCCTAAAAAAAGAAGTGATCGTAGTACAAAGCAAAGGGATGGAGCGATGGATTTCCATGGAGCTTGCCCGTTATCACGGAATCTGCGCTAATTGCCGGTTCCCCTTCCCTAACACCATGATTGATGAAATCTTCCGGGTTTTTTTCCCTGATCTTGTCGAGGATTCTCCCTTTCAACCAAAAATCATGACCTGGAAAATCATGAAACATCTTCTTGATTGTCTTAAGCAACCGGGCTTTGAAACCCTCCACGCCTATGTGGGTAGTGAGCGTGATAGCCTAAAATGTTATCAGATTTCGGAACGCATTGCCCATACGTTTGACCAGTACCTGGTATTTCGCCCGGAGATGATTCTCGATTGGGAAAAAGGCAAAGAAAATCATTGGCAGGCACTTCTCTGGAGAATGCTTATCCGTGATGAAAGAAAACCGCATCGTACCGCCCTGAGAGAAGATTTCTTTAAGAGAATTCGGACACACACACCAGAATTAAATAACCTCCCCGAGAGAATCTCAGTTTTTGGAATATCTTCTTTACCTCCTTTTCATATGGAAGTATTTGCAGCCCTATCAAAAATAATCCCGATTACTCTTTTTCTTATGAACCCATGCCAGGAATATTGGGGAGACATTGTTTCGGACCGGGAAGCAAGAAGGCTGGAAAGGAAATTAGCGAGAAAGACGATTTCCGCGGAAACTCTTTACCTCGAAAAAGGAAATAGCCTCCTTGCTTCCTGGGGAACCCTCGGTAAACAGTTTTTCGACTTAGTGTATAACTTTGATCTTGAAGAACATGAATGTTTCGAAGAACCAACCAGGAATGACCTTCTTTCCTTCATTCAATCTGACATCCTCACCCTCCGCGAAAGAGATCCGGAGAAAAAGCAAAGCATAGCCCAAACTGATACCTCCATTGAAATCCACTCCTGTCACAGCCTTATGAGAGAAGTTGAGGTCCTCCATGATAGTATGTTGGCCATGTTTGAAGACATGCCCGAATTACTCCCCAGGGATATTTTAGTAATGGCCCCGGATATTGAGCCTTACACCCCATTTATCCAAGCGGTTTTCGATACCCCGGAAAATGAGGCTCAGAAGATTCCTCACACTATTGCTGATCAAAGCATAAAAAGTGAAAGCAGTGTTATCAAGACCTTTCTTTCTATCCTTGATCTTGAAGAGAGCCGTTTTGGGGCATCCCAGGTAATGACCATTCTCGAATCACCTTCCGTCTACCGCACGTTCGCTTTAGAAGAACCTGATTTAGATGTCATTAAGCACTGGGTAGAGCAAACCGGGATCAGATGGGGGATTGATGAAACGACCCGGGAAAAGATGGGACTGCCTTCGTTTTCTGAAAATACCTGGAGGTTTGGTCTTAATCGCCTCATTTTAGGCTATGCCCTGCCAGCTAAAGAGGAAAAAACTTTTCACACTATTCTTCCCTATGACCATGTTGAAGATAGTTCCGCTCGTGTACTCGGAAATTTTTTATCATTCATTGAAAAGCTTTTATCTTCAATCACCTCTCTTGACCAGGCCCGCACGTTGAATGACTGGGGCAAAGTTCTTCTCCAGATACTGGATGCATTTATCCTTGGCGATGAAAAAACTGAGCGGGAAATTTTATTCATTCGGACAATCATAAACAGTCTCGCTTCGATTCAGAAACAATCAGGCTTTGATGAAAAAATTGAGCTTCCTATAATCCGATCGTATCTTCAGAAGTATTGTGAAAAAGAAGGTTTCGGGTTTGGTTTTATGTCGGGAGGAGTAACCTTCTGCACTATGCTGCCGATGCGGAGTATCCCTTTTAAAATCATTTGCCTTTTGGGAATGAATAACGATGCTTATCCCCGCGAGTCACGGCATGTAAGTTTTGATCTCATTGCCCAGCATCCAATGCCGGGGGACCGATCCCGTCGGAACGATGACCGTTACCTTTTCTTGGAAGCCATCCTTTCTGCTCGCGAAAAGCTTTATATAAGCTACGCCGGTCAAAGCATTCAGGATAACAGCATTATTCCGCCTTCTGTAGTCGTAAGCGAACTTCTGGACTATATGGAACAAGGTTTTACTATTTCCGAAAAAAATATCGTGGATCACCTTTTAATCACACACCGGCTCCAGGCATTTAGTCCGGCATATTTCAAAAAGGGTGGAAGACTCATGAGTTTCTCGAAAGATAATTATGATGCTGCCCTCACTGAACGGGGAGCATCGAAAAACGCCCAACCCTTTATATCGCAGGGACTTGCTCAGCCTGATGAGGAATTTAAAAAGATTGAGCTTGCTTCGCTGATTAAATTTTTTGCCAATCCTGCTAAATTTTTTCTCAACCAGCGGTTAGGAATATTTCTTGAGGAGAAAACCCCGGTCTTAAGCGAGCGCGAACCCTTTGACCTCAAAGGACTTGAAAAGTACACGTTTGAACAGACGCTCTTGCAAAAAAGCCTTGCGAACGATGACTTCACTGAGTATCTATCTGCAGTGAAAGCATCCGGAAAAATACCTCCGGGAAATGTAGGTGAATACCTTTACCAAAAGTCACGGGAGGAGGTGGAGAGGTTTGCTCATACGGTAAAACCCTATATCACAGGAACGCCTCTTGACCCGGTTGAGTTTAATCTGAAAATTGCCGACTATACGCTTTCCGGGAAAATAGACACCATCTTTGAGTCGGGATTAATCCACTACCGTTATACGAAGGTAAAAGTAAAAGATCGCCTTAAGGTTTGGATCTATCACCTCGTGCTCAACAGTATGGAGCGCGCATCTTATCCGAAAAAAAGTACCCTTATCGGAGAAGACACAATGGTAGTTTTGTTGCCAGTGCAAGAAAGCAACAAAATCCTTTTGGACCTTATCAAAAAGTACTGGGAAGGCCTCTCAAAACCCCTGCTCTTTTTCCCGGAAGCTTCGTGGAAATATGCCCATGCGATCCTCGAAAAAAAGATGCCAGATGAAGAAGCAATGAGAAAAGCCCGGGATGAATGGGAAGGAGACGATTATTATCGGGGTGAAAGTCACGAGCCGTCTTTCCAGCTCTGTTTTGGTAAGGGTGATCCCCTTGATGCGGAATTCAGGAGGATTGCCAGGGAGATTTTTGAGCCGATGATTAAAAGCCAGGAGAAAGGCAGTGTTAGTTGATAGTATTAGTTGATAGTGACAATCAATAGTTTTCTCGCGGCATGCCAAGACGATTTCTAACACTAACAACTTACACTGGCAACTGTCACTTACAACTAACACTAACCACTACCACTGACACTACTTTGGTAATACTATGGATGAAAGAAAAACTTTCGATCTTTTAGCAAACCCTCTGGAGGGAATAAATCTTATTGAAGCCAGTGCCGGCACCGGCAAGACTTTTACTATCGCCGGGCTTTTTTTAAGGCTGATACTGGAAAAAAATCTTTTGGTAAACGAAATCCTGGTCGTTACTTTTACGATAGCTGCAACCGCAGAGCTTAACGATAGAATTCGCAATCTGCTCAAGGAAGCAATCGAGGGATTTTCACGAGGTCAAAGTGACGATGAATTCCTGAATGGCCTCATAAAACAATATCCTGATCCCCTGCCAAGTTTAAAACGCCTCAAAGAGGCACTGCGGGATTTTGATGAAGCCGCGATATTTACTATTCATGGTTTCTGCCAACGAGTGCTTAAGGAGCACGCTTTTGAAAGCAGTCTTCTTTTTGATACTGAGCTTATCACCGATGAGGAAGCCCTGAAGCAAGAGATTATCGATGACTTCTGGCGCATCAACTTTTATAATGCTTCACCCCTTTTTATTCATTACGCTTTGAACAACCACTGCACGCCGGAAAATCTCCTCAAACTGGTGCGGACATATTCGGATAAACCCCTGCTTAAGGTTATACCCCAGGTAACGATTCCTGACACCACGCAGGAAGAAAAAGAATTTAACGAAGCCTTTAATAAAGCCCGCGATAGCTGGCAGTCCTCGAAAGCAGACGTAGAAAAAATTCTTGCCAATCAGATCGGCTTTAAACAATCGGTTGTTTCTAAGGTTCCCGAATTAATTATCGGTTTAGATTATTTTTTTAATGCTGGCAATAAAAACTTTACCTTATTCCATCAGTTTGAGCTGTTCACTTTGAGTGGAGTTAAAGAAGCAACGAAAAAAAACTATGAACCGCCTCAGCACCCATTTTTTGAACGTTGTGAGATCTTAAAAGAAAAGCTGGAGGCCCTTTCCTGCGTCTATGAGCAACGCCTCCTCGGGTTAAAAACCTCTCTCTTTACTTTTCTCCACCAGTCGCTTTTCAAGCAAAAACAAAGAAGGAACGTGCAGTCTTTCTACGATCTCTTGGTTAAACTTCGAAACGCCTTGGCAGATAAGTCAGGTGCAGAACTGGCCAAAATAATTCGAGCTAAATACCATGCCGCCTTAATTGATGAATTTCAGGACACCGATCCCCTCCAGTATGAAATTTTTCATAACATTTTTAAAAACCAGGGGGGAATTCTTTTCCTTATTGGTGATCCCAAACAAGCAATTTATAGTTTCCGCGGGGCAGACATCTTCGCGTACCTGCAGGCGATCTCCCAGGTTGAAACAAAATATACCCTCAAGGAAAACTGGCGGTCAGATCCCCAATTGATTAACGCGGTTAATACTATTTTTTCTCACGTTAAAGATCCGTTTGTCTTTGAGGCGATTAAATTCCAAGAGGCATCCGCGGCAAAAAATAAAGAAGCTGATCCACTTATCATTGACGGCATTCCTGAGCCTCCCTTGCAACTCTGGTTTCTTGATGCGGACAAGCTGGCAAGCAGTCGTTTAACCAAAAAGGGGAAATTTATTAAAAAACCAGAGTCGCGCGAGCTTATTTTAAAAGCCGTAGGCGCAAAAATAGTATACCTTCTCCATCAGGGAAAAGAAAAGCACGCTTTTATTAGACAACGTCCGATTAAAGAGCAGGATATCGCTGTTCTTGTGCGAACTAATCGCGAGGCCGCATTGATGCAACACGTTCTCAGCGAACTTAAAGTCCCCAGTGTTCTTTATACCACCGGCAATCTCTTTGATTCCCGTGAAGCGTACGAGCTTTTGCGAATATTAGAAGGAATCGCCGAGCCGCATAATGAAAAACTCATTAAAGCTGCCTTGACAACCGATATCCTCGGGATCCAGGGAGAAGAACTTGAAAATTTACTTGCTCAAGACGCTGAATGGACAGCGTGTCTCAATAAATTCATTGAGTACCAAGCAGGATGGCGGATGCACAACTTTTTCAGCATGTTTCGTTACCTGCTATTTCAGGAAAAGGTACGAGTCCGTCTTTTATCATTCTCCGACGGGGAACGCCGCTTAACTAATCTGCTTCACCTTGCTGAGGTCCTCAATCAAGAGGAACACCAAAAACAGCTCACTATGGGTAGTCTTACAAAATGGCTTTCGGAACAGATCAATCCTGAGCTTCCCCGTCTCGAAGAGCATCAGCTTCGCCTGGAGACCGATGAGTATGCCGTTAAAATAGTAACCATCCATAAAAGCAAAGGGCTGGAGTACCCGGTGGTTTTCTGCCCTTTTCTCTGGGATAAGTCAAAAATCAGGAATGCGAACGAACCGTTTGTTTTTCACGACGGCGCGGAATTAACCTTAGACCTGGGCTCGGAGCACAAAAATGAAAACCGCGCTTTAGCTGAAAAAGAAATTCTGTCAGAAAATTTAAGACTCCTCTATGTGGCGTTAACCAGAGCAAGAAACTGCTGTTATACGGTCTGGGGACGTTTTAATGAAGCAGGTTCATCAGCCATGTCCTATCTTTTTCACTCGGGTGCAAAAAATGATGAAAAAAATATTGTTGATGCTATTGAAACTTCGTTTAACGACTTAACGAATAATCAGATGAAAGAGGTGTTGAAGAACCTGGAAACAGAAGCACAGGAAGCCATAGGCATGCACGAAATACCCGAACCAGTTTCTATCGGATACGTGCCATTCAAGGAGGAAAACGAAGCACTATCGTTAAAACTATTTTCCGGATATATTGATCGAACCTGGAAAATTTCGAGTTTTTCGTCTTTGGCGGCCGAGAAGCAACCGCTCCTTGAACCTCAGCTCTATTCTTTTCCTGAGCTTCCTGATTATGATCAGGAAATTCAAAGCGAACGAATTCCCGAAAAAGAACCAACCGGTATTTTCGCTTTTCCACGGGGGGCTAAAGCTGGGTCCTTTATGCATGACCTATTTGAGCATCTTGATTTTACTGAAAAGGATGATGCGGTAATGAAAACATTGGTAGCCGAAAAACTGATTCTGTATGGTTTTGACATAAGCTGGCAGGAGACTATTTTTGATATGATTAAAAAGGTTCTCTCTGTTCCTCTTCATCCTGATCAAAAAGACCTTACCCTCTCTTCATTACCGGCAAGCAATAAGGTAAGTGAACTGGAGTTTTATTTTCCTTTACAAACTCTTTCATCCGAAAAACTGAAAAATATATTTTTAAAATACGGTAACGAGAACCTCCCAAAAGACTTTCCTGAACAAATCGAAAACCTCCACTTTGCTCCTGCCCGAGGCTTTATGAGGGGCTTTATTGATCTCGTCTTCCAGTTCCAAGATTCTTTTTACTTGATCGACTGGAAGTCAAATTTCCTCGGAACTAACGTTGAGGACTATCACCACGAAAAGCTCGCCACAGTTATGTCTGAGGACTATTACCACCTCCAATACCTTCTCTATACCGTGGCATTGGATAAATACCTGAGCAAACAAGTATCCAACTACCACTATGAAAAACATTTTGGAGGAGTTTTTTATCTTTTTTTACGGGGCATTGATCCAGAAAAAGGTTCGGCGTTTGGGATATACCGCTCCCGGCCTTCGGAAAAACTAATCCATGGATTGAGTCAAAATCTAATAACCTTTTCGTAACGATAAGTGACGGGATGAACACTGACGATCTACGCCTTCTTGGTGATAAAAATATACTGACATCGCTGGATTTCCATTTTGCTTCTTTCATGACCCGGCTTTCCGGTGTTGCCAATCCGGAACTTTTCTTGGCTGCGGCACTGGTTAGCAAATTCACGGTAGAAGGCCATACCTGCCTTGATCTTTCCTCCTTGGCCGGGAAACCATTACTCAAAGAAAATGGTGACGCACTGTGCGTTTGTCCAGAGCTTTTATTCTGGCGAAAAATTCTGGAACAAAGCACGGTGGTGGGGAAACCCGGTGAGTTTATGCCGCTCATCCTGGATGATAAATCGAGACTTTATCTTTTTCGTTATTGGGAATATGAAAAAAAATTAGCGGAAGGAATCAGAAATCGAGCTAAACAAAATGCTGACGGCGTGGATATTAATCTGCTCGCCGAAGGTCTTGACCGGCTTTTTCAAAAAAACCAAGACCACGATCCTGACTGGCAAAAGGTGGCAGCAGCGACCTCAGTGTTAAAAAAGTTTTCAGTTATTTCCGGGGGGCCAGGAACCGGAAAGACCTTCACCGTAGTAAAAATCCTAACTTTACTTTTAGAACAGACAAAAAACAAAAAACTGCGCATCGTCCTTGCCGCGCCAACCGGTAAAGGTGCAGCGCGGCTCCAAGAAGCCATTAAAAATACCAAAAAAATTTTAACCTGTTCGGAAAGGATTAAAGAAGCTATACCGGATGAGGCTTCCACCGTCCACCGGTTACTGGGAAGCATTCCTGGTTCACCCTATTTCCGTTATAACGCTGAAAACCAGCTCCCCGTTGATGTGATGGTTATTGATGAAGTATCCATGGTATCCCTTTCTCTGATGGCTAAAGTGCATGATGCCGTACCTCTCGATGCATGGATGATTCTTTTGGGGGATAAGGACCAATTGGCATCAGTCGAGCCCGGTTCAGTGCTGGGAGATATCTGCGATACAGGTAAAGTGCATAGCTTTTCCCAACCTCATCGTGACACCCTCAAGCAAGTTAACATATTTATTCCCTCCCACAGTGAAGCGAACTCATACCAAGTTGCATTCAAAAGCAGATCGAGGCGGCGACGAGGAATCGACGCAGGCGTACTTTTTAGTACGTCGAGGAGTATGACGAGGAGACAACAAAGATATGCAAATGAAGGCGACTTGGTATCAGGCATTCAGGATTCGATCGTTCATTTGCAAAAAAGTTACCGATTTGAAAAAGGAAGCGGTATCAGTGAGCTCAGTGCGGCGGTAAATGATGGTGACAGTAATCGTGCCCTTTCTCTTTTGAAAAACGAGCACTATCCAGCAATCAACTGGAAAACCTTACCCACGCCCAAAGATTTGCCTTTACATTTAAAAGACAAACTTCTCAGTGGATTGGGAAAGTATCTAAAAACCCAGGACTCGAAAAACGCTCTTGCCTTGTTTGAACAGCACCGGATACTCTGCGCTCTGAGAGAAGGTCCTTATGGCGTAAGGTATTTAAATTTTTTAGTTGAGCAACTCCTGAGAAAAGAAAAACTTATTGCCCTTCACCAAAAATGGTATTCCGGCCGTCCCCTCATGATAACCCGCAATGACTATAGTTTGAGGCTTTTTAATGGTGACGTGGGAATCGTTCTGCCGGATGCAGAGAATTCTAATGAACTTCGCGCATTTTTTCCCACCTCGGATGGGAATATCAGAAAATTCACCCTCCTCCGGCTTCCGGAACACGAAACTGTTTATGCATTGACAATCCACAAAAGTCAGGGTTCGGAGTTTGATGAAATACTTGTAATTTTGCCGGATACCCCCAGCCCTGTATTAACCCGAGAACTCATTTATACGGCAATTACCCGAGCAAAAAAAAGAGTTGAAATCTGGGGAAAAGAAGAAGTATTCCAGACCGCGATTTCATCACGAATTGAAAGAACATCAGGTCTTAGAGATGCATTCTGGGAAAATACGGGAGCATAGGAGCATGAGGGATCAGGATTGTGAGCACTTTTTGTGGATTTCGATGTTCTCACTACGTGACAATTGATTTTGCAACATTCCAAACCTTCTATGTTTACGCAAGGCCATAACCAATCGCTCTTTTTTTGCCAAGACAAGACGTGGGGTAAAATCATTACCTTAGGACAAATTTTTTCTAAAAACATTTTTTTAAAAAAACTTGACAAAATAGGTATTGCTATCATATAGCTTTTGCAATAAATTTTAACCATAATCGGATTTCATATACTTCACGTTGCTTACCAAAGGTGGATTTTCCTTCAGACTAAATTCACTTTAATTTCAATGTATTATAAGGTCAATCCCGATTAAAGAAATTAATGTAGATGGTTTCGTATTTAAGTACTGCGTTACCATTTTTAAAGAAAAATAAACGAATAAAACAAGGAGGTAGTGTATGATACCTGATTGGCTCCCAAGAGATAATGAAGCAAAAAGTCACCAGCTATTTGGGGATGAACACTTTGGTACCGAAGCCCCATGCACCATGTATGAAAAAAAGCCCCTGATCAATCCCGAAAATGGGGATAAAATAAAAGATCTCTATACTGCTTGGATTACCCTCAACAATCCTGATCAGTATGGTTCTTACACCACCCAGATGATTAAAGGAGTTATCGCGGGGATGCATAAAGCTTCTATGGAACGGGATGTGGTAGCAATTATATTTACTTCCGTAGGAGATCGGGCTTTCTGTACTGGGGGAAATGTAAAAGAGTACGCGGAATATTACACTATGCGGCCGATGGAATATGTGCAGTATATGGATCTTTTCTCCGGGATGATTGATGCGGTTTTAAAAGCCCGCAAGCCCGTAATCTGTCGTTGCAACGGGATGAGGATTGCTGGAGGTCAAGAAATCGGCCAAGCCGTTGATTTTACTGTATCCGCTGATACTGCTACTTTTGGCCAAGCAGGAACAAGGCATGGTTCCACGCCAACCGGTGGTTCGACAAATTTTCTGCCTTGGAACCTAAGTATGGAACAGGCTATGTGGCAGTCCTGTTCGAATGAACAGTGGAGTGCGGCAAAAATGGAACGTCTGGGTCTCATCAGCAAAGCACTCCCCATCAAAAAGAACGCAAAGGGTGAGTGGGTTCGTGATCCCCGCGTAATTACCGATACCTTTGCAGAAAATGGAGAGATTGTTTACGGAGAAATGAAGAAAGGTGCAGAATTCAAAAAAGCCCAGGAAGAGCTGAAAAACCTTAAAACGGATTGGACATTACTCGATGACTATGTCAACCAAATGGTCTGGACATTAACCAACACTACCTACCTCTGCCTGATGGCCACCATTGAAAGTGTCCGGATGCGCAAGAAATTCTTCTGGGATATAGAAAAACAGTACCAGTTATACTGGCTGGGGGCGAATATGAATGCTGAAGCCTTCCTTGGCTTCAACGCCTTTAACACCCAGAAAATAACCGGAAAAAGAGAGATTGACTTTCTGGAGTACCGTCGTCAGCTGGCAAACCTCACGCCCTATCCAGATTTAGTTGATAAAGTAATTCCTAAGCCCAAAAAATAAAGAAAGAAACCGGGGGAATGAATCATTCCCCCGGTTTCTTTTCACACATTCCAGATTTCACATCTCGTTCGTAAAATTCTACAGAAAACCTTGCCTAACCTTTTTCCTTTATTGTCGCTAATAACTTTTCCGAATCAACAACCGGAAAAGCAACGCCCGGTTTTGCGAACAAAAAACCCTGACCGTGGGTAACACCAAGTTCTTTTAAGGTCCTGCATTCTTCAATGCTTTGTATTCCCTCGGCAATGATAACCGCATTGATCGAATTGTTAATAGCAACCAATGACTTCACAATTTGCTGTTTAACTATATCTGTCTGAACATCGCGAATGATGCCCATATCAATCTTAATATAGTTAGGCTTAATCTTGAGAATTGTTTCAAAACTTGAGTATCCAGCGCCTGCATCATCTAATGCGACCGAAAACCCAAGGTTCAAATAATACGCCAAGCTTTTTTCAAAAATCTCCCAATTGGTTATCGCTTCCCTTTCATTAATTTCAAACACAATATTTTCCGGCGTTATATTTAAATCCTGAAGAAATTTTCTTAGGTATCCCCCTTTAAACTCAGGATCAGCTATACTGCCTGGCTGAGAATTTACAAAAATCCGATGATTTTTATCCATCTTTGTTGCATGTAAAAATGCAGATTTCCTGCAGAGACTATCAAGTTCAAAGCCCATGTCGAGTTCCCTGGCAATCTCAAAAAGCATGTAAGGACTTTCGAATACCGTCCCTTTCGGTCCCCTGGTCAAAGCTTCAAATCCTATGGTTGATAATCTTTCCAACTCAACAATCGGCTGGTAAACGGTGAGGATTGCTTCCTTTAAAATAAGCTCTTTCACTTTCTCCTTGTATCTCATTTTTGTCAGGAACTTCAGGAACTCAGCCACTTTCTTTGAATCTTCAATCAATGTATCTATCTGCCGCTCTACATCGACCATGGAATTATAAAGAACCGTCGCAAACCCCACCTGGATAAGCGTCTTTCCGGTGACTGCGCCTGAAACCTCCTTTTTTATTGCATCGTTTATATGCTTCTTTACTCGTATAGCCATCTCCTCCAGGTCAGTGGAATAAAATTTTCGATCAGCTCGCTTCGGTGAAAGAAAAATAAAGAACTGGTCTTGGTTAGGATAATTAGAAGTAATAATATCTTCGTGCCGGATCATTGTTCCCGCAAGGTTTTTTGTGGCATCAATAAACACATCTATTATATGCGCGTACATATTCCTGCCATAAAATTGCTCAATCCATCTTAATTCACCGCAATCTATAAAAAGTACACCCAAAATTTTTTCTGCGAGCAAAATAGGTTTTATCTGATCAAGGACAGTATGATAGGGGGGAAACGGATTTTGCAGAACGACTTTAAAATCTATTGTCTTAGCTGGTGTTTTCATATTTGTTAGTCCGCTTAACTTGAGAGCAAACTTCAAACAACTAAAGCACTTCCTCTCCTTATCGGCGACGACTGGAAGATTCGCTTCTTGCACGCTGGTAGACGATAAAGATTGGCAGAATGTAACTAATGCTGTTCGATATTAATTTCTTTATAATAATGCTGGACAAAAGTCAACAAAACCAATGTAACACAGAGAAAAAACAAAGTCTTTAGCAAAAAACAAATCAGCACTAAAACACCTTAAAAAAAGACAGGGGGATGCATAATTTCTCCGTCTTTTTTCTGATGTTAAACTCCTTACAACACCCTTTCAATCCAATTCCTTATTTCGCCTAAATTCCCTTTTTTATTTCACTCCTTTTCACCAGCAGGACCCCTTTAACTTCCTTACATAATTTTTTGATTTTTTCTTTATAAGCTTCAGCATACCGTTTCTCATCAAACCCTCCATAGGTAATAACTAAATAAACCATTTTTTCGGTTAAATTAACCTGTCTCAAGAATGCGGTTACCGGGGGGCAGTTTATGGTCCATTTGGGGAAGCATATAAAAACTAAGTCTGAAGTAACAGTAACATCGTTACACACAATTTTAACCCCAAAATTTGGCAGAAATGATAATAAAAGCCAAATAAAATAAGGATAATTTGTTTTGGCTTTAATTTCGATAAAATTGACATTCGAACTCTTCACAAGTGCTTGAAAAATTTCCTCAACCACCACCCTGGT
>CAVTQE010000012.1:0-12177 GCA_963736755.1 uncultured delta proteobacterium | reverse complement strand
AATGCTTTGTATTCCCTCGGCAATGATAACCGCATTGATCGAATTGTTTATAGCAACCAATGACTTCACAATTTGCTGTTTAACTATATCTGTCTGAACATCGCGAATGATACCCATATCAATCTTAATATAGTTAGGCTTAATCTTGAGAATTGTTTCAAAACTTGAGTATCCAGCGCCCGCATCATCTAATGCAACCGAAAACCCAAGGTTCAAATAATACGCCAAGCTTTTTTCAAAAATCTCCCAATTGGTTATCGCTTCCCTTTCATTAATTTCAAACACAATATTTTCCGGCGTTATATTTAAATCCTGAAGAAATTTTCTTAGGTATCCCCCTTTAAACTCAGGATCAGCTATACTGCCTGGCTGCGAATTTACAAAAATCAGATGATTTTTATCCATGTTTTCTGCATGTAAAAATGCAGATTTCCGGCAGAGACTATCAAGTTCAAAGCCCATGTCGAGTTCCCTGGCAATCTCAAAAAGCATGTAAGGACTTTCGAATACCGTCCCTTTCGGTCCCCTGGTCAAAGCTTCGAATCCTATGGTTGATAATCTTTCCAACTCAACAATCGGCTGGTAAACGGTGAGGATTGCTTCCTTTAAAATAAGCTCTTTCAATTTCTCCTTGTATCTCATTTTTGTCAGGAACTTCAGAAACTCAGCCACTTTCTTTGAATCTTCAATCAATGTATCTATCTGCCGCTCTACATCGACCATGGAATTATAAAGAACCGTCGCAAACCCCACCTGGATAAGCGTCTTTCCGGTGACTGCGCCTGAAACCTCCTTTTTTATTGCATCGTTTATATGCTTCTTTACTCGTATAGCCATCTCCTCCAGGTCAGTGGAATAAAATTTTCGATCAGCTCGTTTCGGTGAAAGAAAAATAAAGAACTGGTCTTGGTTAGGATAATTAGAAGTAATAATATCTTCGTGCCGGATCATTGTTCCCGCAAGGTTTTTTGTGGCCTCAATAAACACATCTATTATATGCGCGTACATATGCCGCCCATAAAATTGCTCAATCCATCTTAATTCAGCGCAATCTATAAAAAGTACACCCAAAATCTTTTCTGCGAGCAAAATAGGTTTTATCTGATCAAGGACAGTCCGATAGGGGGGAAACGGATTTTGCAGAACGACATTAAAATCTATTGTCTTAGCGTCTTTTCTCATATTTGTTAGTCCGCTTAAGTTAAGCGCAACCTTCAAACAACTAAAGTACTTCCTCTCTTTATCGGCGACGGCTGTAAGATTTGCTTCTTGCACGCTGGTAGACGATAAAGATTGGCAGAATGTAACTAATGCTGTTCGATATTAATTTCTTTATAATAATGCTGGACAAAAGTCAACCAAACCAATGTAACACAGAGAAAAAACAAAGTCTTTAGCAAAAAAAAAATCAGCACTGAACCACCTTAAAAAAAGACAGTGGGATGCATAATTTTTCCGTCTTTTTTTAATATTAAACTCCTTACAACACCCTTTCAATCCAATTCCTTATTTCACCTAAATTCCCTTTTTTTATTTCACTCCTTTTCACCAGCAGGACCCCTTTAACTTCCTTACATAATTTTTTGATTTTTTCTTTATAAGCTTCAGCATACCGTTTCTCATCAAACCCGCCATAGGTAATAACTAAATAAACCATTTTTTCGGTTAAATTAACCTGTCTCAAGAATGCGGTTACCGGGGGGCAGTTTATGGTCCATTTGGGGAAGCAAATAAAAACTAAGTCTGAAGTAACAGTAACATCGTTACCCACAATTTTAACCCCAAAATTGGGCAGAAATGATAATAAAAGCCAAATAAAATAAGGATAATTTGTTTTGGCTTTAATTTCGATAAGGTTGACATTCGAACTCTTCACAAGTGCTTGAAAGATTTCCTCAACCACCACCCTGGTATTTCCTGTCCGGGAAAAAAAGACAATATCAACCTCAACGGTCTTCATTTTATGTTTTTCCATAAATAAAAAAGCTTAAATTTATTGCATGAAAAATATAATTAAAAACTAAAAGAAAATAAAAAATTCTAAAGTAATTTTGAGTTAGTTTTATTTATGCAACTTAGTCGCAAATTTGTGTATTAAAATTTACTATTAAATTACAATATATTAATTAAAATGTTGCAGTTTAGAAACTAGTTTACTTTTAAAATAAAAATGATTTATAAAAAAATATTAAATAATATTAATATATTGAAATTTAAATTTTTCTGGCATTATTATTGTATATATTTTTGGTTGCAATTTTTCAATATAAAACAACATATGAAGAGAATTATGAAACAATTCTCTTCCTCATAGGAATACTATTTACATTAATTACTGTAAAAACGAATAAGAAAACAATCAAAATTTAGGGAAAAGAGAGATTTTAGTTTTTAATTGTTATAGGTTATAGCAAAAGGGAAATACCATGGATTTAGGATTAGGAATAATTTTGATAGGTTTCACTGCATTATTGGTTTTAATATCAAGTGCTGACCCCAAGGATTTAAAAAAAGCAGTGAAAAACAAGTTTAAAAAATCTGCATAATACTTCCACCCTCATATTGTCCTCCTCAAAAACAAAATGGCTGGAATAACCGTATATGGTGGTCCCAGCCTTTTGTCTTTATTGCTTTCAAAAACAAATCATAATCCGGGTCGTGTTCCATAAATTTTGAATGATTGCTTTCGTTATGAGTAATAAACTACTGGCTCTCGGAGAATAAAAGGGAGCGTTTGAGAGGCTTTTTTTGCTAACGCGGGGTGGGTCGTTTCCAGGTTTAGGACCTGCCGAAGGTGGTCAGCAGTCCTTAAGATAAGCATCACCAAATCACCTTCCTCAATCGGGATGAGTTCCAAAAGATCATCCCAGGAATAGCCTTTTGCCCAGATAAATAAGGCGATCGCAGGCCAAAGCTGCAAAGGGGGCGACGCAAAGCCTTGACTGAGTTTCATTTCTCGGAGGTGCTCGAGTTTAAGAATCATGGCGATAAAGGCTTTTTCTAAAACCCGTGCTTCCGGAATTCTTCTTACATCAACCTCTATCTCCTTTGGTTTATCAGACACAAAGGGAGCAATAAGGCCGGCTAAAATTTCCGGACTTACCGCCTCAAATGCCTGCCTGCGGATACACTCAGCTATGAGCAGAGGTTGGTCAATGCGTAACTGGGAGGCCCAAACTCCATCCGAAGTGAGATGTTTATCAGCGGTTACAAAACCGGTATTGTGCAAAAAATCAAGGTGACGTTCAAAATCAAGCCAGAGCCAGTGACGAGTCTTCTCGATTTTTCGAGAAAGTTTTTTCATCCGGGACATTAGACCCCTCACCCGATCCCTTCCCCGTGAATAACATAGTGAGGAATGAACACAGTCATTGCACAGTTCTTTCTTTTCCCAGTGAGTGATTAAGTCAATTACTTTATTCTTATCCTTAAGGTCGCACTGGCGTTGGGGGAGAAGTTTGTTGAGACGTTCCCAAAGACTTTCCCATTTTTCTTCTAATTTCTTCTGTGATTTTTTATTTTGAAAAGTGGCAAATGATTGGTCTAATAATTCCCGTACGTCTTCAGGACGGTGAGAAAGAAGCAGGTTAAGAGCCATAGAAAAATTGATTTGGATCTGACTTTCGATTGGTTCTGGTCGTGAAGAAAGAAGCGTATCAATCAAATAAGGGTCTTGAAATGTTCCCGGTATTACCAAAGCAAAACCAATATTATCTTTTCCTCTTCTCCCGGCCCTTCCGGTCATTTGGTGAAGCTCGGTTGCCGTTAAGGGGGAAAAGTCAATCCCATTAAAGCGATCACTTTGAACAATAGCAACCGTGCGGGCAGGAAAGTTTACTCCCGCCGCCACGGTGGAGGTTGAAAAAATAGCATCTAAAAGGCCCGCGTTCATCATTTTTTCGATGAGAATTTTCCACTGGGGAAGCTGCCCCGCATGGTGGGAGACCACGCGAGAACGAATTAAATCGGGTAATTGCCGATGACCGCGTAAAAAGGGGAACTCCGTGAGTAATGTTTCCAATACCTCGTGAAATCTTTCTTCTTCCTGAAAACTGTTTTTTGGCGCTGGAACACAGGTCATAAGTGCCTGATCACAATCCGCTCGAGATGTAAGAAAAAAGATTGCCGGAAGCAGGTTGTGAATTCTCAGGTGGTTTATTATGTCACCATACTGCTGAGGACCTGGTGGCCTTCTTTTCCGCCGCGAACGGGCATCAGACTGTAGAAAACTTTTTATCTGCGGAAGCAAGCCGCGACGATCTGAAAGTGGTGTTATCTCGCCATTCGAAAAAAGAAAAAGAGGAAAGAGCGGCACGGGCCTTGTTTCTGAATTGACTACGGCACAGGGAACACCGCGAATTTCCGCAAGCCAGTTTGCAATTTCTTCCGCATTTTCCAGCGTTGCGGACAGAAGCAATAATTTAACCCGGTGGGGAAGATAAATCAGAACCTCTTCCCATACCACCCCTCGATCGGGATCACTTAAATAGTGTGCTTCATCGAGTACTGCCAGGTCAATATTAAGGTCAGCTAAAGAATACATTACATCGTAGAGCTGGTTGCGGAGGATTTCCGTGGTTCCCACAACGACGGGAGCATCAAAATTTTCTTTTCGGTCTCCGGTTAAGATCCCAACTTTGTCCTTGCCCAGCTCATGGATGAATTCTTCGTATTTAGAATTTGAGAGCGCCTTGAGCGGGGATCCATACCAAACCCGCTTTCCCTGTTTCAGATATTCTTTGATCGCTTCCAAAGCGATCCAGGTTTTTCCCGACCCGGTTGGAGCGCTTACCAATACATCAGCAGATTTTAATTTTTCGAGGGCTTCTAATTGGAAATCATCAGGCCGAAATGGTGTTCCCGATGGTATTCCAATTTGACTAAAAATTTTCTTTAAAGTCTGATGGAGTTTTAACGAAGTGAATCGTTCCCTTTTTCCTTTGGGGATAAAAAAGCGGTCGTTATTATATTTTCGTTCTTTCGATGGGAATTTTGATTTTGGCAAAGTTCTATTGCAATCTTTTTGATAAACTATTGCGGCAAATTTACCTTTATAGGTTAGCGAAGAGAATAAGAAGATTAAGAAAAATTAAATAATTGGTTTTAAAAACAAAAAAACCATGGTATCTTATTTTTCAGCTCCGCCTCCCCAATGCTTTTTTCGAGCATGCTCTATGACCCTTTTATAAAATATATAGTATCACCAAATGTGAACAATGTGAAATAAAAATTATGAATTTGCAATCAAAAATCGGACAACGCCTCATGATCGGCCTTCAGGGAACGTCTCTTGATGAAAAAACCCGTACTCACCTGAGAGAAATTTCACCCGGAGGAATAATTTTATTTTCTCGAAATATTAAAAACCGGGATCAAGTAAAAAACCTTATCAGAGAAATCAAAAAAGAAGTTACCCCCCCTCCCCTTCTTGCCATTGATCACGAAGGAGGTTTGGTTGTCCGGTTCTTCCGCGAAGTTACGATAATGCCGGGAAACATGGCGTTGGGTGCAGTTGGATCTTCTGAATTGGCATATCAACAGGGCGCCTTAACCGCCCAGGAAATTAAATCCATTGGTTTTGATATTAACCTTGCACCGGTAGTCGATGTGGCGACCAACCCTGATAACCCGGGCATAACGATTCGTTCTCTGGGCGGGGATCCTCACAAGGTAGCCGAATTAGCAGTAAGCTTGGTTCAGGGAACTCAATCACGCGGTGTAGGAGCAGTGGTGAAGCACTTTCCCGGAAAGGGAGAGGCAAGCAAAGACGCCCATTTTGATTTACCCAAGGTTGACCTTTCCTGGGACGAGATGAATAACATCCATCTTATTCCTTTTCGTGAATGCATTAAAAGCGGTGTTACGGGGGTTATGTCTTCTCACGTCATCTATTCTAACCTTCCTGGCGTTGATGAGGTCCCCGCAACTTTTTCCTCTGCGCTCATAAAAGATTATTTGCGTGAAAAATTGGGTTTTCAAGGAGTAATGTTTTCTGATGACTTGGAGATGGGGGCGATAACGAAATTTTTCCCCTTTGAAGAAGCAGTTGTTAAAACCATCCAGGCCGGTCATGATATGGTATTAATTTGCAGCGATTATGAAAAACAACGTTCAGCCTTACAAAGTCTCATAATTGCTTGTGAACAGGATAAGAATATTTTGTTAGGCATGGAAGATTCTCTGGAAAGGATCCAACGGTTAAGAGACTTTTGCTATCGCACATCAGTATCATGACGTTCAAAGACACCGCTCTTGCCTCCACAACCTTGGCAAGAAAAATTGCCGAACAATCTATCACCCTCATTCGAGGGACAAGCACCTGTACCTATCAAACCTGGTCGAATGGATACCATCTACGCGATCATTCCTGACCTCGCAAAGCTTGAGTCAATTGAAGATGGCTTCGATGCGGGAGAAAGTAATTTTATTGTAAACGACTCTCCAAGACAGATTCTCAGGAGCAATCAAAACTGACTTTATTTCTTTAGATCCTACTCAAGAAGAGGTTGAAAAAGCTGGCAAGGAAGCGAAAAAAGCTGATCTGATTCTGGCGTTTATTTTTAATGCTAAATTTTACCCTGGACAGAAGCTTCTTCTCGAAACATTGAAAACCCGTCCCCAGAATACCATCTTCATTTTGCTTCGTAATCCTTTTGATGTGCATCACCTGGATAACGATCTAACCACGCTCATAACCTATGGATACCGCAAAGTCCAGATTGAGGCGGCAATCAAGGTTCTCGCCGGAGACATCCCCGCATCAGGCAAACTGCCCTTTACGAAGTAAAGAAGTTTCTCTATTGAAAACATTAAAAATTTAGGTATAATTTAAAACTTATAAGATGTTTTTGATGTAAAGGAGGAGATTATGCTGAAAAAAAGGATTCAAAAGCGGGAAGCAATCGTTGGGGTGATCGGCATGGGGTATGTGGGTATCCCGCTCACGTTGACCTTCTTAAAAGCAGGGTTTCACCCTTTTAGGGTTCGATATTGATAAAGATAAAGTAACCGCCCTCAATCAGGGAAGAAATTATATCAAACAGTATCCCGCGAAATTGTTTTCCCCGTATCTCAAAAAAAAGAAGTTTTCCGCAACCGCTGATTTTGCAAGACTCGCAGAAGTTGATTGTATCATCATCTGTGTTCCTACCCCTCTCACCAAAATGAAAGATCCTGACTTAACCTATATTATTAATACGACTCAGGAGATCGCGAAAACACTCCGTAAAGGTCAACTTGATTGTTTTAGAAAGCACCACGTACCCAGGTACAACCGAAGAAATCGTGCTCCCAAAATTAGAAGAGAAAGGGCTAAGGGTTGAAAAAGATTTTTTCTTGGCTTTTTCTCCGGAACGGGAAGATCCGGGAAACAAAAATTGGAAAACAGCGGACATCCCCAAGGTGGTAGGCGGGGTAGGACCGAAATCTACCGACATAGCAAAGGAACTCTATCAGTCGGCAATTAAACAGGTGGTTCCCGTATCGTCAGCGCGCGTAGCCGAAATGGCCAAACTACTCGAAAACATTTACCGGAGTGTGAACATCGCTCTGGCAAATGAGATGAAAATCATCGCTGACCGCATGGGGATTGACATCTGGGAGGTTATTGAAGCTGCTTCCACGAAACCGTTCGGTTTTACCCCCTTTTATCCCGGACCGGGACTGGGTGGGCATTGTATTCCCATCGATCCCTTTTACCTTTCCTGGAAGGTGCGAGAGTTTAACCTTACAACCCGGTTTATTGAACTGGCGGGCGAGATTAACACCAGAATGCCTGAGTATGTGGTGGAAAAAACCATGGACGCCTTAAACTTACAAAACAAACCGCTCTCTAAATCAACGGTCCTCATTTTGGGCGTCGCTTATAAAAAGGACATTGATGACATGCGGGAATCACCCGCCTTAGAAATTATTAAGTTATTCCACGAAAAAGGAGCAACGGTTTTATACAATGACCCATTTTTTGATAAAATCCCTTTAGTCAGGAAAGGAAGATTCAACCTGAAATCGGAAGAGCTTACCGAAAAGCTCCTCCAAAAAGTAGACTGCGTGGTGATTACCACCGCTCATTCCTGCTATGACTATAAGTGGATTGTAAAGCACGCACCTCTGGTAATTGATACCCGGAACGCAACCCGCGATGTGCGTGAAGGACGGGGAAAAATCGTCAAGGCGTAAGCGTCCTGCCCTCTTTAAAGTCTCGATCGAATCTTTTTCCAGAGATCGTCTTTGCCTTCTCCCGTGACTGCTGAGAAAAATACCATGTGGTCATCTTCTACCTTGAGCATCTTTTTTACCAAGAACTTCTGTTTATTTCTTTGGCCAAAGGAAATTTTATCTATTTTCGTTAATACCACCAATGCTGAAATTTTATAGAATCGTAACCATTCCACTAAATCACTATCGTCCTGAGAAGGCTCACGCCGGCAGTCAAGAATAACCACCACGAGTTTTAAATTTTTCCTGCTCTTTAAATAAGTCTCAACCATTGGTTTCCACTTTTTCTTAATTTCCGCAGGAACCTTTGCGAAACCATACCCCGGAAAGTCAACAAAATATAATTTTTGGTTTATGGAAAAAAAGTTAAGGGATTGGGTTCGCCCCGGTGTGGAGCTGGTGCGAGCCAAGTTTTTTCGATTTACCAAGGTATTCATGAGCGAAGATTTTCCAACATTCGATTTCCCCGCGAATGCTACCTCAGGCAACGTATCCGGGGGGTAGTCCGCTTGTTTAAAAGCACTTATGACAAAATCAGCTGAAACTACTTTCATTCTGACTCCTTTCTTCTGACTTCTGACTCCTGTCTTCTGTCTCCTGAATCCTTAGTGACACATCTCCAGCAACGATCTTTTTTCTTTCCCCATCGGGAGTAAGAAGGATAAGGACACCATCCTCATCAATTGTTTCCGCAATTCCGGTTTCCTGGAGTCCGTCTGAAAAGATATTTACTTTTTTCCCGAGAATAATGGAATAGGATAGCCACTCATCCCTTATGTGCGTAGTCTCACCCGATAAAAACCGTTTATAAAGGCGATCCATCTCCTCTAATATCCGTTTAAGAATGGGAAGGCGCTTCTGAGACCTTCCTGTTTCTCGTTTAATCGAGGTAGCAAGACTGCCCAACTCCGGCGCAAGAGATGGATCAGCGTTTACATTAAGACCTATGCCTACCACGACCCATTTCACTCGTTTCTGATCAGTAGAAACATCCGTTAACACCCCGCAAATTTTCCGGTTATTAACGTAAACATCATTGGGCCACTTTATTCCCGCCTTAATTTTAAAAAGCGTGTTAAGGCTCTTGCAAACCGCAAGCGAAGCAAACAAGGTCATTTGGAAAACTTTTGAAGGAGCAACTAAAGGATAAAATATTACACTAAGTAAAAGATTCTTTTTGGGTGGAGATACCCATTGTCGTTTTAGCCTTCCCTGCCCTTGGGTCTGATAGTCAGTAATAACCAGGGCACCATCGTGAATACCGTGACCAGCAATCGCTTTTGCTTGACTATTGGTGGAATCAATCTTGGGGTAAAAAAATACCTGACGGCCAATAATGGTTGTCTTCAAACCCATGGTGATGAAAGGCGGCAAAAGCTTATCCGGGACGGAAACCAGGCGATAGCCTTGACCAGGGCAGGAGTCTATTTTACACCCCAGCGTGCGAAACCCTTTGATCCTTTTTGCAATCGCAGCCCGGGAAATTTTAAGCTTCCGGGCGATCATCGGTCCGGAAAGAAATCCCGAAGAAGATGCCAGGAGGTTTAAAATTTTACTGCCAATTTCTTCTCTCATAATGCTGTGCAATGATATTATTTATTTAATAGTTTTTTACTACGTTGCATTCTAGTCAATTTTCTTATATCATCTTTTAAAAAAATACCAAAACTAATACAATTGTCTTCTCCCACTTTTATTTTTATTGGAAATGAGCTTTTACCCTAAAGCTGAAAGAGGCTAAAAATGAAAATGGAAAAACACCATAAGTTTTCAATCTGGTATGTATTAATAGCGATTTGGGTTGTCCTGATCGTGCATGATGTGATGGTCAATATGTTCGCAATCGAACACATACCGTACAGCGATTTTATAAAGGCTCTGGAACAAGGAAAGGTGTCGGAGATAGCGATTACGGCTGACCGGATTCAGGGAAAAATCAAGACAACTCAAGACGGCAAACAAGTGGAAAAGATGTTCACTACGGTTCGCGTAGACCAAAACCTCTCTCAGCTTCTGGAAAAATACAATGTCACCTTTAAAGGGGTAAGCGAAGATAACTTTGTTAAAAATCTTGCTTCCTGGGTAATACCCATTCTCATTTTTTTTGGCATCTGGTACTTTATGATGCGCCGGTTGAGCGCTCAACAGGGGAGTTTTCTCTCCCTGGGCAAGAAGGCTAAGGTCTATATGGAGGACGAGGTTAAAGTAACCTTCAATGATGTTGCCGGAGTGGATGAGGCACAAGAAGAGCTGGTTGAAGTGATCGACTTTCTTAAATCTCCGGGGAAATTTACTAAATTAGGAGGAAAGCTCCCCAAGGGTGTACTGCTCGTCGGTCCTCCCGGCTCGGGAAAGACCCTCCTGGCGCGTGCGGTCGCCGGGGAAAGCAAAGTCCCTTTTTTCAGTATGAGCGGGTCTGAATTTGTAGAACTGTTTGTGGGTATGGGAGCAGCTCGGGTACGGGATCTTTTCTCCCAAGCAAAGACGAAAGCACCCTGTATCATCTTTATCGATGAACTTGATGCGCTCGGCAAAGCCAGGGGCCTCGGTTTTACCGGCGGTCATGATGAGCGGGAACAAACCTTAAACCAGCTTTTGGTGGAAATGGATGGTTTTGACCCTACCGTGGGCGTGATCCTCATGGCTGCTACGAACCGGCCTGAGATCCTTGATCCAGCGCTTTTAAGAGCAGGGCGGTTTGACCGCCACATCTTGGTGGATCGTCCCGACAAAAAAGGACGAGAAGATATCCTCACGGTACATCTAAGAAATATCACCGTTGACTCCGATGTGGATATTGCAAGCATCGCCGCAATGACTCCGGGTTTTGTAGGCGCGGATTTAGCCAATCTGATTAATGAGGCAGCCCTCCTTGCTGTCCGTCATAACAAGGAAAAAGTAGGTATGCAAGAATTTCAGGAAGCGGTTGAGCGGATCATGGCTGGACTGGAAAAAAAAAATCGCCTCATTAATCCAAAGGAAAGAGAGATTGTTGCCTATCACGAGACTGGACATGCCCTCGTTGCCCTCGCTTTGCCCGAAACTGACCCGGTTAAAAAAATATCTATTGTCCCGAGGGGAGTAGCCGCCTTAGGATATACCCTCCAGGTTCCAACCGAAGATCGATTCTTAATGACTAAAACCGAGCTTTTAAACAAAATAGCCGTTTTGCTCGGAGGAAGAGCAGCCGAAGAAATTCACTTTGAGGATATTTCAACCGGTGCTCATAACGACCTTGCCAAAGCTACTGATATTGCCCGAAGCATGGTTAAAGAATACGGGATGAGTAAAGAGCTGGGCCAGATTTATTTTGAGCGCGAACATCAGCCAAAATATCTTGACGTCGGCCTTCCCACCGGAAATGACTACAGTGAACAAACCGCTAAGACCATTGACGAAGAAGTTAAAAAAATAATCGATGCCCAGTTTGAGGTTGCCAAAGAAATTTTAACAAAATACAAAAAAATCATGGATCAAGGCGCAACACTGCTTTTAAAAGAAGAAAATATTGAAGGTGCTCGACTTAAAGAAATGCTTTTAGCAGCACCAAAAATAAATTTTCCTTGCAATTTGGATAAATCCCATTATATTATAATGCAGGTGGAAATAACTTATTGTAATTTCCACTATTTATTTTGAAATATTTTAAAATCGGGGGCGTAGTTCAGTTTGGTTAGAACGTCGGCCTGTCACGCCGGAGGTCGCGAGTTCGAGTCTCGTCGTCCCCGCTCAAATAAAAAGGGTTTAAGTAAAAATCTTAAACCCTTTTTTAATATCAAAAAATCAATTTACAACCATATTTCAACCACGAGTTTCTTTTGTCGGAAAATTACAGTGACAACGCATTGCACTATTCATGGTCATAAAAAGGGAAGGATAAACAGAACCTCCGAGCCATAAGATTATGGTTGGAGGTTCTAATGTATTATGGTCTTTATAAATATTCTGGATAGATTATTT
>CAVTQE010000011.1:0-40769 GCA_963736755.1 uncultured delta proteobacterium | reverse complement strand
GCGGGGCATGAACGATGTGGTTAAACAAAAAACTGATTGGAAGATAATTCAAACTCCATTCCTTCCAGAAAGGCCAAAAGCCGGATAAGGTGACCTTAAACGTTGTCATCAACGGCAAAGGCACCGCCTAGTCTGGATCAATTCCATCGTGTTGTCTAAAGAACCTTTGAAATAGTAGTGCCGTTCGGCAGGAAAAATAAAATAAAATTACTGCTTGCGATATTACTCCTTATCCTAAACGTTGCACTTCCTTATTGCACTGGGGATTATCAAACAAAAAGGTAATAAATTTTTTTTGTTTTGCGACCGATCCTCACGGATGCGCTTTAAAGCGTCTTATGCAGTCTGGATATAACATTTTAATCAAAACTCATCGTGGAAGAGTGCAGGTGAAAAGCAGGAGTTAATGAAGCATTCGCGGGAACTCCCCCTCGCTTCCTCTTTTCGGAAAGAGGGGGGGTAAATCAGTTCCCCCTCTTGGTGCAATATGAGGTCTGGGGGAGTTCAAAGAAACCCACTCGATTTCACGATTGGAACTCAGGAGAGGTATTGCAGTCAACACTTAAATGGAGGGAGTGTGTATGGACGTATTAATGCTTTCACGGTTACAATTCGCTGTGGCTACCTATTTCCATTTTTTATTTGTTCCCTTGACCCTCGGCCTTTCAATTCTTCTTGCCATCATGGAAACCCGGTACGTTATAACCAAAGATATAGAATACCAAAGGATGGCAAAATTTTGGGGTAAAATTTTTCTTATGAATTTTGTCATCGGGATAGTAACCGGCATCACGTTAGAATTCCAATTTGGAACCAACTGGGCCCGGTACTCGAAGTTTGTGGGAGATATTTTTGGTTCTCTCCTGGCTATTGAAGCAACTGCCGCTTTTTTTCTCGAATCAACCTTTATTGCCGTGTGGGCGCTCGGATGGAAACGACTCTCTCCCAAAGCCCATTCCGTGAGCATCTGGCTGGTGGCGATAGCCTCCAATCTTTCCGCCCTATGGATCATTATTGCCAATTCCTGGATGCAACATCCGGTTGGTTTTGTTATCAGAAATGGTCGAGCTGAATTGACTGACTTTCTGGCGGTTATAACCCAGAAGTTTGCTATCCTCGCCGTTCTTCACACCCTCGGAGCGGTCTATGTTTTGACCGGTTTTTTTGTCATGGGCATAAGCGCCTATCACATCCTCAAAAAACAACACACTTCCTTTTTTATTAAATCTTTTCGCTTGGCGCTGAATATGGCGTTCATTTTTTCATTGTTTGTCGTTATTGAGGGCCACCTTCATGGCGCTGATCTTGCTGAAAAGCAACCGAGCAAGCTGGCCGCCCTGGAATCAAACTGGGAAACAACCGACCACGCCCCTTTTTATCTTTTTCTTATTCCAGACGCAGAACATGAACAGAACCTGCTTCAATTCGGACGCATACCGAGCCTGTTAAGTGTCATTGTTTTCCATGATCCCAACGCGACTATGCCCGGGCTTAAGGATTTTCCAAAAGCCAATAGACCTCCGCTTGGTTTAACCTTTTTTTCTTTTCGCTTCATGGTACTGCTTGGTTTTATATTTATTTTGCTTACCCTTATATCGCTGGGTAAAACGAAACCGCTTGGAATCAAGCCCCGGTCTCCTTAAACTGATTTTGTATTCTATCCCCCTGCCTTACCTCGCATGCACACTCGGGTGGACGGTTTCAGAAGTCGGACGTCAGCCGTGGATCGTCTACGGGGTAATGAGAACGTCCCACGCAGTTTCACCAATTGCCACCCCTCAGGTGGCGCTGAGTATTTTAGCTTTTATCGTCGTTTACTCTTTTCTCGGATTGGTTGCATTTTCCCTGATGGCCAAACATGCCAAAAAGGGACCTGAACCTTTAACACCAGTAATCACATAAGACGGGGAGGATGCGTCATGTTAGAAACTATCTGGTTTATACTTTGGGGAATTCTTTGGGCAATTTATTTTGCTCTTGACGGCTTTGACTTAGGTCTGGGTACCACCATGCCTTTGCTCGCCAAAAATGAAGCTGACAAACGAATCATGTATAATGCTCAATATCCTTACTGGGATGGCAACGAGGTCTGGCTGATTACTGCCGGCGGCGTAACCTTTGCCGCTTTCCCAACGACGTATGCGGTACTGTTTAGCAGCTTTTATTCAGCTTTGATGCTTATCCTGTTTGCATTAATCTTTCGAGCTGTCTCCTTTGAATTCCGGGGTAAAATAGATAAGCCGGCCTGGCGGATGCTCTGGGATATCGCTATGGTCATGGGAAGTTTTTTGCCGGCCTTGCTTTTGGGGGTCGCTTTCGCCAATATCTTTCGCGGCATTCCCATTGATGGGGAAGGAATCTACCACGGAAATATTTTAACCCTTCTTAACCCTTATGGCCTGGCGGGGGGAATCCTCTTTTTAGTTTTATTTTGTCTCCACGGATCATTGTGGCTTACCATCAAAGCAGAAGGAGAACTTCACCAAAGGGCTACTGTTTTAGCCAAAAAACTGTGGCTGGCTCTTGTAGTCATAGCCGGTTTATTTCTTTTGGCGACCGGATTCTTTACCCAGCTTTACCAAAACTATCTTAAATCCCCTATCCTTTTTATTATTCCGCTGGCTACGGTAGCAAGTCTTTTGTTGGTCCGGGTATTCATAAAAAAACAAGCCTGGTGCAAAGCGTGGTCCGCGTCCAGCGGAACCATTGTGGGAGTCACGTTGTTTGGAATTGTGGGCCTCTACCCTAACCTGCTCCCTTCGAGCATAAACCCTTCTTACAGTCTGACCATCTTTAATTCTGCCTCCAGCCCCTTGACTCTAAAGATTATGCTGGGGGTCGCGCTGGTTTTTGTGCCGATTATCATTATCTATCAATCCTGGGTGTATAACTTTTTTAAAGACAAAGTCAGAGAACATGACGTCGCACATGAAGAACACTACTAATCGAAGGAAAAAAATTATCGTTTCTTCCACCCGGAGCGCATGTAAACAAAACTTTGCCTCCCACTCAAAGAAAGCTTTTTTGATCATTCCTGAAGCTCATTTGAAAATAATTCGAATGCCGTTTATAATAAACCCATGAGGAAAAAATTTCGGTTTATTGATCATACGGCTGATATTGGTGTCGTTATTTTTGGAAAAAGTCTTCCTGAGCTTTTTCAAAACGCGGCCCAAAGTTTTTTCTCTGTTTTGACCGAACTTAAAAATATTCATGAAAAAGAATCACACAGCTTCTCGCTTGATGCGCCGGGATTGGAAGAGCTTCTGGTCTCGTGGCTTAATGAGTTCCTTTACCTTTTCGAAACGCAAGGATTACTTTTCAGCCGTTTTGAAATAAAAAATCTCAACAAAGAGCATCTTGAAGCTATTGCCTGGGGAGAAAAATACACGGCAGAAAAGCACCCTATCAAAAGAATAATCAAGGCAGTTACTTTTCATCAACTCTCCATACAAAAACAAAAGGGAATGTGGAAGACGCAAATCATTTTTGACCTATAATCGCATGAGAGGACAATGAATGGTGTTACCTGAAATTCTTTGGTAACGCACCACCTCACAGACGGAGAGTTCTTAAATTTTTTTCACTATAGAAGAGGTGAAATTCATGGGTGAAAAAGTCCCGGTAAAAGTTCAAAAAATTGATGAATGCCGATGGCTGATTCCGAGGGAAGGCAGCATGAAAACTGACGGTTTGGTCTACGCGGATGAGAAGATGATCAAAGATATTCAGAAAGACCAAAGCCTCCTTCAAGTTGCCAATGTGGCTACCCTTCCGGGTATACTCGGAAAATCAATGGCCATGCCCGATATTCATTGGGGATATGGATTCCCCATTGGGGGAGTGGCGGCTTTTGACATGGAAACTGGAGTAGTTTCTCCCGGTGGGGTTGGCTATGATATAAACTGCGGCGTTCGGCTTATGCGCTCAGGTTTGAGCCGCAACGATATCCAAAATAAGATTCACCAACTCGTCGATACCTTGTTCAGAAATATACCTTCAGGCGTAGGCTCCCATCGGAAAGACCTGAAACTCAGTTATCAAGAACTTGACCGAGTCTTAGAAGAAGGAGCCCAATGGGCGATTAAGCGCGGGTACGGTTCCGCGGAAGATAGAGAACACTTGGAAGCTTGCGGCTGCATTGACGGAGCCGATCCAAAAATGGTTAGTGACCGTGCGAAAGAACGAGGCCGGCCTCAATTAGGAACTCTCGGCTCCGGCAATCACTTTGTAGAAGTCGGCTATGTTGATGAAGTCTACGATGCAAAAGCTGCCCAAAAGTTAGGACTCGAAAAAGATGGGGTTACCGTTTTAGTACACACCGGCTCCCGAGGATTGGGCCATCAGGTATGTGATGATTTTATCCGGGTGATGCTAGAAGCTTCCCGCCGGTACGGTATTGAACTTCCTGATAAGCAACTCTGCTGCGCTCCCCTTGGATTCCCAGGAGGGAAAAAATTATCTGGCGGCCATGGCAAGTGCCGCCAACTTTGCTTTTGCTAATCGCCAGCTCATTTCCCACTGGACCCGGGAGTCTTTTGAACAGGTGTTTAAGATGGGGCCGAAAGTCCTCCAACTCGAAGTGATTTACGATGTCTGCCACAACATTGCTAAAATCGAGACCCATGATGTGCAAGGAGAAAAAAAGAAGGTCTGTGTCCACCGCAAGGGAGCGACCCGGGCATTTCCTCCCGGCCATCCCGAACTCCCTCTTGACTACCGAGAACTGGGACAGCCCGTGCTCATTCCGGGTGACATGGGCCGGTATTCCTACGTGCTGCTGGGTACGGAAAAAGCTTACCAAGAAACCTTTGGGTCAACCTGCCATGGAGCTGGTCGGGTCATGAGCAGGCACGAGGCCAAAAGAAAGGCGCAAGGGAAATCAGTTACCAAGGAACTTGAAAGTAAAGGAATAATCGTCCGCGGCGCCAGCCGGGAAACCCTGGTTGAGGAAATTCCTGAAGCCTACAAAGATGTTAGCGATGTGGTGCAGGTCGTGCATGAGGCCGGGATCAGTAAAAAAGTAGTTAGATTAAAACCCCTTGGAGTAATTAAGGGATAGGGGGAGATACGGTTCAAACGTCTTCAGTCAAACTTGACTATTCAAAAAAAATGGTTAAATTGATTAATAGTTGAAATAATATTTCCCTTTTAAGCCTTGCACTCGTATTCCTCCAATCTTCTCTCCTCCTTTCACGAGTGTGAGGCTTTTTATTTAATACTGTGAAAGTCTAAAAAAATGGTTTAAAACGGGTTACTCTGGTTATCTTCAGAAGTTTATTAAAAAAGTCATGTTAGACAATATCTTGTCCAGTGATCGAGAGATATTTTTTTGTAGATCATCATGCCTGCTAACCTAAAACGATAAAGAAGCCTGGGCATAAGGGTAATCTTTGAATCATTGCTCATCAAGGGGGGATATTCGTTACTCAGAAATAGAAGGTATGCATTTATTTATTGTAACTTATCAGTCTCACTGATAATTTCAGTCAATTCTTTAAGAAATGCGTTGAGTCCTCCTTCGGGGACAATGATAAAACTCCTTTTATCACCAGATTTTTCCGTAATCTTCAGGTACCGACCGTTGGGGTTCTCTTTAAAATCCAAGAAAAAAAGCTTACTTTCAATTTCAAACCTTCGGCTTATTAATTCATTATCCATCAAACATTCCCTCCAATCGTAACATTTGAACACCGCAAAAGTTAAAAGGATACTGAGCATTACCAGCAATTCTACATTTAAAACTTGATTAATCTATCATAAAATTTTTAATCTTAAAAGTATTTTATAAAACTAACCCATTTCCAGAAACTCAACCAATCACCTTTAAAAGCACACCGCTAAACAGTTCCTAACCTTTTCACGTACACCATAAGGATCGAAAGTGCTGCCGGAGTAATGCCCGAAATGCGGGAAGCTTGTCCCAAAGAAACCGGCCGGATAGCGGTTAGTTTTTCCTGGACTTCCCGCGATAACCCAGGAATTTTTTGGTAATCAAAATCAAAAGGCAGCTTTATATTTTCCATCTTTTTAAACTTTTCGACTTGTTCCTCTTGGCGGTTAATGTAACCAGCGTATTTTATCTGGATTTCTACTTGTTCAATAACTACTGGTGATATTTCTTCCTGGAGCGGGTATCCGAGAGCAGAAAGCGTTTTATACGATACCTCAGGGCGACGCAAAATTTCCTCTAACGTGGCCGGGTTTTTAATGGGAGCGGTCCCGAGACGTACTAAAGTCTCATTCGTTTGCGCATCAGCCCGGACCTGGATAGAACGAAGCCGCACAAGCTCCTCCTCGATCGCTTTTTTCTTTTTCCGAAAACGCTCATATTCCTCATGAGTAAGCAACCCAACCTGGAAACCTTTTTCCCGAAGTCTCAGGTCAGCATTGTCTTCCCGCAGGATAAGCCGGTATTCAGCCCGAGAAGTAAACATCCGGTAAGGCTCTTTAGTCCCTTTGGTAACTAAATCGTCAATCAAAACGCCAATATATCCCTCTGAACGGTCAATAATAACAGGTTCGCGTTCTTGCGTGGTTAAAGCAGCATTAATGCCTGCAATAAGTCCTTGTCCCGCAGCCTCTTCATATCCAGTGGTACCGTTAATTTGGCCCGCAAGAAAAAGGTTTCGTATAAGCTTGGTTTCCAAGGTAGGCTTCAGTTGTAAGGGATTAACATAATCATGTTCAATCGCATACCCTGGTCGTCTGATTTCAACCTTTTCCAGCCCCTCGATGCTCCGAAGCATTTCAATCTGGATATCGTAAGGCAGGCTGGTTGAGACACCATTAGGATAATATTCATTGGTGTGGATCCCATCGGGTTCTAAAAATATCTGGTGTCGTTCTTTATCAGAAAAACGGACTATCTTATCCTCAATCGAAGGACAATATCTCACCCCGGTCCCCACAATGATCCCGGTATAGAGAGGAGACCGATCAAATCCGGTCTGAATTATTTTGTGGGTCTTATCATTGGTATAGGTAATATAGCAAACTGCCTGGTTATTCAGTTGATTAATGGTTGAAAAGGAAAAAGGAATTGGTTCATCATCTCCCGCTTGAGGGGTAAGTCTTGAAAAATCAATGGTTTTTCCATCAAGACGAGGAGTAGTACCTGTTTTGAGCCGTCCAATTTCAAACCCAAGTTCTCTAAGCTGTTTAGGAAGCGCAATCGAGGGAAAATCCCCCATCCGACCAGCTGGAAAGTTTACCAAACCGATATGAATAAGACCATTAAAGAATGTTCCGGGTGTTATTACCACAGCCTTTCCCACGAACCCTTCTTCAGTGTGGGTCTTTACCCCATAGACCGTGTTATTCTTTATGAGTAAATGGTCAACCGTGGCTTGCTTAAGGTCTAAATTTGGTTGTCTTTCTAAAACCATTTTCATATAGAGTCGATAGTCCTGCCGGTCTATTTGGGCTCGGGAAGAACGGACGGCTGGACCTTTTTTAGTGTTTAAGCGGCGAAATTGAATGCCCGTATGGTCAGCCGCTTTTCCCATTTCTCCGCCTAAGGCATCTATTTCTTTGACGATTTGTCCTTTCGCGAGACCGCCGATAGCAGGATTACACGACATGAGACCAACAGTGTCTATATTCATGGTGACCAGCAGAGTAGAACATCCTATTCGGGCAGAGGCTAATGCAGCTTCACACCCCGCATGTCCCCCGCCAATAACAATAACATCATATTCTTTTGGGTAAAAAATCATCCTGACTTATCCTCGACAAAAGGTTTTTAATCACCTAAGATTAATTTCAATATATTCAATAATATCAAAGAAATTAAAAAAAACCAATGTTAAATTAGTGTTGACAATTTAATAAATAACAACTAAATTAATTAGTTTAAATAAATCAAATTAATCTACTCTATTTTTCCAAGCATCCACTTCCCTTCTTAATTTTCTCAAAAAAATCTTGAAAATCAAAAACAAGGGGGGTGGTAATTATTAATAATTTTTCACCAACTGACCCCAAAGATGACAAAGCGAGACTACTATGAAGTTCTGGGGGTGCCGAGGGACGCAGGCGAACCAGATATAAAAAAAGCTTACCGGCAATTAGCCCTCCAGTACCATCCGGACCGAAATCCAGGCGACAATGAGGCAGAAGAAAAATTTAAAGAAGCTGCTGAGGCTTACGAGGTTCTTCGTGATTCAGAAAAAAGGTCCCTCTATGACCGCTTTGGCCATGAAGGCTTGCGGGGAACTGGCTTTACCGGCTTTACCGGCTTTGAAGATATTTTTTCCAGCTTTGGTTCTATTTTTGAAGAATTTTTTGGTTTTGGAACCCGGACGCGAAGCCGTACCGCTAGTCACGCAGGCGCTGATTTACGTTATGACCTGAGGCTTTCTTTTTTAGAAGCAGCATTTGGCGTAGAAAAAGAAGTCGAAATAGAAAAAAGGCAACTTTGTGATTCCTGTAAAGGAACGGGTTCTGCTCCCGGCGCTCGACCAGAAACATGCCCTACGTGCAGAGGGCGAGGACAGGTTATGCATTCCCAAGGATTTTTTAGCATTAGCACCACCTGCCCCCAATGTCACGGAGAAGCGACTATTATTAAAAATCCTTGTTCTCACTGTCGGGGCGCAGGCAAGGTAAGAAAAAATAAAAAGGTACTGGTTAAAGTCCCTGCGGGAGTTGAAACCGGCAGTCGGCTTCGATTGTCTGGCGAAGGGGAAGATGGTGTTCGCGGCGGTTCTCCCGGAGACCTTTATGTGGTTATTTTTGTCCAAGAACATGATTTTTTTGAACGCAAGGGCTATGATATTTCTTGTCAGATACCCATCTCTTTTCCCCAGGCTGCGCTTGGAGCAGAGATTGAAGTGCCGACATTAGAAGGATCAACCAAAATTTCTCTTCCCCAGGGTGCTCAATCAGGAGAAGTTTTTAGGTTGAAAGATTTGGGAATACCCTTTGTGCGGGGGGGAGGACGAGGAGATCAGTATGTTCAGATCATTGTTAAAACTCCGACCAACTTATCTGAACAACAAGAAGGGTTGTTACGCGAGTTTGCAAAAATAAGCGGAGAGAATGTTTCTCCAGAAAAGAAAAAATTCTGGAAACTGACAAATAAGAAATAAAAAGCAGGGATAACATCTTTATAAAAAGATAGGGTAAAGGTATTCATTTTTCTTCTCTGGGATTTCTGCCCACGTAAAATCTCCTGATCTACTGGAAGTCTTCACGTAAGCCACGTAAAATTTCTCATTTTTAGCCAAAATGATTAAACAAGGTTTTCGGTAAGGCCATCCAAGGATGGATACTATTTTTTAAAGTAGATTATCCCCATGAAGAGAACTCTGTTGATATCAAGGAGTGATGTATGCGGTATTTGTTTCTGATAATCCTTTTGATTACGACTTTTGCTTGTTCCAATAACGAGAGTAAAGTTTCCTTGTCCAATCCTGAGGAACCAACCCGGGAAAAACTGCGCAACGCTATGCGCTTTCATGGCATCTTGGTTGCGAAACAAGATGAAAACCACGAATGGTATTTTATGCGCGAGGGAAAGCGTTGCCCACTCTTTGCTTATTTAAAAAAATAACAGCACAATAAACAAAGCAACGCATCTGGAAATAACTCTTAACCTTTTCGGGATTCCGCTCTCCCTACGAAAAATTTTAGAATTCATACCAAGTTGCATTCAAAAGCAGATCGAGGCGACGACGAGGAATCGACGCAGGCGTACGTTTTAGTACGTCGAGGAGTATGACGAGGAGACAACAAAGATATGCAAATGAAGGCGACTTGGTATCAGATGATAGGTCAAGAGGAAGGCGAGACTGAAGCTTTTTTTATCGAGCCGATCACAGAGGGAAAGTTGTTTTTAGTGGCTTTCCAGTTCAAAGGTGTGGTCTAAAACTTGAACGCTTACTTTTTCTCCAGCCTTAATCTCCTTCTTATCCTCAGTTACCACCATTAATCCATTGGCCTGAATCATGGATTTAAGAATACCTGAGCCTTGATCACCAGTGGTGGTAGCGCAGAGGACTCCCTCCCGAAAGCCTAAACGCACCCTGATAAAAAAACGGAGGTCCTTTTTCGTTTTGACATCATCAACCAAAACTGCTTCAATCTGAGGTCGGAACAGGTGCGTGTGCCCCATTTTTTTAAGCAGCGCGGGTCGAACAAACTGTTCAAAACAAACCATGCAAGAAACCGGGTTGCCGGGCAATCCAAAAATTAGTTTACCAGCAATAAGACCGAAAGCTGTGGGTTTTCCGGGTCTCATCGCTACGTTCCAGAATTTTATTTCGCCACCCATCTCCTCCAAAACATCTTTGACAAAATCATATTCTCCAACGGAAACGCCGCCGGTAGTAAGAATAACATCAGCAGAAAGCCCCTGCGTGATTTTTGCCAAAATTTCCCTTTTATCATCCCTTGCAATCCCCAACATGAGGGGTAAAGCTCCGCATTCTTTAACCTGGGCAGCGAGAGAATAGGTATTGCTGTTTATAATTTTCGACGAGTCTCCTTCTTCATCTATATCGATTACCTCATCTCCGGTAGAGAGAATCGCTACCGTGGGTACCTGATAGACCGAAATAAAACTTTTCGCAAAAGAAGCAAGCATACCAACATGAGGTGGCCGGATAACTGTTCTCGCTTGAATAACCTTGTCCCCTCGCATGACATTCTCGCCTGCGAGTCTGATATTTTCCCCTTTGTTCGGAGGTGCCAAAATGTGAACGTTATCTCCTGAAGACGAGGTATCTTCCTTTCTCACTACCGTATCCGCTCCTTGGGGGATCGGAGCACCAGTCATAATATGGGTAGCTTGCATAGGTCCAACCTGGTTTTTGGGTAAAAACCCGGCCGGGAGCTCCTCGATGACTTTTAATGTTGTTGGTTTATCAAAACAAGCATTTTTTATATCTTCAAACCGGACCGCATACCCATCCATCGCTGAGTTGTCCCATGGGGGGATGTTAAACGGGGCAATAATTTCTTCCCCGATCACTCTTCCGAGAGACGTGAGTAGATCAACCTTCTCAAGGCCCATAGGGTGGGTATGACTCAAAACAATAGTTCGGGCTTCATCAACGCTGATCATGGCTACACCAAGTTCCTTTTACTGGCGATAAAATTATTTGCGGAATTCTTAGTATCTTCTTTTTTTCTTTCCCTTAAACTTTTCTTCCCACAATATTACCACGGGACTGGCAATATAAAGCGTAGAATACGTTCCGGAAATACATCCCACCAACATGGCAAAAGCAAAATCATGGATAACGCCGCCACCAAATAAAAGCAATGCTACAACACCCAATAAAACTGTTCCGGTTGTGATAATGGTACGGCTGAGTGTTTCATTGATGCTCTGGTTAATGACCTCCGGTAACGAAGCACTCGGGGCTTTACGGCGATTCTCTCGAACCCGATCATAAATGACAATCGTATCATTAATCGAAAAACCAATAATGGTAAGTAACGCAGCAACGATGGTAAGGTCTATTTCCCGATTAGTAAGTGAAAACGCCCCCACGGTTATCAGTACATCATGTGCCAGGGCAACGATTCCACCCAGGCCAAAGCTAACATGTTTAAAGCGAAAAGCCACATAGATAAGCATCATCCCCCAGGAAATGATCACCGCCCAGAGTCCTTTTTCCCGGAGGTCTTTACCGACTTTGGGGCCTACGGTCTCAACTTTTCGAATCTCAAAGCGACCTTCTCCAAATTTTTTTGATAACGCTTGACGGAGTGACGCCTGAATGTTTTCAATATCAAGGTTTTCTTTGCCTGATTGAATCTGGAATTCATGCTGACCTTTTTCAATAAACTCTTGAACAGTACAATTAGATAAATTTAGCGTTTGAATTCCGCTCTTGATTTCGGCAGCAGTTACTGGTTGAGAAAATTTTACCCTGACTGAGATACCCCCGGAAAAGTCTACCCCGTAGCGGGGGCCCTTATGAATGATTAAGGAGATGATAGTGATCAGGATTAAAATACTTGAAAAAGCAAGGGCGTAATTCTTTTTCCCGATAAAATCAATATTAGTTTTAATCCGAAAAAATTCCATAGTAAATATCCTTTCCCTTTTTAAATGCTTACGCTCTTAACCTTTTTGACTAAAACAAAATAATCAAACACCACCCGGGTTACGAATATAGCCGTAAAGAAACTCGCCATAATTCCAACACACAAAGTCACGGCAAATCCTTTTACCGGACCCGTGCCAAATTGAAAAAGAATGGCAGCGGCAAGCACGGTGGTAAGGTTCGAATCGAAAATAGCGGAAAAAGCTTTCGCGTAACCTGCGTCTACCGCAGCCCAGATGGTTTTACCAGCGCGCAACTCCTCCCGGATACGTTCAAAAATAAGGACATTAGCGTCCACCGCCATACCGAGGGTGAGCACAATTCCCGCGATACCAGGAAGAGTGAGAGCTGCCTCAAAAGCTGCTAATACAGCAAAAATAATAACCATGTTGAGGATAAGAGCAATATTAGCAATCAATCCGGATAATTTGTAATAAATAAACATAAATAATAATACGAGGAGACTTCCGATAACGGTAGCACGAATCCCTTGGTCAATAGAATCCTTTCCGAGAGAAGGCCCCACGGTTCGTTCTTCTAAAATTTTAATTGGCGCCGGCAGAGATCCTGCTCGTAATACGATCGCCAGGTCTTTGGCCTCCTCTAAGGTAAAGCTTCCCTCAATCTGCGCCCGACCTCCGCCAATCGGTTCCCGAATAACAGGAGCTGATCTAACCACATTATCAAGAACAATGGCGAGTCTTTTCCCCACATTATTTGTGGTCACCGTTTTAAAAATCTTTGCCCCTTTAGCATTAAACTTAATTGAAACATAGGGTTGATTATACTGGGCGCTATCAATTTGGGGTTGGGCGTCAACCAGCATATCTCCGGTCAACAGAGTTCTTTTTTTTAATAGTAACGGTACGTGGTTCGTTACTATTCCGGTTTCTTTATCCACAGTTTCTTCATAAAGAATTTCGTTTTCCGGAGGGACTCTTCCTTCGAGCGCTTTCTGCACACTGTCTTCATCATTGACCAGCTTGAATTCTAACATCGCCGTCTGTTTGAGTAACCTTTTTGCTCGTTCCGGATCATTAAGACCGGGCAATTGAATGAGAATCCGGTCCTCTCCCTGGCGTTGAATATTTGGTTCGGTCACCCCAAACTGGTCAATCCGATTCCGGATAGTCTCGAGAGCTTGTTTTACTGCCGAGTCCTTGACCGTGCGGATTTCATTTTTATCCAATGCGAAAATCGGCCGATAAAAGTTCTCGCCCGTTTCAGGTTGCAGGCTGGTGAGTGCGGGGAAGTTTTTTTTCATGACCTCTGTCAAATTTTTCATTGGTAGATTGATCCAGCAATTCGACGGCAATGGTTTGATCCTTACGGAGGGTTATTTCTATAAAAGGTATCTTTTCTTCATCGAGCACCTCTTCCAGCGTCTGGACATACTGATTGAGAGTATTTTCGATCGCTTTATCAGTCTGAACTTCAGTAATGAGGTGCATTCCTCCTTGGAGGTCTAATCCCAGACGAATTTTATCTACATTATCCTTCCACCATGGAGGGAGACTATCGGTAATCGAAGGAATTAAATAAAACATGCCAGCTACAATAGAGAGTATAACTAAAACAGCTCGCCACGTTAAATTCCTCACCATCTTTTCATCTCCTTGTTTATGTTAAACTGCCTCATTCTGATTTTATTTCACTGTATCCCAAAACCTGATCGCGAGAAACTTTTATCTTTACATTGGGGGCAATTTCCAAAGTAACAATATTATCTGTAAGACCGGTAATTTTTCCATGGATGCCACTACTGGTTACCACGTTTTTCCCCTTTTCCAGTTCTTTTAAAAAATCCCGGTGTTTTTTGATTTTTCTTTGTTGAGGAAGAATCAGGAGAAAATAAAAAATTACGAAGATAAGGATTAAAGGGAGAAATTGCATTAATCCAGCCTGCTGTCCTCCACCGCTATTCCCTCCAGTGCCTAAAGCATAAGCAATACCAAACATTACTGTACCTCCAATTGTTAAAAAGTTAATCAGTTATTACTCAATATTTTTTTGTTCTAAAAAACCTCTTGGTTAGGAAACTCCACCGGGGAGCAAAATCCTACTGCACAACATAAAGAGAACGTGTTGTCCCCTGATTTACCATGACCGTTTTTTGTTTTTCGTAAAAATCGCAACTAAATTCTTCCACGCGATCCGCACGGATAGCATCGCGGATATCTTTCATAAGATTGAGATAATAATATAAGTTATGAATAGTGTTCAACCGAGCAGAAAGTATTTCCTTGGCCATAAACAGGTGGCGCAAATAGGCCCGGGAATAATGTTTACAGGTATAACATCCGCACTGAGGATCAATCGGTTTCGGATCATCAGCATATTCCGCGTTTTTAATCACCAGGTTCCCGAAACTGGTAAAAAGCATCCCATTGCGGGCATGTCGTGTCGGCATGACACAATCAAACATATCAATCCCCTTTTTCGCGCACTCCAAGAGATCCTGCGGAGTTCCTACCCCCATAAGGTAACGAGGCTTGTCGTGGGGAATTAAAGGCACCGTGGTATCTAAAATTTCATGCAGCGTATCTTTCGTCTCTCCTACCCCTAAACCACCTACGGCGTATCCAGGAAAATCGAACCCCACGATTTCTCGGGTGCTTTGCTTTCTTAAATCCGGATACATTCCTCCCTGGATAATTCCAAACAGAGCCTGATCTTTTCTCGTATGCGCCTTTTTACTCCGCTCTGCCCATCGAGTAGTAAGTGATAATGACTCTTGCGTATAATCGAAACTTGAAGGATAGGGCGTGCATTCATCCAAACACATAATAATATCTGCTCCCAATGCCTCCTGAACCTCGACCGCTCTTTCCGGGGTAAGTAAATGCGAAGAACCATCCAAATGCGACCGAAAAAATACCCCCTCTTCTTTTATCTTTCTTAAGGTGCTGATGCTATAAATTTGAAAACCTCCGCTATCGGTCAGAAGGGGGTGCTTCCAATGGATAAAGGAATGCAATCCTCCTAAACGGGCAATCACCTCATGCCCCGGCCGAAGATAGAGATGGTACGTATTGCAAAGAATGATCTCGGCGTTTAGATCTTCTATGTCCTCTGGGGTAAGCGACTTCACTGTTCCCTGAGTTCCTACCGGCATGAAAGCCGGAGTATTCACCTCACCATGCGACGTGAGTATTTTCCCCAGCCGGGCTGAAGAGATACTATCTTCTTTGATAACCGTAAACGAAAAACTCATATAACGTCCTAACAGAAGATCAGAAGTCAGGAGTCAGAAATCCAGAAATAATTTTTATCCTCCTGAATTCTGACTCCTGCTCAATTCTGATTTCTCAAAGTATCAACATGGCATCCCCATAACTATAAAACCGATATTTTTTTGTAATCGCCTCTTGATAAGCTCTAAAAATCATTTCCGTGCCCGCAAAAGCCGAAACCATCATCAACAAGGTAGACCGGGGCAGATGGAAATTGGTAATCATTCCCTTAACAGCCTGAAACTCATACCCCGGATAAATAAAAAGGTCAGTAAAACCGCTCAAGGTGTTTTTTTTACTTATCCAGGTTTCGAGGACTCGCGCTGACGTGGTACCACACGCGATAATCCTTTGCCCGTGTTCGATAGCCTGCGTAATCTTTTCCGCAGTCTCAGGGCTTATTTCATAATATTCGCTATGCATCCGATGGGCTTCAACCTTATCTACCCGGACGGGTTGAAAAGTACCTACCCCCACATGAAGCGTGAGTGACACGACCTCAATCCCTCTTTTCTTTATTCGGTTTATAACCCTCTCGGTAAAATGCAGGCCAGCTGTCGGAGCAGCGGCTGAGCCACGATGCCGGGCAAAAATTGTTTGATAGCAAGCCCGGTCAAAAGTTTCCTGATTGCCATCTTCTCTTTTAATATAAGGAGGAAGCGGTGTTTTTCCAATCCGTTCTAAAATTTCCTCCAGATCACCGGCGTAGATTAACTCAATATCCCAAAGCCCTTCCTTTTTTTGCTTAACCACCTGGGCTTTAAGCTCTGGCCCAAAGGAAAGGGTTGATCCGATCTGCGGATTTTTTGAACAATCAATGAGCGCTTCCCAAATATTTTTTTCTTTCGGGTATTCCAAGGAATTTAAGGGCTGGAGAAGCAAAACCTCCACTTTACCCCCAGTTTCCTTATGACCAAAAATCCTTGCCGGCCGCACCTTGGTGTCGTTTACAACGACAATATCTCCAGAATTTAAGTAATTATCAATTTCCGCAAAAATGGTGTGTTCAATTTTCTCTTCCTCGCGGCAAACAACCATGAGCCGGGATGCATCCCGCTCTGGAGCGGGAACCTGAGCTACTAATTCTGGAGGCAAGTGATAATCAAATTCTTTAACCAGCATAAGAATCATTTATAGTAAAAGTTTTTAATTCTTAACAAATTAAGGTATTAATTTCAAGGAGAAAAAACAGGGAAAGACAAAAATAAGATCAAATACTTAAAAATTTCGTTCTGAGCCTATACCGTTGGGGGGTTATTTTAAGAAATAATGAGCGAAAAGCGAAATGATGAGGCCTATTTCTTAGGTTTTGTGGTTCCTTTCCAGATAAATCTCCCGCTTTTCCCTCCGGATTTTTCCACCAGGTGGACATCGGAAATAGTCATACCACGGTCAACTGCTTTGCACATATCGTAAATCGTGAGAGCAGCCACTGCAACCGCAGTAAAAGCCTCCATTTCCACTCCGGTTCTTCCCTTGATTTTAACCGTGGCTTTAATATCAATCCGGCTTTTCTCTTTCACCGGAAAAAAGTCAACGTGAACGCTGGTAATTGCAAGGGGATGGCACAGAGGGATTATATCAGAAGTCCGTTTCGCCCCCATAATTCCAGCAATCCGGGCTGCTCCTAAAACATCTCCTTTGCTAATCTTTTTATCCATGATAAGGCGGAAAGTTTCAGGTTTCATGGATAGGGAACCACATGCAGTCGCTTCCCGCAAGGTCTCATCCTTTTTACTCACATCCACCATTATTGCCTTCCCGTGTTCATCAAAATGGGTTAATTTACTCACTTTGTCCTCCCTTTGATAAAAACTTTGGACAAATCCGTAGTCCCAAAATTATCTGGTCCCTGACCCCTGTTTTTATCCTCCGATCGCACTCATTGTCCGCTGGCACTTCTTGAAATGCGCTTCTTGAATCTGATGTTGCTTGGGTTTTTTCTCCAGAGCATGGAGAAGCACCTCGCGTAATTTTTCGTCATCACAGCCATTCCTTAAGAAAGGTTTAAGGTCAATCTCTTCATCATGAAAAAGACAGGTACGTAAGTGTCCGTCTGGGGTCAAGCGAATCCGGTTGCACAGGTGACAAAAATGGCTGCTTATCGGATTTATGAAGCCAATTTCTCCGAGCGAGTTTTTTAACCGATACCGAATTGCCGGGCCATCATTTTTTTCATCATGCAAGGGAATTAATGCGCCCAGCTCTTGAATTTGTTCCTTAATTTGAGAGTTAGGATAAACCAGCGCAGGGTTCCACTGGCTTTCCCCAGCCGGCATATATTCAATAAATCTAACGACCAACGGAAACTCGAGGGTAAGGCGGGCAAAATCGAAAACTTCCTTTTCATTTGTCCCATTAATGATAACCACATTCAGTTTTACCGGAGAGAATCCCACTTTTATGGCTTCCTGTATCCCTGCCCAAACATCATGAAATTTATCTCTTCGGGTAATGCGAAAAAAGGTTTCCGGGTCGAGCGTGTCCAGGCTGATATTGATCCTCTTTAAACCAGCAACTTTTAAAGGACGGGCAAATTCCTTAAGCAAAACCCCATTGGTGGTCATACTCAGATCTCTAATGCCGGGTATTGCGGAAAGCTCGGCGATAAAATCAACAATACCTTTTCTCACCAATGGTTCTCCTCCGGTGATTCGAACCTTGGTAATTCCTTCTTGAGCATAGACCCTTACCAAACGAAGAATTTCTTCATATCGCAGGATATCCTCATGATCAATAAGCGGTATCCCCTCTTCTGGCATACAGTATTGACATCGGAGGTTGCACCGGTCGGTAACCGAAATTCTTAAATAATTAATGGTGCGTTGATATCGGTCTTTAAGAATTTTCATAAGCAAAAATAAAAAAAGCCGCCTTCCTTGCTGGGAACCGGCTCATTAATTTTTCTCCTTTCCAAGCACGGGAGGCAACGCCGTTTCCAGCGATACCCTAACGGCCTTTTACCCTGAGTAAAAACTTTTAGGCACAAAGGCTCGGAGGTATAATAATAATGTATCTTTTTCATTTTCAAAGTCAAGAGAATAAAATTTTGGGCAAAATCTAATCTGCCAAAAAAAGTATTTATTTTCAAGTACAGTCAAATTATGATGCTCTTTAATCAGATTTTTTTAAGCAATGTAATTGATTCCACATGAAAGGTCTGAGGAAACATGTCAAGCGGTTGAGTCATTTTTACCCCATAAGAGCCATATTTTTTAAGAAATTGAATGTCTCGGGCAAGGGTAGCGGGCTCGCAAGAAATATATATAATATTTTTTGAGTTTAACTGGATAATTTCTTTTAAAATTTCTTTTGCTCCTTTCCGAGGGGGGTCCATTATTATCAGATCAAAGGATTCTTTTCTCAAGGATTTTATTTCATCTTTTACTGAGCCGGTTATCCATTGGATGTTTTTCCGAACATGCCGTAAGGCATTGGCTTTCGCATTTTCCACTGCAAGAGGGTTACTTTCTATTGCTAAAACATTTTGAGTCACGAAACTCACCGGGATGGTGAAATTTCCCATGCCTGCATAAAGTTCTAATACTTGTTGAACTCCCAGGTTTTGGATCCAGTCTAAAACAATGGACATTACTATCCGGTTAACCTCAGGGTTTACCTGACGGAACACCTCAGGCCAAGCCTCAAGAATAAGATCTTCCCCCCCATCTTTAAACGGCAGAGAATATAAAACCCCGGATGGCGCTCCCGCTTCTTTCCACAGGATAACCGGCTTTCTTTCTTTCCGAGTAACTAAGTAAAGCCCCTTAACCCGAGGAATCTCTTGAACTACTTTCTCTAACGTCTTCTCCACATTATCGGGAAGTCTTTTCGAACTAAAAAAAGTGATCAAGGTTTTCCCTTCAGGAAAGTCGCAGGAAATAGCCACATCAGTCACCTGGTTAGCGTTGGCTCTTTTTAGCATTCCGCTTACCTCTACCAAAATTGACTGGATCAGAGGATGAACCACAAGGCACTGATTTACGGGGACTACTTTATTGTCTCTGCGGGCCATAAATCCGACTAAAGGTTTTTCTCGCCAGTCAACGTGCAACTCACTATGAGAGCGATATTCAAATTCATTCGAGGAAAATAAAAGCTCTTTTACTCCTTTTTCGTCAACTTCCCCGTGATGTGTAAGCATTTCCCGAAAAATTTCTTCTTTTAACGTCCTTTGAAAAGATATCGGGAGGTGTTGCAGCTGACACCCACCACAAGCACCAAAAAAAGGGCAAGGAGGTTCCCGGCGCAACGAAGAGGGCTTTATTAATTTAACGATTTCCGCCTCATCGTAATCCCGGTGAGCACGGGTAATGCTTACTTCTGCTTGATCTCCCGGGGCAGCAAAGGGAACCAAAACCACTTTTCCTCCCCAGCGGGCAATCCCCATACCTCGGTGTCCCATCTTTTCTATATCCACGACAAAATTCATTTATTCCTTCTTTACCCAACTGTTGTTACGGTACGGTTGATTTTTAGCTCAGTTAACGGCATAATGATATTTTAAGTTTATTCACAGGAGGAAAAATGAAAACAAAAAAATATTTTTCAAGAGTATTTTTTTTCTTCATGGCGGTTTTCCTTTTCGCTGCTACTCTGAGTGCTAATGAACCAGTGGTGATGCTGAATGCACAACCAATTGGTGACCAACTGACCGATTATGAAGTTACCATTACGGTTTACCATGAGGGTAAAGGCCGTTCCCACTATTTGGAAAGTGTAATTCTGTTATTAAATGAAGTGCCGTTTAAGGTTTGGCAATATTCGCAAAAAGAAAGCCCTAAGGATTTTCCCTTAATTTTAAAAGAAAAAATAAAAATCTCCCCGTCTGGTCCTTCCATGGTAGCGGCAAAGGCTACCTGCACCTCTGATGGGGAAAGTGATCGGGCTTCTCTCCAGATAATTCCGGGAAAGAGTTATTAGACAAGAGGAGATCAAGAGCGACAAACCAGCAGACTGGCAACCATTACCGTGAAATAAAAGTTAAGCAGTGGTGATTTGTTAATCGTCTTTTAGCGCTTTAAAGTGAGGGAAGAGTTTATTATACGTATCTTCCAGGTGTTCCGGCATCACGCGCACGTCGCCCAAAACAGGCATAAAATTAGTATCTCCATTCCACCGGGGCACAATATGGATATGGAGGTGATCCTCTATGCCTGCACCCCCTACCCTCCCCATATTTATCCCCACATTAAAACCTTCTGGTCTTAAGCACGTGCGAAGAATGCTCATCGACTTCTTGAGCATCATGAACATATCCAGCACCGTATCCTCATCTAAATCTTCTATAGCGGGAAGATGTTTAAAAGGAGCAACCATAAGGTGACCATTGTTGTAAGGATAGCGATTCATGATCACAAATGATAAAGAGCTCCGGGAAAGAATCAATTTTGTTTTATCCTGGGCTTCGTCTTTATCAAGGCAGAAGATACACTCTTTTGTTTTTTTGCTGAGGATGTATTCCATCCGCCAGGGAGCCCAAAGATTTTTCCTCATGGTTAAAACCCCTTTAAATTTCAATTATTTTTCCCGTTATCCGCTCGCTTATTTCCAAAATTCCAACAGTATTTCTCTTAGTGAAGCGTTTTTCGGTAGCCGAACCAGGATTGAAAAAAAGAACTCCATTGATAATCTGATTAACCGGGTAATGAGTATGCCCGTAAACCAAGCAATCTATCTCGGTAAATTCATTGCTAATACGATTTTCTAGACCCACAGGACTCCCCCAGCCATGGATAAGTCCTATTTTAAAGGCCTCGACCTTAATAATCTTTTTCACGGGAAAGTGATTCCTTACACTTGCGGGGTCCATATTACCAGCTACTACCTCAATTTTTTTTGTTAAAAAAGCATCTAATACCTCCATCTCCACAATATCCCCGGCATGCATGACCATGTCTACATCACCAAAATAGGTATCAACTATCCGTTTTAGCTCTAATGAATAGTTGTGAAGATGAGTATCAGAAATAACGCCAATCTTCATTTCTTTAAGTCCCTCGCCTTAAACAAAGACGTCCTAAAAAAATCTCTATACAAACTTTATAAAAAATATTCAAGCTCTTTTCAATCGTGCAGTTCCTGAATACGTCAATATATTTATGGCTTTTTATGGTTTGTTAATGTGAGATAATTTTTACAAAATAACATTACTATCCGATAGCTTATTCAAAGCAAGACGGATCCCAGCCTCTATCCCAGTCAGAGAAGCAAAAACCCGATTAATCGTAATGAGGATGGTATTAAGCCTCTCCAAATGGATAAAATCAGTTTGAGGCAAAAGCTCCAAACAGTAAGAAGTAAAATTTTTTGGGCAGCAGTCCCGTCTTTCTTTGTCGCCTTCCGTAATAAAAAGCGGGAGTCCATGAGTGCGGCAAATAATGGGACGGCGCTCATATAATACACATGCTTCATGGTCCAGCAAAAGACACGGAGTATAGTCCCCAAGTCCTTGAGCAGCCCGGTTATGAACGATTTTTTTCATTGGCTCGGGTAAGAGAGAAAACCCTTTCTGGAGAAAGAAGTATTCGAGGGGAAGAAGGTTTAAATTCTGCTGACAACAATCGCTGCACCCATAACCACAGTTAATATTTTTCCGATATCTTTGGATGATCCGGGAACTAAATTCATCGACTTTTTTTAAAAGCTTTTGGTAGTTGTGAAATATTTCTTCGGCCATGGTATATAACAAAAAAAATGCACAGCAAAAGAAGTATAAAGGGAATCATCTTCTCATGCAAATTAAATTTCCGGAAGCTCAACACGTGAAGAAAATGCCATGCCGGGTGTGCAGGGTAGAAAGTTTCTCATCCGAGAAACAAAGAAAAAATCTATTGAAGTTTCAACGGAACTAACTTATTATACTTAAAAAATGATTGGGAAAGATTAAACTCATAACGCAATGCGCTGAGTAAAATTATCATAACAAACTCTTTCCAGCGAGGAGCACGAACCGTGACAGCAAATGTCTTAGTCGTAGATGATGAAGTCCAGGTACTAAACTTAATTAAACAACTCCTGGAAATAAACGGATATAAGTGCACCCTGGCTCCCAATACAAGTCAAGCGCGGAGTTACCTGAAAGAAGATACTTTTGACCTCATCCTTTGCGATATGCATATGCCCGGGGAAACAGGACTGGATTTTTCCCGGGATGTCCTAAAACAGCAACCAGAGGCTGCAATAGTGATGGTGACGGCTGTGGATGATCCGGACCTCGCGTCAACAGCCCTAAAAATTGGGGTTTATGGCTACATCATTAAACCCTTTAAACCTAACGAACTGGTGATTAATGTAACCAATGCGCTGCACCGCCGAGACTTGGAGATACAAAACCGGCTCTACCAAGAAAACCTCGAAAAAATGGTCCAGGAACGCACCGAAGAACTGCGGGCAACCCTTAACGATCTGCGGAAAGCAATGCAAGGAATCATCCATGTCATGGTTTTGACTATTGAATCCCGTGATCCTTACACCGCGGGTCATCAGCAACGCGTCACCCTGCTTGCTTCGGCTTTGGCTCAAGAGATGGGTCTTTCCGAAAAAGAGGTCGAAGGAGTCAAGATGGCGAGCCTCATCCATGATATCGGTAAGATTTCAGTCCCCTCTGAAATCTTAAGCAAACCAGGTAAGCTGACTGAGATTGAATTTTGTCTGGTTAAAACTCACCCCCAGTCAGGGTACGAGATATTAAAAAACATTACGCTTCCTTGGCCCATTGCCCAAATTGTGCTCCAGCATCATGAACGGTTAGATGGATCCGGTTATCCTTTGGGTCTTAAAGACAAGGAAATATTACTTGAGGCAAAAATTATCGGCGTTGCTGATGTAGTAGAGGCAATGGCTTCCCACCGACCTTATCGTCCTGCGTTGGGAATCGAAAAAGCGCTCGAAGAAATTTCTCAGAAAAAAGGTCTCCTTTACTCCCTGAGGTGGTCGATATCTGTATTAAGCTTTTTACTGAAAAAGGATTTAAGCTTGAGATTGCATAAACCCCGTTAGAAGGCTTTCACACGGGGCATTTACCCCGCGCAAGAAAAAACAATGTCCCCAGAAGAAGCTCTGCAGTTAATCTATGCGCCAAATTTTTCTACTGCCGAGACCGTAACTGAAATTTCCGGGCGGGGGCATGGAATGTTTATTGTCAAAAATAAGGTTAACGCCCTGGGCGGAAGTATTGAAATCTCTTCTCAGAAAGACAGTGGCAGTAAAATCATCATTCGGCTTCCTCTTACCCTGTCTATCATGTCGGTCTTTTATAATAAGAGTCGGTCCTTATTTACTTGCTATCCCCGTTGCGAAAGTGATTGCAAATACGCGGATTGAACCTCAACAGATTTTTCTCCAAAACCACAAAGAAACTATTACCTTCCGAAAATCACCAATTTTTCTTCTGCCCGCTTCACACCGTGCTCAACGTAGCATCTCCTCCCCTTCACGAAGGAGGTTGCCTTTCTCTGGTAATCGTGGAAATCGGCAATCATCACATTGGACTCATTGTTGATGGATTTGTAGGCCAGCAAGAAATAGTGATAAGACCTCTCAAGCCTCCGTTAAACCATATAAAAGTTTTTTCAGGGATAACGTTATTAGGAGATGGAAAAATAACTTTCCTTTTAAATCTGGAAGAGCTACTATAAAGTAAAAGAACACTTAAAGGAAAATTCGAAACACCTTGTCCTATGTATGACCTGATAATCAAAGAAGGCTTAATAGTCGATGGAACCAACTGCCCCGGGAGAAAGGGGGATGTTGGGATCTTAAAAGATCGAATCGTTTTCATAGGAGAATTACCTCGTGATCAGGGGGAAAAAATTCTCTCTGCAGAAGGTAAAGTTGTTGCTCCTGGTTTTATTGACATCCACTCCCATTCTGATTTCACTCTCCTTGCTGATCCGCAAGCGGAGAGTAAAGTTTACCAGGGAGTAACCACCGAACTCATTGGGCAGTGTGGTGTATCTGCCGCTCCTCTGGAAGGCGCGGTTCGAGAACGAAGAAAAGCTGAGTTGACTGATTTGGGCATTCCCCTCACCTGGACAACGCTCGATGAGTATTTTCTCCGTCTGGAAGAAGCCCAGCCGATTGTCAACATCGCCACCTTAGTTGGCCATGGCAACCTTCGGGGAAGCGTGGTCGGTTATGAAAACCGCCCCACGTCTCAAAGTGAATTAAAAAAAATGGTGACCCTTCTGAGCCAAGGTCTTAACAGCGGAGCTTTTGGTCTCTCAACTGGTCTCATCTACCCCCCCGGTGTGTATTCGTCAACCGAAGAGCTGCACGCCTTAACAAAAGTGGTCGCTGAATCTGGGGGTCTGTATGCCACTCACCTCCGAAGCGAAGGAGAGGGTCTGGTGGAAGCAATCCAAGAGGCTCTCCATATCGCTGAGACAGGCGGAGTCTCCCTCCAAATCTCCCATCTCAAGACACACGGGGAAAAAAATTGGGGGAAGCTGGCAAGGGTTTTTCAGCTGATCGAAGATTCACAAAAAAAAGGTTTCAGTATTCATGCTGACCGGTATCCCTATACTGCCTCTTCCACTGACCTGGATGTGCTCTTGCCTTCGTGGGCGTGGGAAGGTGGCGGGCAAAAAGAATTAGCCCGTTTAGCTGACCCGGATAGTCAAAAGAAAATGACGGAAGAGATTTTATCGCAAAATCCCGAACCTGAGTTTTGGGAAAAGGTGATGATCGCGTCAGTTAAAAAAGAAAAAAATCGCTGGATGGAAGGAAAAACACTTGCCGAAATCTCCTCACAAAAAAAGCTTGCTCCCTGGGAGATGCTCTATGACCTTTTACGCGAAGAAGAACTCGGTGTAAGCGCCATCTTTTTTTTCATGAGCGAAGATAACCTTAACCAAATTCTTCTCAAAGATTATGTGATGATCGGGACCGACAGTTCCGCCCGCTCGGCCTCCGGAATCCTGCGCCGGGGAAAACCCCATCCCCGGAGTTTTGGCACCTACCCCCGCATCCTCCGCCACTACACCGGGCAGGGGAAACTTCTTTCCCTTGAAACTGCTATCCACAAAATGACCGGACTTCCGGCAAACAAACTGGGTTTGCAAGACCGGGGAATCATCCACCCTGGCTATTACGCGGATCTGGTTATCTTTGATCCTCAAACCGTTTGCGACCGCTCTGACTATGATAACCCCTTCCACTATCCGGTTGGTATCGAACATGTTTTCATCAATGGTGAGGAGGTTATTTCTCAGGGAGCAGTTACGGGGCAGAGGCCGGGAAGAATTCTGCGGAAGTAGATTCTTGCGCAAAAAAAGGGCCAGAACCTTGCATTTCTGACCCCTGAGGAGCGCACGCAACTTTTTAAAATATTTTTTTATTTAGGCGGCCAAGGATAGATTTCTTTTACCTTTACCTTGACCACATAGTTCGCCTTACGATCATAATACTTCAATGCCTCTAACATTTCCTGATACAGTTCTCCCGAGTTAAGCATCTCTGCTTCGCCTTTGATCTGGCAGCCCATGTTCTTTTCTTGAGAATAAAAGTAAAGTGCTATTTTAGGATTTTTTAACAGGTTTTGTCTGGTCCGGGTTGACATAATCTCAGCAAAAATGAATGTTTCATCATCCAGGATGCTAAAGGTGCTTTTAGGGGACACATTCGGAGCATTGTTTTGATCTACGGTTGCCACATAGGCAATCCGGTTCGTTTCAATCAGGTCTTTTAGTTCTTTGGTCAATGTGGCCATTATCTGTCCTCCTTTAATGGAAATTCTTTATATTTTTTTATTTAACAGGTTAGCGAAGGAATATGTAAAGCATCCATTGCTACCAAGCGATCCCCCTCATTTATTTTTATCTTAAGAGCCTCTTTATCAACTACTTGCTGATTTAATGCAAACCGATACTTAGGATTGGGAGTACCATCTGCCTGAATAAGCAATGTATAAAGGTTACTTCCTCCTGGAGCCTCAATTTGTTTTAATAAATCCCCTAAAGTTTCCCCGGAAAATATTATTTCTTTTTGGCTCCAGCCCAAAATTCTCCTAACGCTGAGTAATGCTGCAACCGTTACCTTCATTCTCGCCCTCCTATCGAAAAAAGTGGTTATTGCTTAAAAAAATTACTATAAGAATACTCCAGAAATAGGTTAAAGACAAGGAAAGATTTTTTTGACTTTTATCAATTTGTTTTTAAATGACTTTTTTTAATCAGGTAAGGTCAGAAAAACAAACAAGAGAAAAAAACAGAAACTCCCTCGTTAGGACTTCCCCTGCTCCATCTCCCCGTAGCTTACGGGATAAGTTAGACTCCTGAGGAACAAAAACATGAAGCTGTCTCTCGTGAACCTTATAACGGCCCCCTCACCCCCAAAATACACCTTTTTTTTACCGAATCACGGTCACCGAACAATGCGCGTGCCGTATCACGTCATCAGCCACACTGCCTAAAAGCATCCGTTTGATGCCTCCAAAACCCCTGCTCCCCACAAATATAACATCAAAGTTTCCTTTCTCAGCCACCTCTACAATTTCTGAAGCGACTGGCCCTACCCCGATTTGGGTTTTACAGTCAACCCCATAGTGCTTTAAGGTCTTTTGCGCCTTTGCCACAATCTCTTCGGCCTCTTCTTTCTTTCTTCGGGTAAAATCTGCAATCGCCCCAGGCATCTCCGCATAGCTGCCAGGTAACGGTTCAACGACATTGAGCACGGTTAAATCACAGTCGGTTACTTTGGCAAACTGACCACTCCGCTTGATCACCATAGTACCGAGTTCTGAGGCATCAATTGCCACCAACACTTTCAATTTTCTTCTGTTTTTTTCTTCCATGGTGCACCCCCTTGTTAAGCGGTTTTATTTCGCTCTTCCCTATTTATTATTATACCACTATTATCCGCAGAGGGTAAAACCACCACTATAAAGAAAAAGGCCCAACGCCGAATTAAATCACAAAAGTCATCAACAGTGACCTTGCCGCGATTGCCATGGCAAAAACAGGAAAGAAATTGTCAGATGAGATTCATTTTGTTATTGCTTGGGTTATCTTGTGCGCCTTATTATGATAACCGAAAATTTTGTAATGGTCTCACATTTGAGGCTCTTTTTTATTGATAAAGAACCTTTATATTGTAAGTTTATTTTTACCCACGTAGTTTTTTTTAGAATAATTAACTCCCTGAAGAAATCGGTTTGTTTTGGATTAAGCTTCTTTTCGGGGTAGTGGGTAACAAAATGGTAAGAGCAAAAGTCAAAGAAAATAAAAGTACGTTTTTATAATTTTATTGAAAAATTAAAAAAATCATTAAATATCATATACCGATAGCTGGGGTGGGAGGATTCGAACCTCCGATAGCGGGATCCAAAATCCCGTGACTTACCGCTTGTCGACACCCCAAAAATAATCTGGACTTATATAACATAATTTTTCTCAGAATAAAACTACAAAAGCGCCTTGGCAACGGAAATTTTCCAGTTTCGTTCGTGATAATGTTTGACTAATTTACTTTCCGCGCTTCTTGCCTCCGCCTCATCAAAAAACAGCCCAAAAACCGTTGGCCCGCTTCCTGACATCAAAGCACCCCAGGCCCCAAGATTTTCAAGGGCTTTTTTTATCTTCGCAATCTCAGAAAAATGAGGGATGACAACACGCTCAAAGTCATTATAAAGAATTTCCTTTCCCACCTTCAAAAGATCAATCTTCGTTGAGAACGTAAAAATCTCACCCTGCGGTTGCAACCTGAACTGACGATAAGCCCAGGCAGTAGAAACGGGGATTGGCGGGGTTACTAATAAAACCCAAAAAGGGGGAGATAGTTCAATTGGGGAAAGTTTTTCTCCGATCCCGGTCGCAAGAGCTGGCCCGTTAGAAAAAAAGAAAGGAACATCCGCTCCAATTCTCACCCCAAGCTCCATGAGTTGGCGCAGGGAACACTTAAGGTCATAAAGATCATTAATCCCTTTCATGGTTGCCGCCGCATCACTGCTCCCGCCCCCCAAACCCGAAGCAACCGGAATACACTTTTTGAGACTGATCGCCACTCCTCCCGCTACCTTAGCTTCGCTTATAATCAGGGAAGCTGCTTTAAAAGCTAAATTTTTGTTATCCAGAGGAATGTCGCTGCCGCTGGAAGTTAAGGTTATCCCTGCCGGTGTTTTTGATAAGGATATGGTATCATAAAGCCCAACCGCACCCATGATACTCCGGATCTCATGAAAACCATCTTCGCGCTTACCAATGATTTCGAGACGCACGTTAATTTTTGCCGGCGCCACAAGATTGCTGCAATCAACATTAGTCATCAGTAAAATATATTTATTTGAAAAAGTTAAGCTTGATGAAGCCGTAAAAAGTCGAAAATCAGAAGGCACAGTAAAAAGCTTCAGATGCAAGGCGCGCAAATCCGACGGAATGAGGCGTACTTACCCTGTTACGCCGCAAGGAACATTTACTGAGGATGCAGCGCAACGCCGCAGATGGACTTTTTACGAAGCCGTAAGAAGGATATAAAGGGAAGCTCCTTCCCAAGATATAACCCTACTCCTTTTTAACCTCATTCACATACTTAAACCTTAGTTCAGTGAGGAGGTGAGTAATAAGGTTTTCCTCTTCATCAGATAAATTTCCTTTGGTTTTATCTTTAAGCAGGGAAATAATATCAATTGTTTGTTTAGCCAGAGGAAGGTTCTTATCAATTGTTTTGGTATATGGATTCTCCATCAATCCTAAGTGCAAGATAGCGCTTGAGCTTAAGGAAAAAATAAAGGTCGAAAAATCAATGTCCGGCAAAGGGGCACCCTCACCCTCAAAAAACTTATCTTGCTGTTTCTCTCGAGAAAATTCGGAAGTCCCCGAAGCTTCCTTCTTTTGTTCCGCGCCCACATCCCCCTCCGATTTCACCCCGCCTGAGTCATCAACGACAAAACGGCGTTTATCACTTACGGTAAAAGATTCTTCTTTTTTTCCCTCAGTCATGACTCAACTCCTTTTTGTGTATAGCATGCATTTATTTTTTCTTTACATAAGAATTTTTAATGATTAATAATACCATGACAAAAAATTCTAAGCAATATTTAAACTTTAGAAGTTTTTTTGCCAATAGTACTATTATTTTTTTCCCTCAGGGAATCCGTGAAAAAATGCGTCTGTTTTTGATCGCTGGAATTTGAAATTTTCTGAAATTATGATAACATACAAATATTAGAAACAGGGACTTCAAAGAAAGTGTTAATATGTTAAAACGTATTATCCTCATTATTTTCTTCGCTTTATTTTTTTTTACTCAGTTTAGTGAAGGCGTTTGCGCCGAAAATAAGCCTTTTGTAAAAATCGGTATTCTTGCCCTCCGAGGCAAAGAGCGTTGTCTGCAAAATTGGACCCCTACCGCAAACTACCTCTCCGCCAAAATTCCCAGTGCAACCTTTAATATTGTTCCTTTAGGGTTTGACGAAGTCACTGCCGCGGTGAAAAATGAAAGGGTTGACTTTATCCTGACAAACTCGTCGTTTTATGTTCAACTGGAACGCACTTACCAGTTAAATCGGATTGCCACCCTAAAAAACCGCGTGCTAAACAAGGTCTACACTGAATTCGGAGGGGTAATTTTTTGCCGGAAAGACCGTACTGATATCCGTCAATTAAGCGACCTCAAGGGAAAAATCTTTATGGCAACCAGTGAAAACTCCTTTGGGGGATGGCTGGCAGGGTGGCGCGAATTAAAGGGAAATGGGATCGATCCATACCAGGACTTTAAAAAACTGATCTTTGGCGGCACTCACGATGCGGTGGTCTACGCGGTGCTCAACGGAACAGTGGATGCAGGCACCATACGAACAGACACCCTGGAACGGATGGCAAGCGAGGGAAAAATAAAGCTTGATGACTTTTTTATCCTCCACGACCATCCTGATAAGGGAAAAGAGCTTGCTCTTCTCCATTCAACACGCAGTTATCCTGAATGGCCGATGGCTAAAGTGAAGCATACGGCGAATAAGCTCGCGGATAAGGTTGCGGTCGCACTTATCCAAATGCCCCCGGACTCAGAAGCAGCCAACGCAGCAGAATGCGCCGGGTGGACAGCTCCGCTTAACTATGAATCCGTGGCTGAGTGTCTCAAGGCCCTTAAAATATTTCCTTACCAAGACGAAGGGGGGTTTACCTTTGCTGATGTATTAAAAAAATATTGGCACTTGATCATAGCCTTTTTCTCCGCTTTTATTATCCTGGTCTTCGTTACCATCTTCATTTTCCGTCTGCATCATAACCTTAAGCTTGCCAATAAAAAATTGGAGAAAGCTATAGCTGAGTGTATCCTGATCGAAAACGAATTGAAAAAAAGCGAAGCAAAATACCGGTCCCTTTTTGAGTCAACGCCGGATGCAATCATGATCACCGATAAAAATGGGTTCATCGATTGCAACAGTGCTTCCCTCAGCATGTTTGGCTTTTCTTCGAAAGAGGATTTTATCAGCCAGTCACCGGCTCAGTTATCTCCCCTCAAACAACCTGACGGCAGAGATTCTCAAGAAACTTCTTTGAAGCACATTGAGGAAGCATTAACAAAAGGTTCAACTTTTTTTGAATGGGTACACAGGAAAAAAGATGGCACTACCTTCCCCGCAGAGGTCATGCTGAGCAGACTTGAAGTGGAAGGCAAAGATATTACCCAGGCGCTCGTTCGTGATGTAACGCCCCGGAAGCAGATCGAAACTGAGCGGGAACGTCTTATCAATGAGCTCCAGGCGGCACTGGGACACGTAAAAACGTTGAAAGGGATGCTTCCGATCTGTGCTAACTGTAAAAAGGTACGAGACGACAAAGGCTACTGGAACCAGATCGAAAGCTATGTGCAGCAGCATACTGATGCTTCTTTTACTCATGGCCTCTGCCCGGATTGCGCAAAACAACTCTATCCAGAGCTGTACGCGGAGAGAAAAAAAAGGAAAGAAAAAACCTGGGATTTCGATTGACGCAGGGCGCCATTCTTTTACTGCCGGGCCTTCGGCCAAAAAACCACAAGAACACCATCACAACAAATCCGAAAAACGTCCTGATCAATAAGGTATCCGCAGGCAACGGTTGCAAAATAAACGTTTACCGAAAAGGTGTGATGCTTTTTTTGTTGGATAGGAGAGCAGGAGGGGACTCAGATAACAAAAAAATTTAGCGGTCACTGTATGACTAATTTTCCTTGTTCCGTGTCTATAGCAAATTTATCTTTTTCCTTCCACCTTAAGGTAAGAGGAATTTTTACCAGTTCATCGATAGTCCGTTTTAAAAACCGTGCTCCATACTTGATGTTAAACCCTTTAAAAGCCAAATACTCAACCGCTGATTCTGAGAATTTAAGTTCTTTCCCGTGCTCTTTCAGCTGGTGATTGATCCGGCCAAGATACATTGTGGCAATTGTTTTGACTTCATCCAAACGTAAAGGAGAAAATACTACTATATCATCAATCCGGTTTAAAAACTCCGGGGAAAAGCTATTTTCCACTTCTTTGATCACTGACTGCTTAACCGCACTGACTTCTTCCGGGTCGCTCAGAAATCCCAAGGGCTGAGTAAAGCGCTTAAATTCATCTGAACCAAGATTAGAGGTCATAATAATGATGGCGTCACTAAAGTACACCCGTTTTCCCCGGCCATCAGTAAGAAAGCCCTCATCAAAGACCTGAAGAAAAAGATTGAGAACATGGTGACTTGCTTTTTCCATCTCATCGAGAAGAAGCACGGTATAAGGATTATCCCTAACCTGATTCGTTAAAATTCCTCCCCGCTCTGAACCAACAATGCCCCGCGGCATTCCGATTAATTTATCTACTGCTACGGTAGAGTCTTTGTACTCGGACATATCGATCCGTACCATCTTTTTTTCATCGCCAAAGAGAAATTCAGCCAGGGCCTTGGCTAATTCGGTTTTTCCTACACCGGTGGGGCCAAGAAAAAGCAGAACCCCATCCGGGCGATAAAAATTTTCTTTTAAGGGCCCTTTATTAAGTCTTATTCTTCGGGCAAGAGTACTTATCGCCTCTTTCTGTCCTACCACGCTCTGCGAAAGTGCCTCTTCTATGTCCCGAAGCCGCTCGATGGTGTCCCGGTGGATCATATCCAGAGGGATATTCGTATCCTGAGCAATCACGCTAATCACTTTTCCCTGATCCACTTCCCGATTAGGATCAGTGATTTCCGTTTTAACACACGCGGTGTCTAACCATCGAATCACTTTATCCGGCATCCGCAACTGATGCAGATAACGAGGAGCCATGCTCAGGGCGCACTCAATTGCTTCATCAGTGAGTTCTACTCCATAATTCATTTCCATCCGGGTTCTTACCTTCCTGATTATCCGCCGCGTTTCTTCAAGCGATGGTTCTTTTACCTGGATTACCCGGAAACGCCGATCCAAGGCTTCATCTTCCTGAATGTAGGTTTTATACTCTGCGGCCGTTGTAGCCCCAATAATCTGGACTTCACCACGTGCCAGAGTTGACTTGAAAATATTGGCTGCATCGCTCGGTACTCCTAAAGCTGAGCCGGCCCCAATGAGGGAATGAGCTTCATCAATAAAAAGGATAATATTCCCTCTGGTTTTTACTTCATTCATAATTTTTTCGATCCGATCTTCAAACATTCCCCGAAACATTGTTCCTGCCACTAAGGTGTTCATCTGAAGATTTACCAGTTGATACTTACGCAATTTTTGGGGCACTGATTCCGGTTTTAATTCAATACGACTGGCTAATCCTTCTACCAGCGCAGTTTTCCCCACTCCCGGTTCACCGATGATCATTACCGAATTAGCCCTCTCACGGTGGCAAAGAATTTCAATCATGTAGGTGATTTCTTTGTCACGTCCCACAAGGGGAGGCAATTTCCCAAACCGCGCCAGTTTATTAAGGTTCACTCCAAAGAAACGAATAAGAGGAGGAAGTTCGAACTTTTTGCTCAGTATTTCTTTTCTTTCAGTATAAATTTTGGATTTGCTCTCGATCGCCCGGAGCATCCTCCCCGGCTCAACTCCCAGGCTTTTAAAAATCTTTACCGGGACGCCCTCGGTTTCTTGAAATATTGCCCTGAATAAATCTACTGGCTCAATAAGATCCCTGCCGCTTTGGTGAGCCTCTTCCCACGCCCGGCGCAGTATGGTTTTCGTAGCCGAAGGAATTTTAATCTTTACTCCTATCGCCGGTTGAGAAACATCCAGATGGCCTTTTGACAAAATCAATAATGTTCGCAGGATCCAAGCTTAGTTCTGCCAAGACGGCATTAAAGAAAAAAGTTTCCACGCACGCGTAAGCCAAAAAGATGTGTTCTACTCCCAGATACTGATGGTTTCTTTTTTTTGACTCCTCGAGCCCAGTAGTGATGACTTGAAAAGCTTTTTCGGAAAGATAATTTCGATAATGGGTGAGGTCAATCATTGCTCTTTCTGTTAACCTCAATCTGATTTAAGAGGGTGGTTGCGGGCTGGAATGTTATTGATGTATGGTTTGTTCTTCTATTTTTTGCATTTCTTTCCACGTATAGTGGATCCTCTGAAGCACCGTAACATGAGTAAAGACAGCCAATACCCAGAGAGCAATCGGCATAATATTAAAGATACTTCCGAGAGCAAGCAAGATCGTTCTTTCTGCCCTTTCCATCAGTCCAATATTACAACGTCTGAGAAAAGTCTCAGCCTTTGCTCGAGAATACGGTATCAACAAGGAGCCCATCAGCACTACTAAGGTAAGAAAAGCATATCCCAATTCTCCTTGTCGAATATAGTACCAGATAATCCCACTCAGGAGAAACGTATCGGAATAGCGGTCAATAACTGAATCTAAAAAACCACCAAATTTTGTAACCCGATTGGAAACCCGGGCCACTGCCCCATCAAAAATATCAAAAAAACCTCCTAAACATATGAGGCAGCCCCCGGTTACCCAATATCCCATTGCTAAATAAACACCTGCCCCGATATTAATCAAAAGACCGGCAATGGTTAAAAAATGAGGGTTTATTTTTTTCCCAAAAAGACTTTGGGCAATCCGGGAAAGAACATTATCTAAACGATGCCCCACCTTTTCACTAATCATTTAAATGCCGTAGACGGTAAAGGTTATCGTCATGAAACGTTTTACGGATTATTGTATCCAATTTCATCAATAACTCAAGCATAAAATAAAAAGCTGCCAATTACCTTAAAACAAAATGTAATGGCAGCTTTTTGAGATTAAAAATTAATTATTTTTCTTCAAATTCGGCATCGACCACATCTCCTTCGCTCTGTGGTCGGCCTCCTTCTGATGCTCCTCCTGCCTGATTTTGCTGCTGTTTATTGGCGGATTGATAAATAACCTCCGCTAACCGATGGGAGGCTTTGGTTGAGTTCTTCGATTTTATTTTTTATGGTGCCAGCGTCTCCACTGTTAATCGCATCCTTAGTGGCCTGGATAGCATCTTCTACTGCTTTCACTTCAGGTTCAGGCAATTTATCCCGGTTTTCCTTGAGTATTTTTTCAGTATTGTATACCAAGGTATCGGCTTGGTTTCTCAGTTCGATTTCCTGCCGTCTTTTTTTATCTTCCTCCGCATGCTGCTCCGCATCTTTTACCATATTATCAATTTCATCTTTGTGAAGGCCACTTGAGGCAGTAATAGTAATCTTTTGTTCCCTTCCTGTCCCCATATCTTTTGCCGAAACATTTACAATACCATTGGCATCAATGTCAAAGGTGACCTCAACTTGGGGAATTCCTCGTGGGGCTGGAGGTATCCCAACCAGATGAAATCTCCCCAACGTCCGATTGTCACGAGCCATCTCCCGTTCACCCTGGAGCACATGGATTTCAACACTCGTCTGGCTGTCCGCCGCGGTAGTAAATATTTCGCTTTTTCGGGTGGGGATGGTGGTATTCCTCTCAATCAGCTTTGTGGCCACACCGCCTAATGTTTCGATACCCAATGAAAGAGGCGTCACATCCAACAAGAGCACATCTTTGACCTCTCCTGCCAGAACCCCGGCCTGAACCGCAGCTCCTAAAGCTACCACCTCATCAGGATTAACCCCTTTGTGCGGCTCTTTCTCAAAAAGTTCTTTCACCAATTGCTGAACTTTCGGTATCCGCGTAGAACCACCAACCAAAACTGCTTCATTAATATCCGCTGGTTTTAACCCTCCATCTTTTATGGCCTGCACGCAAGGACCGCGGGACTTTTCAATAATATCCTCTATCATTTGCTCTAACTTGGCCCGCGTTAATTTCATCAAAAGGTGTTTGGGGCCAGAAGCATCCGCCGTGATAAAGGGGAGGTTAATTTCGGTTTCCAGGGTAGTGGATAACTCCATTTTTGCTTTTTCGGATGCTTCTTTCAGCCGCTGCAAAGCCATGCGGTCTTTGCTTAAATCTATCCCCTGTTCTTTCTTAAATTCAGCTACCAGCCAGTCAATAATTCGTTGGTCAATGTTGTCTCCCCCCAGATGGGTGTCACCATTGGTTGATTTAACCTCAACAACATTATCACCTACCTCGAGGGTAGAGATGTCAAACGTACCGCCACCAAAATCATACACCGCAATGATTTCGTCTTTTTTCTTATCCAAGCCGTAGGCTAATGCAGCAGCCGTTGGCTCGTTGATAATCCTTAAGACATTAAGCCCGGCAATTTTTCCTGCATCCTTAGTTGCTTGGCGCTGGCTGTCATTGAAATACGCCGGAACCGTTATTACGGCATCATTCACTTTTTCTCCCAAGTAAGCCTCCGCCGACTGTTTCAACTTTCGAAGAATCATCGCGGAAATTTCAGGAGGAGAATACTGTTTACCCATAGATTCAACCCGGGCATCGCCATTAGAAGCGCGAACTACCTTGTAAGGAACCATCTTTATTTCTTCAGTAACTTCATCATGCCTTCGGCCCATGAACCGCTTGATCGAATAGATTGTGTTTTCCGGGTTCGTTGTTGCTTGTCTTTTTGCCACCTGGCCAACCAGAATCTCGCCATCCTTGGTAAAAGCAACCACTGAGGGGGTCAACCGGCTGCCCTCTTCATTGACAATTACCTTGGGTTCTCCGCCTTCAATAACTGCCACTACCGAATTGGTTGTCCCTAAATCAATGCCGATAACCTTAGCCATGTAATGACCTCCTTTTTCACTTTTTTCAATTTTTTTAAGATTACTTATCTTTTGAGAAATTTTTCTTTTGGAAGGTAAGCATTCTTCGTTAAATGTCAACCAGGGGGGGAATTTTATTTTCTTCTTCTCGCCCGTAAGCGAAAGGTTCAAACTTAGTAAATGAATCCAAAAACGTTAATTTTTTAAATCCAATCGGCCCGTTGCGCTGTTTTCCAATGATTATTTCCGCAATCCCTTTATCAGGACTGTTCTCATTATAAACCTCATCCCGATAAATAAAGATGATAACATCTGCATCCTGCTCGATTGCCCCGGATTCCCTGAGGTCAGCCAGCTGGGGCCGCTTGTTTTGTCGGTCCTCAACCTTGCGATTCAACTGCGAAAGGGCTATAACCGGAATATTAAGTTCTTTTGCTAACCCCTTAAGTGAACGAGATATAGAGGAAATTTCCTGTTCTCGGCTTTCAGCGCCTCCTTTTTTTTCCATTAACTGGAGGTAGTCAACAATAATTAACCCTAATTTTTGATCTTTTTTAAGCCTCCTGGCTTTGGCCCTCATCTCAAGGACATTAATCCCTGCGCTATCATCAATAAAAATAGGGACTTCCGAAAGTGTCCCCGCAGCCCGGGTAAGTTTAGGCCAATCACTCTCAGTTAAAAAACCACCCCTCAGTTTATGGGCATCAATTTTTCCTTCTGAACACAGCATGCGGATGGCAAGTTGTTCTTTTGACATTTCTAATGAAAATATTGCCACCGGAATATTCTTTTCCACCGCCGCATTGCGGGCAATATTGAGGGCAAAACTCGTCTTTCCCATGCTCGGGCGACCAGCAATAATAATCAGGTCTGAGTCTTGAAAACCTGAGGTTAAAGCATCTAAATCATGAAACCCTGAGGGTACACCCCGTTATAAGTTCATGTCTTTCATAGAGTTTTTCGATAGTCAAAAAACTACCCTTCAGTATCTCCCGGAGAGGATAAAATGAGGGTTTGATTTGATATTCACTAATGCGGAAAAATGCTATTTTCCGCAAAATCCAAGAGGTTATCAATATCCTCGACGTTGTCGTATCCTCGGCTAACAATTTCAGTAGCAGCAGTAATCGTCTTCGAATCGATTTTTCTCGAACAATCTTGGCATAATGGAGCACATCAGCTGCGGTAGGAAGTATCATCAACCAGAGAAGCAAAAGATGCCCCCCCGACATCATCCGAGTTGTTTTTTCTGGGCAAGGTCTCTCGGTTAAGGTAATAAGGTCAGATGGCTTCATTTCATTGTACAGTTCAATTCACGTGGAAACATCCTCCGATGGGCATCACGATAGTAAATGATACCCGTCCTCAAGCATCTCGCATATTTGGTGAAACGCTTCATCATCCTAAAAGGATTGCTCCAAGGACAGCTTGTCTCGGCCTCAAGACTTTGCGGGGGGATCTTCGGCGAATAAAGAATCATCCTGTGGTGCCTTCATGTGCGAAATCTTTCTTTAAATGGTTCGAGTTACCGTCTATTAGGCGCTGTGAACCAAAAAAAGGACCTTGTTCATTCTCCCTCGCAGCAACTTTGCGTAGGAAAAAGATTGTGGTCTGATAGGTGGGGGGGAAAAATGTAATCATCAAGAGGAACGTTGAAGATTCTACCACCCGCTTTTAAATGCGCTGTAACTTCTGGGTGTAATTCATTGGGACCTCATAAATTCCCAAACTCTTAATTGATTTCTTCCAAAGAGTCTTTCCGGTCAAATCTTGATCCCTTCTTCTTTTAGGCTTTCCTAATGTCCAGGGAGGTTACCGAGCCGAAAGCTTGTCTTCTCACCGGTAGGTTGAGACATGGCGCAGGAAATTTCCTCGATTTTTCAGCGATTGTTTCAGCTCCTCGTTTAATCTCGATCTGCTTTGACTTTCAGAACATCTTTTTGACGCTCAAGGCTCTAACATTTTGGGGGATGAGCCGGGACTGTAGTCTCTGGGATCAAAAGTAATTCTCGCACGCCCATCTCTAACTCGAATTTAATCCCCGATTTGCCTAACTAGGGAACATCCTCGGTTAGAAGTTCAACTTCACTCTCCGTGCTCCCTCTAAAACTAATATTGTAAAATTAAAAAAAAACTAGAGCCGTTCAAGATATCGGGGTAACGTAAGGAATCAGGGCAACATTGCGGCTCACTAATCGCGTGAGTAACTTCCCTTTGACGCTCGGCACGATCACCTAGATCCGTCGAGGAGTAATTTTTCCTCTTCGGTCACAAAATATTGTAAGACTCCTGGAATCTTATAATCAATAGTTAAATTCTTATCAACGCAAAAACGACAGACTTTTCTGCGTTGATACGTTGTTGTTTTAACACCCATCTACCCTCTCTTGTGCCTTCCTTAATGGTGGCCTCTCATAAGCATCTCTTTCAGTTAAAGGTTAAAAATACGCCACAGTAATCTTCTTGAGTCCCCCCTGAGGGTTCTCAACAGTTGTGATCGTTCCACCGATAGCAGACGCTTCAAAGTTCCTCGAGTTCTTTTTCGCTAAGTCTTCGATATCCAGCTTTTTGTCATCTTTACGGTTTGATAACCGAGTATTCGTCATCAATTCTCAAGAGCCCATCTGTTTCCTGAGCACATCCCGATTTCCCGAAAATATAACAATGAAGATATCCTTTTGACAACCCTTTCATTGATAAACTAATTTTCGTTTTCCCGATTTGTCGACTTTAGAGATCTCTCCTTTGGTGCGGGAAATGACATTTTAAGTTTATCAATAGCTCCTGGAGTTCCTCGATCTGAAACATCAGGGTGAGCAGATAACCAATGTCTCATATCCTGAAACAGTACGGTTTCCTTTCTATACAATAATTTGATTTATTTTTAAACTGGATACATTGGCGGTGGCCCTGTTTTTTCTGGTACCCTTTTCTTCGTTTTGCCTTAAAGATAATTACCTTTTTACTTTTCCCTTGATTAATAATGCTGCAAACTACCTTCGCGTTCGGACAAAAGAATAAGGTCGTCCAATTGTCGTTTCTGGTGCATCTCCAATTAACAAAACTTCTTCTAATTCAACCGAATCGCCTTCTTCTCCAAGCAATTTTTCAATTTTTATGATATCCCCTTCTTTCACTTTATATTGCTTTCCGCCAGTTTTAACCACTGCAAACATTTCTAAAAACCTTTCCTTTAAAAATTGATTCAGATAAATTTGTAAATTTAAAGGTTAATTTCCTTGTTGTCAAGGAAATTAAATTCCATAATAAACTTTTTATCAGTTTATTTCAAACTGTTCAATATGAAGATTTTCTTTCACTTTTACGATTATTTTTCTTCTGATGCGGTTTTCCAGATCTTCCAGATAGCTCCTTTCTTCTTCATAAATTAAATCAGCAACTTCCGGATGTAGAGCGACAAAAATTTTATTACCTGGAATTTTGGCAGCTTCCTTTTTAATACCCCGAAAAATTTCATAGCAGATCGTTTCTTTTGATTTTAAAAAACCCTTCCCATCGCAGTAAAAACACGGCTCGGATAAATACCCGATGAGGTCTTCACTGGTTCGTTTTCGGGTCATTTCCACAAGCCCCAGTTCCGAAATTCTTAAGATATTCGTCCTGCTTTTATCTTTGGTTAAGACTTCTTTGAGAGTTTGAAACACCTTTTCCCGGCTTTCCTCTTTTTTCATGTCAATCAGATGCAATCCCTCCAATATCCCGAAGCCTGAGCTGGTAGGCGATCTCTTTCACTGCTTCCAGATTGGTTCTGAGAATAGTGTCTTCGGGGTTCCCTTTGCCTACGTACCGGCCAGTGTTGACATCAATCGTTGTGACTGCTTCAGTCCTTTCAATCACAATGTATCCGCCAGATTTTAGCCATACCCGCTCCCCAAATGCACGGTTTATTTCAATCTCGATGCCGTAATAATCAAAAATTGGGTCCTCTCTTTCATAGAGGGTTACCAAATGAGAAAGTTGAGGCATAAACAATTCCGTAAATTTCAAAATGTTATTGTATTCCTCTTTTGCGTCTACGATGATGCTATCAGTGTCTTTGGAGGAAATATCTCTAATCTCTTTGAGCGTAAGGTTTAAATCGCGATGAATAAGACTGGGGGTGGAGGAATTAGCTTGTTTCTTTTGAATATTTTCCCAGAGTTTAATGAGATAATCCCTATCTAATTTTATATCATCTTCACCCATACCTTCGCTGGCAGTTCTGACGATAAAACCCATCTCTTGAGGCTTAGTTTTTTGGACGATTTCTTTCAGGTGTTTTTGCTCTTTTTCATTTTGATCCTCCGGGAAATTCCCACATGATTGACGTTAGGCAAAAGCACCAGATAGCGCCCGGGTAAAGATATGTGTGAGGTAATCCGCGGCCCTTTGGAGCCAATCCGTCCTTTGGAAACCT
>CAVTQE010000010.1:0-25235 GCA_963736755.1 uncultured delta proteobacterium | reverse complement strand
TGTGAGGAATATATGAAACTTAATGACCATATCTATTTCTATCCTGAGCATGGGATGCTTGATTGCAATACCTATGTGGTTAAAGATAAACTTGCTTTGATCGTTGATGTGGGTTTGGGTAATAACCTGCCTTTGTTGATTAAGGCCATGGAAAAGGACGGGATTGATCCCCAGGAGATAGATATTATTGCCAATACCCATCTCCATATTGACCATACCTGGGCGAATGAGGAGTTTAAAAAAAAAGCGAACGCCAAGATTAAAATTACCCAGGGCCAAAAAGAAAACTATAACATCAGCATCCGTCAGACCTCGTTGTTTTTTGGCCTTGAACCGGTTGAGTTTAAAGAAGATGAACTCCTTGACTCACCCATAGACTTAGGTAATATAAAAGTAGAGGTAATCTCAACTCCAGGGCATTCACCCGAGAGTGTTTGTTTTTATGTGCCCGAGAGCAAAGCTCTTATTTGTGGTGATCTTGTTTTTGACCGCAACACCGGCCGCTCCGATCTTCCCGGAGGAAACGGGGAGCAGTTGAAAAAATCAATTGAAAAAGTTGCTGAGCTGGATATTGAGCTTCTTTTGCCGGGGCATATGGGAATAGTTTCCGGAAAGAAAAAAGTAAACGACAACTTTGAATTTTTGAGAACCAATGTCTTCCGTTGGCTATAGCAACCGAGAACTTTGTTTTGAGCAAGGACCAATCCGGCCGCCCAGTGAAGCCAAGAGCCTCCTGGTGCGGGTAACCCGGAATTGCCCCTGGAACAAGTGCCTTTTTTGCCGGACCTATAAAGGGACGACCTTTAGCCTCCGCTCGTTAGAAGAAATTAAGCAGGATATAGAAACCATAAAAAAGATTTATGATGAGATCAAAGCCATATCCTGGAAACTGGGGTTAAAGGGAGAGGTGACTGAGGAGGTAGTGCATTACCTCTACCATAACCCTGAGGAATATTCGAGCAGTTTTCTCAATGTGGCGATGTGGCTTTACTATGGAGAAGGTTCGGTCTTCCTGCAGGATGGAAACAACTTGATGGTTAAGACCGAGTGAACTGGTTGAGATCTTAACTCTTCTCAAAAATACTTTTCCGGAGATAACCAGGGTTACCTCGTATGCTCGCGCCAAAACGATTGCCACGAGAAAAACTGTCGAGGAATTACAGGCGCTGCGGACCGCAGGGCTTTCTCGGATTCATATCGGACTTGAGAGCGGGAGCGACAAAGTGCTTGAGCTTATTCGCAAAGGGGTTACTGCTGCGGAGCATATCGACGCCGGCCAAAAGGTGAAGGAGGCGGGTATTTCCCTTTCTGAATATGTCATTCCCGGATTAGGCGGAAAAAAACTTTCGCAGGAGCACGCTCTCGAAACCGCGCGAGTGCTCAATGAGATTAATCCTGATTTTATCCGCCTGAGGACACTGAGGGTTGTTGCTGGAGCAGGCCTGGACGAAAAAAAGGCTTCCGGAGAATTTGAACCCGTAAGCGATGAAGAGATTGTGCGGGAGATACGGCTGATGGTCGAACACCTTGAGGGAATTGACAGCTACTTTGTGAGCGACCACATTCTTAACCTGCTCGAGGAGGTGGAAGGCAAGCTTCCGGAGGATAAGGAAAAGATGCTGGCAGTGATGGACCGTTTCCTCGCTTTGTCTTTTGAAGAAAAATGCAATTTCCGACTGGGGCGAAGAGCAAGTATTTACCGCACCCTCGCAGATCTCAAGAACCAAGGGCTTTATCAGCAGGTGGATAAGGCGCTTAAACAGATCATGGCTCCGGACGGAGATGGGCTTGAGGAAGTGATTGATGACCTTACCAAGAGGTTTGTTTAATCGTAAATAATCGTTAAGGGGTGTTCTTCAGCTGACTTAATTTCTTTGATTGCTTCCTGCCTTAATTCATTTCGGTCAAGGGTTGTTCCCTCTTTTTCACCCGGAAATTGTTCCACTAATGTTATCCATCGGGGAATGTTATGGCGGGAAATTTCATCGCGGAAATATTCCCGGATGGATTGCGACGTTGGAGACTACTCCGTTATTGGTTTTGACAAAGGCAAAAGCTTCTTCTCCCAAACGCCGGCTGGGAACTCCTACCACCCGCGCATCAAGTACTCCGGGGAAAGAAAGAAGGTATTTTTCTACTTCCAGGGGATAGATATTTTCTCCTCCCCGGATGAGCATGTTCCGCCTCCGGCCGGTTATGCGGTAAAAGCCATCTTCGTCTTTTCGTCCCCAGATCGCCGGTATGGAACCAGCCATCCTTGTCCATGAGTTCTGCGGTTTCTTGGGGCATGTTATAGTATCCCTTCATCATCACCGACGTGCGAACACAAATCTCTCCATTGTGTCCAGTCGGCAAATCTTCTCCGGTTTGAGGATTGATTATTTTTAACTCCATCCCTTCTAAAGGTTCTCCAACGGTATAGAGGATTTTTTCTCTTCTTTTTTCCTTGCACGAGGTTTGGGTTAACAGTCCAATTTCAGTGATCCCATAAGCGATGGTGAGTTCAGGAATAGACATGGTTTCGATGGTTTGTTGCATCAGATCCGGAGGGCAAAAATCACCGGACATCATGCCGGTTCTCAAGCTTTTAAGGTTGAACGTGGGAAACTCCGCATGGTTGAGAAGATCCGCAAACATGGTCGGGACTCCGTATAAAGCGGTACAGCGTTTTTCCTCTAAAAGCTTCAGAACCTCAAGAGCCGTGTATTTAGGCACGGTGACTATTGGGGTGTGGGTTGAAAAACACGCCATCAGGCCCACCCAGAAACCAAAGATATAATGAAAGGGGATCGGCAGGCAGAGGACGTCCGAAGGGCCAAAATTCTGGTTTTTGGCAATCGGCAGACCATTGTTGATCAGCCCAAAATGGGTAAGCATGGCGCCTCGGGAATAACCAGTCAGTCCACAGGTAAATTTAATCAGGACAGGATCAAAAGGGGAGATTTTTTCTTTAAGAAACGGCAAATCCGACTTGCGTACTTTGCTTGCTTCCTTTAATAAATCCTCATAATTGAGGAACCCTGAGGTGGTGCTGTCTCCGATAACAATGACTTTTTTAAACAAAGGAAGCTCTTCGGAAGCGACCTCACCTGAGGAAAAGACTTGCAGGTCCGGGATAGCTTTTTTAAGAATTTCTTCATTGTCAGTTCCGTTTATTTTCTTGACCAGGAATAAAACCTTAACCTCTGCGGTTTTTAGGTAATAGGCGAGATCGCGTGATCGGGCATTGGGGTTTATTGGAACCATGACTGCCCCGAGTTTACTGATGCCTAAAAAGAGGAAAACCCATTCAGGGATGTTGTGTGCCCAGACCCCTATCTTATCTCCTCTTTTAACGCCCACGCTCATCATTCCTTGAGCCAATTGGTCAGAAATATCCTTAAGCGCTCCAAAGGTAAAATCCCCTTGATCAGGAGTAATCAAGGCTTTCTGCGCAGGCAGTTTATCTGCTTGACGATCAAAAAACTCTCCTAATGAAAGATCATTAATCCAATCCTGGTAGTGCAACGTATCCTCCTGAGTTGATGAGTAATGATTTAAGGAAAAGGTGGTTAACTGATAAAGGGGTCCATTGTTTTTATGCTGGCCGCTTTTTCATGGGAAAGCCCTTCAGCCATCTTTTTTAGGAGCAGGGAAAGCTGTTTTAGCTCTTCCTGGGAGAGGCAACGCATCAAAGGGACAAACTCTTCTTCATAGGCAGAAAGAATCTCTCCAAAGAGCTGTTCGCCCTTGGGGGTGAGTCTTACCCACATTTTTCGGCGGTCCTTTTTATCCTGATCCCTGATAACAAACTCATCCCTTTCCAAATGATCCACAATCGTGGTGATATTTCCTTTAGTAACCAGCAATTCTTTACCCAGCTTTCCCAGTGGCATATCTCCTTGGAGTCCTATGGTCGTTAGCACGTAAAGTTGGGGCAGGGTTACCCCTTTCTTACCGACTTTTTTTCTGATTTCGGTGGAAATAACGGTATAAACCCTTAAAATTCTTACCCACACTCCGATAGAGAGTTCTTTTAGTAAGCCCCTTCTGGAATGGGATAAAGAAGATGTAAGGGTTTTTATGCTGGGAGAATCCTGCATTTCACTAAAGAAGCTAAGATTTTTTAAGCTTAAATTTTTACCATAATGATTTAGGAAAGTCAATTTATTTCCCTGACAAGGTTTCTTAAAAAAACTCTAATAATTTTTATAACTGAATTGAAATTAAAATCTTTATGCCGAAAAGAACAACCGCATTTCCTTTGGTGCTTCTTTGCCTTCAGACAATTTTTGTTTGGTTGGCAATAGACTCCGAAAAAATGTAATCCTTTTTGAAAAACTTCCTCAAGCAAGGTGTTGCATCCTTGTTTTGAGATAAATGTTTTACGCTAAAAATTTTAAGGAAGCGTAAGAATTTTTTTGAGGAAAAATGGTTTTCAGGAGGAACAAAGGAGGGGAAACCCCCTCCTTTGGATAAAATCAACGTGCTTATTTTTTTCGATTGGCATATTCAGCGAAGATCATCGCTACTGTTCGATAAATCATGTGGGCAAACTTGGAGTAGGGAAGGTAGGCGAGGAGATAAAACACAAAGACCAAGTGGATACCATAAAAAAGGTACGCCCAAAAAGCAGCCTCTGCCATACGGGCAAACTGGGTAAGGAATCCGGTGATAGCCACGCACAAAATAGTCCAGGTAAAAACAGAATCAAGATAGGTACTGGCTCCGGCCTTATCTTTGTTGACAGAACGGTTGTAAAGCACCAGCAGACATCCTGCCACAATTGCTATTCCCCCTAAATTTCCCGTGAGCTTGACCACACTAAAAAGTGACCACGGAGGCAAAAAGAATTCATTGCCTTTGAAAAACAGTTTCTCTGCCCATATACCACCCGCACTGATCGACGTGGCGATAAGGCATAACACAAAGCCATAGAAGATGGAAAGATGAGCGTAATACCTTATTTTGTTTGCTTCACAGTCATTGAATTTTTCGTGCCGCAGAATTTTGCTCATTACCGGCAGAAGATAAGACTTGAAGGCACTGAGCAGCGACGGAGCCCCATTTATTCCCTGGGTAAGAAGGGACCAGAACCTGTTTATTCCCGTGAAAAGACCGATGAATACCAAGAGGGTGAAAATTCCTGCAGCAACATCAATAAGTTCATACGGGATAAGGTTGCGAAAAAGGATCGGGCCGGAGGGTGTAGTTTGACCTTGCAGTATCAGCCAGAGAAGGATAAGCGGAAATCCAAAAAGAAGAGGAAGATACCGCGGCTTGGCTTAAAGCCTTACCCATTAATCGGGGAAAGGCCAAATTGATAAAACTATAATTTCGAACAGCGGCAAGAACTTCTCCCGGTTTTGCGCCTCTCGGACAATGCACCGAGCAGTCATTGCAGTTGTAACAGAGCCATATATCCGGGTCTTGCATCAGCTTGTCTTTTAAACCCCATTGCGCCCAGATCATCTCCTTTCGAGGAAAAGGTTTTTCCTCAGGGGTTAACTTGCAGACGACAGAACAGGTGGCGCACTGAAAACATTTTTTTAGCGAGTCACCTCCCAGGGATTTAACGTCTTTAATAAAATTAAGATCAGGTTTTACAATAGTCGAATCAGCCATGATTCATTCCTCCTACATTCCTTTATACGGATTGGGGCCAACTTTATCAATGGTTTCCATGAAACTATCAATGATGTTGCGGAATCTTATTGAAATCAGAGTGAGCAACCAGCTCGAAACGAATTCGGTCAGATTCCAGCTTCAGCCGGTCCAGGGTTTCCTTAACTTTTCCCATCCGATAGCTGGCCAGTTCACTTCCTTTTACCATATGACATTGATAATCATCGCCATGCTTGCAGGCTAAAAGAAGCACGCCGTCAATTCCCTTGGAAAGGGCATCAGCAATCCAGACCAGGTTCGTTGAACCCACACAGCGTAGCGGGATGATCCGCGCGTAAGAAGTGTAGGTAAGACGATTCATTCCCGCCATATCGATAGCGGGGTAGGCGTCGTTTTCGCAGGCCAGGATGAGAATTCTGGGCTTCTCTTCATCTTCTTCGGGAACCTTGATTGCTTTTATCATGGAGCCAATCATGTCCACGGAGTAATCCTTAAACGAGATGATTCTTTCCGGACAGGACCCCATACAAATGCCGCACCGCCGGCAACGCGTCAGGTTAGGAAGAGGATTGCATTTCTCATCTTCATTGTATGTCCCAAAGGGGCATTCTTCTGTGCATCGCTTACATTGGGTACAGCGCTGCATAAAGAGTTCGGGATAGGACATATCTCCTGACCGTGGATGAACAGCTTCGCCCCGAGAAGTCATTTCCACGCACTGAATCGCTTTCAGAGCGGCGCCGGTAGCGTCTTCCATGGTTGACACCAGGTCTATGGGAGAACGCACTGCTCCGGCGGTGTAAATACCGGTGCGCCGGGTTTCGTAAGGGAAACAGACAAAATGGGAGTCGGGGAACCCATACTTAAGCGGCGGCAATTCCGGTCCCTGACGGTAATCCAAGATTGAGGATGTTTGATCTGATGATGATATCGGTCGGTGCCGGCGGTTGATCTTCCTTTTTATCCTTTTCGTCCTCAACCACAATCTTGATTGCCTCTCCGAGAGCCGTCGCCGGCACCATGCCGGTTGCCAGCACCACCAAGTCTGCTTCGATCTTGATATTTTCACCGAGGAGCGTGTCCTTTACCTCTACCGTTACCGCGGCATCGTTTCCGTTTACCGCTGTGACCTCGCCCTTGGTAAAAAATATACCGTCATCCTGCTGGACGGCTTTGTAAAAATTTTCATAAAGCCCGGGGGTGCGCATGTCTTTGTAAATAATATAGACCTTGGCCTCCGGGTTCTGAGTGCGGATGTACTTGGCTTGTTTAAGCGATTCCATACAGCAGATGGAAGAGCAATAGGGGAGATGATTTTTATCCCGCGATCCGGCGCAAAGAATAAAAACCACGCTTCCGGCAGCCTTTCCGTCCGAAGGCCTGGTTATTGTCCCGCCGCCGGCAATATCTTCCAGCTGTTCCCGGGTGACAATATTTTTCGAGGTCCCGTAGCCCAGATGTCCAAGCTTGCCGGCATCATAAGGAACCGCGCCCGCGGCATTTATAATAGACCCGGCCCGCTCGGAAACGGAGTTTCCATTTTGTTTTATCGCCACGTCAAACAATCCCGGCGCGCCGCTGATCTTTTCTATCGTAGATGAGGTGTAAACCTTGACATTGGACGCCTGGTCAATTTCGCGCATCAGGGCGTCGATCATGCCCGAATCCTCGATTGCTTCGAAGGGGGATTGGGTAGGGCAAAGTTTGGTTTGCTTTTTAACCCATCCGCCCAGGGTATTTTCCTTTTCCACGAGAATGACATTGTAGCCGGTTCGGGAAGTTTCCAATGCCGCGGTCATTCCCGCGAGCCCACCGCCAACCACCAGAATGTTTTTCACCATATCTTCCACCTGGTAGGGAGTAACAAAATCCATCTTCTGTATACGCACCATCCCCATACGCAGAGTGTCTTCTGCCAGCATCTGAGTGTCTTCATCATTGGGTGGATGACACCACACAACCTGTTCCCGCAAGTTTACGCGGTTTAAAAGCACGTCGGGTCCGAATTGAAAAACCTCGGTTTTTACCCGCTGGGAGCACGCAGCGATAACCACCGCATTGACGCCTTCGCTGATATCCTGTTTGATGAGCGCCAGCCCTTCCTTGCCGCATAAGGCGTCATGGCTCTTGCAAACCGGAGCTTTATACTGAGAAACGGCGATTTTTTCCAATGCCTCTATCTTAAGAGATTCTCCAATCTCGCAGCCTTTACAAATATACACACCGATCTTTTTATCCATCGTGTTACCTCCTCACCGTAGATTGAATTGCTTTGAGTGTTGCCGCAGTGGCATCCTGAACAGCGGCTGCCACATCCATCGGTTTTCGCACACAACCGGCGCCGTAAATACCCCGCTTCTTTTGGTCCCACAAAACGAATCCGTTTTCTTCGTAGGACACATCAGCAGGTATCTTTGTCTGAGCGGTAGCAGGCACCATACCCGTGGCCAGAACAACCATGTCTACGGTCTCTTTCGAGAGCTTGCCTGAAAGCTGATCTTCCGCGGTCACCGTGAGTGCTCCGGTGGCCGGATCTTCGGTGATCTCCGCGACTTTTCCCTTGATAAAAGAAACCTTTTTATCTTTGGCCACCTCGGTATAGAAGTCTTCGAATTTTCCCAACGCACGAATGTCAATATAAAAAATATAAATTTGAGCGTCCGGATACTGCTCACGGACATAACGGGAATGTTTTAACGAGGCAAGGCAGCACACGGATGAACAGAAAGGAAGAAAGTTTTCATCTCGTGATCCGGCGCACTGCACAAAGGCAATGCTGGAAATTTCTTTCCCGTCAGAGGGGCGAACGATTTTCCCTTTAGTGGGACCGCTCACTGAAGCCATACGCTCCATCATCACATTGTTAATAACATTCTTGTGCTTTCCAAATCCGTAATATTCAACCTTACCTGCGTCGAAAGGCTGCCACCCGGTGGCCCACACAATTGCTCCCACCTTGAGGTCCACGTTCACGGGTTTCATGTCTAAATCAACCGCGTTATATTTGCAGGCGTCCTTGCATTTTTGAGCGTCAGGGGTGCCGATAATCTGAGGGGAGATGACGTAGCGCAAGGGAAAAGCAAAAGTAAAGGGGAGATAAGCACCCTTGATGGTGTCCATACCATAATTAATTTCGCTGGGGATTTCGGTGGAGCAAGCTTTTTCGCAGTCGCCGCAGGCGGTGCAATTTTCATTCACATAACGGGGATTAACCTTTATCTTAACCTCATACGCTCCTTCCTGTCCGGATATGCTTTCCACTTCCGCCAAGGTAAAGTATTGAATTCGGGGGTTATCCTTGATTCGACGAAAATTGATTTCCAAACCGCAGCTCGGAGGACAGAGTTTGGGGAAATACTGGTTATTCTGGGCCACTCTTCCTCCTAATGTGGCGTTTTTTTCCACCAGGTAAACATCGTAGCCTACTTCGGCAGCTTCAACGGCGGCGGTTAGACCGCTAATCCCGCCTCCTACAACTAATATGCTTTTGTTATCGCTCATTTCATTTTACCTCCCTATGTCCTTTAAATACATAATCCGAAATTTAGTAAGCCGCGTGAACAACGCTGCAACACAACACCCTCTTCTCAAACCACCACGACCCGCCACGGAAAAACGTATATTGAGGAGAGCACAATGGTAAAAAAAAATTGCTGAAAGAATAATCAACAAAAAAAATAATACAAAAAGAAAATTCACAGAAAAAAGGAAAACTCATTTTTTCAGCGGCAAAACCTCCCGCTTTAGCATCACCCATTCCCCGGTCTTTGGAATCCATCTGCAATTGGCGAACACATGCCAGTTCTTCTGGTCGATATCCGGGTAATCAGCCCGATAATAGTAACCCGGCCATCTGGTTTCTTCGCGAAACAAGACCGTGCGCATATGAGCTTCCGCTTGCCACATTCGGTGAACATTTTCCCAGCACCGCATCAGTTCATGGAGGTCCTCAGCGGCAAGTTTTTCGGAGTCCTCTCTCAAGTAGACCAGAAGCTCCAAGCCTTTCTCCAGGAGAGGTTTGTTGGTAGTGAAGTGCATGGTTACACCACCGGCATATTCGTCCATGATCTTCTGAAGCCGAAACATAAAGTCCTTAGGCTTAATATAGTTGGGATGAATGTTGGGATCGCTCGATTCTTCCCGGTTTTTCTTGAAGATGTCAAGAGGCCGGAGGATTTTCTTCTTAAGTTCCTCAACGTGAGCTTTATCCACGTTGGGCTGGGTGTTGTTTTCAACAATAAACCGAATAGCGGATTTGGCGGCAATTCTTCCTTCAGCGTGAGAACCGGAAGAATATTTGTGGCTTGAAGCCCCGGAAGCATCACCGGCGCAGAAAAGGCCGTTTACCGTAGCCATATTGCAGTATCCCCAATTATAGGCAGGAGGTGCAACATCTTCAGGCCCGCTTACCCAGGCACCGGAACCGCCGGAATGGGAACCGATAAAATAAGGTTCGCAGGGAGCAATTTCCGAAGGTTGCTTTTCCGGTTCCACGTTCGTGGCAGCCCAAAGCAGGGACTGGGTAATGGTCATATCGAGGAAGTCTTCCCAGGCTTCGAATTCCAGTTCTTTAAGTTTCTTTTTGGTTTCCTTTTCATCCGGCGAGGCGTCAGCGATGTTTTTGATTGCCTCGGCAGTTTGCATATAAAGAGGACCTTTGCCGCCGAAGAGGTCGATCATCCACAAGTGATTTCTAAGACAGGTAGGGATGGGCTTGGTAGTTCCATAGGGAGCATACTTTTCAAGCTCATCGATACGAGTCACCAAAGAGTCCTCTCCGAACGCATTGGTTGCATTTGCTTTATACAGCAAAAACCAGGCTCCCACCGGACCATAGCCATCTTTGAAACGCACCGGTATGAACCGCACTTCCTGACTGGTCATCTCAGCGCCGGCTTTGAGGGTAAAGTACGCGCTGGATCCGGTGTTCCACGGGGCGTACCAGGTGCGGCCAAACCCTTCGCCGGTAGATCGTGGCCGGAACACATGCACCGCCCCGCCCATGGCGACTAATACGGCTTTTGCTCTGAATACATAAAAGTTTTCGTCGCGGACGCTGAAACCGACAGCACCGGCAATCCGGTCGCCATCCAGAAGGGGCTCAACAATAAAAACTCTTTCGAAAAGATGCTCTTCCAGGGGGCCGAGGCTTTTTAAGGCATTTTTTGCCGCTTCTGCAACGATAACTTTGTACGACTCTCCATTAATCATAATCTGCCATCGGCCTTCATGGACGTATTTGCCGTCTTCATCCTTCCAGATGGGAAGCCCCCAGCGCTCAAAAAGATGAACGGAAGAATCCACATGCCGGGCAATGTTGAATACCAAGTCTTCCCGGGTAATGCCCATCATGTCATTGCGGACGTAAGCCACGTAATCATCAGGGCTGTTATACTCATCAGCCAGGCCGAGGTATAGATTCAAAGCCGAAAGCCCCATTGCCACCGCACCGCTTCGGTCGGTGGCGGCCTTATCAACCATAACGACGTTGAGACCGTTCTTCTTGGCCCAGTAAGCTGCTTCCACCGCGGCCCCACAGGCGGACATTCCGCCGCCGATGATCAAAAGGTCTGTGGTTACTTCGATTGTTTTAAAATCGGCCATATCTCAGTTAATGACATAAAAAACGGGGTGTTGATTAACCGGAGAGGGATACCATGCAACCTGTCCCTGCCTCTATTTTTTCGGCCTTGGAACCGAGCGTGTCAAAGACGCCGGTTCGGTCATAAGTTCACCTGCGCTCAGATCCTCGGGGCCTTCCGGGAAACCTCCCAAAGGATCAGCGTAGCCTTCCGGCGTGGTCCGAATGAGAAACTTAAACCGTTTGGTCATTCTGTTGCGGAAGGTGATGGTCCACAAAATATTATCCGATCCCCGCAAGGGGATAACGCTTGCTCCCAGAGGAATAAAGTCCGAATATCCTCGTACGTCAATTGCCTGTTGGGGACAGATTTTAACGCAGTTGTAACATTCCCAACACATCTGGGGATCCCGGTTGTAAGCCTTTAGGGTCGCCGGGTTGAGGACCATGAGATCATTGGGGCAGATATATTGACAAGCGGTCTTATCTTGCCCCTTGCAGCCATCGCATTTTTTCACGAGCACAAAACTTGGCATATTTTGAACTTAAGCTTTTCATGGTTCGACAAGCTCACCATGACAAGTCACCCTGAGCACTTCGATTCCGTTCGTCCTGAGCCTGTCGAAGGACGAACGTCACTCAGCACAGGCTTGTCGAATGGTAACTATTTACTTATGTCGTTCACTATAGAGACTAAAACATTGAATGTCTCACAACTAAATAGCAGACCCAAAACCTTCCGCTTCATGTGAGTGCTCCCCTTTTTTATATTCATCCCTTACTTTCAACGTTTCTTCAAGCATCAGTATATATTTAAGGTATTTGAATCCGAACTTCATCAGTGCTATTTCATCAATCTTTATCTTTTCGACCTCCTCCTTATCAATCTCAAGGATATCGAGAAGTTTACTCTCAAAAACGAATTTTCTGAACTTATCTATATCATAACTTGCCAGGTAAAACATGGTCTGTTTATTTGAGTCGAGTTTGGACTGCTCAGAAGTGTCCCTCCTTAACTGGATCTCCATCCACTCCTTGTTCATCTCGTCATAAAGGTCAGCTCCCTGGGCAATCCTCCAACTCTCTATCGTCCACTCTTTGTCTCCCTGATAACCGAGACAATTTGGATCTTTTATAAAGAAATAAAATTCTTCCTTTACTGGCCCTTTATCTGAGCCCACTATCATAAGACCTTGACCGACAGGATAATAGCGGCAGTTAGATGGCCGGTCTTCATAAATAGTGCAACCCTCGGATGTAACAAAGGGACAACCCTCTTTGTCATCATCCATAATCTTAAGCACTGCATAAGGGTGTGAGTTTGTTTCATCAATATAGGTGTAGGTGTATTTCTCAAGAAAATCTCCTGAAGAGATTCCTAACCTATTTTTTATCCTTATTATGTCATAGGGGGTAAGAAGTATGTCTGTGCGGCTGCAACATTTAGTAAAGCAACTGACGTCATTATAACATCCAAATTTAAATTTGGATTCCAGTGTGCGTTTAACAGGTTCTACAGCGCCCATATCCAGTAGCATGTATTATTAATCCTTTCCATCTTAATATTAAGAGTTATTAACTTCTTTCCTTATTAGCCTGCATGACCTTGTCCAATGTCTCATCTTTGAGTCTTAATGTATCCTCACCGAAAAGGTTGAATTTTATCCATCTATAGCTAAAACTAAGGAGTTCTTCAGCGTCTTCTTTTATTTTTTCAATGATTTCCTTTTCCACATCATAGATATCAAAAAACCTGGTTTCAAAAATAAATCTCTTAAACTCATCGAGGTCGTAACAGGCCATATAAAGCATCTTCGACCTTCCGGGATCAAGTTTATTCCCCTTCAGAAAATAATCATGAAAGGTGATCTCTTTATAAGATTCATTCATTTTATCATAGATCTCGATCCCCTGAGCCTTCTTCCACCCTTCAATTGTCCACCATTTTTCCTCTTTAAATCCGAGGCACGAGCTTCTTCCATCTATAAAAAATTCTTCTTCCTTTGAAGAGGAGGGGAATACGGGAAACATCCTGCATGACCAGGGCCTATCCTGGTATATCTTACACCCATCAGATGTAACAAAAGGACATCTCTTATTTTCATCCTCCATCATCTTAAGCACTACTAAAGGCAACCCCTCTTCTGCTAAGAGTGGGATGGTATATTTCTTTAAGAATTCTTCCGAAGACAACCCGGTAGCCGTTCTCATCCTAAGGAGATCATAAGGTGTAAGAAATATATTTATATCAGCGCAACAGGTATTAAAGCAGGAAAGCCCTTTGTGACATGAGAATTTGAAACTGCCCTCCAGAGAGAGCATTCGGCGTTCTTCAGCACTAATCTTCATTCATAGGCCATTCTCTAATAAAATTTGGGGGCGAGCTTAAGTGTCGCCCCCAAAGGTATATCTATCTCAGATAATAGGGATCATAGGCCTTTCAAGTACCTTCCATTCCTTCTTATCCATATCGTACTTCACATTGATAAAATGCTTCTCAGCTTCATCTAATTTCAGGTAATCGAACTTATAGTAGTATCCAGGCCATCTTGACTCTTTCCTGGCAAGCCTTGTCCTTGCGCATGCCTCACCAACATAGTACCTGTGGACACTCTCCCATGCCCTCATTAGCTCATGAAGGTCTTTAGCGGCAAGCTTCTCTATATCCTCTGCGCAGAATGCCTAACTTCCAGAGTGCGATCTCAAGCAGCTTGTCATTTGTTCCATACAATGTCTCCCATCCACCAACGTATTCTCCCATTATCTTCTGGAGCCTGAACAGGAAATTATGCGGGGAGATATAGTTAGGATTAACATCGGGACTCACTGTATATGCGCACTTTTCTTCATAGAGGGCAAGTGGTTTCAATATTGTTTCCTTGAATTTACCTATCGTAGCATCAGACAGCGTTGGCGTATAGCCCTTCTTGTCATTGGCATACTTCAATGCTGACTTTGCTGCAATCCGTCCCTGTACGTGTGAGCCACTTGAAAACTTATGGCCGCATGCACCTACTCCGCAGCCTGCTGTAAACAGACCTTTGACAGTGGTCATACAGTTATACTGCTCAGGGAATGCATCAGCATATTCTTTTGGCATCAGATCTTCAGCGCCACAGGTCCAGGACCCACAAGAGCAGGCATGTGAACCAATGAAGACGGTATCTGACAACTGAAGCTCCATCGGTTTTTCCAATGGGTCAACATTATGGGCAGCCCAGTTTGTGGCGCCTGCGATTGTCATGTCGAGGAAGTCTTCCCAGGCTTCGTTTTCAAATTCTCTTAACGCCTTCTTCAGCGCCTTTGGATCTGTTATCTCGTTCTTTAATCTTTCCGCCACCTTATTTGTGTGCATCATGAACGGTGTTTTGCCCTCTTTCGCGCATAGTATCATCTCATAGTTTCTCAAAGCAGTCGGACAGGGCTTCGCATTTGAATAAGGTGCCCACTTCTCTAACTCTGATGGATATCCACCAACGTATGCCCCATCATAGCCATTTGTTGCCGGTGTCTTAAAGAGCAGAAAGAATGTGCCCACCGGACCATAGGAATCCTTGAACCTCGGAGGAACAAATGTCACATCCATCTGTGTAAGCTCACCACCTGCCTGGAGTACAAGAGCATAGATTGATCCGCTAACAAAGGGCGGCATCCATGACCTTCCAAAACCTTCACCCTGAGACCTTGGCCTGAATACATGGACCGCGCCACCCATCAAAGCGATAGTTGCCTTAGCCTTAAACACATAGATCTTTTCTTCCCTGACGCTAAAGCCAATTGCACCACAGACTCTGTCGGGTTCTTTATCATCTTTGAGTAGATGCGTAATCATAACCCTCTCAATTATCTGGCCTTTATCACCAAGAGTGGCCATAGCGTTCTTTGCTGCCTCTGCCACGACGACCTTGTAACTCTCGCCGGATATCATCACCTGCCATTCACCTGATTTTCGATAATTTCCTGCATCATCCTTCCATATAGGAAGACCCCATTTATCGAAGTGTCTGACGGTTGAGTCCACATGCCTTGCGACATCATAGACGAGGTCTTGTCTTGTCAGACCACACTGATCATTTGTCACATATTCAACAAACCTTTCCGGCATACGGGGATTACTGAGTTACCTTTCCGTCCATTCCCATATAGGTATTAATGGCAGAAAGTCCCATCGCAACAGGACCACTTCTGTCAATGGCAGCCTTGTCCACGAGTGTTACCTTTAAACCCAGCGGCTTTGCCCAGTAGGCGGCTTCCACTGCAGCACCACAGCCGGCCATTCCTCCACCGAGTATCAATACATCAGTCTCCACAACTTCTGTTGCAAACTCTCTCATGGTCATTTCTCCTTTCCTTTTTATTTCTTTGTTGGAAGCTCTTTTACTCCCATTATGTCAGGCTCTCCGAGGAGAAACTGATTGGCCAAATCTGCTACCTTTGCCTCGGAAAATCCCTCCAGTGGCTTTATTGAACCCTCTGGTGTAGTCCTTGTTGGATACTTAAACCTCTTAATTCTTCCATCCCTGAAGGTGATCGTCCACATGATGTCCTCTGATCCCCTAAGTGGGGTTGAGGCGGCACCAAGGGGCATAAAGTCAGCATACCCCCTTACGTCCATAGCCTGCTGTGGGCATATCTTTACACAACAGTAACATTCCCAGCAATATTGAGGCTCCTGGTTGTAGGCTTTCATCTTATCTTTGTCTAATACCATTAAATCATTGGGGCATATATACTGGCATGCAGTTTTGTCCTGCCCCTTGCAGCCATCACATTTTTCCGTAATTACATAGCTTGGCATATGTACCTCCACAAAAAAAAATTAACACTTCTTGTTTACAAAAAACTGTTTTCACTGAACCCTTGTGGTGTTACCACCTCCTTTCTGAGGAACTGTCTTAAAAGCAAAAAAACTTTCCTCTACGTTCTTATTTTTTTACCACGTCTCCGGTTGCTGCTCCGTGGAGTTTGATTTCCACTTTCTGTTCCAAACCCTGGTAATATTCTCTTAAAATGTCCAACACCTCAGGTCGGGAAAATTGAGATGACAACGTACCGCCCTCAGAAAGCGTTTTCCGGACGATGGTTCCGCTCAAAAGAATCCGGTCATCCTTACCATGCGGACAGGTCCTCATCGAGGCCATTCCATCGCACTTATTGCAGTAAAAAGTCCAATCAATGGGAAGGGGTTTTAGTTTGAGAGCGCCTTCGGGAATTTCCAGGAAAATTTTCTGAGCATCGAAAGGCCCATAATAATCACCGACGCCGGCGTGATCCCGGCCGACAATCAAATGGCTGCAGCCGTAATTTTGACGGAAAACCGCATGGAGCAATGCTTCTCTCGGACCGGCATAGCGCATCTCCATGGGATACCCACCCATGATAGTCGTATTTTTTACAAAATATTTTTCTACCAGGATATCGATTGCCTTGACTCTTACGTCAGCGGGGATATCCCCTTCTTTAAGCTTTCCTAAGAGCTGGTGGATATATACCCCGTCACAGACTTCGATGGCTATCTTGGCGAGATATTCATGGGATCGATGCATGGGATTGCGAAGCTGAAGAGCCGCCACCGTCGCCCACCCTTTTTCTTCAAATAGCTTTCGAGACTCATGGGGGCGTTGGTAAAGGCTGCCGAATTCTTTAGGGAAGTAACTTTCGCTCAGCACTTTTATTGGTCCGGCTAAATTTATTTCGCTCTGCTCCATTACCTTGGCAACGCCTGGATGAGCAGTATCTTCAGTCCAGAAAACTTTTTTACATTCATGCGCTTTATCAATCTTATATTTTTCGGTTATTTTCATTGTGGCCAGAATCTCATCGTTTTCCGTGTCAAGAAGAGCGACTTCCTGACCAATCGAGAGGGAATCGGCCAAGACTTTGGTTGCCGAGAGGGTAATAGGGATAGGCCAAAAAAGACCGTTTGCCATCTTGTATGAATCGCAAACCCCTTTCCAGTCATCATAGCCCATGAAACCTTCCAGCGGGGTAAAGGCGCCGATGGCCAGCATAAGCACATCGCCGGCTTCCCGGGAGGTCATGGGAACTACGGTGAGCGTCTTTGCCTTTTTCTTTTCTTCTTCTAAGGCCTTACCTTCTAATAATAACGGCTTGAGCGCTCCTCCTCCATGGGGTGGAACTAATTTTGACATGATATTAGCCTCCTTTCAGAATCTTCTATCTTAAGGGTTAATCGTTTTAATCTCCCCTTTTTCCCCGTTATTGCTCCAATGTTGTTATGGGAGTGCGGAGAAGGGAAAATTTTTCAGTAACGAAGAAGAGTAAGAAAAGCTTACATAAGCCTGGTAAATCTTCCTCGGTTCGAAATCGAAGGTTAACTTTAGCAAAAGCAAAAGCGGAATCAGAAGGCACTAACGAAGAAAAAAGACTTAAGATTGCTAAAGTAAGTTTTATTTTTTTGAATCCAGTGGGTTTCACCGAATTATTGCCTAAGTAAAAGAAGATATAGTATTTTCATCATTGCAGAAATGATGTTTCTGGCTTTTATGTCATTGTTAATGCTAATCATAAATGACTTTTGTCACAGCACAATTTGATATTTCTCAACTTCTTATCGAAAAATTCACACTGATTTCAATGGATTTAGTGATACCTTTATCTATTAAAAAATCTTCCGATGTGCTACTGTATTTCTCAGCACCCGAAATGATTTTTATCAAAAGAGTTACTGAAATATGTCAGTTGCTATTTTTCGGAAATCTTTTGAAGGCGTGAAAGATTTAGGAGGGAGATTGAGTTTTTATCAATATCAATCAAATTTTCTCGCTTAAAATCCTGGAGAATACGAATCGCAGTTTCCTCACAAAGGCCTACTACTTCAGCAAACTCCACCCGGGACAAAGGCAAGGCGAAATCATGTCGCTGTTCATCAAAGAGGTTTTCGGAGAGATCGAGGATGAAGGATGCTATTCGGGAACGAGCATTTTTTTGTCCCAGTTCCATTATTTTTTGATAGGAACGAACCAACTTTTTTTTCATGAATTCAAGAAAAATTATCCCGGTCTTTGGTTTTCGTTTCAGCAGGTTTTCTAACAGGTTTTTATCAATAGCGCACAGTTCAGAATCCACTAAAGTTTCAGAACTATGGTGACCAAAATCCTCAAAAAGACAATGAATGTTTAAGATATCTTCCTTTTTAATAATAGAAAGAATTTGTTGCTTTCCACCTGGCAAGGATTTATAGGTCTTTACCAGGCCCTTTTTTACTATATAGATATTTTGAACTGGGTTTGCCTCCATACAGATGACCTGGCGCTTTTTATAGCGGATCGGAAAAGTTATTGCGCAGAGATCTTCTTTGCTCTCTTCATCAAAATTTTTCCAGGAATGGCCATAGAACACGATACAATTCTTACAAATTGTCCCTTTGCAATAAATCGGCATAGTGATTATCTCCAAGAAAAAACTATTTATCTAATTATATCTTAAATTTAAGATATTTGAAATAAAAAATTTTTTATGCTAAAAAATCTATAAAGAGATTTTTCCGTCTTCTCCCCAGGGGATAGATATCTTCTGGAAGATTTAAAGATTTTTTATGTATAAAATTTAGTTTACCATTTTAATTTAATAATAACCATATAATTATGATTTGAAAGGAGGGAAACATTATGGGGAAAGTTCTGAGTATCTTCGGAGGAATAATAGCCATCCTTATTGGTATCATTCTTCTTTTTAAATGGATAAAGATTGTCATAATAGGCCTACAATTTTGTATTGTAGTAGCGCTACTTTTCGGGGGGTTGATGGCAGTATTGTTTGGAATAATCGAAATCAGAGATGCCAGGGAACTTAAAAAAATGGAGCAAGAAGAAAAGAAATAAAACCGCCGCCAGACTTCTTTTCATTATCCTGTCAGGATTTCCTTTCGCCAGTCCTCAATGTGTTTTAAGGCTTGCTGAATAAGAAAATTGCGGCGGTCTCTTTTTTTAACTTCTGATGGTAAGGGTGGAAATAGCCCGTAAGTAACGTTCATGGGCTGAAAATGATCAGGAGCAGCAGTCGTAATGTAATGTAATAAAGCTCCGGTTGCGGTAGCGGGAGATGGGATAACCAATTGTTTTTTTAGAATAAAACGGGCTGCATTAATACCTGCTACCATCCCCATAGCCGCAGATTCTACATATCCCTCAACCCCCGTGATCTGACCGGCAAAAAATATCTTTGTTTCTTTTTGCAGCTGCAGGGTGGGAAACAAGAGGGTGGGAGAATTTATAAAAATATTGCGGTGACAACTTCCGAGACGAACAAAACTTGCTTTTTCTAAACCAGGAATAAGTCGAACCACCCGTTTTTGTTCCGGCCAGGTTAAGCGAGTCTGGAACCCCACCAGATTATAAATTGTCCGCTCTTTATTCTCCGGACGAAGTTGGACCACGGCATGAGGTTGTTCTCCGGTCCGGGGATCTTTTAACCCCACTGGTTTCAATGGGCCAAATGCCAAGGTGTCTTTCCCTCGGTCAGCCATTTCTTCAATGGGGAGGCATCCCTCAAAGAAGATAGCTTTTTCAAAATCTCTTGGAAGAACTTTTTCAGCGCTCACGATCTCCGCTACGAGGCGGTAATATTCCTCTTGGTTGAGAGGGCAGTTGAGGTAATCATCACCACCACGATTATAGCGGGAAGCCCGAAAAGCAATGTTTAAGTTGATGGAATCCGCCTCAACTACCGGAGAAATAGCATCATAAAAATAAAGATAATTTTTCCCAATCAGGTTTGTTATCTCTTCGGATAAAGACGGTGACGTGAGTGGACCGGAGGCGAGAATGAGAGGCCTTTGGAGGGGAAGCCTTGTAACTTCCTCACGGATAAGGGTTATGTTTTTTTGTTGCTCAAGAGCAGAGGTGATGAAAGATGAAAACTTCACCCGATCCACTGCCAAAGCTCCTCCAGCGGGTATTCGCGTGGCATCAGCAGCCAGCATAAAAAGAGACCCCACGCGTCTCATTTCCTCTTTGAGGAGCCCAACGGCATTTTCTAAGGATTCGGCGCGAAAAGAATTGCTGCAAACTAATTCTGCCAGGTTTGGGGAGTTATGGGCAGGGGAAAACCGGCACGGTTTCATTTCCCACAGAATAACTTTTATTCCTCTCTGAGCAGCCTGCCAAGCCGCCTCACTTCCGGCTAACCCACCGCCAATAATAGTTATTTCCTCGCTGTACATGAGTTGTTAATCGCCTTTTCACTATAAAAATAATTATTATATATTATTTACTTTATCGTTGGGATGCAAGAGGTTCAGAAGTCAGGCGCTTGACAGGGTGGTTGATTACCGTTATAGTCCATCTGAAAAAATGTTCACCTTAAAAAGAGTTGAGAATGGGCCTTGATAATTCCAGAGAAATTTCCGTCATAAAAATAGCAGTAGACGCTATGGGGGGAGATTTTGCCCCAGAAATGGTGGTTAAAGGAGCAGTGTTGGCTGCAAAAAACTTTAATATCAGCAGCATCTTAGTGGGATATGAAGATAAAATAAGGGCAGAGCTTGAGAAAAACAAAGGCCAAAATCTTCCGATTGAGGTCTACCATGCTCCTGAAGTAATCGAAATGGGTGAAGAACCGTATCATATGATCCGTAAAAAGAAATATTCTTCTCTTCGGATTGCTTGTGAACTGGTGCGGCAGAATGAAGCTCAGGCTTTAATGAGTGCTGGAAATTCCGGAGCAGTGGTTTACGGAGCACTTTTTGTTCTCAAACGGATCAAAAATATCAGCCGCCCTGGTATTGCTACTCTTTTGCCCAGTGTCAAGGGAAGGGTGATGGTCATTGACGCTGGAGCGAATACTCTTTGCCGGCCTCAAAATTTGGCCCAATTTGCTCTCATGGGCTCAGTTTATTTTAAACATGTTTTCGGCATTCTTAATCCGAAAGTTGGGGTTTTAAGCAACGGGGAGGAGGAAACCAAAGGGACTGATCTAACCCGGGAGGCAAATGAACTTTTAAAAAAGAGCACGCTTAACTATATTGGCTATGCGGAAGGGAAAGATGTTTTTGCTGGAGATGTAGATATCGTAGTGTGCGATGGTTTTGTGGGTAATGTGCTCCTTAAGGTGGCTGAAGGGATAGCAGAAAGCATGATAACGAGTTTGCGTGGGGAGATCCAAAGTCGGGTTTTTTCCCGCATTGGTTACCTTTTAGCTAAGAAATCATTTGCAAACTTCAAAAAGCGGGTTGATTATGCGGAATATGGAGGCGCTCCTTTACTGGGAGTGGACAAACCCGTCATTATTGCCCACGGCAAGTCAAATGACCGGGCAATAATGAACGCTATCCGGGTTGCTCATGAATATGTGAAAAAAGATATTGTTGGAAAGCTGATCGAAGAAGTTGAACGGGATGAGACACAACACGGCCTTAAAAAAAAGCATCCTTTTTTAGACAAAATTCTTCATCCCGGTAATTAGACCCCTTAAAGAATCGAGCTGTAATACCAAGTCGCCTTCATTTGCATATCTTTGTTATCTCCTCGTCATACTCCTCGACGTCGAGTTCCTCGTCGCCGCCTCGATCTGCTTTTGAATGCAACGTGGTATAAAAAAATTAGTGTTTAGAGTGGCTATCTGCCTTTCCTATATAACCTTCCCGATTTTTTATTAAATCATCAATCTCTGCGCGGCATTCCTGCAGTATAGCGAAGATTTCGGTTGAACGAGCGGTAAGTTTTTTCAAATCATTGCTTGTGATTTCCTCTCCGGATAAGAGAAGATTTTTTTCTTTAAGAAAAGCTATAATTTTGTCTTCAGCATCAAGCTCCACGTTAAACTCTCTGCTCAAAAATTCCAGCCACTGACCAAATTCTTGTGGGTGATCAAGATGTTCTAAAGGGATACCGGTTTTTTCACTTAGTTCTAAAAAAGTTCCCGGCAAAGGGATAGAGTCTCTTAAAAAGCTCAGAACATGGGCGATCTGATGGATCAGCGAAGAGTCATTGATACTTGGGGTGATGGCGATATAAATGTGGTCGGGGTCGATCTTCTTCGTTTTGTTAATATTGACAATCTGGCTGGCACTGAAGCCTTCGCGAGGGAGTTCTTGCGAAGCACCGATTAGTTTTAGATATTGCGTCAAGTCAATAAATTTTATCCCGATTTTTTTGCCGGTTACCTGCCGAATATTAAGCCCCTCCAAAACTTCTTTTGACCGACCGTAATGTACTTCGGGAAGCTTTACAAGCTTTTCCTCTATTTCGCCCTGGCTGGTTTTTATTTTTTCGATGATCAGGTCGGCTTCATGACCCAGATGGCATTTTTTAAACTTTTTCCCGCTCCCGCACGGGCAAGGATCATTTCTGCGGATTTTCTCCATTGTTACCTCGTCACGATTTTTTCTTTTTTTGTCCGAATAATCTCATCTTTTACCTCCAGCGTAGGCTCGCCAAAAAGGGAAAACTTAAGCCATTGGCAGGCAAATTTCAATAATTCGATGTCATCAGATTTAATCTTGGTTATCGTCTCTTCTTCAATATCAAAGAGGTTTAAAAAGTTACTGGAGAAAATAAACTCCTTAAAAGCATCCACGTTATAACTCGCCATATAAAACATCTGGAGTTTTTTGTCACTGAGCCCCTGGTGTCTTATGGGTGAATGGGTGGTGATAACCTCCATCCAATACTTATTAATTTCATTATAAGTATCTACTTCTTGGTCTTTTAACCATTCCCGTACGCTCCAGATTCGCTCTTCCTTAAACCCTAAACAGTGAGGCTCTTTTACCATAAAGTAGTGTTCTTTTATTTCATCTTGAGAAAAACCCGTTTTAGCTGCCCTTCCTAACGGATAGATGCGACACGCTCCCGGCCGATCTTGGTAAATCAGGCACCCTTCGGGAGAAACAAACGGACATCTCCGGTAATCATCATCCTTCATTTTCAGGAGAATCATCGGTAAACAAATTTCTTCATCGAAATCGGATAAGGTATAGGTATCTAAAAATTCTTTAGAGGAAAGCATAAGCCGGTTTTTTATTCTCACGATATCAAAAGGGGTTAAAACCAAGCGTAGGTCCCGGCAACAGGCTGTAAAACAGGGCACACCCTTATGACAGGAAAATTGGAATTTTCCCTCCATGATTGGCGTTAAAAGTTGTTCTTTAAGGTCATCTTTTTGGTTTTTTTTCTTGTCCATTACATCCTCTTGGAAAAAGAGTAAACTGAGAAGCGATAAAGTTTAAAATTTATTTCTTGAAGGAAAATAAAACTTTCTTTTTTAACTGGTTTTTGAACGAATGAGTGACCCCCCCCCCTTTAGAGACTGTGTCGTAATTAGAAAAAATGCCATTCCGAACCCTTCGCTCTGTCATTCTGAAGGAGCGTAGCGACTGAAGAATCTGGCTCAGGACAGGCTCCGTGAGGAATCTTAACGTGCTGAATTTATTGAAACCAGGATTTCTCGCTTCGCTTCGAAATGACACAAAAATGAATTGTGACACAGTCTCTTAGGGGAAATGGGATGCCGCTCGATGATTTTTAAATAATTACAATAAGTTAAATATAACTCCAAAGTCTTACAAAAAATTAGTCTCATATATTATCGTGAGGTTAGCAAGTAAATATTGACAAATTTCTAAAAAATTTTAATTTTAAAGCCTTAGTGAAAAATCATTTTTATAGAAATTGCAGTCATCACAATGAGGGTTAGCAATGGAAAAAATTCTTAAATTAGGGGTTCCTAAAGGCAGTTTAGAAAACGCTACCATCGAGCTTTTCCGCAAATCAGGGTGGCGGATTTCGGTTAGCTCAAGAAGTTATTTTCCCAATGTAGATGATGAAGAACTTGCCTGTCGTCTGATCCGCGCTCAAGAGATGTCGTGGCATGTGGAAAGCGGAGCAATTGATCTCGGCATTACCGGCATTGACTGGATCAGGGAAAATGAGTCGGACGTGGTGGTAGTCCAAGACCTGGTCTATTCCAAATCAACTCTTAAGCCAGCCCGCTGGGTTCTGGTAGTAAAAGAAAATTCGCCGGTTAACAAAGTGGAAGATTTGGCGGGGAAAAAGATTTCTACCGAACTGGTAAATTTTACGAAAAAATATTTTGCTGAGAAAAATGTCAAGGTAGAAGTTGAATTTTCCTGGGGTGCCACGGAAGCCAAAGTTGTGGATGGGTTGGTCGATGCTATTGTTGAAGTTACGGAAACCGGCAGTACTCTGAAGGCGCACAATTTACGAATTGTTCAGGAAATGATGACGACCAATCCTCAGTTGATCGCCAATAAACAGGCCTGGCAAGACCCTTGGAAGCGCGCAAAGATTGAACAGATCGCGCTGTTACTCAAAGGCGCTCTTCAAGCAGAAATGATGGTGGGTCTTAAAATGAATGTTCCCAAAAACAAATTAGATCTGGTTATCAGACTCTTACCGAGCATCACTTCACCCACTATAGCCAGTCTTTATAATTCGGATTGGTATTCAATCGAAACGATTATCTCCGAAACCATGGTCCGGGAACTCATTCCGAAACTACAAAAAAATGGAGCTGAAGGGGTCATCGAGTATCCGCTCAATAAGGTGATTTGAGTTTAAAAAAGAGAGCAGAACATATTTAAATACCTGTTTAACTTTTAATCACCCTTAACACCCCCACGTTTTTTATCGTGAAGGTGTTTTCATCGTGGACCTGACAAAAGGGTCATTGACGGCTACCGTTTATTCCTCGAACACGAAAAACCATCTTATCGTCCCCAAAAACTTTCTGAAATGGACAAATTGTTAAACGGCTTTAAAAAGGAGGCTCCATCGTCCGGACATTTCTATTAACTTTATGAATAAATTTTAATACCTTGAAATGTAATATATTTTAGACTATACTGATTAAAATGAGCGATTTTCTTCGTATGAATTGTGAGAAATCTAAGCTGGATGCCGGATCAAGTCCGGCATGACAGTAACCGAGTAGGTTGGCGTTGTCATTCCCGCCTCCGCATTCGCGGGGATAAACTCCAGCGGGAATCCAGGCTATAAGACATCGAGTCATATCAAAGAATCGCTCAATTTAGGTACTGGTTAAAATTTTCGATGAGATGAATTAATGG
>CAVTQE010000009.1:0-8757 GCA_963736755.1 uncultured delta proteobacterium | reverse complement strand
TAAAGACCAGATCAAGGCCAAAGTCTTGGAGGAGAAAACCCTTGCTTTTCTTGCTGAAAAAGCTAAACTAAATTTAGTGGACCGAAAGAAATCTTAGCAGAGGAGGACTTTTTTCTGATGCTGGTACCCATTGTGATCGAGCAGACCAGCCGCGGTGAACGGGCTTATGATATTTATTCACGACTTTTAAAAGACAGGATTATATTCCTGGGAACCCCCATCGATGATATTATCGCTAACTTAATCATTGCCCAGATGCTTTTTCTGGAGTCGGAAGATCCGGATAAAGATCTTTATCTTTATTTGAATTCTCCCGGAGGTATCGTGACCGCGGGGTTAGCGATCTACGATACCATGCAGTATATAAAACCTAATGTGTGCACCATCTGCCTCGGACAAGCGGCAAGCATGGGCGCTTTACTGCTTGCGGCTGGCGCTCCGGGTAAGCGCTTCGCGTTACCCCACTCCCGCATCTTAATCCATCAGCTGTTGGGCGGAATTCAGGGCCAGGCCACGGATATCGACATCCATGCCCGTGAAATCCTGAGGATGAGGAAGGAACTGGACATGATCTTGACGAGACACACCAACCAGCCTTTGGAAAAAATCCAGCGGGATACCGAGCGGGATTATTTTATGAGTGGCGACGAAGCAAAAAAATACGGCATCATTGACGCGGTGATCGAGAAAAATCCTCACGTGGTGATGGACCTTAAATCCATCCTGAACAAAGGAGAAAAAAGTAGTGAGTAAAAAAGGCTCCGATAAATACAGCAACCTCTTCTGTTCGTTCTGCGGCAAAAGCCAGGATGAGGTAAAAAAACTGATCGCCGGCCCTTCGGTCTATATCTGTGATGAGTGCATTGAGCTCTGCAATGATATCATCGCTGAAGAATATGAAAAAGAAGATGCGACCCGGAAAAGCACCACGATACCCAAACCGGCAGAAATCAAAAAGATCCTTGACGAGTACGTGATCGGGCAGGATCGGGCAAAAAAAATTCTTTCCGTCGCAGTGAACAACCACTATAAACGGATCGAGGCCAAAAAGTCAGTCAGTGATGTGGAGCTCCAGAAAAGCAATATCCTTTTGGTCGGCCCGACCGGCACCGGCAAAACCTTGTTAGCGCAGACCCTGGCGAAGATCCTCAATGTGCCTTTCACTATTGCTGATGCCACAACGCTTACCGAAGCAGGCTACGTGGGTGAAGATGTCGAAAACATCATTCTCAGTCTCCTCCAGGCCGCGGATTACGATATCGAGCGGACCACTAAAGGAATTATTTACATTGATGAGATTGATAAAATTTCCCGGAAAACGGATTCCCCGTCCATCACCCGTGATGTTTCCGGGGAAGGAGTCCAGCAAGCTCTTCTCAAAATTATTGAAGGAACCATTGCAAATGTTCCCCCCAAGGGCGGGAGAAAACATCCCCAGCAAGATTTTCTCCAGGTTGATACAACGAACATTCTCTTTATCTGTGGCGGAGCGTTTAACGGGGTTGAAGATATTATCGAAAAGCGTTTAGGCCATAGCTCAATGGGGTTTATGGGTAATGTTATAAGCAAAAAGGAAAGGAAAGTCGGGAAAATTTTAAACGAGATTCAGCCCGAGGATTTGCTCAAGTATGGCCTGATCCCCGAGCTGATCGGCCGTCTGCCGGTGATCGCCACCTTAGGTGAACTTTCTGAAGAAGCCCTGATCCAGATCATGGTTGAGCCCAAGAATGCTTTAGTCAAACAATACCAAACCATGTTTTCCTTTGAAAATGTTAAGCTTCGCTTCACCAAGGGAGCGCTCGCGGCAATTTCTCAACAAGCAACCAAGCGCAAAACCGGAGCACGGGGCTTACGGTCTATTATGGAAGACATCATGCTCGATGTCATGTTTGATATCCCGTCACAGTCAAACATCAAAGAATGCATTATTAATGAAGAAGTAGTCTTAAAGAGGGAATCACCCCTCCTCATGTATGAAAAAGAAACAAAATCCGCGTAGGTCATAGGAAAATGATTTTCAAAAACTCAAAAAACCAGCTGCTCCCGTTTGATCGGGAAAAAGAAAAAGCGTATCCCCTTTTACCATTACGTGATATCGTGCTTTTCCCGTATATGGTTGTTCCCCTCTTTGTCGGCCGCGCCAAGTCCATAAAGGCTTTGGAAGAGGCCTTGAACAAAGAAAAACTTGTCTTTTTAGCCACCCAGAGAAAAGCCAAGGATGACAATCCCGCTGAAAACGACATCCATAGTGTCGGCACACTGGGAACGGTCCTCCAGCTCCTTCGGCTTCCCGATGGAGGAGTAAAGGTCTTAGTCGAAGGGAAAAAACGCGGAGTCATCCAGGAGTTTTCACCTCATCCGGATTTCTTTCAGGTTTACGTGAGAGAAATTGAAGACGCTACCGAGATCACCCCTGAAGTTGAAGCCCTGATGCGACGCGCGCACTCCACCTTCGAAAACTACGTCAAGCTGAGTAAAAAAGTTCCGCCCGAGATGCTGGTTTCCGTCAGCACGATCGATGAACCGAACCGGCTTACTGATACCATTGCCGCCCATCTGAGCTTGAAGCTTGATGACAAACAGAAACTTTTAGAAATTGAAAACGGGAAGGAACGGCTGGAAAAGCTCTACGGTTTTATGGAGGCAGAAATCGAGATCCTCGAGATCGAGAAAAAAATCCGCAACCGCGTCAAAAAACAGATGGAGAAAACCCAGAAGGAATACTACCTCTCCGAGCAGATGCGCGCGATCCAAAAGGAAATGGGCGACCGCGATGATATAACCACGGAACTCAAAGACCTCGAAGACCAGATAAAAAAGAAAAAGATGTCCCCGGAAGCAACCGACAAGGTAAAAAAGGAATTCAAGAAGCTCAAGATGATGCCCCCGATGTCCGCGGAAGTTACGGTCGTACGAAACTACATCGACTGGATACTCTCGCTTCCCTGGTTTGAAAAAACCGAAGCCAAACTCAATATTGATGAAGCCGCCCGCATCCTTGAAGAAGACCACTACGGACTTAAAGACCCCAAAGAACGCATCTTGGAGTATTTAGCAGTTCAGGGTCTTGTGGAAAAACTCAAAGGACCGATCCTGTGTTTTGTCGGCCCGCCTGGAGTGGGGAAAACCTCGTTAGCCAAGTCTATTGCCCGGGCCACAGGACGAAACTTTGTCCGCATTTCCTTGGGCGGGGTTCGGGATGAAGCTGAAATCCGGGGCCATCGACGTACCTATATCGGAGCTTTACCCGGAAAAATCCTTCAGTACCTCAAGAAAGCTGGTTCTAATAATCCGGTTTTTCTCCTCGATGAAGTAGATAAAATGAGCGCGGATTTCCGCGGAGATCCTTCCGCGGCGCTCCTTGAGGTCTTAGACCCGGAACAAAACCATGCCTTTAACGACCATTATATTGATGTTGATTATGATTTATCAGAAGTCATGTTCATTACCACGGCGAATTTAGTGGACCCGATCATTCCTGCGTTACGGGACAGGATGGAGATCATTCGGCTTCCCGGATACACCGAAGATGAAAAGCTTCATATTGCCCGTCAATTTCTTATTCCGAAACAAATAAAAGAAAACGGTTTGACGGAAAAAAATATCACGTTTACTGACAACGGCATCCTCACCATTATCCGGCGCTTTACCCGGGAGGCCGGAGTCAGGAACTTGGAGCGGGAGATATCTTCTATCTGTCGTAAAATTGCTAAGGAAGTCATCCGCAAAGGCAGAGAGAGCCATTACCAGATTACTGCTCAGAATATTTCCAAGTATTTGGGAGTGTATAAGTTTAGATACGGCAAGACCGAAGAAAAAGATGAGATCGGCATGACCACCGGACTGGCCTGGACCGAAGCCGGCGGTGAGCTTCTGTCCATAGAGGCAACCATCATGCCGGGAAAAGGCAAACTGCTTCTGACCGGCAAACTGGGAGACGTGATGCAGGAATCTGCCCAGGCAGCATTAACCTATGTCCGTTCCCGCGGGGAATATCTGAGTCTGGATAAAGATTTTTTTCAGAATATTGATATCCATATCCATGTCCCTGAAGGAGCGATCCCCAAGGATGGCCCATCCGCGGGTGTGGCCATGGCCACCTCATTAGCATCAGCGCTCACGAAAAAGCCGGTTCGCAAAGATATCGCGATGACCGGAGAAATTACCCTCCGCGGCAAGGTGCTTCCCATCGGCGGATTAAAAGAGAAACTTATTGCAGCTCACCGCGGAAATGTTACCTGTGTCATCATTCCCCGTGATAATGAAAAAGACCTTAAAGAAATACCGTCCCGGGTAAAAAAAGACTTGAAGATTGTTCTCGCCGACCATGTTGATGAAGTGCTTCGGCGGGCACTTATTTTGGATAACCCGGAAAAATTTTTAAAAGAAAAATTCGAGCGCACCGAAGAATTCTTTAAATCCTCCACGAAACCAGGTGGGTGAATTAGTAACCCATTAAACGTGCCGAAGCCCTTTACGGGCGGATAGCTCAGCTGGGAGAGCGCCGGCCTTACAAGCCGGAGGTCGTAGGTTCGAAACCTGCTCCGCCTACTTAAAAATTAAATAGTTTCAAGCATTTTAGTAATAAGTTCAAAATTCCATTTTTCCTTGATTTACCTGTTGACGTAAATTTGACGTAAAACGAATTCGCGTCTTTTATTTTTTCGTTCGCCTTCCGGTCCATCACCCTTCGGAGTTCTTCCTTTAATCCCAAAGCGTGAAAATACCTCTGTGTCGTGGTAATTTTTTTTGCCGAAAATCAACTGGATAACTGGTAACGGAACCCTTCTTTCGCGAGAATACTCGCGGTCAAGTGACGGATCGCATGAATGCCAAACTGCTTCACCCCTGCCCTTTCACACAGCCCTTTCATCCAACGTCTTCGGTCAATATAAGCTTGCCCAGTTTCGGGATTAGGGAATACAATATCAGTGATTTGATTCTGGTTAATATGAGACAGCAGGGATTGAGCCAGTGTTGAGGTAAGCGGTATCCAGTCATATTCCATCGTACCGCCTTCTCTTTTTTCAGTCCATAGCCTGATCTGCTCTTCCCCAAAATCAATATCCTCAGGCCGAAGCCGGTAAATCTCGCCTCTCCGTGCGGCTGTGTGAAGGTAAGTAATTAGCATTGTTTTGTCTTGCCCTTCAGCCACTTCAAAGACTTTCCAGAAATCAGACTCAGGTGGTGTGTATCTTGGCGATCTTTCTTCAGGAAACTTATCTGTAAGAAATGGATTCGCGCCGGAAAGCCCTTTATACTTTTTTTTCCCCAGTTCCACGCGGATACCAGGTTTTTCCGGTCTTTATTTGAGGCATATCCTGAGCGTACTTTAAACTGCTTCTGAAAATGAGCCAATGCTTTCTCACTGGTGATTGTCGCAACTGGCAACATTGGGTCACTTCCGCTTTCAAAGAATTTACGAAAGGTGAAACATTTTTCTTTGTACGTTTTTTTGGAAAACTTTTTTGAGTACTCAAGGTAATCATTTGCCCACTCCGCTATGGAATATTCTGTGGGGATCCGCTTTAACCAATCGCCGTAACTGGCTTGTTTTTGTTTTGACTCCCAGCTCTGGGCTTCGCTCTTGCTCTGGAACTTCTTCGATCGTCTCATCCCCTGGCGCATAACCTCCCCTACCCATTTTTTCCCTCGTTTGTATGGCATTGTCGCTCTCCTTTCCCAATGCCTGAAATATTAAATTTTCAAAGAACAAAATATTGCGCCCCAACTTTGAACCCCCTAACTCAAGATAATATTTCCTCACTGTCCGAACGTCAAGCTGGAAAAATGAAGCGACTTCTTTAACACTTAAATTTTTTCCTAATTCTTTTTTCAAGTTTTCACTCATTGGATGCGAAAAATTATTTTAGTTTTAGAAAAATGGTTTTCGTTAATCATTAGAGCAATCAGTGTGCCAGTATCTCAAAAACAAAAACCCCTTGATAAATAAAAAACAATATCAAGAGGTTATATCAAAAAAATTGAATTCGGGTTTTTTTAGAAAGGAACTTTAAAGAGCAATTTGCACTTAATCTATATTTTCATCAGTGTGTTTTGCTCCTCCTCCTTCGGAGAGTTGATGCCGCAACGCCCAATATTTTACTCGCCTCGGAGATATTTCCTTTAACATGCTCAAGAACAATGTCTTGGTATTTTTCAATAAGTTTCTCTTCTGTCCACCAGTCACTAACAGCCTCTTTAAGCACCTGGTGGGCTTTATAGAAGATTTGAGAAACCAGAAGATGTGTGGGGCGTTATCTCACTTTGGTCCGCAGTCGAAATAGCAACTCGCAAAAGGTTTTCCAGCTCCCTGACATTTCCGGGCCAATCATGAACATGTAAAATTTTCAGAGCCGGCCGAGAGATGAAGGTTTGTTTCCCATATTGTTGATTGAATTTTTTCAAAAAATCGGTCGATTGATTCCCAGATGTCGCCTTTTCTTTCGCGAAGTGGGGGGATAGAAATCGTAAAAGGGGATATTCGATAGAACAGGTCTTTCCTGAATTCGCCCTTCTCCATTAAATTCATTGTGTCAGCGCCAATCCCAAACAAAAACCTTACGTCTACTTTTTTACGCTCCGGACTACCTACAGGTTTTAACATCTCTTTCTTGTAATGTTCTAAGCAATACAGCTTGAATCTCATTCGGAAGACTGGTAAGTTCATCTATAAAGAGGGTGCCGCCATTTGCCATTTCAATAAGACCGCGGGTCTTTTGCAATGCACCAGTAAAAGATCCTTTTTCATGGCCCAATAATTCTGATTCAGCTAAGGAAGGTGGGACTTCGGCACAGCTGAAAGCGACAAAGGGTTTCTTTTTTCTGTTACTTAAGCCGTGTAATAAATTCGCTACTACTTCTTTCCCTGTACCTGTTTCGCCCTCTATAGTGATGTCTATGTCAGTTCTGGCGGCCATTAAAATGAGGGACCTTAACTCGGCGGAACTACCTCCTATATAAGTGGTATAAGTTATAAATAAATCCCTCTTATTAACCAGTTCTTTATCTTTTAATTTTGTTATCCCTTCATCTAATAGACTAATTGCGGTTGATAACTCCCCCCATTTAAAAAGATCGTCAGCTATTTGGCTATAATAAAACTGGTTCTTGGGCCCTTTTAAAAGTAATTCATAATAACTTCTGTCCCCCTTTCCCCTTTTTTCGGGCCATAAATCAATGCCAGCTTCTCTCGCCAGTCTGATTATTGCCTCGCTTTTAGCCACCTCAGGATTTTGAATATATTCCAGGAAAGCAGATTTAAACCTAACCACCTTTTCAAGGTAATCGCTCCCGAGGATGTTCTCTAAAGGCTTATCCAACTCGAAATGCCCCGACCACGGTAAAGAGTTTCCTGATTTTGCAACGTTTCTTCGGCCCCTTAGGGGGCTTATTTTTTTGGACCCCATTAAAACCTCTTATTAAAAGGTTTATGGAAATTATCTTTCTAAATTTTTTTTGATGATTTGGTCTTTGGAGTAATACTTTTGATGCCCTCTATCAACTGCAAGAGGCCTTTGGTTGTTTTGAGGTCGAACTGTTTAAGTTGGTGGGTGAGTATTTTTCTTTAAATTATCAAACCTTTTTTCTTCAAGTTCCGGCAAATCAAAAAGGTCCATAAGGGTTACTTCGAGGGCTTTAGCTAATTTCTCTAAACTCACTAAAGAGATGTTCTTCTCCCCTCGCTCCACCTCTCCAATAAAGGTGTAATGAAGGTCTGCCTTTTCCGCCAATGCCTCTTGAGACAGTCCCCTCTCCTTTCGCAGCTTCCGGATTCTTGTACCCAAAATTGCCTTGATATCACTCATTCTGTTTTCTCCCTTTTTCAAGTTTATAAACTTCAGAATGAGTGAATACCAGAGGCTATTGCCTATTAATCTATTGACAAATAATGGCTATTGGCTTTAAAATTGGTAGAAATTATCGTTTATGGAAGTTGTTAAGGGAGAGTTATCAAGTCCTTTACGATTTTTCCAAGGATAAAGAAAAACAGGTTTTTCTCATTAACAGGGTATTCAAAACCTTTCAGGGAATATGAAGAAATTTTGTTGGAATAAACATTGTTAGAGGAGCTAGGAATGAACGCATACGAATACATCCTTTCAAAGCAAACTCAATGGGCCTTAAACCGTGGTATTCCGCTTATCGGCAGCAAAGGGAAACGCGGTCGGCCTGCGTATACTCCTGAACTCAGTCAAAATCTGTTTGAACCTTTGGAACCGACTGTCCGTAAATGCTTTTTGGAAGGTGACGGGAACGAAATAATCGGCAGTGTGGACAGCCCGGCTAAAATGCAGGCTGTTCATTCATCATCCGCATTGGGCGTAAACATTTTTCAATACTGGCTAAAAAATAATCAGATTCCCGTCATAGCTTCTGCCTGTGGATTTTGCAAAAAAGGGAATAATGTCTCCGAAAAAATTGTATTTGAGGATAAATATCCAATAGATGCCAAATTCCAGTATTCCCCAAACATTGATGTTGTTTTCTGGAATTCAGAATCGTCCAAGTACAAAAGATTTGCGGTTGAATGCAAATTCTCAGAAGCGTATGGCTCGCAAGGGCACAGTGGCTTGAAACCTCAATATATGGAACTTGGTCCCCTATGGGAAGACATTCCAAACCTCCACGAACTTGCAGAGTCACTATGCCCGGATGACAAGAAATTTACCTATCTCCATGCTGCCCAACTGATCAAGCACGTCCTGGGCCTCAAAAAAGAATTCTGGAAACAGGGATTCAGGCTTCTATACCTTG
>CAVTQE010000008.1:0-112429 GCA_963736755.1 uncultured delta proteobacterium | reverse complement strand
CAGTATCGCACGAAGAGGAAATTACGAAACTCTCTCGCTCAAGAATTGGAAGCCCATGGGGGTATCGGAACAATGAGGGACCGAGGAACATCCCCACCTTTACCTCGCGGGGGGTGCTGGCCAAACCCGGAGCAGGAGTTGCTCTTGCAGGCCGCGCTTTTCCGGGGAGAGGGGTCCCTTAATGCCTGGCGCTTATGGAAGAAACGCACGGATATTGAAGTGGACAACTTGGACCTCGGCTCCTTTCGTCTCCTCCCTCTCGTTTACCGAAATCTCTGTGACCAGGAACGGAGTGACCCCCTGATAGAAAAACTAAAGGGAATCTATCGACTGCACTGGTATAAAAATCAGCGGTTATTCCACCATATGACTCCGGTCTTAAAGTCTTTTCACGCTGCGGGCATTAAGACGATGATTCTCAAGGGGGCAGCCATTATCTTTAGAGTATTACCGGGATTATGGACTTCGTGCCATGGGGGATTTTGATGTTCTTGTTCCGACCCGACAGGCCTTAGAAGCAATTGTGTTGCTCAAGAGTATGGGTTGGACGACGAGAGGGATAGCACTTGAGGCCCTGACCGAAGACTATAGAGCAGTTCGACACTCGCAAGCCTTTAGGGATAGCAGCGACTGTGAACTTGATTTCCATTGGCATATCTTATCGGGAAATCCCGCGGCTGACGCTGATGATGATTTTTGGGAAGGAGCACACGAGATCAAAATCCAGGGTGTGTCGACCCTTATCCTAAATCCGACCGACCAGCTTTTACATGTCTGCGTGCATGGGGCGGCTTGGGATGCAGTTCCCCATTTGCGTTGGGTGGCAGATGCGATGGTGATCCTGAAAGTCGCAAAATCCGAAATCGACTGGAGCCGTCTTCTGTTACAGGCTCAAAAATGCCGGGTGACAATACCTTTAAGGGAAACATTTGCGTATTTAAGGGATAAGTTTGATGCCCCGGTTTCGGCTGAGATTTTAAAGGCCTTGCAGAATACACCAGTATCCAAAAGAGAGTGCCGGGTGTACCGATATTCCACCAGTCCCCCAACGTTTTTGTCGGTTTTGGTAAAGCTCTGGTTAATCAACTCGCGGTTAACGGGAGAGGTTGGTTTTTGGAAAAGACTTATGCAGTTCTCAAAAAATCTTCCCTATTGGAATATGCCACCTCTTTGGAAGGTGCCGTTTCATATAATTTTTCGAGGGGCACGGAAATTGGGGCGAATAATGTTATGGTGTACAAGCCGATTTTTTAAAAAGCCGCGGGCAACTTATGGACAACCATCGCATTAGCCGACGTGAGTTGATGCAGAACCTGGCGATATTTAGTTTGGAGTTGCACTTATCACCCCGTTTACGCAGACAGGTGAGGATACGCGTGGTTGGATACCGCAATTGATTTGGTCTCCTTGGGCAAACAGGATATCGGGATAAAGCTTTTTTCTCTCCCTACCATTCCCTTCTGCTCTTGTAATAACGCAGCATATTAATGATGTCCGCTTTTTGTTCTTTGGAGTCACCGATATTGACCAGAAAAGGGACTACGGATTCTTCGTATGCGCTTATTTTCTGATAACTGACGGCGGGCCATTTTTCATATTGGTCTCTAAACGTCGCCCGAAAAGAAAAGAAAAGGTGAGCAGGGCTGTCATCAGTCAACGTGGCAGGAAAGGGGGCCACCATCTCTTTGACCTTTTGTTCACCCATGGCAAAAGAGGAAAGAACAGCAAACGGATTGTCAAGGTCTGCTTCCTGCAAGGTGGCGCGAATGTCCTTTTGTGCCATTTTTTTCCAGAAGGCTCGGAAGTCGATTGTCAGGGGATCGGGAGTTGCCAGCAGCAGCGTGTAAGCGTGGCCAACTCGTCCAACCCGCCAGATAGAAGTATGTTCGAAAACTTCGGAAAATGTCCGTACGATACCCATGTATTGCTTCAGGTCAAGTCCATGCAACGGAACCCATTGTAAAAAAATGCCGTCCCCCGAAAGTCTTTGCTTAACCAGTCGGTAGAACTCGGTTGTGAAAAGCACCCAGGAATCATAAACCCGGGGATGGGTGGCATCAGACACAATAATTGAATAGTGCTGCGAGGAATTCTGGATAAAATGCCGGGCATCATCCAAATGAAACGAGAACTTTTTATTTTCTTGGATCTCCTCGTTGTCAGGAGTGAAGTAGCTCGCAATTTCGGGAGCCTGGGCAGCTAAATCAACGCAGTCAATCTGGTTCACAAAGTGGGCAGCACAACCTGCGGTTATACCTGCCCCAAAAGTTATCATTAAAGCGTTTTGTGGATTTTTGTGGAGCAGTCCCGGCAGAGCACCCATGAGTTTAAATGTTTGCACCGAAAGTGGACTGGTGTCTACTTCAGGTGTTCCGTTTAGATACAATATTCTTGTTTGCTCAGGTTGTTCAAAAATGGTAGCGGTTGTGTCAAGCGATTCTTTATAGTAAATCAGAGTACTGGAGGGTTCAAGTTCAGCGTACTTTCGGTGAAAATAATCGGGGGGCATGAGGAAAATACTTAGCAGGGCCAGCAAAACACTTATGCCATAAACAGCATAACGGCTTTTCCGCTTCAGTTGTGTGCCGATAATGATGGTGCCAATGAGGAGGTTAATGCCGGGCAGCAGGAGTGAACTTTTTTGAAATCCTAATCGGCCAATAAAGAAAAAACATGCTGCTAATGCTCCCAAGACCCCGCCCATTGTATTGGCAGCAAAAACGATTCCCAGGCTTTCACCCACGCGTCCTTTTCGCATTTGATAGATGTGGGCCCCTACTGGAAATGCCATGCCCATCAAAACGGTTGGTGTGAGAAGGCCCAGGGGAACAGTTGTCAGGAGGAAGCTCAGGTATGATTCAGCGGGTGCTTTGTGTTTAAAGTGGACACAAAACGGGAAGACAAAGCACGAGAGCGCTATAGCGATCTCTATCAACGCAAAGACCACTATCTGATTCTTCACCACCTTGAAAACAGACGCACTACTTAAGCTGCCCAGAGCGATCCCCGCCAGAAAGGCCATAAGGATGATGGTAAAAGAATAGACCGAATTATCAATTATCAGAATCAAGAGGCGGGTCCATAATACCTGGTAGGCTAAAGCGCAGAAGCCGGAAAGAGCCAGACCGATGAGAACCAAATTCGTTTCGGCTTTGGACGGCGTTTGAATCTTTTTTGTTTGTAGCTTCGGTTCTTTAATAAGTACGCTATTCTCAAGGGGGCGTTTTCGGAGCCACATATCTGTCACCAGGGCAATGGCGCTGACGAAAAAATTTAAAACGGCAGCAAACCGCAGGCTGTCGATGTGACCCAAATACCTGATCAAGAAAAATCCGGCTGCAAAAGCCCCAAAAAGCGCTCCCGCAGTATTGACACCATACAGGATTGCAGTGTTTCGGCCAAAATGTTGTCGGTGACCAATAACATGTCTGCCGATAACCGCGAGCGTTCCCCCCATAAGAAAGGTAGGGCCGATGAGCAAACAAAAACAAAAGAAAAAACGAATGATCACCTGGGGATAATACCCGGCTTGAGTTGCCTGGGAGATCAATGTTTCAAGGGGGAGAATAAGCTGGATAATCCGAGGAAAAAGCAGAGCAAACAACCCGATGCCCGCCTCCAGGCAGCCGAATATCCTCAAGGGTCGAGTGGTTGAGCTTTCACCATATTTTCCCCAGACGTAACTTCCCACTGATAACCCGGCCATGAATGAAGCTAATATCGTAGTTGTTGCCAGTGTCGTGTTCCCCATAACGACAACGAGCATCCGACTCCACACTACTTCGTAAACTAAACCGCAAAAGCCCGATATCGTGAAAAGGAAAAAAGGGATCAACAAGAAATATAACCCACCAACTCCGGCGGCCGCTATCCCAGCGCCGGGCTCAGTGTTCGCGGGGGAGGCTTGCTGCGAACGGCTCACCTTGTTACTGAACGAGGGTTTAACACGGGTCATGAGGCGCCTTTCTCAAGGCTGAAAGAAAAATACTTAGATAGGTGCACATGATACCTAAACACCATCTCTGTGTCAACAAATTGTCAGTGCTTTCTGGAAAAAAATGAAAGCACTGAAAGGAAGTAGAGGAGGATATTGTTTTGTATAGTAATCAGGATAGAAGGATAGGGTCACTATCTGCCGCTCAGTGAACTCAGCGACAGCCGTTAGGTATGTGTTGATGCTTGGTTGGAGGAGCAGATTATCTATCCAGTTAGCACAATGCCACAGTCAGAACAGGAGTTAGCTGCAACCCCGATGGTAATCTTTTTGTCTCATGTGATAGCGAACTTCCCATTCTCGCTCGTAAAAAACCCCAGAAATCTATCCCCACGCATAATCTCTTCTGTCGCGGTAGATGCCATCCAGGTTTTAATTCGCTCGCTTCCCCCAGAATTCTGTTATAGAAAGATACACATTTTTGAGCAGAGAATTTCTTTCCTTTTGAGAACCGTACATACTTTATGAGCATTACATCTGAAGCATAAACCGGATAGTTTTTGAACGGCTGAAGCGTTTTTACAAAACCTTTTTTGAGAAAGTGTTGAAAAGGGGGCGGACAGAGCTTTGCAGGTCTCGATTTTGTGTGTTTTGCTGACAGGAAGTGTTTTTCAGGCAAGACTTCTAAAACTTTTATCTTGTCAAAATAAATACAAACTATATTAGCATGTTATCCTGATTAGGGAGTAAATATTTACCCAATATCTCATCCAATCTTTCCTTATGAAAAATAAGAGCCTATTTATATACAAATATTCGGTGGCGTTAAATCAATTTTTTAGGTATTTTTGCCTCATGTGGGGGATGAGAGGAAAAAGATTGACAAATAATAATATTATTTTATAGTGTAAGCCTGATTGCGGGCATAGCTCAGTTGGTAGAGTGCAAGCTTCCCAAGCTTGATGTCGCGGGTTCGAATCCCGTTGCCCGCTTTTGGGTGGTTTTTTAACCCGCTTCATTTTGCACGAGCGGGTTTAATTTTTTGTTGATTTTTATTTTTTTTTATATATAATTAAGCCATACGTCCTTGAAAGTGGGCATTTTGGCCCACTTTTTTATTGGGTCAACAGGAGACGCTATTTTTTACGATGGTCTTAACGATACTTGAGAGGGTTCGGGAGTTAGCTGAGCCAATTATTAAGGAATTAAACCTTGACCTGGTTGACATAGAATACCTCCCGCAAAGAGGACGGGGAATTGTCCGCATCACGATTGATAAAGACAACGGGGGGGTTACTTTAGACGACTGCACTAAGGTAAACAGGGAGGTTGGGTATATTTTAGAGATCAAGGATTTGTTTTTCCACCCCTACCAGCTGGAAGTATCTTCTCCCGGGCTGGAGAGGCCATTAAAGACCTTAGGAGATTTTGAAAAATTTTTGGGTCGAAAAGTTTCTCTTAAAACCTCTGATCTTTTAAACGGGAAAAGAAATTTTAAAGGAACGTTAAAACAGGTTCAAAATGGCACGGTACTTTTGGAAATGGACGGGGGGCTGTGGGAGATCCCTTTTGGCCTTGTTCGGCACGCCAAATTGGTTTATGAATTTCCCGAAAAAGGTTTTTGAATTTGTCGCACGTTATTCGTTGTAAAAGGAAAAGAAAAATATGACAGGAAAAGGAGAGCAACAAGTATCTTTAGAACGAATCCTGGCAGAGATTCGTCGGGAAAAAGGTATCGATAAGCTGGTTATTATCGACGCGTTGAAATTGGCCTTGTTAACTGCTGCCCGAAAAAAATATGGCCCCAAGGTTGATTTAGAAGCTCAATTTAATCCTGATCTGGGCGAGATCGAACTTTTTAATTTTCGAACCGTCGTTGAAAAGGTCAGGAATGAATTTAAGGAGATTGCTTTGGAAGAAGCCCGGCTTCTGGATGCTGATGTGGAGATTGGAGACAGTTTAGGGGTGAAACTCGAAACCAAAGACTTTGGCCGCATTGCTGCACAGACCGCAAAGCAAGTGATTATCCAAAAGATACGGGACGCAGAGGGAGACAACATTTATCAGGATTTCAAAGATCGCAGAGGAGAAGTTGCTGCCGGAAGCGTACATCGGTTCAATAAAGGAAACATCATTGTTAACTTAGGGAAAACCGAAGCATTGCTGCCGGTTGCCGAACAGGTCTTGGGTGAAACGTTCCGGCAAGGTGACCGGCTCAAGGCTTTAATCGTAGACATCCGTAAATCAAGCCGAGATCCTCAAGTTATCCTTTCCCGGACGAGTCCTCAGTTCCTCGTTAAGCTCTTTGAAATGGAGGTGCCGGAAATAGCCGAGGGGGTTGTAAAGGTAAAAGGTGTTGCCCGGGACCCTGGTCTGAGAACGAAAATCGCGGTTTATTCGAATGATTCTGACGTTGACCCGGTTGGCGCCTGTGTGGGGTCAAAAGGTTCGCGGGTTCAAGGAGTCGTGCAGGAACTCCGGGGCGAAAAGATTGACATTATCCCTTGGGCAGAAGATCCGACCAAATTTGTGTGCAATGCGCTGGCCCCGGCTCAAATCTCTGAGGTGATTATCGATGAAACGGAAAGATCAATGGAGATTATCGTAGAAGATGATCAGCTGTCCTTAGCGATTGGAAAGCGAGGCCAAAATGTTCGGTTAGCCGTAAAACTTACGGGATGGAAGATCGATATCAAGAGCCGCTCACGGGTCAAGGAGCTGTCGCGCGCCGCTTTTAAAGATCTTTTGGCCATTCCCGGGATTGGGAGCATAACGGCAGAACTTCTTTTTAATGAGGAATATTTCTCTGCTCAGGACATTGCTGCCGTGAGTGTTGAGGACTTGGCGAACATTGCCGGCATTGGGGAGAAAAAGGCTCAGAACATAAAAAAAGCGGTGGAAGAATATTTACAAAAACAGTCGGAAGAAGCTTCCTCAGAATCAGCGACAGCTGACGATAAATAATAATTTTTTTCAGGAGCAACCACCCTAAGAATGATTATGGTAAAAAAGAGAGTCCACGAATTAGCTAAAGAGCTCAACATAAGCAGTAAGGACCTTGTCAAGACGATTAAAAAGATCGGCATTCCGGTACAAAATCACATGAGTGCCCTTGAGCCTCAAGATGAGGAGCGGATACTGCAATACCTTACTCCACCAGAAGAAAAGAAGGTGGTTGAAGCGCGGGTAAAACCTTCGGTTATTCGGCGAAGAGTTGAAAGGCTTAAGGTTGAGCCGGAAGAGATGGAAGCTCCTCCACTGCCTGCGGTAGAACAAGAGCCGCTTATCGAAAAACCGCCAGTTTCAGCGGAACCCCTTCTGGAAAAGCTGTTAGAAAAACAGCCCGCGAGACCAAAAAAATCGCCTGCAGAGATTTTAGAACCACTTCCTCCACCAGAACAAAAAGCACAAGAGCCTACCACGGACGAAGTTGTTCCAGAGAGGAAAAAGGAAGAAAGGGAAAAAGAACCATTAAAACCTGCTCCCAAACCAATAACCGGGCCAACGCAAATTAAGGAACGGTTAGCTCCCAAAAAGAAACGGGCGAAGCACAAAGAAGAACCAGCCCAAATCATTAAAAAACCAGAGCTCCCCCCCGTGCTCATAGGGGAACCTGAAGTTTCCACCGAAACAACCGAGAGCAAGCCGAAGAAAAAGCGGATCTTGATTTCGGATGTTGAGCCGTCAGTAGAAAAAATTTTCCGAAAAAAACCCAAACGGGAAATCCGAGTGATAGCTCCTTCTTCCAAAGCCTTTCGCAAAAAGGAGAGAAAAGTTTTTCGAGAAGAGAGGGTAGAGCCGGTTATTGGCAAGAAAACAGAAATTACTGTTCCTAAGGCAATTAAGCGAAAAATCAAGATTGCTGAGTTAATTACGGTTGGTGAGCTTGCTAAAAAGATGGGAGTTAAAGCGAGTGCGGTAATAAAGAAGTTATGGGAACTTGGTCTCATGGCAACCATTAACCAGGCAATTGATATCGATACAGCGCAGCTGGCGTCAGAAGAGTTTGGCTACGAAGTTGAAAAAGTTTCCTTTGATGAGGAAGAGTTGCTTGCCCGAGAAGAGGATGACGCTGCCAACCTTCATCACCGTCCCCCTGTCATTACCGTGATGGGGCACGTTGACCATGGAAAAACCAAACTGCTGGATGCGATTCGGCAGACGAATGTTACCGCGGCAGAAGCAGGAGGAATAACCCAGCACATTGGTGCCTATCATGTGAATTTACCCCAGGGAGAAATAGTATTTATTGATACCCCCGGTCACGAAGCTTTTACCGCCATGAGAGCGCGCGGGTCACAGGTAACCGATATCGTGGTCTTAGTGGTAGCGGCAAATGATGGCGTGCAGGAGCAGACCATTGAGGCGATCAACCACGCGCGGGATGCCAAGGTTCCCATCATCGTGGCGATAAATAAAATTGACCTTCCTGAAGCTAACCTCGAATTGGTAAGACGGCAATTATCGGAAAAGGGCCTTATTTCCGAAGAATGGGGAGGAGATACGATTTTTGTGGAGCTTTCAGCCAAGCAAAAGATCAACATCGATAAACTCCTGGAGATGATTCTTCTTCAGTCGGAGGTATTAGAACTTAAAGCTAACCCCGACAAATTGGCCCGCGGAGTAATTATTGAGTCCCGCCTTGATAAAGGACAAGGACCGATCGCTACTGTGCTTATCCAAGAGGGCACGTTAACGGTCGGGGCTCCTTTTGTGACCGGTCAAATATTTGGACGCGTTCGGGCAATGCTGGATGATAAGGGGAAAAAGATAAAAAAAGTTGGCCCGTCCCATCCGGTAGAAGTGGTGGGCTTCCCCGAAACCCCTCATGCCGGAGAGTTCTTCGTTGTCGTAAGCGAAGAGCGAAAAGCCCGGATGCTCGCTGAATATCGGCAGCAGAAGGAACGGCAACTTGAGCTGGCGCAAGGCAGCAAGGTCACTTTAGAAAATTTATATGACAAGATCAAACAAGAGGAATTTAAAGAACTTAAACTCATCATGAAGGCTGATGTCCATGGCTCGATTGAGGCAGTGCGAGAAGCGCTGAGTGGACTAATCAGCAAGGAGATAAAGCTCAACATTATTCACAGCGCGGTGGGGGCAATTAGCGAGTCTGATGTGATGCTGGCTTTAGCCTCGAACGCGATTATCATCGGTTTTAATGCCGCTCCTGACCAGAAAACTCAAAGTCTGGCTCAAACCGAAAAAGTTGAAATCCGGACCTATTCGATAATTTACGATATCATCGAAGATATCAAAAAAGCCATGGAGGGCCTGCTCACTCCGCTCCAAAAGGAAAAGAGCATGGGCCGGGCTGAGGTTCTTCAGGCTTTCGCGGTTTCGAAGGTCGGAACGATTGCCGGAAGCAAAGTCGTTGAAGGCAAGCTGGTCCGGGGAGCTTTAGCACGGGTGCTTCGCAATGGTACGACTGTCTATGAGGGAAAAATCGCTTCTTTAAAAAGATTCAAGGATGATGTCAAGGAAGCATTGATGGGCTTTGAGTGCGGCATCCAGTTAGAAAATTTTAATGATGTACAAGCAAACGACACCATCGAAGCTTATACAGTCGAAGAAGTTGCTCAAAAACTTGAATAATTAGTACACGGTCATGGTAGTTGGAGTCTGTCAACTGGATATTTTTATCCACGGAAATGATTCTCTCAAAGGGAAACGGCAGATCCTTCGGCAGGTTATCGAGCGAACGAAGAATAAATTTAATATTTCCATTGCCGAAGTGGGGGATAATGATCTCTGGCAAAGGGCTAAAATTGGTTTTGCGGTAGTGGGAAATGATAAACGCTTTGTCAACTCTTGTCTGGATACAATCAAAAACTTCATCGAAAACTTAAATATCGTCGAAGTGATTAACGCAGACTGGGAGATTATTCATTACTAATTTGGACGGCTTCGTAAAAAGTCCAACTGCGGCGTTGCCTCCGTGCGATGCACGAAGACAGGCGCTGCATCCCTGCCCCGTTAAATGTTCGCTTCGTGTGGCAGAGAAGCCAACGAAAGGATTTCGGGTTCAGAGTTTCCGATCTCCGAAAATTCTTTATTTAACGGGGTGAATTATTGCGGCGGACAGGTAAGTACGCCTCATTCCGTCAGATTTGCGCGCCTTGCACCTGAAGCTTTTTACTGTGCCGTCTGATTTTCGACTTTTTACGGCTTCATTAATTTTGATGCGTAATTTCAAGTTACTTCACCAACCCTAAGAAATTTTTCTTATCCTTATAAGGTAACTCAACACAACTGCAGAGGAACCGCTTTGGATTTATGTCAAAGTAAGAATCCTCTTTTAAAAGTTTTTCCAGCACATTCAAGGGAGTGACGATCATGGGGGAAAACAGAATCCAAAGGATTTCAAACTTAATAAAAAAAGAGGTTGCCGGAGATGCTTATCCGTGAGGTAAAAGACCCGCGGATCGGGATGGTCACGATTACCGGAGTCACGGTAAGTAAAGACTTAAGGATTGCGCATATTTATTACAGCGCGTTCGGGAACGAAAAACAACTCCAGGATTCGGCCATTGGTCTCAGGCAGGCAACGAAGTTTATTCAGCACGAAATAGGCCGGAGGATTCGTATGCGGTATACACCGGCCATTGATTTCCAATTTGACCACTCTTTGGAGTACGGAAGCCATATCGACCAGATTCTTCAAGGCCTTTCGCTTTCCAAAGAGGAAGAAATTCCAGAGGAAGACGCACAGGTTGAATCGGAGCAATAAGCTCAAAAAGATTGGCGATTTCTAAAAAATATTGACAGGGTGCTTAGCTTACATTAGAGTTATATTTATTTTACGGTCCCATCGTCTAGTGGCCTAGGACGCCGGCCTCTCACGCCGGCAACACGGGTTCAAATCCCGTTGGGATCATATTGATAAGCGAACTCGGCACATTGAGACTTTTGCAAAAGTCATAAAATACTGTGTCATGTCATGCTGAACTTGTTTCAGCATCTAATAAAATCAACACGTTCTGAGACCCTGAAACGAGTTCAGGGTGACCGAAAAATACTTTTTCTAAGGTCTCACATTGTTTGTTTTTTCCCCGGTTCTCAATAATCAGCAAGCGTTTCCGTGTTAAAGGGAAGCGTGATCTAGGGAGTTTGAAAACCTTGTTTCTTAAAAAAAAGGAGTGGGGTTTTTATTTCCCCGTATATTTCCTTTTTGTTGACTTTTCCTTCTTAAAGGTTAAAAACAAAAAAAATTCTTTGACCTAAAAAAAAGTAAAGTTTTTGGGATGATTGCGAGGAAAATGGATTGAATTAGCATAAAAGAAGGCCGAATTACCAAGTATAAAGGTGATAGGCTTTTTTTATTTTTGGGCACATCCTGATCGGCTCAATATGAGATTTTAATAAGGGGGTTCTGCAGATCTGCATAACATCAAAACTGAAATAATGGTTTTATGGTTGATGATGCCTAAATATTCAATGGTGGAAATAAAACATAAAGTATTTTATCGGGGTATTATGCCGCAAATTTTGCGGTCTTTAGGTTTTTATACAAGATACATATAAACATTGTTCGCCTTGAGGGAGAACATGATAACCATACGAGCAGAGCAACCCGACGATATCGATGCGATAAGAGCAATAAACGATGCGGCCTGTCAGCGTCTATGAGTATTCAAGAAAAACACCCTGGGAAGAATATAGAAGAAAGACTTGCGAGGCTTGCCGGGGTAGCGGCCTTCGAGCAGGCACTGCATCTCTGCAGGGCAGTGGGATAACCGGGGTGAGGATGCACGTCCCTGGAATATCCCGGCGAAGGTTCGGTGACTTTCTCCTGTTCGGCGTCACGTCGGCGGAGCTGGTTCTGCTCTTTTTCCTGACGTCCACCTTCGCGATCGCAGATTGGATTTACGTCTCAGAGCATCTCCTGGTTCTGGGGATCGCCCTCACGCGGCCCCCGCCAGAGGTGCAGGATCGCTCGTTGCCCTCCAGCAGCGCCGTCGTTGTAGCATACGCCTACCCGTATGCCCAGGTGGTGTATCTCCGGTGGGTGCCCGGCAACCCTGCGTGCCCCGCGGTTGGTCTGGTGCTTCTTACGCTCGCGGCGTGCCTGAGCTTCGCCAGCCTCCTCAGTCTGGGCAGATGGTTCGGGGTCCGGCCCGCCTTGCGGGGCCTGGCAACGAGAGGCCCATACCGGCTCGCGCGCCATCCGATGTATCTGGCCTATGTGCTTGCGGACATTGGCTACAACCTCTATGAATTTAATTTCGGCACAGCGCTGCTGGTGATTATGGGGTGGGCATCACTGTTCTACCGCATCCGTGCCGAAGAGCGGATACTCTCCCAAGATGCCGGATGGTCGAGCTACGTTGCCTTGGTGCGCTATCGTCTCATCCCCGGCCTCTGGTAGGCGGCAGGAAAGAGGATAGAGGAACGTTGTTGACTGAGTTGATAATATCATGAAAATCTGAAGAAGAGAGGCCAAGCCATGATAGTTAACAACGTCCCCAGAGTCTTGTCCGACAAGTGAGTCTAATTTCCTTGCATCATCTCATGAGTCATGTCCTGAATAGCCTTCCAGGCCATTTTCCACAGAATTACTGCTGAAATCAACGCGAATACGCCGCCGACCTTCTGAAAAACTGCAGCGCCGGCTATCGGAAGATTTGCGAGCCCCAGGAATAGAAGTAGACCAGTCAAAGAAATGAATGCCCATTTCAACGCTGTTATCCCCAACTTTATTGCCGGCATGGTCAACATGATGACCGGAGGTATCAGAACAAAACAGAAAAGGGCACTGCTCAGGGGATGAAAAACCTTTAGCGGAATTCCTTGAGTCACCAACAGGAAATATCCAAGCAACCATGCCCCAAAGGTCGCCACTACGGACCCGATATACGTCTCATTTCTTGCGAAACACCACATTCCCCCGATAAATTCCGCTATGGCACCCACCATGACAGCATAAATAGCTGCTCCAAGGAGCTCGGGATAAGGTAACAATTGCTGAATACCCAAAACCGCGACAGAAAACCCGAAGCCTAGAAGCGTAAAGATTCCCGGATTGCCTAATTTCATTTTTCAACCTCCTCTTCTATAAATTAATGAGTTAATAATGACAGCACCTAAGCCTAATCGCCGACTACATCGTTAGTTTTTAAGTTGATTCTTGAAAAATCTTTAACTATCGTGTACGGCGATTAAAACGCAGAATCGAATTTGAGGCTGAGTGTCAAAGGCACGTTTACCGGCCTAAAATAAACTTTGGGTCAATAAAGCAGAAGCCAGAGTGATACTTTTTTCACACAGAGTGAGCTATTTATCTGGTGTGCAGCTAAGCAGATGGTAATCAATTATTTCCGGGTGTAACCCTAACCGTCATCCAGGTATCCTGAACCGAACCTGATGTTGAGTATTTGCCAAGTTCAGTCACCCCGGGGAACAGGTAGACTGAGATCATGTCCTTGATGAGATCCCACAATACCCGCTTAAATAGATACGAGAATAATAAATACACGCTACATATCAAAGCAGTCGAATGCCGAATAAATCTTCAGCACTACTTTACACTTGGTTGTAATTGTAGTTCTCAAGATCTATGCCAAAACCTAGGATTGTCTTCGGCTCATTTAACACGCTGATTTGATGGAGCTTTGTAATTTAGGTGGGTGTGCTTAATTGGTAAAATTGAATGTTTCTTTCAATGTTGAATTAAAAGCTTCTTTCGATCAACGGGGTGAAAGGACTAGCGGGGATCAAAGAGCCGTTGTTGAAAAAATAACACCTTAGTCAGATCGCCTCGTTTCTCAAATCTTGGTTTACCCCTCCTCTTATTTTGCCCGTTCAAGTATTTCGGCCAAAAAACTGTTTACATCACGAAACTCATTGGATTGGAATAAAAATTTTTCCATAGTTCCGTCATCATTGTTCTTGACGCCAATAAACGTGGGCAAGATCACAACTCCAAGCTTTTTGCTGATGGCATCATGCGGGTCCGGAAAAAGAGGAAAAGGCACGTTATACCTTTTCCGGAATAACTCCACTTCGTTTGTGTCATTGTTTGCCCCGATGCCGATGATCTTAATTTTTTCTTTCAGGTCAGGGCGTGCCTGGATTGCCAGATAAAGTCGGTGAACCAAGGGAGTAGCAATCTGGCAGTGAGCGCAATTTCTGCTGAAGATTTCAATAATGAGCACGGGACTTTTAATTTGCGTAATCTTGAAATTTCCTGGACCGGAAATTCCCAGGTAATTCGCGTGCGCGTTATTTTGCGGGATCGGAAGTTCAAAGATGGGAAAGGATGCTTTGTTGTCTGAAGAAGGGGGAACCTTCACCAGAAAAGTCTTGCATGATAAACTCCAGAACAAAATCAGTGGCAACAAGGAAAAAGAGCATGATTCCTCTTCGAGATGCAGATAACCGCATTGCGTCACCTTTCTGAGCGAGATGGTTGTTTCTCTTGCTTATCCTATCCTAACGAAAGTTCCATTTCCTCAAGTTTTTTTATCCGGTCGCGGAGTTCCGCGGCCTGTTCAAACTCAAGCTGCTGGGCGGCTTCGCGCATCTGTTTTTTGAGCTTTTCAATCTCTTTTGGAATATCTTTGACCGCCCGGTATTCTCTTGTTGGTTCTGCCACTGCCGGCACGGCGAGGTAGTCAGCCTCATAAATCGAAGCCAGCACATTGCGGATATCTTTCTTGATGCCTTCAGGGGTAATTTTATTCTTCCGGTTATACTCGGATTGTATCTTGCGGCGCCGATTGGTTTCTTTAAGCGCGGTTTTCATGGAATTGGTAACCAGATCACCGTACATGATAACCGTGCCGTTGAGGTTTCGCGCCGCTCTCCCGCAGGTCTGGATCAATGCCTGAGCGGATCGCAAAAACCCTTCTTTATCCGCGTCCAGGATAGCAACCAGGGATACTTCCGGCAGGTCAAGGCCTTCGCGCAAGAGGTTGACTCCGATTAACACATCAAAGGTTCCCAGGCGCAGGTTGCGGACAATCTCGATACGTTCTAACGTGGCAATGTCCGAATGGAGGTACTTGGCTTTTACTCCCAGGTCAGAGTAATACTCGGTTAAATCTTCAGCCATCCTTTTGGTGAGGGTGGTTACCAGCACCCGCTCTTTACGTTCCGTTCGGATGCGGATTTCTTCGAGCAAATCGTCTACCTGGTGAGTGGCGGGTTTTACCTCAATTTGGGGATCCATAAGACCCGTGGGTCGGATAACCTGTTCGATAAATTTTCTCGCGCACATTTTCAATTCATAATCAGCCGGAGTAGCGGAGACATAGATAACCTGCTTGACTCGGGAATTAAATTCCTCAAAGGTAAGCGGCCGGTTATCAAGGGCAGAAGGAAGACGGAATCCATAGTCCACTAAGGTCTCTTTGCGAGAACGGTCCCCCCGGTACATGCCCTGAATCTGGGGGATGGAGACATGGCTCTCATCAATAAACAGAAGATAGTCTTTCGGAAAATGATCAATGAGGACTGAAGGCGGGGCGCCCGGTTTACGGCCATCGAGGTGGCGGGAGTAATTTTCAATGCCGGTACAGTACCCCATCTCTTCCAGCATCTCCAGATCAAAGTTGGTTCTTTGTTCTATCCGCTGAGCTTCGAGGAGTTTATTGCGGGCGTAAAGCTCTTTGAGATGGTCAACCAGTTCCGCCTTAATCGTCTGTACCGCTCGCTTTAATTTATCCTGGGGAGTAACATAGTGACTGCCGGGATAAATGGCAACTTTTTCAAGCCGCCTTAAGACCTTCCCTCTGAGAGGATCAATTTCGTAAATGCCTTCAATCGTATCCCCGAAAAATTCTATGCGGATCGCTTTATCCTCTTCGTAGGCCGGGAAGATTTCCACCACATCGCCCCGCACCCGAAAAGTTCCCCGATAAAAATCAATGTCATTGCGCAGGTACTGAATCTCCACCAGCTTGGCAAGCACCTCATCCCGGTCTCTTTCCGTATGGGCTTCGATTTCCACCAGCATGCTGTGGTAATCCTCGGGTGAGCCGATGCCGTAGATACACGAAACACTGGCGACAATGATAACATCTCTCCGTTCCCACAAAGAGTGGGTGGCTGAGTGGCGCATTTTGTCGATGTGTTCGTTAATGGAAGCATCCTTGGCGATATAGGTGTCCGTCTGGGGCACATACGCTTCCGGCTGGTAATAGTCATAGTAACTGACAAAATATTCAACCGCATTGTCCGGGAACAGGACTTTAAACTCTTCGTAAAGCTGAGCCGCCAAGGTTTTATTGTGGGAAATAACCAGGGTAGGTTTCTGGACCTGTTCAATCACATTGGCCATGGTGAAGGTTTTCCCGGAGCCGGTAACCCCAAGCAGACACTGGTGGGTCTTCCCGGCCAAAACCCCTTCGGTCAATTTTTTGATGGCCTGAGGCTGGTCTCCTTTGGGGGTATAGGGGGAAACCAGTTTGAACTTCATTTGACCTTCCAGGTGGTTTTACCTCGTCCGTCTTCGAGGATGATATTTTTCTTAAGAAGAAAATCGCGGATCTCATCCGCTCGCTTCCAGTTTTTTTCCCTCCGGGCCTGGTTGCGCTCCTCAATCAGTTTTTCGATCTCATCAACCGGGGGGATATCCAGATCCGATAATTTCTGATTTTTGAGCATCGCGAGGAACTCCGGCGGTTTTACCTGAAAAAGACCCAACACCGTGCCGATTTTGGAAAAAGCCTTGCGGGCCAGGGCAACAACACTGCGGGCGGAATCGGTTTTCTTAAACTCAGAATCAGAAAGGAAGCGGTTAAGCGCGCGGACAGCATTATACACATGTCCGAGAGCGAGCGCGGTATTAAAGTCTTCATCCATGGCTTGTTCGAACTGGGCAATGAGCGCTTTTATCTCTTCATAAAGTTCTTTATCCCGGGCGCTCAATCCTTCTTCGTTAACCTCAGGGAAATCCTTTTCCTCGAGGAGCGCGTCAACTTCCGCAAGCGTGGTGTAAATCCGCTCGAGTCCGGTTTTGGCGTCATTCATGGTTTCAGCAGAAAAGTCAACCGGCGAGCGGTAATGATGGGAAAGAAGAAAGAGCCGGACCACCTCCGGGTGATACTTTTTTAAAATGTCTTTAATGGTAAAAAAGTTTCCCAGGGATTTCGACATTTTTTCCTGATTGATGTTGACAAAGCCGTTGTGAATCCAGTAGCGGACAAAGCTCTTGCCGGAAGCAGCTTCCGCCTGAGCGATTTCATTTTCATGGTGGGGAAAGATGAGGTCTCGTCCTCCGCCATGAATATCAATCGTCTCTCCCAGATATTTCTGGCTCATCGCGGAACATTCAATGTGCCAGCCGGGTCTTCCCTCACCCCAGGGACTTGGCCAGAACGGCTCGCCGGGCTTTGATTTTTTCCAGAGGGCAAAGTCTCTCGGATCTTTTTTGCGCTCGTCTGCTTCTACCCGCGCTCCGGCCATCTGCTCATCCAGATTTTTTTTCGATAATTTTCCGTAGCCTACGAATTTTCCGACCTCAAAGTAGACATCCCCGTCCAGTTCATAAGCATAGCCTTTTTCAATGAGGGTCGTAATAATTTTTATCATATCCGCGATATGTTCCGTGGCCAACGGCTCATGCGTGGGCGATTCATTGCCGAGCGCTTGAGTGTCAGCAGTGTACTCGCGAATATAGGTTTCCGCGATCATCTTCCAGGAGACCCCCTCTTGGTTGGCCCGGTTGATGATTTTGTCGTCAACATCAGTAAAGTTCCGGACATAGGTAACCTTAAAGCCCCGGTATTTAAGGTACCGGTAAATAACGTCAAAGATAACTGCTGCGCGGGCATGACCGATGTGCGCATGGTCATAGACGGTTACTCCGCAGACATACATTGTCACCTGGTTTTCCTTCAGGGGGACAAACTCCTCTTTTTTCTGGGTCATGCTGTTGTAGAGGTGAATGGGATGAGATGACATTGAGGACTCCTTTATTTTTTCAAAACATTTTCTTGGCGGGCAACGAATACTTACCCGGTTAGTGTTTTACGACCAGTTTCTGGACCGCCTGCTCAATCCCCTCCACCGTCAGGGGGTACATGGGAAACAGGTGCTTAATGGTTGCAACGGTAAGGTGGTTCCAATAGGAAGGGTTATCCGGATTAATCCAGACGCAATGAGTAAAATGATCGGAAAGACGCTTAAGCCATTCAATCCCCGGGGTTTCGTTTTGGTCATGGTAGTGGATCGAGCCATACCGGGCTATCAACTCTGAGGTTGCCATTGAGGCATCGCCCACAATAATCACCTTGTAATCACTCGGCAACGTGAGCAGAAGGGAACTGGTAACGATAGAGTCCCAGCGCTCAACGTCTTTATAGAGTTTATCATAAATGCAGTTGTGGAAATAATAGTATTGCAGGTCTTTAAAATGATTGGTTGAGTGAGCCGCGGAGAAAAGACGGCTGCACAGGGCAATATGCAGATCCATGGACCCGCCGACATCCATCAGCAACAGGAGCTTCGCGGCATTCTGTCTGCTCCTCATCCATACTAATTCCAAGTCACCGGCGTTTTTACTGGTTTTATCAACCGTATTGTCAAGATCAAGTTCGTCTTCAGGCCCGATGCGGCTGAGGTGACGGAGCTTTTTAAGCGCCACCTTGATTTGCCGGACATCGAGGGTAAGGTCGCTGCGGTAATTTTTAAACCTTCTCTCCGCGGCGATTTTTACCGCCGAACGGTTGCGCGATTCTCCTCCCACGCGGATTCCGCCGGGGTGATAGCCGGAATGACCAAAGGGAGATGTTCCCCCGGTGCCGATCCATTTGCTTCCCCCGTGGTGAGCTTCTCGTTGTTCCCGCAGGCGCTCCTCAAAAAGGCGAAGGAGCTCCTCTATGTCCATCTGCTTTATCTTGGCTAATTCTTCCGGGGAAAAAGGCAGTCGATTTAAAGGATTTTTAAGCCACTCGAGCACCTCATCCCTGATCTCTGGAGGTGTCTCAATGCCTTTAAAAACCTCCTGAAAGGCAAGGTCGTACTGGTCATAGAAAGTTTCGCTTTTCACTAAAAGCGAGCGGGCTAAAAAATAAAAATCCGTGAGGTTTGACCAGGCATATCCTTGATTCAGCGCCTCGATAAGCGTCATCCACTCGGTGATTGAGACCGGGACTTTATGTTTTTTGAGAGTGTAAAAAAAGTTGGTGAACATAACAAAATACTTCTTAATGATTACCGGAAAGGGTTGTCTAATACTGCTTGTAAAATTTAAAGCGAGCCCCTTGGGTACCGGAGCTTCGGGCTTGAAAATATTCTACGTCTGCTTCTTTCTTAAGAAGCACACCTAAAAAAGGAATCTCTTTTTCCACCTTGCCGGGCGAGACTCCTCCGGCGATTAATGCCTGCACCCAATCGAGCAACTCGCTGGTAGAGGGCTTTTTGCGAAATTCGTCAATCTGCCGCAAAAAATAGAATTGCTTGAGTACGTCCTTGAGAAGATTTTTCTCGATAGCGGGAAAATGGACGCGCACGATTTGTTCCATCATTTCCGAGTCCGGAAATTCGATATAGTGAAAAACGCATCGCCGCAAGAAAGCATCCGGCAGCTCTTTTTCCGAATTGCTGGTGATAATCACAATCGGCCGATGCTGAGCGGTGATCGTTTTTTTGGTCTCCGGTATGTAAAAGCTCATGTCATCCAGTTCATTGAGGAGGTCGTTAGGGAACTCGATATCCGCCTTATCGACTTCATCGATGAGAAGCACTCCTTGCTCGGGAGCGATAAAGGCTTCGCCGAGCTTGCCTAACTTGATATACTGCTGAATATCGGAGATATCGCGATCGCCAAACCGGGCGTCATTGAGACGCTGGACGGTATCATAAAAATAGAGGCCGTCTCTCGCTTTGGTGGTGGATTTAACATTCCAAACAATGAGTTTCTTATTCAACCCGAGGGCAATGTTATGCGCGAGCAGAGTTTTGCCTGTTCCCGGCTCTCCTTTTACCAGCAAAGGCCTTCCGAGAGCAATGGCGACATTGACGGCATTTTGCAACGCCGGAGAAACAATATACTTATTGGTGCCGACAAATTTATTAAACTCGGGTGTCTTGATCATTGATTTCCTCCTTTTTCGTTGGGAGCGTTGTTCGTTTTCCGTGGCTGGAAAAATAAGGGCGTATTGCCTATGACGATAATTTATAGTTTGCGATAACCCGATCGGTGCGCTCCAGCGCAACTCTTTCCCAGGATCGGGAGCACTTTTTCAGTTCCCGTCCTTGACTTGTCCGGTAACCGCAACCCGAAGAGGCATAAAAAGCTTTTGTCCCTTGATCTTTTTCGCGTCTCGAATAGCGAAGCGATGCTCGTACTTAAGGTCGATATGGCCGGTCGCGCTGGGGGCAAAGCGAATCTACTCTTCTTCTGGTTCATATTTTCTAAACGTCCTTATAATCCTTTTCACTAAGGCAACAGCAAAAGCGGCGATTCCTTCTTCCCTGCCAATAAAACCCAATCCTTCGTTGGTTGTGGCCTTGATATTAATGTCTTCCCGATTAATCTTTAAGACTTTGGCAATTTTCTCTTTCATCAAAGGAGCTATTTCTGCAATCCGTGGTTTCTCGGCCACAATGGTGACATCAATATTTTTAACCATAAAGCCCTTGCCTTTGATAATTTCATGAGTTTCCTCTAAGAGAGCGAGGCTTGAAATATCTTTAAAACGAGAGTCATTATTAGGGAAGTGAATACCAATATCTCCTGACGACGCTGCTCCGAGGATAGCATCGCAAATGGCGTGGAGAACAACATCCCCATCCGAGTGACCTAAGAGGCCTCGAGAATGAGGGAATTCTACGCCACCCAACACCAGCTTTCTTCCTTCTACTAAACGATGAACATCATATCCAAAACCTACTCGCATGGTTTATTTCTCCGTTCCGATTGGTTGTTTTTTCAGTCGCCTACGCAAGATGGTCTCTCCAAAAATCACATCATCCGGAGTGGTGACTTTGATATTTTCATAAGAACCAGGAATAATGCGGACAGGTACGCTGATTCTCTCTACCAGCGATGAATCGTCAGTGCTATAAAAGGCGTCTTCTTTTGCTTTTTCCAGCGCTTCTTTAATGATGGGGTACTGATAGGCCTGTGGGGTCTGGGCAGCCCAGAGAATGTTGCGGTCCAAGGTTTTGATGACCATTTTTTTCTCATCCCCGATTTTTATCGTGTCTTTGACCGGAACGGCTACGACCGAAGCCCCGTCGTGCTCTGCCGCATCCAGGGCTTTCTTCAAGGTTTCTCGGTCTAACAATGGCCGCGCGCCATCGTGGATGACAACGACATTGCAGGGCGCATGAATTTCCACAAAACCATTCCACAAGGAATCCTGCCGCTCCGCTCCCCCGGAAACTATTTTTGCTTTGGAGATATTATACGGGAATAGAATTTTTTTTCGACAATCATTTTCTTGCCCTGGTGGGACAACGACAATAATTTCCTGGATCTCCGGGGAAGACTCAAAAACCAAAAGGGTCCAGGCCACAAGAGGTTTTCCCAAAAGGGGCAAAAAAGCTTTTCCCTCTTCTCCTCCCATTCGGGTTCCTTTTCCAGCAGCCAAGATTATCGCACTATTCTTTTTCACGCCTGCTAAACAGAGAAAACCCAAAACGTTTCTTTGCGAGGCGATTTTGGGTTTTCTTCTTGAATAAATTTTTATTTCAAGCGGTGGATATTCTGATTGTGAGAATTCTCTTTTGCTTCGGCAAAGATCATCCTGCCCGCAGTGGTCTGGAGGACACTGGTCACCGCAACCTCCGCGTTTTTCCCGATGATTCTTTTTCCTTCTTTTACCACCACCATCGTACCATCATCCAAGTAAGCAATTCCCTGCCCGTGTTCTTTGCCCTCTTTCTGGACATACACATTTATAATTTCACCCGGTAAAACAATCGGCCTTAATGCCGAGGCAAGTTGATTAATATTAAAAACCGTAATACCTTGAATTTCCGCGATCTCATTTAAATTGACATCATTCGTAACAATGATACCTCCCATTTTCTGGGCCAAGGCAACCAACTTATGGTCAACTTCCTTGATCTTGGAAAAATCCTGATCACTAATGATTACATCCAAATCAGTCTGCTTTTGGATTTTTTTTAAAATATCAAGCCCTCTTCTGCCCCGGGTTTTTCTTAAAGGATCAGAAGAGTCGGCAATCCGCATAAGTTCCTGGAGAACAAACTGGGGAATTACTAATGTTCCTTCAATAAACCCAGTCTCGCAAATATCAAAAATTCTTCCATCAATGATGACACTGGTATCTAAAATTTTGTAGTTTTCTTTAGGGTGAGAAGCAGTCCCCTTAGAAAATATCTTCAGCCTGCTTAAATCAAGCTCTTTAACTTTTTTCATTCCCATAGTAAGGCCTAAATATCCGAAGATGGCATTGATCAAGAGGCTCATGTCAACAACCGTTTCCGGTGGTTGAGTGCTATAAGTTAAAAAGATATGGGTGAAGAGGTTTGCTATAAATAGTCCAACAACTAACCCGAATACCCCCCCAAGGATGACCCACGTAGTCATTTTTTCGATTTTCCGCTCGAGTATTATGATTGCAAGACCCAAGACAACTCCACACCCTAAACCTATGAGAGAAGCGATTCGGGTGATGAATAACTTGTCCCCCAGAAAGTATCCCAATAAAGAAGTCAGGATAATGAGAATTAGTTTGAGAATCATTTTTGTGTTTTTCACCTCCTTTCTAAAAAAAATAACCCCAGCCAAAGGCCGGGGCTAAAACTAACAACCGAAAATGGTTTCTAAGTCGTGCTTAATGCTTTCTTCAGTTCGGTTTTTTGCAATCGAAAGTTCTTTGACGAGCAAGTTTCGAGCCATATCCAGGATCCGCTTTTCTCCAAAAGAAAGGTCTTTGTCCATTTTCAGCAAAATCAGGTCTCGCAATACCACAGCAATCTCAAACAGCGATCCGGTCTTTATTTTGCTCATATACTCCCGATACCTTCGATTCCAGGCCTGGTTCCCCAAAGATATGGTTTTATCTTTTAATATTCCATAAATCTTGGTGACATCTTTTTTAGAAACCACTTCCCGCAGACCCACGGAATGAATATTTTTGGTGGGGATCATGATCGTCATATCGTTATCTAATATCCGGAGCATATAAAATGTATGTTGGGAGCCGGAAACTTCCTTAATCTCGATAGATTCGATTACTCCGACCCCATGAGCGGGGTAGACTGCCTTATCCCCAACTTTAAATGTTTTTCCGTTACCTTCTTTTATGGTCAACATAATTCTTGCCTAACTGTTCTCGGCATTTGTGCTAAAAACACCGAATGAATAAATTTAAAGAAGTATTATATATTATACCAAAAACCTTGCTAAGTCAATAAACATTTACCTTTGGGCCTTTCCCGTGGAACCATAACAAAAAACATAACCAATTAAAATAATTAAGAAAATATTAAGCAAGAAAAACAGGCGGTATCCGTTTCCCCGGCAAGAAGATAAGGAAATTTTTTAAAAAACTTTTATTTTCTGATGGTTAAATAATAATACGGCACACGAAGGAGACTGAAACCCGCCCCCTTTTTCCTGGAAATAAAGAAGCTTGCAAAATTCACAGGTTATGGTAAATAACGATGAACGAATACTAACCTTTTTAGGGAACAAGGGGGATTATGCTTTCCCGAGTTTTAAGCGCAGCTATCCTTGGCATTGATGCCTACCAGGTTGAAGTAGAAGTGGATATTGCTCTCGGGTTACCGGCTTTTTCGACGGTTGGGTTGCCGGAAGGGGCAGTCAAAGAGAGCAAGGACCGAGTGAGGGCGGCGATAAAAAATGCCGGATACGAATATCCGGAACGGAGGATAACCGTTAATCTGGCTCCTGCGGATATCAAAAAAGAAGGGTCCTTATTTGACCTCCCGATCGCAATTGGCATTCTTTCTGCCTCCGGAATCATTAAGCCTGATAAACTCAAAGAATATTTTATCGTGGGTGAACTCTCCTTAGACGGGCGGATAAAACCAATCCGGGGAAGTCTTCCGATGGCGCTCGCGGCTAAAAGCCAGAATGTAAAAGGGCTTCTTCTCCCGGTAGACAATACTGCGGAGGCAGCAGTAGTACAGGGAATAGAGGCGATCGGTGTTCGAGACCTGGGAGAGGTGGTAGATTTTCTCAATGAGCAGCTTTCCCTCACCCCTTCCCAGATTGATCTCAGTTCGCTCTTTGTTAAAACGGACGAGTATTCTAAAGATTTTAATGAGGTCAAAGGGCAGGAGCATGTAAAACGCGCTCTGGAGATCGCTGCTGCCGGCGGGCACAATGTGCTTATGATCGGGCCTCCGGGATCAGGCAAGACCATGCTTTCCCGGCGTCTGCCCTCCATCCTGCCGCCCATGACGCTCGACGAAGCGCTCGAGGCGACCAAGGTCCACAGCGTGCTCGGTCTCCTGGGAGAGAGCCGTTTCCTTATCACCACGCGCCCGTTTCGCTCCCCGCACCATACGATTTCTGATGCCGGTCTTATCGGAGGAGGGACGTTTCCCAAACCCGGAGAAGTGAGCTTAGCGCACCATGGGGTTTTGTTTTTGGATGAGCTTCCTGAATTTCGGAAAAATGTGCTGGAGGTGATGCGTCAGCCGATGGAAGACGGCAAGGTTACCATTGCCCGCGCGTCAACCTCGCTCACCTTTCCGGCCCAGTTTATGCTGGTTGCGGCCATGAACCCGTGTCCCTGCGGTTTTTACGGAGACCTTCAGCGGCCCTGCATCTGCACCCCTCCCCAGATCCAGCGGTACAAATCAAGAGTCTCCGGGCCTCTTCTGGACCGGATGGATATTCATATCGAAGTTCCGGCGGTAAAATATAAGGATTTATCTCAGGAATCTCTGGGAGAATCTTCCGCAGTGATCAGGCAAAGGGTGGAGGAAGCCCGGACAATCCAAAGCGAACGATTCAGTCATAGTAAAATCCATTGCAACGCTCAGATGACGTCCCGGTACATTAAAAAACATTGCCAGATTGGAGAAGACTCCAAGCGCCTCCTGGAGACCGCGATTGATAAACTGGGACTCAGTGCCCGGGCGTATACCCGGATCCTTAAGGTTTCCCGCACGATTGCTGATTTAGCCAAGGAAGAATCAATCCAGCCTTCCCATATCGCGGAAGCTATTCAGTACCGGAGCCTGGATAGACATTTGGAGTGACTTGTTTTACAATTTTTATTATGATTTCTCCGGATTCAAAAAAATGACGTTAGATGAAATTTTAGAAGCGCGCAGATCAGTCAGAGGGTATGCTCCTCAGCCGGTAAAAGTGGAAGATATCAAAGCCATCTTCGAGGCTGCTCGGGTAGCGCCCTCTGCCTGCAACAGCCAGACCTGGCGGTTTATCGCGGTCACCGATCGTATACTTATCCAAAAAATCGCTCAGAAGGGCATGCTCCCCGTCATCAGAAATTCATGGATAGCCACCGCACCGCTTGTAATCGTGGGTTGTGCTCAATTGGACATTTTGGCTAACCGGATAGGAAGTTTAGTAACCGGCATCGAATATTATCAGATAGATCTCGGCATCGCCATGGAGCATATAGTACTCAAAGCAACTGAGCTTGGCCTGGGTACCTGCTGGATTGGCTGGTTTAATGAAAAAAAGATCAAAGAAATTTTGGAAATTCCCAAAACAGTAAGGGTGCTGGCCCTGCTGACCGTAGGCTACCCGAAAGAGAAGGATGTAACGCCGGCAAAAAAGAGAAAGCCTGTGGAGGAAATTTTTTATCGGGAGAAGTGGAAAGGAAGATAAAAAATTTGCCATGCTCGAAGTCGTTTTCTAACCTCCCATAACTCTCTGTTCAGTACCGCCCCCCATTTTGCCGTTAAAATCATTTGACATTCAAAATTCCCCTCTCTTATACTTTGACTGTCAAAAAAAATTTTATTAATTGACCGCATGCAATTGGGACGGGAGATTGGGTGGTGGTGACAAGCGAAAAACCTGATTTAAAAAGCTGGGAGAAGATTTTTCACGACTGGTTCAACGGCTGCAGGCGGTCAAGGGTCCCTGGTCAAAACAAACGGAAAACAAGACACGTGTCTACTCGGGAGTTATAAATGTCCGGCAGGATTAAAAGATATCTGATGAGCATTGGATTTTTCTTCTTGTTTATTTCAATGGCCCGGGCCGATCTGAATAAACAAAGACAATACTTTCTTGACGCGGAAGACGCCTTTAAAAAGGGAAATCAGGAAAAGTTCAGCAAATTGCTGGGCAAGCTGAAGGATTATCCTCTTTATCCCTATCTTGTTTTTATGGATATTCAAAAAAACATACGTATCGATAGGGAAAAAGAGATTTTATCTTTTATCAGCGAGTACGAATCATCCCCGCTGTCCGGGCGATTGAGGCAGGCCTGGCTCATATTACCTGGCCGGGCAAAAGCAATGGCAAAGATTGGCGCGGGATTTTCGGGAACCTGCCTCCCCGTTTCTGCAGTATGCTTACGCTCCGCTCGCTGTTGGAAACAGGCGAAATCGATAACGCCTGGATTCAGGCGGAAAAACTCTGGCACCATAAGGGATTCCTGCCCGGAGAATGCTATCCTGTTTTTGACTTTTTCTATGCTCATAACAAGCTGACCCCGGACCTCGTCTGGCAAAGGATCGAGCTGACCATGGCTCAGAAACAGACGGCTCTGGCCGTTTATCTCAAGCGATATCTGCCCGGCAACGAAAAGCCATGGGTTGATCTGTGGGTGGATATGTTCAACCAGCCGGCCAAAATACTTAACGTGGACTGGTCCAAAGTCGACCGACGTGTGGCCGGCAAAATTCTGAGCCAGGCAATGGGCAGGCTGATCCGGCAAGACACACCCTGGGCCGTCTGGGCTTTTGATACATTAAAGGCTAAACAAGACCTCGCCGGACTGGATCTATCCAGCATCGAACAGGAAATAGCCCAATATCTGGCGTTCAGGCGATACCCTCAGGCGCTGGAGCGTATTGTCAGCCTACCGGATCATGTGATGACGCCGAAGCTCAGGCAATGGCGCATCAGAGCGGCGCTCTTCCGGCAGGACTGGAAAGCGGTCTTGTCAGGTTGGGACCATCTTGACGTCCAGGAAAAAACCGAGCCCCGCTGGTTATACTGGAAGGCACAGAGCTCTTGCAGCGTCTGGGCCGTTTTCAGGAAGCTTCGGCAATCTATCGGGAGATCGCAGGGCAGCAGAACTATTTTTCTCTGCTGGCGGCGGACCGCTTGAACCAGACCTGCCATTTCAACCATCGACCGTTGTCAGCCACCGAGGAAGATATGTTGAAGTTCCGACAGGAACCGGGTATCCGGAGAGTTGTCGAGCTTGTTTACCTCGGGCGTATTGGTGACGCCCGAAGGGAATGGATTTTTTCGCTTAAGGAAAAAGGGCCCACTCAACTGAGCGCTGCCGCTATCATGGCCCACGACATGGGCTGGCATGACCGGGCTATCCGCGCGGCAGCCGATGCCGGAAGATGCGACGATCTGGTTATCAGTTTCCCGCTGTCTTATTCGGAATTCATCAATCGATACGCCGGGAAGAACCGTCTTGATCCGGGCTGGATTCTCGCCTTGATCCGGCAGGAAAGCATGTTTGTTGCAGACGCCAAATCACCGGCAGGAGCTTTGGGTGTCATGCAGATCATGCCTGATACCGGGAAAAGGATCGCTTCCCACCTGGGTGAACCTTTCACGAATCCTTCTTTGCTTCTCTCTCCTGAAAACAACATCAAATACGGAACGTGTTATCTCAAGATTCGGCTTGAGGACCTGCAGAACAATCCTGTTCTTGCCTCCGCCGCTTATAATGCAGGGCCGCGAATGGTGCGGAAATGGCTTCCTCAGGAAGGCTCCATGCCGGCGGATATCTGGGTCGAAATTATCCCGTTTTTTGAAACCAGAAATTACATTGAAAAGATCTTCACCTACAAAGCCGTTTATCGTCAGAGACTGGGGCTTGCGCCCGAAAGGCTTTCGGACCAGATGCCGGTTGTTTTCAGCGAAAAGGCTGGCGATGAAAAATGACCGGGCCGGGATCGGTCCACATTAATATTTTATCGGGAGAAGTGGAAAGGGAGATAAAAATGCCTCAAAAGATAATAAGATTGGGCAGGTTCTCCATGAGGAGCTTTTCCTCAGCCTGTCCCCGGTTGATCTCAGTTCGCTTTTTGTTAAAACGGAGGAGTGGAGTATCCTAAAGACTTTAATGAGGTAAAAGGTCAGGAGCATGTAAAGTGCGCTTTGGGGATCGCGGCGACCGGCCGGCATAACGCGCTTACGTTATAAATAGTTTTTTAGCCTAACCTGCTTTTAATCAACATTTTTTTTGCTATATTATTTATTTACCTTATACTATACAAAATACAATTGTCAAGAAAAACTTTGTTTGGAATAATTTTTTTAAAAAACATTTGGTATAATGTCTAGACGAGCATGATGAATCATACTCGGTCGCCACGCGCCTAAAAGGGAAACGTGGCCGCGGAGCTTATGGTAAAACTCTGGTTTTCGGCATCCGTCAGCGTGGCGGCAAGGTTTATACTGAGATCCTTCCTGACTGCGCTCGAAAGATCTTGCACGACATTATCCGCGCCATGGTGGAGAGCCTGAGAGCATTATTCACTCCGATGCCTGGCGCAAACAGCCATTCGCGGACAGCCTCCTATGGCGACAATCTGCCGGGAGCGGCAGCAAGAGTCTTGAAAAGAATATAAGGGACATCAGCATTTTCTGTACAGCTAAATAAATTTTGGGGAATGAGGCATGGACTTTTCAGATGCAGTGCCAACAAGTGAAGAACTTCTGGGTGTGAATAATTTCATTAAATCGTTTCTGGTAAGCGCCAAAAACTACTGCCTTTACCCTGAAGACCACGTCTATATCCCAAAAGTCTTTGGCAAATAGCTGCACTGTGCCTGAAGGCTTTTTCGAAGGATTTCCTGACCTTAGACTGGAGGTTGAAAGAGATCGGCTTGTTTATAAAAACGAGGTTGTTTTTCAGGAACCAACCAACCCAGAAAACCTGGCCACAATCCTCTCTAGGGATGGGATCCAATGGCTTGAGTTTTCAAAGGGCTTTGGTTTCGAAGAATTAAGAGGTTTTTTCAGGGTAGTTAAAGAGAACAAAAACTGGAATCAAGACGCCTACGGAGATATGGTCACCGGCTTATGGGAGGCGAATCTCCCCAATTTCAGATACATGGCTGTGGATATCTATTGGGAATCCGAACCCTTGATTGATTATTCACTTTTAAGTGCCCAGACGTTAGAAGTCTGCACGTCCTTTGAGCCCGATGTTCAGCAGATAATTTCATCTGCAGAGTTAATAGCGGTTCTGATTGATTCATTGTTGAAACTGACTGAAGAAGAGGTGAAAATTCTAAGTAAAATGGGTTCCGATGAAGAAAGACGAGACAACTTCTATGACCTTCTCTTTGTAGTCTTTGTTCTGCTAACCGATAGAGTTAAAAATAATAACCTCAGGACTGTGCTGGAATTCGTGGAAGATGAGTTGCAACAGGCTCTGATGCAAGGGGATTTTAGATCAGCCTACCGGCTTATCAGCGGGCTATCGAAAATGCGAAGTTGACCAATAGTTAAGGAAACCTGGGCAATTGATGATTTTGGTCAGTCTTTCTTACGGATTTCCAGCCCCAAGGCCCTAAGTGTTGTCTCCGATAATCTGCGATCAATTGATCACTCATTCAAGAGCATCTGAAAATATTCAATCAGTTTTTCCTCCTTCTGCGTCCAAATGCAATTAATTCAGTCGTTCTCTATTAGTGAGACTCGTTCATTAAACGTCCGACAACAGATAGTCCAATTCATCTTGGTCTTGGCGGAAAGGGACTTGGGCCAATTGAAGATTTGATAAGTAAGGCTAATGACATAGTGGTTGAATGGCTCGTTCCCGTACTGGGACAATTGCCGGGCGAAAGGCCGTTTCAGCTGCTCCTAAAGTTGCTCAAACACCAGTCGGTGGGCGTGCGCAAGCAGGCGATCAAACAATTTAAAGATCTCAATGACGAGGTGATAAAATGGCTTTTTACCCTGGTTGAGGACCCTGATGAATCAATCCGCAATATGGTGTTGAGAGCTTTGGGGAAAGATAGAAACCGGTCGCCGAGGATCTGTTGCTAAAGTATCTGGAAAGACGGCAGTACACCATAGCAAACCATCAGCACTTGTTGGCCTGTTACCGCGCTCTGGGCAGATGTGGCTCTTACCGTTGTCATCCCTTTCCTGCAAAAGGTGCTTTTTACCAGGGGTTGGTTCCCTGACTTTGGAAAATCTGTCCATCGTATCGGTGCAACTGTTGCTTTACTGGCTCTCGAGAACAAATGAAGCAAAAGAAATCCTGGAAAAGGCCTCCAGGAGCTTTTTGCCGGCAGTGCGTCTAGCATATAGAAAGGCCTTGGAAGTCAACCGATGACAGAGCAAACTAAATTGACGTCCGTAGAATCACAAAAGTACCGTGATCTCCTGGGAGAAAAGTTTATCCTAAACCTGTACCGACTTACCACTGCAATCAAATTGTATCAAAGCAACAATGCGGTACTAATTGATTGCGCCAGAGAATTCATAGACATTGTCTCTAACTGGGTTTTAAAAGATGGATATCTAAATATTGACATCTCAGGAGGTCATTTCTTTTTGCAGGAGGAAAAGCTTGTTTTCCACGTGAAAACATTAAGCCTTATCAAAGAAACGGCAGAGTATTTTGAAAAGCGAATGATCATGGGATTGCGTTTTAATCGTTCCATTAGTGAGACATCTATTGAACAAATCCTGGAATTCCTACGCCTGTTAAACAATTTAACAGCAGAAGAAGAGCCGTTTATCTGGCTTGTCAGCAAGTTGAAAGATAAAGCCTTTTCATGGGTTGAGATTGTTGGTGTTCCCGTTACATCAGCGCAGGGCTATAGTGAGGAATCAAAGAAACTTGCGAAGAAATTATACACACACGGACTTGCCTCATTGAAGGAAGTTTCCCAAAGAATTGGCTCCGAAAGCCATGCAGGGGTTCGCAAAGTCAAGCGAATTGTACAGGATATGGTGAGCCTGCTCTCCGTGGATTACGCCTTATTGCTTGGAATGAGTACTGTCCGGGACTATGATGACTATACCTATTCCCATTCGGTCAATGTGGCTATCCTCTCCCTCTGCCTTGGGAAAAATATCGGGCTTTCGCGAGCGTTCCCTGTATCGGCTTGGAGTATGCTGGCCTTGTTCATGACCTTGGGAAGGTGGAGGTTCCGAAAGAAATCCTGAACAAGCCAGGCAAGTTGACCGCCGATGAGTTCAAGGAAATAGAAAAGCACCCCGTAAAGAGTGTAGGCCAGATTCTAAAGCTACAGGCTGAAAGAGATCTTAAAATCAAGTTATTTCTGCCGCCCTTGGAGCATCATATGAAATACGATTTGTCAGGTTATCCCAAGATTCGCAGGAGCCAGACCATAAGCCTCTTCGGAAGGATCATAGCCATCGCCGACGTTTTCGATGCGCTTACATCTCCCAGGACGTACCGCCCCGTAGCCTTCAGCCCCGAAAAGGTGCTTGGCTACATGCTGCAGGGCTCTGGCAGGGACTTTGACCCCATCTTGTTAAAAGTCTTTATCAATATGGTCGGGGCCTATCCCGTGGGCACACTGGTTGAACTGGATACCGGTGAAAAGGGCCTGGTGTTACCTTCAACCGGGGAGGAAAACAAGGGCAGACCAAAAGTTGTTCTGCTGGTGTCCGACGGTCAAGGAGGATTTAAGCAAGGGGAAAGAGTTGACCTGGCCCAGAAGAATACGGCAACCGATTCTTTTGTCAGAAATATCGTCAACTGCCTCAATCCCTCCATCTACGGCATCCAACCAGCGGACATTCATCTTATAGACGCATTGATGCTCAGGGGAAACCTTAACTGATTATTAATAATGTTTGCTAATCACTACGACATTGTCATTATTGGCGCGGGGCCGGCGGGTTTGATGGCTGGTATTGAGAGCTATAAACCTTCTCGGAAAATACTGATTCTGGAAAAGATGCCGAGGCCTGCTCTGAAGCTTCGAATTTCCGGCAAGGGTCGCTGCAATATTACCAATGATGCTTCGTTGGAAGAGTTCCTTTCCCATTTTGGCAAAAACGGACGGTTCTTGAAGTTCGCGTTCGCGGAATTTTTTAATGCTGACCTTCTCCAGTACTTTGAAAAACTCGGCGTTACCTTTAAGCTTGAGCAAGGAGGGCGTTACTTTCCCCAGAATGATAAGGCGCTGGAAATTGTCGAGGCATTGCTTAACAAGGTAAAGGCTTTAAAAATCCCTCTCGCGGTCAATTCTGAGGTAACCGGCATTACAAAATTGCCGGACGGAAAATTTTCTCTCGCCATTAATAAAAAGAATCCGGTTGAGGGTAAAGTCAGTCAATCTATTCAAATACAAGCAGATAATGTTGTATTTGCAACCGGAGGGAAATCGTATCCGAGGACTGGTTCGACAGGCACAGGATATAAACTTGCTGCTCAGTTTGGTCACACAGTGACGCCAGTTTTGCCGGCGTTAGTGCCGATTGAAACCAAAGGGGATACGGCAAAAAAGCTTCAGGGGTTGAGCTTGAAAAATGTTAAGGCAAAAATAGTGGTTAATAACAAAAAGGTTGATGAGCGGTTCGGGGAAATGGTGTTTACGGATTTTGGTGTTTCCGGACCGATTATTCTTTCTTTGAGCGGAAACGTGGTAAAGCTCCTTCAGGAAAAACAAAAGGTGGTCCTTTCTATAGATTTAAAGCCCGCGCTTGACCATGAAACCTTGGATAAAAGGCTCCTCAGAGAAATAAACGAAAACAGTAGACAAAGCTTTAAAAGTTTATTAAAAAAACTGTTGCCACGAAAATTGATGCCGGTGTTTATCGAAAAACTGAAAATTTCCGAAAAAAAAGAATTAAACCAGATTACAATCGAAGAACGGAAACGGTTGCGAATGCTCCTGAAGGAGTTTTTGTTTGAGGTAACCGGTTACCGGTCATTTGACGAGGCGATTGTCACCTCCGGCGGGGTAAGCATACAGGAGATCAATCCCCAGACCATGGAATCGAAACTGGTTAAAGGTTTATATTTTGCCGGCGAACTTATTGACATTGATGCTGATACCGGAGGTTTTAATTTGCAGGCTGCTTTTTCAACCGGATGGGTAGCCGGCCGCGCTCTTCGAAACAAGAACGGAGAACGTGCATAAATTTTTTTGGATAGAATCTTCTTTGAAGGCAGTTAGTGAACCATTGACCGTTAACAGCAATTAAACCAAGGAGAAACCAGATGACCAAAAAACAATGGGATAGTCCACCCGCAATGCAGATCGACTCAGCAGAAAATGTATCGCATTACAATGCGAAACCAGCCAAGGAACCATCGAGTTAGAGCTTTATCCGCTTCACGCGCCCAAGACTGTCAATAACTTTGTCTTTCTGGCGCGGGAGGGTTTCTATGATGGTATAATATTTCACCGGGTGATACCAGACTTTGTCATCCAGGGGGGCGATCCGACCGGCACGGGACGGGGCGGGCCAGGATATCGGTTTGAGGATGAATGCGCGGGAAACCCGCTTATCCACGAACGGGGCGCGATCTCAATGGCCAACGCCGGGCCGAACACGAACGGGAGCCAGTTTTTTATTGCTCACTCGCCCCAGCCGCACCTCAACGGGAAACACACGGTGTTCGGCAAGGTGGTAAAAGGGCTGGAGGTTGTGGATGCCATTCAGCAGGGTGACAAAATGGAGCGCGTGACCGTGAGTGAGATGTAATAATAGTGGTGAAAAGAGGCATAATAGCCTCTGTGAGTTCTTATTTTTTCAGGAGGATAAGCACTATGGGGAGTATATACGGGGGCAGGCGCAAAACACGATGGCCGGAAAAGACCGGTGAAGACAAACCCGTTGAAGAGATAGTCAGGGAGCTGCGGAAGCACCTCCCTGTTTCCAGCAGCGACTACCGGGAGCGCTCGCTTAAGATTCACGGTCTTATCTGCGCCAAATGCGGCAGAGAGTTCGACCAGAAAGACAGGCACCTTCTGACCGTGCATCACAAAGACGGGAACCACATGAACAATCCTGCTGACGGCTCCAACTGGGAAAACTTGTGCGTGTACTGCCATGATGATGAACACAGCCGTGGGCTTCTGGGCGATTATCTGAGTGATCCGAAGAAAAAGGGTTAACCGAGAACGGGAAGGGAGGGACTATCCTTCAATAGATTACTGTTAGGTATCTGAGGATGAATATGAAATTTTTTTATTTACTCCTCGCTCTGCTCGCGATTTCTACTTCAGCCGTTTGGGCGCAAGGTCCTGGGAATAGCAGTGAAGAAGATTCTTTGTGCGCAGCATTTCTGGAAGGCACATACCATCTTATCGGTAGATTACCAGATTCAAAGGAAACATATTCGGGGAAAGTAGTTTTTAAAAAGACTGATGACGCGCTTCAGGTTACCCGCGTTATCAACGGTAAAGAAATAAAAGGGGTTGGAAAGATCGAAGCTGCGACTGCAGATAAGATAAAGGTTTTACGAATTAGATTTATTGACGAGAACAAGAATTATGAGGCAACCTATCTCATTAATTCTGACCTGGATAATTATGCCCGGCTATCAGGCTACCTATATTTAATACAAGGCGACACGAAAGTGCCTGGCCTAGAGGCGTTGTTTATCGATCACCGTCAAGCAAAAGCATAACAAGATAGATTAACGTGGACGAACCTCTCATATGTTCGTATTCAATGAAAGTGAGTCAGAAGGAATTCGACAGAATCGTTAAGCAATCGATCACCCGTATCCCCCGTGAATTCCGGCAGTACCTTGAGAATATTTTAATTGCTGTCCAGAAACGCCCTTCTCGCGCGCTGCTTCAAGAAATGGGCTTGCTTCCCCATGAGACCTTGCTGGGAATCTACCGAGGGTGTCTCCCTGGAAAGGCGTTCGGTAACAACACCGCCTTTGTATCCGGATACGATCTTTTTGTTTCAGGAGCCCTTGGAGGAACTGTGTGATACAATCGAGGAAATGGAACGGCAGATCGAAAAGACGGTGGTGCATGAGATCGCGCATTATTTCGGCATCAGCGAGGAGCGGCTTGCTGACCTCGGGTATGGATAAGGTGCATAGAAAAAATTTAAACAAGTAAGTTCGCGGTTTATCAAGAAATAAAAAAAATGAGACGGGGCACTTATTAACTGCTGTAACAAAAAAGAACAAAAATAGCCCTCATCCTCCAGCGTTTCAAAAGTAAGCTTCCGTCTCAGGAAATTTTTCTAAAATCGTAACGACCGCTCTGCGCGAAGATTGTTAAAATCGAAATCCATTCTCAACCACGCGGCATACCCAAAATATGGTTACAAGGTTAACCTCCAATATTCCCAGGGGAAATATTTTGCCACACATTCTCCCATTTTGTTTTCAGCCCGGAAAACTTGCCCTCTAAATCAACTTTTTCCGGATTCCATTCAATCGGGCACTCCTTTTCTAACCTATTGATTCTATCATTCAACTCTTCGATGATGCATATGCAGTTCCCGCACCTGAGGAACAACTTTTTCCTTGTCCCCGGATGACATTTTGTCTAATTTGCTAACAATATCGTACACCTTCGCTTTCCATCCGGTGAGCTCAATCGCTAAACTATCACAATATGATTTTACGTCCATAAAAACACCTCCTTTTGTTAACTACCATGCTATTTATGGTTCTTTATATGCCTCAAGAATAATGTCGAAAAATACTTTATCTCCACGATATTCGAAAGGCATTGCATAATGAACCTTCCCATTGTTTAAAAAACTTATAATACCATCATAATCGAAATGGAAATGTACAGCCAATAAGGTAAAGACAGTATTCGGTTGTCCATAGGACAGTATTTTCATAATTTGGAAGGTATTTTAAGGAACATATTGCAAATAGAACATGTTTGCCCCACATGATTGTCTTAGAATAATGCCACATAATGTTTCAATGATCTTGCCGGAGAGGATGGAAAACGATGGGCAAACCTTTTATTTTAGTTTTTCCCACCTACGGCCTTGTCTTTATGGTTATGCGTGGTTACTCTTTCTCCAGGCATAACCAACTTTATACAATACATGGTTAAGCAGAAGAATATGGGGTGAAGACCTTATTTATCCCTGTCCCTGTCTCGTATTATTTTTAATAAAAGGGAAAGAATTGGTGGCATTCTTTTTGCGATATTGTTCGAAGGAAAAGGCAAACAATGAGAAAGAGTTAAAATAATAAAGATAATAAAGAACGCTGGGAAGGAGGAAAATATGGCAGCGTCAAGCAAGTATGGGAAAATTAATCAGGTAGTTTTAAGAGCTACTTCAAAAAAGAAGGGATTTCCTTCACCGTTTATAACATCGAAAGTTTTAAAGTGGAAAAGGTGAGTTAGCCTTTATTAGGGAGAGTGTTATGAACGAACAAGAACGCCTTAATGCAATCGAAGTAGCCCTCGCCAATGAAATGAGGGAGCGAGAGTTCTACCTTAAGAACGCTCAGAAAACCAGAAACGCCCTGGGAAAAATTGTGTTTCAGCTCATCGGGGATGAAGAGTTAGAACACTATGAAAGATTGAAGGAATTGCACCAAAAATGGGTGCAGCAAGAAAAATGGCCGGAAACGGTTCCATTAAAAGTAAAGGATACTATGGTAAGAGATGTTCTCAAAGATTTTCTTCAGAAAATGGAAACATCGCCGGAAAAAGATGAGAATGATTTAGAGGCCGTCCAAACGGCAATCGAATTTGAGGCAACGGGGGAAATGTATTATAAAAATTTACAGAGCCAGGTTATCAGATATTAAGGAGAAGCAATTTTTTGAGCTCCTGGCGAACATGGAGCGAGAACATTATCTTTCACTCAAAGACACTGAGGAATATCTTACTGACTCAGTTTCGTGGTTTCGAAAGAAAGAACACCATTCTTTAGACGGCGCGTAACCTTACAAACGGATTTTGCATCAGTAAAGACTTTTCTCCAAATAAAAAAGCTTTTCCCAAGAAGATTGAAACCTTTATTGCCAATACGAGCGACGAGATTAAAGATTGGTAGCCATTCACATCATAACACTAAGATGGGAGGAATTTTTTCATAGGTTCTTTTGGGGTCTATGTTTCAGGGAGGGATGATATGACCTGACCATCTCATATGTCCCACAGTGCTGAAGCCATATGCTACCGGAAGCTGGATAGGATGTTGGAAAATTTTAACAGGGGAATTAACCAAAAGAAAAAAGGCATTAAATTAACGATTGACAATTTGGAGGGAAAAATTTATAAAATAAAAAATTGATTTAGCCGGAGTGGTGAAATTGGCAGACGCAGGGGACTCAAAATCCCCCGGGGCTCAGCTCCGTGCCGGTTCAAGTCCGGCCTCCGGCACTAATAATTTTAAGGGGTTAGCTGATTTGGCTAACCTTTTCTTTTTGAAAGCACCTAATACCTGTGCCTACAGTTGCGTCCTTAATCTTCATACACCCTGCAGGGAACCCCGCGCTCACTGATGTCCGTCTCACGTTATGGGAAAATTCGCTCCCTCGCAGTCCTGCGCCTAATTCGTTTGAGCAGTATCGCATTATTTAATAATAAAAACTCATTTTATTGCCTTGCCTATCGAATCTGGTATAATTCGACCATTTCAAAATTTAATGAAAAGAATAGGATTTTTTTAAAATCTTCTATTCGGTGAATAGAACAATGAAGCAATCAATAACCAATTTCATAATAAAGGAGGGTGCCATGAAATCATTAGGGAAAAAATTACTTATTCTTTGCCTCATCGGTTTTTTGGCCTGTGGTTTTGTTGGTTGTAAAAAAGAGGGGACTGCTGAAAAAGCCGGCAAAAAAATTGACCAGGCAATCGATTCTGCTAAAAAGCAGGTTGAAGAAGCTACAAAATAATCAAAACACCTTGTGCTTTGCGTGGCTATAGTTATCCCTGATGCAATGATAATCATCACAAAGGGTATGGAATGAAGCCAGTTAAGATTTTTTTCTTGTTTTACTCTTTACCGTAGTCTTTTTGGCCACCGTGCTTTTTTCTCGTTTAACAGAAAAAACGCATTATTTCTGGGCGAATTCGGTTTTTGGCTGCGGGTTATTCCGAAAAAGAATTTTTTTTTAAGAACCAAAAAGTCCTATCTTGGTCTTATAAAGTAGAAGAAAATTTCCTCTCTCTCCTCCTCCAGAAAAGGCCAGTTTTATTACCTGGCCTTTTCTATTTACCATAAAAAAAATTATATAAATCGCTGACCAGATTTTTTTTAAGGATAAATTTTTTGGTTGCAAGAAAAGGAAGGTAACAATGAGAAACTACTTACCATTTATGATGGGAGTTGCCCTTTTTTTAAATTTAATTAGCTGCGCACCTGTTGTTAAAACTGATTTAAAAAGTCTCAAGGAGAACCCTGAAGCATACAAGGGCAAAAAAGTGATCATTATAGCAGACATAAAAAGTGTCGTTGAAGCCCCAGAGGCTTATCTGGGCAAAAAAATTGAAATTATGGGATATGTTATATTAGATGGTTTCCGAAAAACTAATGACTGGAGTTTTGTTTTAAAAGATGAAGATGGCCGGCAGGTGAGGTGCTATGAGAGGGAATACCGGATAACAAGCTGGATAATGCCGGAAATGGCACTCAGGCAAGCAAACCAAGGAAAGGAAAAAGTAACAGCGGCAGGAAAATTTGAAAAAAACGGAAAAATTGAGCTGGACTGGATTGAGTATAAAGGCCAGCATTTTAACACGGATTACAAACCACCAGAGATTAGGGCGCCCTTTTTTTAAAGAAAAAACTAATTTCCCCGGGGAGCCCAGCATAAGTTACTTTAAAGATACCCTTTGTATCTCCTCTCCCATTACTTTTCCATCACGAGCATACTTGACGCTTACTAATTTAGAATTATTTTCTGTTCCTCGGGGTGTGGCAACTACTTCTTCCTTAGAGCCATTTTCAGTAGTTCTTGAATATTTAACGGTTGCATTTTTACTGGCAGCTTCACGGGTAGAGTGATCAATAATATTGCCGACCACCCCCCCAGCCACAGCGCCAATAGCTACCCCAAGTATCCCGCCCCGCCAAGGATTGTGGCTGTCAATAATAAGGCCGGCAATACCACCTACCACCGCCCCTACTCCAGCACCTGTTTTGGTCTTTGGAGATTGCTTTTCAAACCAGGCACAGTTATTAAGCATAAGCAGACAAACCAAAATGATGACTAAATTTTTTAGGATTTTCATAGGGTACTCCTGTGTAACAGTTTTAATCATGATTAGTTAGAAATAATATCAAGCTATTATCAATTTCAGGAATATCAATTCGTTGGGCCCCAAACATATTTCCCTTGCTTATCAATATACCCCCACTTATCGCCCAGGGATACCCGCGCAAGACCATCAGTAAACCCTTCTGCTTCATCAAACTGGGGATTTATAACCAGCTTTCCCTTCTTGTCGATATAACCATATTTGCTCCCAACCTCAACCTTTGCCAGCCCTTCATAAAATCTCTCTGCCTGATCAAATGAAGGGTTGATTACTATCTTTCCGGTTTTATCAATGAACCCACATCTGTTTTCAATATTGACCCGTGCCAATCCCTCATAAAAACTTTCTGCTTCAGTAAATTGAGGATTAATGACTAATTTCCCCTTTGTGTTCACATAACCCCATTTATTACCAATCTTTACCATGCCAAGCCCATCTGAAAACCTCCATGCTCCATCAAATTGCGGAGATATGACGATGTTTCCTTTTTGATCAATATAGCCATATTTATTGTTTTGCATCACAATAAAAAGCCCGCTTGACTCTTGGGATGGTCCTCCCTGGCATGAAAAAAGACCGGGGAGAAGAAGCATAATAATAAACAGAATGTATTTCTTAATCATTTTAACCCCCTTTAATTTAGGGAAAATCATGGTTTTCCCTTTCACTAACCTTTGTTAGAACAGTACTTTTATAACCAGTAGATTTTTAAAAAATAACATATCTTTTTTCTTTTTGCAAAAAAACTATTACTATATACCGTCAATTTTTTTACGCAGCCCTGCGCTCTCCCATTAATGATTTTATGGGGTTAGCTTAAAGGGATAGATGAAAAGGCTGATTAGGGATAACGTTTCAGCAATGCGTCCCAACCTTTGTATTAAATGCGTTCTGGCTTAATTTTCTTAACCCCGGCATCGTTGTATGGAAGAGTGTCTTTCCGTAGTGGCTGATCATGGCGGTATTATTGTACCAACATCGGCAGGTTCCCTCTGAGGCGATTCGAGTCCGCTCATGATTAAATGCGCTGGAATTCCAGATGGTCCGGAAGTCGTGTTCGCGCACTGAGCCGATACGCTCATGCTGTTCGAGACAGGGATAAACATTTCCCCAGGGATCGATCCGCACCATCAACATTCCGGCATAGCAGCGTTCATTCGGATAGGTGTGGGTTTGTCGCAGACTGTGAATAAGTTTCCTCAGGTAACCGTTTGCTTGAAGAGGTGTGCTCTCTACCTGTTGTTCAAGAAGGTCAGGGTCAAGCCGTAAACTCTCTTCTTCAAAACCTGTGTAGAAGGCATCACGGCAGTAGTGGATGGGTTGCAGCAATACGTCATCCGCGCAGTTTTTCCATTGTTCATAAAATGAACGTATTTCGTGCGTGTTACGGTTTGAAATCGTCATGCGGACCCGAAGGAGGGGCCGATGAGAATTGGCATGGATTAGGAAGGCCTCAATACCTTTTTTGATTTGATCAAAGGACCCGTCTGCGCCGCGGAGTTTATCATGAATGTGGGCGGTAGCGCCGTCTATGCTTACCGTAATACATGCGGCTCCACTATGGCATAGCGTTTCAGCATAAGATTCAAGTAGAACTCCGTTGGTGCAGAGGTTTACCTTCATATGGTGTTTGGCAAAGGCGTCAATGATTGAAAAAATATCTTCTCGCATCAAAGGCTCTCCACCGGCAATACTGACCACGTGCACCCCCAAGGCATGGAATGCGGTGGCAAGCCTCTGGTATTCAGCCAACGTCAATTCGTTTGTGCGGCCATCTCGCCACCGTTGGCACATCTCACAGCAACAATTACAGCGGTAGGTCACATCAAGTTCCGCCATAAAAGGCCCAACAGGAGGAGCATAACCGAGGTGGCTTGATATGATGTTTCGGCGGGATCGCCACAAGGATGCCATAAAACTTTTTGTAAGAAGAATGCGCCGATACGGCCAGAAGTTGTTCAACCGCATACACTCAGGTCCTATCGCAGAGTGAGGATGAACTATGTGCGTTGTTTAAATTCTTGATACGCAAGAGCGAATTTTCCGACTTTTAAATGTGCGGCGGATAGTAATATTTTGGGGTTAAAAATAATATACCCTTTTTTTGTTCCATTATTGGTGGAGACAAAATCTAATTCCAAAACTTCCCGGGATACTAAATGGGGCAGATGCCATACGGGAGCGAGGAGAGGACAAACCGTCCCTGGGGCTAACGACAATGCTTGCAGCTTCTCTTTTCCGGCTAAAAACGCCTCCTTGACCTTTAAGACATTTTTTACTGTTCGTAAAGAGGCTTTCCTATTACCAGGCACATGCAAGGCGTGTAATCCTTTAGAAGTGCTAAAGATGAGGGTCTTCAGTTCATTTTTCAGAGGGATGCCTTTTGCTTTCGCGGCTTCTTCACACGTGGTTACCTCATGAGTCAAGGCATACGTTTCTATCATCTTTCCCGAAGCTGTTATCATTGATAACCTTATAATTAATATAAAAATGTTCGCTTCATTATGGGCGCTTACTCAGTAAGATTTTTCTTTTCATAAACGAATTCAACGCCAGCAGGCAAGGTTTTTACAAAACTTCGTAATTTTGCCACGGCTTCTCTGTAAGCCTGATCGTTCAGAGCATAAAAGGCTACGGTATCCTCAGCAGGAGTGATTTTTGGTTTTCCTAAACGGAGATCACCTATTTTGATCCACGTATCAGGAAGATCTTTGAACCACTTTGAATATATCATCACCAGTTCCACGCCATGCGATCCCGCCAGTTTATTCATCCATTCCTTACTCGGCCCCTTTCTGCTACACCGAAAAGCATCGAGCGAACCCAAGCCCCCGACGTCCAACACATAATTGTTATTTTTATAAGCTACATATCCTAAATCATTTACTGCTACCGGCTTACCATAATAGTTAACCGCAAAACGATGCATCTGATATTGTTGCTCATAGATGTTGTTAGAAGCAACGGGCAGCGATTTTAACCCCCGAACATATTCAAAGCACGTGAGCGCCATCCCAAGGCAAACTAACGCTATGACCTTTAGTAAATTTGTTTTTCTTTCTTCTTCCGCAAGTAAACCCGAAAGGGTATTGCCGATTAAATAAACGGATATCAAAACAAAAAAAGCCCATCACCTTTTTTTCGTGATCATGTGCTTTCTAATAGATACTGCCCTTTCCCCGCACTTTTTTGTTTTATAAACCGCACCCTTTTCCTTAACCTGAAAACCAATCTTTTTTGCGAAGACTCCGGGTGTGTCATCAGGTGACGGATTGCGTCAAAAACAACTTTAAACTGGGAATCGTACTTTTTCTCCAATCCTTCAAGTTTACGCGACAAGTCTGCATGTGAGGCAAGGATTTTTCGAAGCCGAACAAAGGCTCGCATAATCTCGACATTCACCTGGACTGCGCGCTTGCTTCGCAAGACACTGGAAAGCATAGCAACGCCTTGTTCGGTAAAACATACGGAGTTGCCCGCCGCAGACCACCCCACCTTGAAGTCACAATTTGTGACTTCAAGGTAGCAAACTCTTGATTTGTAAGCTGAAACATAAAATCCTCCGGAAACCGTTCTCTGTTGCGTTTAACTGCTTGTACCAAAACCTTTGGTTCAACTCCGTAAAGCCCTGCAAGCTCCGTACTTAACATCACCTTCTGACCGCGAATCACGAAAATCGCCCGCTCAATCCTCTCGGCAGGAAGCACACTGCACGGTTCATTCATTTTCCCCTCCACTTGTGCGATAACGTTTTTATTTCTTTGATGAGAAAAGTCGCAAAACAAAAAAGGCCGATCACCTTTTTATTTGGCAATCTGGCCTTTGTGTATGCTCACTAATTTTTGAAAGCTTTCTTCCTCGCAACCATTTCTTTTTTCACGATAAGAAAGTATCCCCTTTTTTGGGTTAAACATTTCTTTTTGTCTTTACCCCGTTAGAAATGCCCCGTGTGAAATCTTTCTAACGGGGTTTACCGCTTAAAAGACAAAAAGTCAAGAAAAAGCGAATGGTTTCTTGCGTGCTCAGCAATTACGGAAAGCAACCAAGCAGTAGTTATTGTGCTATCTCCCCTTTTACTTCTTCCCCTTCAACCGAAGTAATGCGAACTGTTATCTCTTGATTCATCAAGTTCATCTCCGCCATCTATCAGAACCGGGATATAATTTCGGGATAATCCTTTGAGGAGGCCGGTCTTGCGATGCCGTCTGGCTTCAATCAGGATTGGTAATTTTTTATTGAGATACGATCGGTAAAAACCTTCCCGCTTTTTTTTGCTCAAACTTCTTAAAATCTCGCTCCTTTTTTTAACGGCATTGCCGTTTACTTTATTGGGAAGACTAAAAGCCGGGGTCCCTTTTCTCGGGGAAAAAGGAAAAACATGGAGGTAGGTGATGGGTAATTCCTCGAGGAGATGCAGGGTTTGATAAAATTCTTCCTCCCCTTCTCCGGGAAACCCGACAATAACATCCACGCCGATTGCCAGGTCTTTAATAGAATTTGTTAACTTCACAACCAAAGAGTGAAAATTTTCAGCTGAATAAGGCCGATTCATTTTTCGCAAGATAGTATTGTCTCCACTTTGAAGCGGGAGGTGGAGGTGGGGGCAGACGATCGTGGAGTCAGCCAGCACGTCTATCACGCCTTGGGTTATCTCGTTAGGTTCGATGGAGCTTAAGCGAACACGGGGAACAGGCATTTGTTTTTCGATCTCGTGAAGAAGGTTTAATAACGAGGTTTGGGGAGATAGGTCAAGCCCATAGGCACCGAGGTGGATTCCGGTAAGCACTGCCTCCTTATATCCGGATGAACCAATACTGCTGAGCAGTTCTAAAACGGTCTTGGGGGCCATGCTCCGGCTTTTGCCCCGTACCTGGGGAACGATGCAATACGAACACCGCGCGTTGCAACCATCCTGAATTTTTAAAAAAAATCTTGTTTTGGCGGAAAACCTTTTAATTTTTTTCTCGGGGAATACGATTTCTTTTTCCAGCGGGGTTACAATAATTCCAGTAGAAGAAGTTTTTTCTGCCTCCTTGATTATATTAACGATTTCCCATTTATCAGGATTGCCGATCACCAAAGACACTCCGGGTATTTTCTTAAGATCTTCGGGAGCGGCCTGAGCATAACAGCCCGTTACCACTATTTTTGCTTGAGGATTAACGCGATGTGCTCTTCTGATAAGCTGACGAGCTTGAAAGTCGGTTTTTCCGGTGACCGTGCAGGTGTTGATCACATAAATATCTGCGGGTTCAGAAAAAGGGACAATGTCAAAATTTTTTTCTTCAAAACTTTCCCGAATTATTTCAGAATCGTATTGATTGGCTTTGCAGCCAAAGGTGGCAATGGCAATCCGCATGATGATAAAATCCTTGAACTAAATTTTGGTTTATGGTAATAAAGGACGGTATTTTTGACGGCTTCGTAAAAAGCCCATCTGCGGCGTTGCCCTACATCCTCCGTCATTGCGGCGTACAGGTAAGTACGCCTCATTCCGTCGGATTTGCGCGCCTTGCAGCTGAAACTTTTTACTGTGCCGCTGAATTTCGACTTTTTACCACTTTATTATTTTTTAAATCATTTCTATTTTAAAGGGATTTTTCTCACATGGCGATTATATCACCTTTTCGTGGCTATCTTTACAACAAAGAAAAAATTGGAAATCTGGAACTGGTAGTGGCTCCGCCGTATGATGTTATTAACGCTGAACAGCAAGCCTACTATTACCAGAAACATCCGCTCAATATCATCCGTTTAATTTTGGGGAAAGAAGAGTCCGGGTGACAATGAAACGAGTAATAAGTATACCCGAGCCGCCCATTTTTTAGCAACCTGGCAAAAGGATACGACCCTGGTGAGGGTTCCTAAGCCAGCGATATTTTTTTATGTCCAGGATTTTAAGCTTCCTTCGGGTGAATCCCGGAGAAGGAAAGGGTTTATTTGCCTTTTTAAATTGGAGGAGTTTAGTTCCGGCGTGATCCTTCCCCACGAAAGAACGCTGAGCAAACCCAAGGTTGACCGCCTTAATCTCACCATGGCTTGCCGGGCTAATTTTAATCCGATTTTTTCTCTTTACTCAGACCCTGCTTTTACGATTGAGCGTCATAGTGATGCGGTTGGGGAAAAGCCTCCTTATCTTGATGTCACGGATGAAAATGGTGTTCGCCATAAACTGTGGGTTGTGGACGACCTGGAAGTAATCAAGGAAATAAAACAAGTACTGCACGATAAAAAAGTATTAATTGCCGACGGACACCACCGGTATGAGACCGCGCTTAATTACCAAAAAATTATGCGGGAGCAGTATCCCGGCTCAACGGGTGCCGAACCGTTTAACTACACCTTGATGTATTTTACCAACATGGATGATGCGGGCTTGGTGATACTGCCTACCCACCGGTTACTTAAAAATTTTAATTTTAATGCAACCGAATTTTTAAATAAAGCACAAGAATTTTTTGATATCCAAGCCTTTCCCTTTAGTTCGACACCGAGGAACGGGAGCGGGAGAAGTTGTTAGCCTCAATGCAAAAAGAAGCGAAAGAGCGCTATATGGTTGGAATGGTAACCCAAAAACAGGGCAGCTATTTTCTCTTGCGGCTCAAGGATTTTTCATTGCTTGATAAGGTTATCGGCAAAGGGCTATCCACGGCGCTGCGCTACCTTGATGTAAATATCATGGAGTTTTTAGTTTTTAATAACCTCCTGGGGATAAGCTGCAGTGATCCGCAATGGGAAGAACATTTCACGTTTGTGCATACTGAGCGCGAGGCAATTGAGTTGGTGAAATCAGGCGCGTGCGAAGTGGCCTTTTTGATTAATCCTACCCGGATTGAACAGGTACGTGATGTTGTTGCCCAGGGGGAAGTTATGCCACAAAAATCAACCTACTTTTTTCCCAAGCTTTTAAGCGGCCTGGTGGTCAATCCCATCAACCCCGAAGAAAAGATCGCATAAGCGATTTTTCCCGAGAAACATACCCCGAAAAAACAATTGCGATCGTGTCATTTCAGGCTTGATTGAGCGTGCCCTGAACTTGATTCGGAGGATCCAGAAAAACTATTCTGAATTCCCGCCCCTCGTCAGAAATGTCCCCGGGAACTGGTATCGAATTATACTTTCTAAATGTTGAAGCAGTTAGTTTTTCAAGGTGAAACTAAAATCAAAGCTTGAAATTTTTCTTTAATTATTCTAAACTTAAAAATAACAACCATGCTATTTTTTCTCTTAAGGAGAAAGGAGGTTTCTATGGCAACCTTTATAATGTGCGGGAAGTATTCGTTAGAGGCTCTTAAAAGGAATTAAAGCTGAACGCACCAAGAAGTCGGTTAAATTGATTGAAAAGTTTGGCGGTAAGGTTAAGGCAATGTATGCTGTGCTGGGAGAGCGGGATTTGGTGTTTATTTTAGATTTTCCGGGGATTGAGGAAGCTGCCAGGGCTTCAATTGCCTTAACCAAAATGACCGGCATCGCATTTTCAACGAACCCAGCTATTTCGGTTGATCGGTTTGATAAAATCACTGCCACGCTTTAGTTCTCCGGTGGCCGGCACTGAGCTGACAATGAAACCTATGTTTAAACTGCATGATGAAATCAGGTAATCCCTTGCGGAAAACTGCCCGGGTGGATGCGCGTAAGCTCCTCAAATTTCTTGAGCAGAAGAGAGAAGCTCTATCTCCTCTTTTGATCCTTACCCATGATTATCCTGATCCGGATGCTTTGGCAAGCAGCTTTGCCTTTGCTTATTTGGTCAAGAAGGGTTTTAATATTTATACCCGGATAGTGTATGGTGGTATTATTGGGAGGACGGAGAACCAGGAGATGGTTAAAATTCTTAAAATGCCGGTCCATAAGTTTAAAACCAATGACCTTAAGAAATTTTCTCAGGTAGCCTTGATTGATACCCAGCCTGAGTTTGAAAATAATTCTTTTCCTGCAGACCGGCGGGCTACCCTTGTTATTGACCAGCACCCTTCAGTAATCAAACCTTCGGCTGAGTGTAGTATTGTGGACCTCGAGTGCGGAGCAACATCAGTAATTCTTGCACAGGCACTGCTTTTAAGTAACATTGACATTCCTCGGAGGATAGGAACAGCGCTCGCCTATGGTATTTTAACTGATACGCTCAACCTTTATAGAGCCAAAAGAGCCGATATTATCAAAACCTATATTGCTCTTTTGCCTTTTTGCGATATGCGTATTTTAGCGCACATCCAAAATCCTTCGCGATCAAGAAAATTTTTTACTACTCTGGAAAAAGGTATTAAAGACGCCATGGTTTGTCACAAGCTGATTGTTTCTCACCTCGGGTGGGTAGAAAACCCGGATTTAGTCTCGCAGATAACTGAGTTTCTATTGACCTATAAAGGGATGCGCTATGCGTTTTGTACGGGAAGATATAATGAAAGGATTCACTTTTCGCTTCGAGCGACCAACCCGAATGCTTTGGCGGCAAATATTTTACGAGACATTGTCAAGGATCCGAAAGAAGCCGGGGGGCATGATACCATTGCCGGAGGTAGTTTTGAGGTGGGGAAGGAGGGTGTCGAATCCACCTGGAAAGACTTAGAGGAGTCCCTTACCCAAAAACTGATCGAACGGTTAAACATATCAGGAAAGAGTACGTTTTACTTTCCATTCAAGATAACCCCCCGCATAAAATAAGGTGGATGCACGATGGAATTTTTTAACTTTCTTAAAGAGATTGGGATAGCCGGTTTTATCGATATCCTCTTTATGTCGCTTATTATTTACAGTGTGCTGATTTGGTTTAAAAAGACCAAGGCGGCCTTTGTTTTGACTGGCATCATCATCATGGCGGGGGTTTATCTTTTTGCTCGAGAATTTGATTTATCGTTAATGGCTTCAGTCTCTGCAAGGTTTTTTTGCCGTGATATTAATTGTGGTGGTGGTAATTTTTCAAGAGGAACTGCGACATTTTTTTGAAAAGATAGCGGTTTGGAGCTTAAACCGAAAAAGCCAAAAACCGATGCAGTTATCTCGACCCGAAGTAGAAACCTTGGTTCGTACGCTTAATGATTTTGCCCACGACAAGATCGGTGCTCTTATTGTTATTCAAGGAAAAGATTTGGTCATGCGCCATTTGGATGGAGGAGTGGAGTTACACGGAAAACTCAGTGAGGCACTTTTAAAAAGTATTTTTGATCCCCACTCTTCTGGGCATGATGGAGCAGTGGTGATTGAACGGGATCAGGTAAGCCGGTTTTCCTGTCAGCTTCCGCTTTCCAAGGATTTTAAAACCCTTGGTCAAACCGGTACCCGCCATGCTGCTGCGCTGGGGTTATCAGAATTAACCGATGCACTTTGTCTCGTGGTTTCGGAGGAACGGGGAACAATTGTTATTGCCCGCAATGGCGCACTTCAGACTGTTAATGATAGTGAAACCTTGAGTAAGATCATAAAAAATTTTTATCAGGAGATCAGCCCCTCGCCGGTAAATAAGCTCTGGCAGGAGTTTTTCAAAAAAAATTCCCGGGAAAAAATCATAGCGCTGGTTATGACGTTGGCGCTTTGGTTTGTTTTGGTATATGGATCAAAATTAGTCTATAAAACCTATACGATTCCGATTGAGTATTCGGCTTTACCCTCCGGTCTTATTGTTGAAGATATTGACCCTCAAGAAATTGAGGTTTCCTTTTCCGGGCCACGCCGGGCATTTTACTTTTTTAGTACAAAGGAGATCAAGGTTTTTTTGAAGCTCTGGAACGCTAAAGAGGGAAGACGTAGAATAAAAATCTCAAAATCCGACCTCTCCTTTCCCCAGGGTATCGTCCTTGAAAACCTTGAGCCATCGGTGGTGAGAGTTAATATTGCTGATTTAGTCAGCACAGAAAAAAAGGAGCCATTACCTTAAGATGAAAAACCTTGAGTTCATGATTCGACCTGCGGCACTTGAGGATGCTGAAAAAATTTACGACCTTTTGAATGACGTGGGAGCAGAAAATACTTATTTTATGGTCGAACCAGACGAAAGAACAGTGGAACAGATCAAAGGGCTGGTTCACCAGCAAACCCTTAACCGGAGCCTTCTTCTGGTGGCCGAAAATAATGGTATCATTGTAGGAGTGTTAGGTTTTATCGGAGGAGGATTTAGGAAGATTGCCCATGTTATCGAAATAGGTTTGGCAATTGGAAAAGATTTTCGAAAATCAGGAATTGGGTCAACTCTTTTCCGAGAAGCGATAGCCTGGGCGCGCAAAAAAGGATTTCATCGGTTGGAGCTTGGGGTTTTATCCACCAACCAGCAAGCGATATTGCTCTATAAAAAATTCGGGTTCCAGGAGGAAGGAGTCCGTAAAAATCGATACCGGATTGAAGAGACGTGGGTAGACGAAATTTTAATGTCCAAGCTTCTGTAGGTTTATCGTGCATTACCCGCGTGCGCTCGAAATGTAGTCGCGTCTTTTGCTTCACTATTGATATTATTGCGGGGAGATAGTTCCTTAGGAGAAAAAGACTTTATGATCCGTAATTCTGTTTTTTTGAAAGCCTGCCGGAGAGAACCAACTGATTATACCCCCGTCTGGCTCATGCGTCAGGCGGGCCGCTATCTAAGCGAATACCGAGCGATCAGAGAAAAAGCCTCTTTCCTTGCGATGTGTAAAACTCCTGATTTAGCTGCCGAAGTTACTCTTCAACCGATAAAGAGCATAGGGATGGATGCAGCGATCATCTTTGCCGATATTCTTCTTCCGCTTGAACCAATGGGGATTAAACTTGAGTTTTCTCAAGGCGAAGGGCCGATAATTCATAACCCCATTCAGAAAGAAGATGATATAGAAGGCTTGCGGATCATTGAACCGGACGAGGATGTCCCTTTTGTGCTTGAAGCGATCAAGAAAGTTGTTAAAGAGCTCAACGGCACGATACCGCTCATTGGTTTTGCCGGTGGCCCGTTTACCTTGGCGAGCTATTGCATAGAGGGGGGTCATTCCCAAAACTTCATTAAAACAAAACAGCTTATGTACCATAATCCGAAATATTGGCATCTTTTTATGGAAAAACTCTCTACGGTCGTTACTCGCTATCTTAATGCTCAGATTGCGGCCGGCGCGCAGGCTATCCAAGTCTTTGACAGCTGGGTGGGTTGCTTAAGCCCTCATGATTATGCTCAGTTTGTTTTGCCTCATTCGCAAAAGGTTTTTCAGGGGCTTACCAACGATGTGCCGGCTATTCATTTTGCGACGGGGGCAGCTGACCTCCTTGAGCTTATGAAAGTAGCAGGGGGCGATATTATTGGGGTGGATTGGCGGATTGAGCTCGGCAACGCCTGGAAACGTCTGGGATATAACGTCGGGATACAGGGTAATTTAGACCCGGTCACGCTGTTTGCTCCGATTGCAGTGATCAAGGAGCGAGTGAAAGAAATTCTTCAGTCAGCTGAAAACCGTCCTGGCCATATCTTTAACTTAGGCCACGGTATCCTCCCTCAAACTCCCGTTAAAAACGTTGTCGCGCTGATTAACATGGTCCATGACCTTAGCAAGCGATAAATGGAAACATCTTATCAACATAGTGGCATTCTGCTTTTAGCTTTTGGAGGGCCCAACTCGTTAGAGGACGTAGAGCCTTTCTTGAAAAATGTTTTTTCTGGCCGACCGCTTAACCCTTTTGTCGTTAATCAGGTAAAAGAGCGTTACCAGCTTATCGGGGGAAAATCTCCGCTGCCTGAAATTACCGAACGGCAGGCGCGGAGTCTTCAGAATAATCTTAAAAAGAGGGGAACGCTCTGTGACGTCTCTATCGGCATGCGCTATTGGCAACCTTCCATCTCAGAGGCGATTAACACTCTACACGCAAAGGGAATAAAAAAAATCCTCTGCATTATTTTATCGCCTTTTTCAACCGGAGCCGCTACGGGGGGCTATAACAGAGCAGTTTATCAGACGATCAAAGAGTCTCACCAGACCATGGAAGCGCATTTTGTTTCACCATGGAATACGCATGCTCGTTATCTTGATGCGGCAGCAGACAGGGTAAAAGAAGGGCTGGCTTTGTTTTCTGCAAACATAAGGGCCTCTGTCCCCATCGTTTTTTCTGCGCACAGCCTTCCCTTAGAACACGTTAACGATGATCCTTATGTAAATGAAATTAAAAAAACCATTGCCGGGGTGATAACGCGTTTAGAAAAACATGAATGGTATCTTGCCTTCCAAAGCCAGGGAAAAGAAGGAGCGTGGCTCGCACCTTACGTGGAAGAGGTCCTCAAAGATATTGCTGCGAGCGGCAAAAAAGATGTGCTGGTAGTACCCTTAGGATTTGTTTCTGATCACCTGGAAACACTTTACGACCTTGATATTGTTCTCAGAAAAAAAGCTCTTGATCTGGGACTTAATTTTCAACGGGCTCCCTCACTCAATGACAGCCCTCAATTTATCGAAGCCTTAACTGAGGTCATCGTAAACTCTCCGAGTAGCTGAAAATAATGACGCGCACTGAAAAAACCATCGCCATTATCGGGGGAGGTATTGCCGGTCTTTCTGCCGCGCATGTGCTTCAGAAAGAAATCGAAGAGCGGAAAGAAGCGATAACCTTCTTGCTTGTGGAAAAAGAAAACCGGTTAGGCGGAAGCATCCTGACTGAGCGACACGATGACTTTATCATCGAGGGAGGACCGGACTGCTTTTTATCCGAAAAGCCTGAGGCAATTGCGCTCTGCCACAAACTCGGCATTCAGGATCACTTAATGAAGACCAATGAGCATGTCCGCCGCATTTTTATTCTCTCCAAAGGAACCTTACGAGAACTCCCGGAAGGGTTTATGCTTCTTGCGCCCACGAATTTTTCTTCGTTTATCAAAAACCCTTTAATTTCACCGTTGGGAAAACTCCGGATGGCGATGGATCTTATCATTCCAGCAAAAAAATCCGCTGAGGAGGAAAGCTTAGCACAGTTTGTCACCCGGCGTTTGGGAAAAGAAGTTTTGGAGAAAATCGCCGAACCCCTGGTAGCTGGTATTCATGCCAGTGACCCGGAAACCATGAGCCTTAAGAGCACCTTTCCGAGGCTGATTGAGTTAGAGAAGAGCTATCGAAGTTTGATCATCGGAATGATAAAAAGAAAAAAAATGTTCAAAGGGAAACAAGGGCACCAATAACTACACCATGTTTATGAGTTTAAGAGAAGGGTTGGCGACACTTCCTAACACGGTAGCTGCTTCACTAAACCCCAAGGGACTTTTGACCGGAAACCCGGTCATGGGTATTGAAAAAGTTTCTGATGCTTCCGGATACCTTCTTACGTTGGCAAAGGGAGATTTGTTAAAGGTTATGTCAGTGGTGTTTGCTACACCAGCGTTTGTCACTGCCGATCTCTTTAAAAAAATAGACCCCGTGCTTTCATCGGAGCTTTTCTCCCTTCCGTATGTTTCCACTGCTACAATATCCCTTGCCTATGAACGGAAAGAGATCTCTTATCCAATGAATGGTTTTGGATTTGTAATCCCTCGGATCGAAAACAGGAAAATCATGGCCTGTACTTGGACCTCAATAAAATTCGCGCATCGAGCGCCGCACGATAAGCTCCTGATCCGTTGTTTTGTGGGCGGGATAAAAAATGAGCATTTAACCCGTTTGAACGAGTCTGCGCTTATCGCGATCGCTCGCGAGGAACTCCGGGATATTATGGGCATACATGCTGAACCATTATTTACCAGGGTCTTTCGGTGGGAGAAGTCAATGCCGCAATATATGGTTGGTCACGAAGCGAAGATAAAAAGAATTGAGGAGCGGTTATCGCTTAACCCAGGGCTCTTTTTGGCGGGAAGTGCCTATTATGGTATTGGTATCAGCGATTGCATTAAAAGCGGCGAAAAGGCTGCTCTGGCAGCACTCAAATTTTTGCGTTAAAAAATTCGATTGTCCTTTTCAACCCTTCATCGAATTTGACCTTAGGCTCCCATCCTAATGTCTGTTTAGCTTTTTCTGCAGAGAGGACACTGCGGAATTGTTCTCCTTTTTTGGGTTCTCCGTGGACTTCCAGAGCCCCTGCATGAGTGAGAGACTGAATCTTGGTGAAAAGATAATTAACCGTTGTTTCCTTTCCTGTGCCGACATTGAATGTTCCTTTTATGTCATCTTTTAAGGCCAGCACATTTATCCGGGCTACATCTTCCACATACACATAGTCTCGGGTCTGTTCTCCGGTTCCATTGATGATCGGTTGCTTTCCGGTTAGCATGCTCTGGGAAAAAATAGCAATCACCCCAGCCTCACCCAGAGGGTCCTGGCGAGGGCCGTAAACATTGGCATAGCGAAGCGCTATATAGGGGAGATCAAAAATTTGTTGGTAATAGTAAAGATAACTTTCTCCTGCCAGTTTAGCTACCCCGTAAGGGCTCAGGGGTCTCAGCGGATGCTTTTCGTCAGCCGGGAAGTAATCCTGTTCACCGTAAATAGCTCCTCCTGAGGAAGCGAAGATTACTTTTTTTACCCCGTATTTCCGGCTTAATTCAAGGAGGTGAACAGTTCCCCGAATGTTTATTTCTAAGTCATAAATCGGGTCGGTTACTGAATCTCGAACGCTCACCTGGGCAGCGTGGTGGTTTAAAACGTCAGGCTTTTCCTGAGCAAAAACCTCCCCTAAACTTTGGTCTCGAATATCAAGGTGATAAAAAGATGCCGCAGGGTTAATATTAGCTTTTTTCCCGTTCGAAAGGTTATCAATGATAATAACCTGATGACCTTCTTTTATAATGAGGTCAGCGATATGGGAACCAATAAAGCCAGCTCCACCAGTAAGCATTATTTTCATCGCATTATTCTTTTTTATACTATGAACAAGATAAGAAACCTCAGGCGCGAAAATATTCTTGATACCAACCCACAAATTTTTTTACCCCTTCTTCAATCGGAGTGGTGGGTTTAAAATCAACATCCTTTATTAAGTTCTCAACATCAGCAAACGTGGCAGGAACATCACCCGGCTGGATGGGTAAAAAGTTCTTCTTGGCCTTTTTCCCCAGGCACCCTTCCAAAACTTCGATGAGGTTCAAAAGCTTCACCGGATTATTATTTCCAATGTTATACAGTTTAAAAGGAGCTGCGCTCGTTGCTGGATCAGGATTTTCGCTACTCCATTGTGGGTTAGGCATCTGGAATTCTTTTTATCACCCGGATAAGACCTTCGATGATATCATCGATATAGGTAAAATCCCGTTCCATATTGCCGAAGTTAAAAATATCAATGGGTCGATTTTCCAACATCGCCTTGGTAAAAAGAAAGAGGGCCATATCCGGCCTCCCCCAGGGACCATAAACCGTAAAAAATCTAAGGCCAGTAGTGGGAATGCCAAATAAGTAACTGTAACTATGAGCCATCAATTCATTTGCTTTCTTCGTTGCCCCATAAAGGGAAATTGGATGGTCAACGTTTTGATGGACAGAAAATGGCATCCTGGTATTTAATCCATAGACTGAGCTGGATGAGGCAAATACAAGGTGTTTTACCTTAGCGTGCCGGCAGCCTTCTAAGATATTTAAAAACCCATAGATGTTGCTATCAAGATAAGCATAAGGGTTAATAAGCGAGTACCTCACTCCTGCCTGCGCTGCAAGGTTGACCACAACGTCAAATGCTTCGGAATTAAATAACGAAAGGACCCTTTCTTTTTCTTCCAAGGAGAGTTTGATAAATCTAAAATTTTTTTTGCTCTCCAGCTGTGCTAAGCGGGCCTTTTTTAATGCGACATCATAATAATCATTTAAGTTATCAATGCCGACAACCTCATCCCCCTCTTCTAACAATCGCTTACAGAGGTGAAACCCAATAAACCCGGCTGCACCGGTTACCATTTTTTTACTTTTTGACACTTTCCTTGTCTCCCTGTCAGGTACCATTTTTTATCTTACCTTATATACTAAAATTCTGCTGTTAAGGCGAGGACTTTTTCTTTTTCTGACGATAAGCGGATATTTTTCAAGTAGTTCATTGGACTCAGGATGACTAAACCCATGAAAAGGGAGAAAACTTATTTTTTATTAAGTTAACGTGATGATTTAATAAATATTTTTAATACCCGTCCAGCCTATCGCCCTATAGAGGTATGAATTGACTTAGGAATTTAGATGGGTTATAAGTTAATATAATTTAAAAAACAATGTTCATTAAACAAATCATCGGACAAAAAAGGAGTATCAGGAATGGCCTTGACCAAAGGTAACAACGTCGCAGAATTAGAAAAACTCCGGTCCCTGATCGCTTATAACGAGAGCTTAAAAAATATTACTCGCCAGCTCCACATTGCTGAAAATATTGATGATATTTTGATAAATTTAAAAGATAATTGCCTTGCACTCTTTGATGCCGAGAGGATCACGATCTATGCGGTTGATCATGCCAAAAAGGAAATCTACTCAAAAATAAAAGAAGGTAATGAAATAACCGAGATTCGTCTTCCGATCAATCGGTCGAGTATTGCCGGGTATTGCGCTTCTACCGGGAAAATAGTCAATATAAGCAACGCGTATGATGATAAAGAACTATCCGGTTATTCTCCGGAGTTACGATTTGATAAAAGCTGGGATTTGAAGACTGGTTTCAAGACCCGCCAGGTGCTTGCGGCCCCATTTCTTTACGAGAAATATTTAATGGGGGTTATCCAATTGTTGAACAAAAAAACAGAGGCTACTTTTACCCAGGAAGACAAACAAAATGTAGCTGAAATGGCAGATGTTTTAGGATTGGCCTTTTATAATCAGCTTCAAAAAGCAAAAAAGAAGCCTACCAAATTTGATTATCTTCTCACCAATAATGTTGTATCCCAGAAGGAATTAGAGGACGCCTCTATCCGAGCACGGGAGACCAAAGGGGATATCATTAAATTTCTCATAAATTCTTACAAAATTTCCAAACAAGATATCGGCAAGAGCTTCAGTGAGTTTTATGGTCTTAAATACCAGGAGTTTGACACCAAAATCATTGTTAACCAAGACATTGTTCGAAAGCTAAAGGCTGATTTTATGAAAAAGAGCCTTTGGATGCCCTTGAAAGAGGAGGGGAACAATCTGATTGTTCTTATTGATGATCCCCATGACATCCAGAAACGAGATGCGATCGAGCAGTGGGTGAAGTTTAACTATGCCAAGGCTAAAAAGGTCGATTACTGGGTTTCTCTTCCTGAAGATATTATCCAGTTTATCAATAGCGCCACTCAAACCGTAAAAGAAAGCGTAAAAGAAGAAGCACCAACGTGGGGTGGAGGGACGGTGCAAGTTGAAAGTGTAGATATCCAAGACCTGATTGGTGAAATGGAAGAAGGGGTTGAAGCTGATGTAGACGCTCAAGAATCTTTTTTTGATGAGGTGAAGGAATCTGACAGTAAAGTAGTCCAGTTAGCCAATAAAATTATTGTTGATGCCTATAATCAGGGGGTTTCGGACGTCCACATCGAACCTTACCTTGGAAGGAAGGATACGGAAATCCGGTTTCGTCGGGACGGGGTCTGTTTTAAATATTTGGAGGTTCCTCCCAGTCATACCAATGCCCTTATCTCCCGATTAAAAATCATGGCCCGGCTCCGCATTGAAGAAAAGCGTCTTCCCCAGGATGGGAAAATAAGGATGAGGTATAAACACAAAGATATTGAACTCCGGGTAGCTACGGTTCCTACTGCCGGGGGTAATGAAGATGTGGTGATGAGAATCTTAACGGCGGGAGAGCCGCTTCCGGTTGATAAGATGAATTTTTCAGAAAGGAACCTGACGATATTTCAAAAGATCGCTGATCGCCCTTATGGCTTAATCCTTTGTGTCGGGCCCACTGGATCTGGGAAAACCACTACGCTCCATTCGATCCTGGGATACATTAATAAGGTTGAACGAAAAATCTGGACAGCAGAAGATCCGGTGGAAATCACCCAATACCGCTTACGTCAGGTTCAAATAAACCCTAATATTAAAACCCAGGATGGACATAGATACGACTTTGCCACTGCTATGCGGGCCTTTCTCCGCGCGGATCCGGATGTTATCATGGTGGGAGAAATGCGAGATTCAGAGACAGCAAACATTGGTATTGAGGCCTCGCTTACTGGTCATTTAGTCTTCAGCACCCTCCATACTAATAGTGCTCCGGAAACGATTACTCGCCTCATTGATATGGGTCTTGATCCGTTTAATTTTGCTGATGCCCTTTTAGGTATTTTGGCCCAGCGTTTAGTAAGAACAATTTGCCCGGAATGTAAAGAATCCTATCACCCTTCTCAGAAGGACTTTGAAGTAATAGTGAGAGAATATGGGGAGAGTGATTTTGAAAAACTTGGGATTACCTTTAGTGATAAATTTGTTCTTTACCGGGGAAAGGGTTGTTCAGCCTGCAGCCGCTCTGGATTAAAAGGCCGGACTGCCCTTCACGAGCTTTTGGAGGGAACTGACGAGATAAAACGACTTATAGTGCAAAAAACATCTGTGGCCGAGCTCCGCAAACAAGCCATTGAAGAAGGAATGACCACCTTGCTTCAAGATGGGATAATGAAAGTCTTAAAAGGCGATACCACCCTGGAACAAGTACGGCGGGTGTGTATGAAATAACGGCAAAGTTCCTTCATATGTATTTTTGGGGTTTAATAAGGCATTCCAGACGAGGGGTTTGAGCGTTGTTTTTGCTTTTCCTTCTCTTCTTTTGCTTTTTCCGTAGGACGTAACCCCTTTCTTACCTCTTTGGAATAACCCTTATCTTCCCAGGAAAGCACGATTTCTTTAGCTTCTCCTTCACCCACTTTAACCTTCAGGTCAAACTGGTGAGTGGTAGTTTCTTGCATTTCTTTTAAGAGCGAGAGTGAGGTTTCTTTATTAAACACTTTCAATTTATGGTCACCGGGTTTAACTCTAATGTCCAGCTCTTTTTGCAAAAATCCGGCATCCCCACCATCAACTTCAACATAGAAGCCCGGGGCATAAATTTCATTGATGAGAATAATGTGGCTCTTTACCTCTTTATCGGGGGGGATGTAAATTTTTTTTCCGCATCCTCCGCTCATGAGAAACAAAGATATTATTCCGAGGGAACTAATAGTTACCACCAGTCTTCTTAATGGACGAGGTAGGTTGGAAAAAAAATTTTTCTTCATAACGTTAAATCCTTCTATTTGATTAGCCAGATACCTCCAACGATGAGGATAGTTCCCAACACCCGTGTTAAAGAAAAATCCTCTTTGAGGATAAAAAAACTTAAAAGGCTGGTTACTAAAGGATATGTTGCCGAAATAGGAACAACCCGTGAAGCCTCGCACAGCCTTAAGGCAGCTAAATAAGTCCAGGTGCCCAAAAGTCCGGCCAGCAAGCCGCTCATTGCAAAGTAAAAAGCAGCCTTAGGATTCACGTCAATTAAAGCCTGGGTTTTCCCCATTCCCAAAATTATTATCACCAGACCTAACATAGTAGCGAAACCACGGATCGTAAGGGCAATAAGGGGATCAATCTGCGCTTGCGAAAAGCCGGTTTTTTCCACAATCGGAGTCAGTCCCCAAAAAAAGACAGATAATATTATCAATCCGAATACTTGATATGACATAGTACTTTTGAACTTTTAATAAAAAATTTCCGCGTGCCCTTAGCGCAAAAAAAATCAAACACATCTCATAGTGCTGAAAGACTATACACTAACTTTAATTTTTTATTCAAGGAAAATAGTTCTCACCATCTTTCAGTTATTCGGCAACTATAAAGGTATCCTGAAACCCTCTTGATTCGAATTCTCTTTGGGCTTGGATAGTCTCTTCGAGGTTATTATATTTTCCAACCCGGACCTGATAAAAGACCGCTCCCTCATGGGTTTCATAAATAGTTATATGAGCAGAAGGATTAATGAGAGAAATTTTTTCTTTTAATCGGAGAGCATTTTTATGTTCTTTAAAAGCGCCAAGTTGAACCGTGAAAACCCCTGTCCAATCAAGCGGTGTTGAGTCAGCAACACCAACCACTTCCAACTCGACAAAAGCAGTTCCTGGACCAATGAGGCCAATTTCTTTTGCACCACAATAGGAAAGGTCAAGAATCCGGTCTTTGGCAAACGGTCCGCGGTCATTGATAACCACCACGGTTTTTTTTCCGTTTTCTAAATTGGTAACCTGAACTTTCGTTCCAAAAGGAAGGATTCGATGGGCTGCGGTACTTGCGTACATATCATATCGTTCACCACTTGAGGTTTTTTTACCATGAAATTCCGGCCCGTACCAGGAAGCAATCCCTTGCTCTTTATAATCCTTTATTTTCCCGAGAGGATAATAAACTTTTCCTCCGACGGTATAGGGTGGTGGTGTTTTTTCTTTCTTTGGTAGAGAAGACGGGCGGGGGGTGAACACAGCTTGTCAATAAGGGGAGAAAGCAAATAAAAATTGCAAAAGATAATTTTGATTTCAATGCCCTTTTTCTCTTTTTCGCATTTTTTTGAGATAAGGAAATTAAATACCACACTCACCTAAAAGAGACAAGGACAACCCATTAAAACTGAAAAAATAAGGCATTCATCGAACGAAAAGAAATAAATGATTTGAAAAAAAAAGGAAGGCTGAAGGCCTTCCTTTTTATTGCACGTGAAAATTTAAGCAAAAGAAACTTTTTATCGTTTTGAAAATTGAAAACGCTTTCGGGCCTTTTTCCGGCCGTACTTTTTTCGCTCTTTAATGCGAGCATCCCGGGTCAAAAACCCTACTTTTTTTAAGACATTCCGAAAACCTTGGTTGACCTCGAGAAGAGCTTTGGCAATTCCGTGTTTAATGGCTCCAGCTTGACCAGATATACCCCCCCCCAATACGTTAACTTTAACATCGTATTTTCCCAGGGTATTGGTGAGCTCGAAAGGCTGTTTAATTATCATTCGTGAGGTTTCTCGAGGAAAATATTCCTCCAATGGACATTTATTGATGAGAAATTTTCCTTCTCCCTCCTGGAGCCAAACTCGAGCAATAGCGCACTTCCTTTTGCCTGTGGCATAAAAATAATTTTCCAATTTATTACCTCAAAAATTAAAGTTCAATCGTTTTTGGCTGTTGAGCCTGATGGGGATGCGTTTTACCGGGATAAACCTTCAGTTTTGTCAACATCTGCCTTCCCAAACTATTTTTTGGCAACATTCCCCAGACTGCCTTACGGATTACTTCTTCTGGTTTTTTTTGAAGAAGATCTTTCGGTGTTATTGACTTCATTCCACCGGGGTAACCAGAATAGTGATAATAAACTTTATCGTTAAGTTTTCTCCCCGTCAATTTTATTTTTTTGGCATTAATTACGACTACAAAGTCACCGGTATCTAAATAGGGAGTAAAAATGGGTTTGTTTTTCCCCTTTAAAATGGAGGCGATTTTGCTTGCCAATCTCCCCAGTATTTTATTCTCCGCGTCAACCAATAACCAATCTTTTTCCATCTGATCTTTTGTAGGCTGTGTAGTTACCATAATTCTTTATCCTTAAATTTTAATACAAATTTATTCTTATGCTACAACTTACTTGATTTGTCAAGAAAAATTTACAAAAGTTAAAGCAAGAAAGAAATATTTTGTTATTTTATTTGGTTCTTTGTATAGTTCCCTAAAATATTTTATAAAAAAATAATTCTGAAATCCAGAGGTTTAATAAACAAAATATCAAACTTTAGGTATAAGGAAAAAGAATGGGTATTTTAAAATTAATTGGAAAAACCCCGTTGGTTGAAATTAACAAAATCAATCCCCACAAAAATGTGAGAATTTTGGCTAAACTGGAGGGATCTAATCCGGGGGGTTCGGTCAAAGATCGACCAGCCTTATTTATGGTAGAAGAAGCAGAAAAAAGTGGCGAACTCACGAGGGATAAAATTATATTGGAGCCAACCTCAGGAAATACGGGCATTGGTCTGGCCATGGTTGCGGCCGCCAAAGGATATAAAGCAAAACTGGTCATGCCCGCATGTGTAAGCGAAGAAAGGAGAAGGATTTTGGAGGCCTTTGGCACCGAAATTGACCTTAGTCCAGCAAATCAAGGGGTTGATGGTGCGATTCGGCGGGCCTACCAGATTTTTGAAACGCATCCTGATATCTATTATATGCCTGACCAATATTCCAACCCCAATAATGTAAAAGCTCATTATGAAGGAACTGGTCCGGAAATTATCGAACAAACGAAAGGGGAGATTGATGTTTTTGTGGCAGGAATGGGAACAACCGCTACCTTAATGGGAACAGGACAGAGGTTGAAGGAATTTAATGCCAAAATAAAAATCATTGGAATTGAGCCAACGTTAGGCCATCGAATTCAAGGATTAAAAAACATGCATGAGTCTATTGTTCCTAAAATTTTTAACCCCAAGAAACTTGATGAACGAATCATCATTGATGATGAACCTGCCTTTAGTATGGCCAGAGAGTTGGCGGTGGAAGAAGGCATCTTTGTGGGAATGAGTAGCGGAGCAGCTATGGCAGGGGCTTTGAAGGTTGCTCAAACGATGAGCTCAGGAACAATAGTGGTAATTTTCCCTGATCGGGGTGACAGATATCTTAGTACTGCTCTTTTTACCTCGATCTGTGCCCAATGCCCACCGTAAAAATATTTTCGGCAGATTAATTCTTCAAAATCTTAATTTTTTTAACTGATTGACAAAAGAAGATTAAAAAAAGTCAGGGGGGCTATCCACTTATAAATTAAAATTTCATAACACCGACTTAGTCGGAGAGAGATTCGCGGGTCAAACCCTTTGTCAAGAAGCCGACAATAGATATGCAACGGATTAAACTTATGTTGGAAATTAAGAATTAAGCTTTCCATGGTTTTTCCCTTATCTCCTCCTTTTTATTTTTCATAATTTTACAGCATCCATTTGAAAACCCTGTTGCAGTTGAGCTTTGAAAAGCTACCACATATTGTATTCATTTGTCAAGAAGATACATTATATTGAAAAAATCCTCAGAAAGATAAAATATCTCCAAACCCTTTATCTTAGCCGATGATGTGATCTTCTTACTTGCTGATGTCTAAAATGATCTTGAGGTTTTCTTTCTGGTGTGCTGCCTTGATAGCCTCAATGGCTTTATCGAGGGAAACCCTTTGGGAGATAAGCGAGAGGACATCAATGACTTTATTTTCTAAGAGACGAATGGCGGGAGGAAAAGGGCCACATCGAGACCCTATGATCGTTATTTCATCAATGACTATTGGCGCCAGGTCTACCGGTGGTTTAACTTCGTAGGTACTCTTTAAGACAATGGTACCCCGCGGATGGACCAAGTTTAAGGCGGCGTTGAAACCAGCAGGAGACCCAGTGCATTCTATTACAACATCCGCTTTTTTTTGGGAAACTTCATCAAATCTACAAGTTTTTATCCCCCTTTTTTTGAGGATCTTTAATTTTTTCAGATGTTTTCCTACTGTCTGAACTTGTGCTCCGGTTAGACTCATAACCTGGGCGCATAATTGTCCTAACCTGCCATCTCCTAAAATTATGACATCATCTTGAGGTCGGATATGGACTTGGGTGAGAATTTGCAGGGCAGCAGCTAAAGGTTCTACAAAGATTGCTTCATCGTCAGCTATTGAATCAGGAATTACGTGAATATTGTTTGTCGGCAGGGTGATATATTCAGCAAAACAACCATTTTTATCTTTTATTCCTAAGACTGAACGGGCATTACAGTGGGAAGGCATTTTTTCTTGACAATATATACACTTTCCACAGGCAAGGTTGATTTCTCCAACCACTCTTTTTCCTAAAAGTTTTTGATTTGGGCTTTCCTCAATGATACCTACAAACTCATGCCCTAATATTCCTTGAAAATGAAGATAGCCTTTTATGATCTCCAAGTCGGTCTGACAGATTCCTGCCTTTAAGACCCGGATGAGTACCTCAAGAGGCTTTCTTTTCGGGATCGGGAGGTTTTTTTTCTATTCGAATTTTTCCATCAAAGATTAATGCTTTCATCATAATATCGATGTAATGAAAAAATCATAATTCCAAAACTTCATTGTGACTTCCAGTCCTGTAACCTTCAAGGTCAATGGTGAGGTAAATAAAGCCCAGATGCTTTAGCTCTTTAATAATTTTTTCACGAAATTCCGGATTAGTAAGTTTTTGAATGTGCTCAGCATCAACTTCAATGCGGGCAAGTTTATCATGACTTCTTACCCGGACCTGGCTAAAGCCGAAGCCCCGAAGAAAATTCTCCGCGCGAGCCACGCGGTTTATCTTCTCAAGACTAATGAACTCGCCATACGGGAACCTTGATGCCAAGCACGCCATGGAGGGTTTATTCCAGGTTGGTAGTCCCATTTCTTGGGAGAGGGTCCGAATTTCTTTTTTGGTAAGCTTTGCTTCTATAAGCGGACTCCTTATGCCTTCTTCTTGCGCTGCGGTTCTTCCCGGCCGAAAGTCTGATAAATCATCCATGGTGCTTGCATCAATCACAAAAGCGATGCTTTCTTGGCGAGCGATAGCTAGTAATGTTTGAAACAAGTCCTTTTTACAAAAATAACATCGGTTAGGAGGGTTACTCCAGAACGTAGGATTGTTTAGTTCATGGGTTTCAATCACAATGTGCTTTATTTTGAAAGAACGCGCGCTCTGGCAAGCGCTTTCATATTCTTCCGTTGGGTGAATTGGAGAGACAGCGGTAACTGCGAGAGCACCCTCACCCAACTCTTCATGTGCGATTTTGAGAAGAAAAGTGCTATCCACTCCCCCCGAAAAAGCGAGCAGTATCCGTCCCATCTCCCGAAGGATTGCTCGCAGGGAATTAGCTTTTGATACCAAGTCGCCTTCATTTGTATATCTTTGTTGGCTCCTCGTCATACTCCTCGACGTACTAAAATGTACGCCTGCGTCGATTCCTCGTCGCCGCCTCGATCTACTTTTGAATGCAACTTGGTATGAGTCTAAGCTCGGATCAGGCACGATGTTAGTTTGTGTCTTTTTTTTCTTCATGGCTTCGAATCTGCGCGGTCTTTTTAATTATCTTTTTAAGGAAGAGAAGGTCATTCGCTAAAATCGGATCATAGTGCTTCATAAACCGGAGCCGGTCAGTTCGGCTTATAAGTTTCTGGGAAGCAGAATAATTAAGCGCAGCAAGGTCTTTGATTTGCCAGCTTTTTTTATTTTTTTTCTTTCTCCTCACCCGGTGGAGATCGGCAACATAAAGGAGAGGATCATCAGGAATACTAAAGTTTATCAAGATATGGCATAGGTAGAAATCTTGATGTTTAAAGCCCTCTCCATGCATTCTTTGGGTAAGCGTTGCCAGTTTAGCAATCAAGAGTCTTTTTTGTTGTACCCGAATGCGATCCAGGGGGGGGTAAAAGTAATCTTCCAATTCTTGTTCCAGGGTTTTTGTATGTGGAATGCCTTGGGTTAAAAGGAAGGATTCATTCCATAAAGGAATGCGCCGTCGTATTCCCACGGCAATAGGGGTCATGGTAGAGAGATTGGATGCATTAAATTCAAGGATGTTTCTCCATTCATGGATAGCCGAATAGGTTCGAAAAAAAAAGAAGCAATTTTTCACAAACTCGGATATCAAAGAAAAGCGGTAACGCTTGAGATAGACGGAAACTCTGCGTTCTTTTTCTGTAAGATAAAAATGAATGGTAGAGCGGTATTTACTTTTTTGCTTAACTACTTCCCCTTTATCAAATTTCATTATTGCATCAAAATCATCCAAACCGTTTTCTTTTAACAAGGGTTCAAATTCTCGGTTAATAACCATATGGTTGCGGAAGACAAAATCGATTGGTAAAGACAAAGATTTCATAATGGTAGTTATGAGTCGGATATGAGTTGGTTTTTCGATTCTTGTAAAACTTCTTGTGTAGCTTACTTCCTTTACTTACCACGTTCCCTGTTATCAAATACAACAGGGTGAAGCGTTGAAAGCTTTCTAACGGGTTTACTGATCCAAGGTTGAATCTTCCAAAAGACTTTTTATCCATCCTTCGCTCAGTTGTCTTTTGATCCTTCGTATGCCTTTTAATATTGTTCTTTTCCGTGCACCCAGCGCAGGGTTTAAAATCATGGTGCCGTGGCATACGTGGTCGATCACTTTTTTTAATTCTCCCGGAGGAAGATAAAGGGTTTGGTATCCTCTCTGAACCAGCTCATAATAAAGAGCTTGTCCAGAGGTCATTTTCTGCTCCTCACGAGGAAGGAAAGATAAATTTTCTTTTTTTAAGGTTTCGGTTCGATAGACTGCACAGGTAGTTCGAATATACTCGGGGAGAAGTTGGTCAGGGTTGTGAAGAAGGTTTGTCTTCAAAAAACGAAGGAGTCCTTTTATGTCCCCCATTTTTTTAAATACCCGATAGGCCGCAGGCACATCCTCTAACTTGCCTGTGCCCACACACGCTAAGGCAGGATTTTTTTGAAAGGGGGTAAGCAGCTTACTGAGCCAGGAGGAGTCCTTAATCATTACATCGGAGTGGAGAGCAAGAAAAAATTCGGTCTGGGTATCCGTGAGCCCAATATCCAATGCTGAACCATGAGCCCAAGATCCCTTTTTTGCCACCTCTTTTCTCTGGATAAGATGTAGCCATTTAACGGATTTCAAATATTCGAGAGATTCATCCTTAGAATCATTGTCGACAACGATTACTTTATAAGGTTGGGGTGTAAACTTTCGAATGGACCTCAGGCACAATCTTATAATGTCGTGGGTCTGGTAGTGTGGGATTACAATGGTCACCATGGCATGCTTTTTCGGAGAACCAACAGGTTTTTCCATAACGGATTTCCTCTCAATTGGAACTACAGAGGCTTAACCAGTGGAAACTGAAAAACAACAAGTAGTCTCCCAAAAAGACACAAAGAATCATTGAATAGTAACGTGCTGGGGAGTTTTTCCCATTTCTTTGGCACGGTCAAGGTCTCTCTACTTTTCAAACTCACGAATAAGAGCGAGAACCGTCGGATCCGAAGGAGTATTCTCGGTAATGCCAACCATGCTTCCTGTATAATTTTCTATGGTTCCCTTTGTTCCTATAGTAAGGTCTAAGATCCCAAGAAATTTCCCCTGCATACTGTTTTGTACTAAAATAGTTTTGGTCAGTATTTCTGGCTGGTTCAGTGTGCCATGATCATGTCCGACAATCGCCACATCAACGCCAGGTACCTTTTGAAGCAACAAGGTGGTTTCATTTTTTCCCAAATGGGAAAGAAGGATGATGATGTCCGCCTGTGTCTCTCACTTTAGGCAAAATTTCTTTAAGGGTTTTTTCCGGATCCTTGACTTCTAAACCTTCTTTGGCCAAAAGTTCGGGATTAAAATAGCTTGGAGAAACAAGGCCAATAACACCCACGTTAAATCCAACAAATTTCTTTATGAGGTAGACCTGGCCTAATGGTTTTTTCTTTTTAAAAAGGTTGGCAGATAATAAGGGAAATGTGGTTTTTTTTTGTAGCGTTTGCAAAAAAATTTCAAGCCTAAACCCAATTCTCCGTCAGCTATATTAAGACCATCGTATTTCATGAGGCCTAAGGCCTTCATGCTGGTTTCAGCTCTGAGGGTGGGGAAATTTGCATCTCCTCTAAATAGAGTCCCCACCGTCCAGAAGGATGGTGTTTTTATTTTTTTCTCTCAATTCTTTCACTAAGCCAGCCCGCCGGGCCAGTCCCCCTTGTGCGTGCTTTCACCCGCAGCCTTCTATATAACTTTTTGTATCACTGTTATAGAGAATCACAAGGTGTTTTTCGGGCTCAGCAGCCGTAACAGAATTGATACAAATAAAAAAATATAAAATAAATAAATAAATAATACGTTTTAACATCACGTATCCCCCCAGATAAAATAATAGTGTCGGATTGTTGAAGTTGATTCTTTGCCTTTGCATCTGGCAATAGTTCTGTCAGCTAATTTATAATCTAACCATTAACCAAAGTCAATGTGCTTTATCAAAATCAGAGGGATTGATGATCCTTGAGGGGCGGTATTCCATTTTTTCGTATCTAATTATCGGTCAACAATTAAATTTCATAACTATTTTTAAAATAACCCACTACCTTTTTTTCGGTAAGCTGGATTTATGCAACAGGTTATGCTACAGTGATATTTTACGATTGAACAACAAAAATAATGAGGATATTTTGATGATTCAAAGAGCACCAGGCCCTGATTTCGTTGGTGTAGGCGTTCAGAAAAGCGGATCAACATGGCTGGCTGAAGTCCTCAGACAGCATCCAGAAGTTTTTCTTCCCAAAAAAGAAATAAATTTTTATTCCGGTAAATTTCGTAAAGGTTACTCTTGGTATCACAACTGGTTCAGCAACAAGGGGGACAGAGTTGCTGGTGAATTTACTCCTCTTTACCTGATTTCTCCTTTGCGCAACCTTAGTCGCAAATCCCAATATCCGGAATGGGTTCCACCCAGACTTTATTTTTGGCGAAAAAACCCTTCCGCTCGCGATGAATTAAAAGCCCATTATCCGGGTATACGCGTTTTTGCCATTTTTCGTAATCCTATAGACCGTGCGTGGTCGTATTACTGGTTTCGAATACGCATTCGAAAGGAAGGGAGTAAAATTTTTCCATTTGAAAAAATGTGGAATAATGATGGACGGTGGATTCGCACTAACGGCTTATATGCCCAGCATCTTGCTTACTGGCGGGAGGCATTTCCAAATTTTGGAGTGTTTTTTTATGAGGATATTAAACGAGACCCGTTTGGTTTAGCCCGGGCAATATACAGGTTTATCGGTGTTGACGATAAGTTCACTCCCGATATTAATCATTGGCCGCTCAAGGGAGAATATGAGCCAATGCCACCAAGCATTCGAGAAATGTTAGTGGATTTTTATCGAGAACAAATCTTAATTTTTTCGGCCATGACAGGGCGGGATTTATCACATTGGCTTTATACCAAGGAAGCGTCTCCGAGGGGTGATCAGCAATAATACACTTACACGCTAAAAGATTTATTAATTTTACCTTTCATTAATAATACGTTTTGATAGACCTCAAGAGTCCTACGGGTATTCTCTTCAATGGTAAAGTTTTGAACAGACCGCGGAGCTTTTTCCCTGACCGAATCCCTTACCTCGTGCGGGAGAAAACGGGAAATGCCGGCGGCTAATTCCACACAATTATGAGGGGCAGAGATGACAACCCCCGTTTCTCCTGGACGAATGATTTCTGAAGCTCCGTTTTCTCTCGTAGTTATCACGGGAATTCCACAGGCTAACGCTTCTAAGCAAACATTGGAAAAAGGATCATAGAGGGTGGGGAGCACGACTATATCGCCCACCCCATAATAGTGAAAAATGTTATCAGTTTCTTCCACAAAAAGTAATTGCTCGCCAAGCCCAATCTGCTGGGCGATTCGGCGGAACGGAAAAGGGTTGCCTCGGCCAACCACTAAAACGGTTATGGGCTCTTTTCCTCTCCGGATTAAGGGAAGAGATTGAATAAGGTAGTGGAGTCCTTTCCGTTTAAGGTTGCGCGCGATGAAGAGAATAACGACGGCTTCCTCGGGTATGTGTAATTTTTTGCGAATTTCCTTATTGTAACGATCCTTTAATCCCGGATGAAATTGCGCATGATCTACGCCATTATAGATCACGCGAATCTTCTCCTCTGGAACCTTAAAGTAAGTCACAGCATGTCGTTTACAGAGTTGGGAGTTGCAAATAATCATTCTATAATTTAAAGGGTGAAAGGTCTTTTTTTCGAGAAATAAAATAACCTGCTGCCGGGGAGTCAAGGTTTTTAAAAAGCGATAAAAAAAATTTGGAGTCTGGATTTTGAGCCAGTGGCGGTGAATTCCATCTCCCATCCGGTATACGTCCTGAGAAAAAGTCTGGGAAAGGGAATGGACAATGTCGAAATTTTCACGGGCAAGGAGTTTTCGACAATTATAAGCAAAAGATAAATTTTTTAGCGAAGAAGAAATGGTTAAGGTAGGAACTTTATGGATTGAAATCCCATGATCAGGGGGCTTGCCCCACGTATTAGCAAACACATGGACTTCATGCCCCAGTTTGGCCAGGCCTTCACTTAAATTGACCGCATAGCGTTCCCCCCCTCCCCGAGAAAGAAAATAGTCTTTGCGAATCAGGGCAATCTTCACCGATCACTACCTTTCACCTTATACCAAGTCGCCTTCATTTGTATATCTTTGTTGGCTCCTCGTCATACTCCTCGACGTACTAAAATGTACGCCTGCGTCGATTCCTTGTCGCCGCCTCGATCTACTTTTGAATGCAACTTGGTATTATTCCACATTTACCGTGCGAAAAAAGGAAAATTCTTTGATCCCTATGGTTAACTCTGGTTGAAAAGAGAAATGGGTGGGGTGCAAAAATGCTCATGAGGTTAAACCGCCGGCTCTTTCCACCTCTTGAACAACTGATGTTCCAGTCCGAATTGGTCAAGTATCTTGCCGATAGTATGGTCAATGAGGTCTGGGATAGTTTTGGGGTGATGATAAAATGCCGGCACTGGTGGCATTATTATCGCTCCCACTTCTGCCAGCTGAGTTAAGAGACGAAGATGACCAAGGTGGAGAGGTGTTTCCCGAAAAACGATGCCCAATTTCCTTTTTTCTTTTAAGGTAACGTCTCCAGCTCGAAGCAACAAGTTGAGGTTAAATGAATTGGCTAAGCCGGAAAGGGTTTTGACACTGCACGGAACAACGATCATCCCTTCAGTGCGAAAAGAGCCGCTGGTAATTGGGGCAGTAAGGTCCTGGTTGTCATACACGTGATGAGCTAATTTTTCAACATCCTCAACCTTTTTTGTTGTTTCAAGCCGGATAGTCTTTTTGCCGGCTTCAGTTATGACGAGATGGGTCTCCACATTTTTGTAAGTCTGTAAAACCTCTAAGAGCCGAATTCCATAGAGAGAACCACTGGCCCCGGTAATTCCTACTATTATTCTCATTTTTTACCTCTTCACAAAGGCTAAAAATTAAGTTACCGTGATATAAATATAATATAAATGGACTCAGGTAATGTCAAATTAAAGCCCAGGGTTTGTTTTAATAGGTTAATGATATTCAGAGAAAGGCTACGGGGAGCTATGATACTGCTTCCAATTTATAAAAAAACAGAATTGTACCAGGTTAATCCGACGAAAATAATTGCCTTAGGACTCAATTATCGAGAACATATTGCGGAAAGCGACTCAATCAACGTGCGGGGTTTCACGCAAGAAATACCGATTGAACCAATTTTATTTGCCAAAACGCCAAACTGTCTCCTTGAGCCGGAAGCGCCAATTGTTTTGCCCCAATTTCTGCATGACTATGGATTTGATGAAATCCGGACTGACTATGAAGCAGAACTTGCTTTCATTATCAAAGACCGGTGTAAGAATATCCCGAAGGAAAAAGCATTGGATTACATTTTTGGTTTTACCTGTGTTAACGATGTGAGCCAGCGAAACATTCAACGCATGGATAAATCAGGATGGTTTCGGGCCAAATCTCTGGATACCTTTGGCCCTATTGGCCCGCGCGTAGTATTGACGAATGACATCGGGAATGTCCAGAATCTTTCGATAGAATGCCGGTTAAATGGCACGGCAGTTCAAAAATCCAATACTAAGAATATGATCTTTAGTATTGAGGAAACCCTCTCTTTTATCTCCAAAAATTTTACCTTAATGCCTGGGGATATTGTGAGTACCGGAACACCGAGTGGGGTTGGGCCTTTAAAACATGGGGATGTGGTAGAAGTTGAGATTGAAAAGATCGGAATTTTGCGGAATCCCGTAATTGAGGAAACTTTCGTTTAAAGTGAAAACATTTTTTCAGGGCTATGACTAAAAAGATAAGCCGGTTTTTTAAAATAAAATTTAGAAGAATCTCTCCAAAAAAATAATTGACAAGCAGAAACAAAAAAGATTAGATAGTATTAGGTTGACCAAGCGGCCCCAACACGTGGGGTGCAGCCGGGCCAGCAATGGCAACGGAGATTTTAACCCGTGGGACAACGGTTTCACGGGTTTTTCCATTTTAGGGAGTTTTTATGGAAACGCAAAAGCAAAAAGTCTTTGTTGCGGCACTGTCAGTATTATCGAATACTACTCTGATTATCCTGAAACTTATTGTCGGAGTAATCACTGGTTCCGTATCAGTACTTTCAGAAGCTATTCATTCCGGGGTTGATCTTTTAGCTGCGATCATTGCCCTTCTGGCAGTAAGAAAGTCAAGCAAACCAGCGGATCACGATCATTCGTATGGGCATGGGAAATACGAAAACCTCTCCGGGGCAACTGAAGCTCTGCTTATTTTCATTGCTGCTGCCTGGATCATTTTTGAAGCTATCCATAAGTTAATCAAACCGCAACCTATCGAAGCAGTGGGATGGGGCATTGGGGTTATGCTCTTTTCTTCTTTGGTCAACATCGTGGTTTCACACCTGCTTTTCAAGGTCGGTAAAAAAACTGATTCCATTGCTTTGCAAGCGGATGCCTGGCACTTGCTCACCGACGTCTATACTTCTGCCGGAGTAATGATCGGCCTATTGGTTTTGTGGTTTGGGGAATGGTTTATGCCTCAGCTGGATTGGCATTGGATAGATCCGGTTGCTGCGTTTGCGGTTGCTTTATTGATTATTAAAGCAGCGTACCAGCTTACCATTCAATCGATTCGCGATTTATTGGATGTAAGCTTACCCCCAGAGGAAGAAATGTGGGTAAAAAACAAAATTAAAGAGATGTATCCCCAGGTGCGAGGGTTTCACAACTTTCGCTCGCGAAAGTCAGGCGCTACCCGTTTTGTGGAGTTCCACTTGATGTTAGACGCGACAATGTCCGTGCAAGATTCTCACGCCGTTAATGATAAAATTGTGAGAGAAATAAAATGCCAATTTAAGGATTCAAAGGTCATGGTTCATATCGAACCCTGTGATAATAATAGTTGCGAGAGTAAATGCCTTACCTCTTGTTTTGTAAAAAATCCGCCTGGATAAGAAGCGCCGCTTATCCCTTTTCAGTTTTCTTTGTGTGTTATAAAAATACTGACCAGAGAAAATATCACATAAACATTGAGCGGGTCATTTCTTTTTGGTGAAAATACCCTTGTGGATCTTCCAGGTATTCAAGGGAGTCTAAGATACTTAGCCAATGATCAGTTTCTTCGTTGACTAAAAGAAGATAAAACTTCTTCTCAAACAAATTCTCCGCTGCTTCTACCCGGCACTGATAAAATTTGATGCCCTCATCCTCCATCTGCAAGGCTACTTTTAACGCCTGGATGTCATTCGCATTTGCTTTTATATCTTCCTTGACACTGCCAAGGACAGCTGCGCAAACATCTTTTGCTGCTTTTTCTTTTTCCCGGCTCGGAATAATGTTGGTCCACTTTCCCGACTTTTCCAGAGCGTTATAGATTTGTTTTATTTTTTGGATATGAGAACCTTCTGCCCGAATTAAAAATTCAAACATCTCCTTTCCCAATTGATTGGTCGCATTATCACGGGCTTTTTGATAATAGGCTTTTCCTTCTTCTTCTCTCCTGAGAGCTTCTTTTAATGCTTCGAGACTTTTATTGGCCATGATGTTCCCCCTTATGATAAAGATTAAATTTAATGTGTTTGGCGTCGTTGCCGAAAGGCTTCGATCACAGCAGGAAGAATGGAGATCACAATTATGACAACAATGACGAAAGAAAAGTTCTCTTTAACGATAGGTATGTTTCCAAAGAAAAAACCCAGCAAGGTCATAGCAACAACCCAAAATGTACCGCCCATAATATTATAGAGCAAAAACCGAGGATAAGCCATAGTGCCAATACCGGCCACAAAAGGGGCAAAGGTACGAATGATCGGAATAAACCGTGCCAGAATAATAGTTTTCCCCCCATACTTTTCATAGAACTGATGAGTCCGGTCTAAGTATTCTTTTTTCACCCACCGGATTTTTTTCCTTTCTAACATTTTTGGCCCTGCTAAAAATCCAAACCAGTAATTTATTGTATCCCCAGCTATGGCAGCGACGCTTAGTAAGGCCAGTACCACGGTTAGCTCTAATTCCCCGCGGGCAGCAAAAGTACCCGTGGCAAAAAGCAAAGAATCTCCCGGCAAAAAAGGAGTTACAACCAAACCAGTTTCGCAAAAGATTATGCAAAAAAGGATAAGATGAGTCCAAAAACCATACTGCTGGATTATCGAACTCAGATAGTGATCAAGGTGAAGAAAGATATTAATATAATGTGTGATTAATTCCATGGGTTGTTCTATGCAAAACTTCCTTGGATTAAGAAAAAAATCACTCAGCGATAATCTTTATTATCAAATTGAAAGCTCATAGTCAAAGCCTTTCGTTGTGAAACTTTCTTCGTGCCCTGGGGTCATCTTGAGATTTCACCCGCTCATACCGATTGAGTTATTGCAGCGTGTATACGACCAATGTATAGCGGGCAACTTCAATATCTTCTGCGGGCCGGTTAAGATGGGTTTTGGGTTTATGGTGAAGTGTTTCTTGTTTATTTTTGATTTTATTTTTTTCAAAAATTTAATTACTTCAGCAGGTACATTTTTATTGACACACAAAACGCCTTATTCTATACTTCATAACCTTGAAAGGTGCTTTTATAGCAATAAGTGGAAGAAAAACGGGTAGTTAAAAAATAGCTACGAATTTCAAACCTGAGGGTATCATGTTCACGCTCTTTCCACAAAAAAATGTAATTTTTGAACTTTTTGAAAAATCAGTCCGCAATGTCCATGAGGGCGCCAAGGCATTAAAAGACCTTTTTGAAAACTACACCGACCTACCTTCTAAAGTCCAAAAAATTAAAGACCTAGAACACGCTGGTGACGATGTTACGCACCACATTCTTGAACATTTAGCCAAGACCTTTATTACCCCCTTAGACCGGGACGATATTCATCACATCGCCCAGCGTTTAGATGATGTTCTCGACCAAATGGACATGGCTGCGAATCGGATGCTTTTATTCAATATTCCTCAACCTACCGAGGAGGCCAAAGAGTTTAGTCGGATACTGGTTAAGTCTACCGCCCTGCTCATCGAAGCAATTTCTAATCTCCGAAACCTGAAAAATTCTCATAACATCCTGGATTGTTGCCTTGAGATTCACACGCAGGAAAACGAAGCTGACCGCTTGATGCAACACGCTATCGGCAAGCTGTTTGATGAAGCAGGTGATGCCAAGGAAATAATTAAATGGAAAGATATTTATCAAATCCTTGGAAAGTGCCACTGACCGCTGTGAAGATGTGGCTGATGTACTCCACACCATCATTGTCAAGCATGCCTGAGCGTTTGTAACGTTATTCAGGCCAATACTTTTCCCTCATTCCTTAATAAATTATTTATGGTTACGTTCACGTTAGTGCTGATAATTATTTTCGCCCTGATCTACGACTTGGCTAATGGCTGGAATGATGCCGCGGGAGCAATCGCGACGGTTATCTCCACCCGGGTTTTATCCCCTGTAAAGGCAATTATTTTTTGCTCGGTTCTGAATTTCTGCGGAGCCTTGTTTAGCAGTGAAGTGGCTAAGACAGTGGGTTCAGAGATTGCCTCGCCGGAACAGTTGACGTTATCTACCTTCTTAGCGGCGGTCATGATGGCTCCGCTCTGGATCAATGTTTGTGCTCGGAGAGGTCTGCCTACCAGTTGTTCTCATGCTTTATTAGGGTCCCTGATCGGTTCAGTCATTGCCGCGGCAGGAGTTGATGCGCTTAAAGCTCATGGGATTCAAAAGATTCTCTTTGGAGTAATGATCTGCCCCCCGGCAGGGTTTATCCTCGGCAACACCCTTGCTCGATTAGTCACGTGGGCATTTAAGGATGTTAACCCAAAGGTCGGCTCAGTTATTTTTGGCAAACTCCAATTGCTTTCTGCGGGGGCAATGGCTTTTGCCCACGGTACTGGTGATGCCCAGAAGTCGATGGGCATTATCAGTGGTGCGTTAATGGTGAAGGCGTTAAGTGAAAGTGTTCACGCTGTTTCATCCTCTGCTCAGTTTCATGTTCCTTTTTGGGTACGGATAGCCTGTGCGGCAACTATTGCTTTGGGAACATCTATGGGGGGGTGGAAAGTAATTCGTACCTTGGGTTCCCGCCTGGTCCATTTGCGAAGGTACCAGGGGTTTGCAGCCGAGACCGCTGCTGCCACCACCATCATGGCGAATACCCTTGTTGGAATACCGATTAGCACAACACACTCCATCACGGGTGCCATCTTGGGCGTTGGAGCTGCTCGAGGTGTCAAGATGGTTCGGTGGGGGATTGGGAAGAAAATCGTTTATGCGTGGATCGTCACGTTCCCGGTTTGTATTCTCGGCGGCGCTGTAATCCATAAGCTGCTTATGTTGAGCGGACTTCGTTAAACCGTTTTTTCGAAAGCATTCTCGCCTTTGTTAATCAAGTCTTCAGGCTTCGTTGCCCACCTTTACCCCGTTAGAAATGCCCTGTGCAGAAGCACGGGGTAAACTCAAGAATTATTACACTCTTCCACACGGGGTAAATGCTCCATGTGGAATTCTTCTAACGGGGTTTACTCGTTTTCAAGAGGGATTGTAAGATAGTATCCGCGAAACCCCCTTTGAATAAGGAGGAGAACGGTATCTTTTTGGAAAATGCTGGCTACTGACTTTTGAAAATCCGGAAAAGAATTTATCGACGTCTCATTTATCTGAAGGATGAGGTCTCCCGGTTTAATCCCAAGGTTATAAGCCCGGCTTCCATCCCCTACCTTTACGATAGCAATTCCCTTTGGCTCGGCGTTTACCCTCGGTTTGGTTTGCGTTGGTTCTCCTTTTTGGACTTGAATGCCGAGGAGATTAAAAAAGTACTCTTCTGCTCGGGCAAGGGGAAACTTTTCTGCCTTAATTGCTAATGTGATGATTGTGCCTTTTCGGAAAAGGGTAAACGGGATGCTCTCATTGGAGGTATACTGTCTCAGGATAGCCCAGAAATCAGGTTTAGTTTTTACTTGCTCATTTTCTATTTTAATGATGATATCGGTTTTTTCTATGCCGCCTTTCTCTGCCGGGCTTCCTGGTTCAGTCTCTTTCACTAAAACACCGTTTTCTCCGGTATAGCCAAGATAATTAGCCATCTCAGGAGAGAGGGTTTGGAGTTTAATCCCTACCCACGCGGGGTTTACTTCTCCATAGGTAATCAAGTCATCGACTACCCGTTTCGCTTTATTGATCGGAATCGCAAATCCAATCCCCTGCGCTCCCTCACCGTAAATAGCACTGTTAATACCAATCAGCTCTCCATCGATATTAAGGAGCGGCCCTCCACTGTTGCCGGGGTTAATTGAAGCATCAGTCTGGATAAAATCAAGGTAGACATTTTCTCCCACCCGCAAAGATCGCTTTTGAGCGCTTATCACTCCCGTGGTAACCGTGTGGGAAAGTCCAAAGGGATTACCAATAGCGATTACTTTTTCGCCGATCATGAGGCGGTCGGAATCCCCAATTTTTATTGTGGGGAGGTCACGCTGAGCTTCGATTTTCAAGACCGCAAGATCAAGCTCCGGGGATGACCCAATCAGTTTAGCATTAAATATTTCTTCGTTGATCAGGATAACCTTTATCTGGGAAGCTTTCTCCACCACGTGCCAGTTGGTTAAGATGTAACCTCTCTTTTCAAAAATAACCCCAGAGCCCAAGCTTTTCTGGGTATATTTTTTCTCATACCCTGGTTCAAAAAAATCCTTAAAAAATTTATCAAAATAAGGATCATTGAAAAAAGGGGATAAAGGACTTGCCGTGCGTTCTACTATCTGCTCAGTGCTGATATTAACGACTGCTGGGCTGGTTTCTCTCACCGCTTTTACCACCGCATCTTCTCTTAAAGAGGAGGCGTGGGTGGTAGGGAAAGGATAAAAAAATAAAAAAAGAAAAAGGAAAACCATGATGTCATTTTTTTTCATAAAAAAACTCCTGAGGGATACAAAGTATTATCATGGTGAATCTACTCGGGGTTTTTCCTCAACGGGTGAGTTGATTTTGTGAGTAGGGACATCAAAAAGACAAAATGAAAGGCTAAGGATGTAATACGTTTCAACGCCTGTTGAGAGACGGTGGAGGAGGTGGCTCCGTTTTTTCCTGAGGCTTTTTCTCTTCAGATTCGGTTTTTGCTTTTTGTAAGTCTTTAACCTTTGGCACTAAACTCTCAACCGTGTTTTGATCAAGAAGGAAGAGATATTTTTTCTCGTCATTTTTAGCGTAGTATTGACCTTTCTCCTTTTTATTTCCAACCAAGAGGGTCTTTTTTCGGTTATCCTTTAATCTCACCGTGATTTGGTAGGTAGGATCATCTATACCACTGTCTTTAACTTCTTTTTCTTCATCAGCAAAGTCAGTAGCCTTCAGATTCCCAAGGGTAGCTAAAAGTTTTTCTATTGGTGGATTTTCCGCCAGGCTCGAAATAGGTTCCTCAAGCTGCCAGTTATCTTGAGTGTCTTTGGTAAGTGCAATCGTCTCTTTTTCTTTTAGCTTGCTGATGGTTAATGTTACCACCTCAGTGGGGTTAAACGCTAAGATGGTTTTGTCCCGCCAGTTATTTACCTGCTTGTCAAAATCACCCCTTAAATAATCATCATAGAGGTAAACGTCATCTGAGTCCGCTTTCCGGATATAGGTGCTTAAAAAGTCAGGTCCGGTCTTTCCAATGAAGAAAGCGGGCGAGTTCTTTTTTCTCGGGTCCCAAAAGGGTGACCTCAACTCCCATTCCCTCTTTTACCTCGAACAAGGAGTGTTTATCTTTTTTCCGGGAAGCGAGGTTGATTTTTTTAAAGCCCTGAATTTTTTTAATGACTCCCTCAACGATGGTCGGATCAGCCGGATACTCCTCCTTATCTAAAAGGTACCAGAGATTGTCCCGGTTTTCTAAGGTCGTTGTGGTATTGCCTTTTTTCACCACAATTTTTTTAACCTGTTCAACCTTAAGGTCAGGGAAAAGAGGAGAGGCTTCTTCCCGAGTTTTTTTTGCCTTATTTTCAAAAGGTCTCTCAACCAGCAGGATTACAGAGGCAAAAACAATTAAGACAATAAGAAGAATAAGGTTGTGCTTTAATTTCATGGCGGTCTTATTTTAGAGTTTCAAGGGTTATTTTTTTCTTTTTTCTGATATAGAACCGAACAATGCCGAATAAGGCTAATAAAATTGGAACACCTCCAAGGTTGGCGAATTTAATGGCGGTTTTTTGTTGTTCCGAAAGAAAAGGCAATGTTCGATCAAGAACCATCCGCGATCGGACCCCGATTAAATCTTTACCCCAGGTAAACCAGTCAACCGCATTTAAGAAAAATTCTATATTCCCTGGGATCTCGGCATAGTTGTCATTAATAAACCGCGCATTGGCTACCACCAGAATCTGATTCCCTTTCTCACACTGTTTTATTGTCTCTTGTTTTTCCTCATGCGTTTTTCCTTCCTCAGCCGATTTTTTTAGCAGCGGAACTTCTTTGTCAACAAAAAGGCTCTTGAATTTTCCGTTCACTAACATGGCTAAAGGATAGGGCTTAATATCTTCAGGTTGAGGCATAAACTCCTGGAGCGGGCTCAGATCATACATTCCCTTTTGCAGCCAGCTATACTGGGAGGACTGGGCCAAGACCGTGAACTGTAAGTCTTTGTGACTATCTTTTAAAGGTTCGAGAGCGCTTACCCAGGGAAAAACCATGGAGCTGAACTGATTGACAATAGGGTTATCAGGGTTGAACCCATTTTCCTCTTTTACCACTTTGACATAAAAGGGATAGGGAGCCCGGAGGACGGTATACCCGGTTTGGAAGCTGATGAGCATATTGAATCGGTCCAAAACTAAATTTTTCGTTACTCTCACCCCATAATTTTCCAACATATCAATGAGGTTGGTCTCCCGATAGGACGCCTGGGCTGCCCCCTCGGGGGGAGATGGTCACAATGTCAATGAGGAAAACTACTTTTCCTCCTTTCATGATGTACTGATCAATTGCGTATTTATCCTGTTCAGTAAGACGGGTTGGGCCGGCCACAACCAGGACATTAATATGATCTGGTACGGGCTGACCTGAGGATAGGTTCACCTCCTCCACCTCATACTCACGGGTAAGCGCCTTATGAACAGTTTGATAGTCACCGTAAATACTATGCTCTTCGTGCCCGGTTAAAAAGCCGACGGTCTTCTTCTCTTTGCGGGTGACCTTTAAGATGGAGCTGGTGATTTCATATTCAAGGTTATTAACATCTTTTACAAAGGGAATGACTTCCTGTTTATCTTCATAACTGACCGCAACGCCCATATAGACATTGGTGGCCGAAGCCTGATCTTTTTCCATGATATTTAACTGCACCTGGGGAATACCCATAAATCTCAGCTTTTGCGCTAAGGCGGGGTCTTCGGTTGGGTCAAGAAATTCTATCTGGATGTTGCCCTTCGCGTACGCCCGGTATTCATCGAGGATATCACTTACCTGCTGTTTCAGTGGCATCACGTAGGAGGGAAGGTTTTTAGAAAAATAGCAGGTAACTTTGACAATATCATCTAAGGTGGAAGCTACGTTTATACTGGAGTCCGATAAGGTGTAAAGTTTATTTTGGGTTAAATCAAGACGGCCGAAATGCCGCATGGCGAGAAAGTTGATGAGCACCAGAAACCCCACGATGATCAGAACAAAAAAAAGGAAGTTCGTAGAGGCGCTTATTTTTCGGGATAACGATGCCATCTTCTTACCACTTTCTACTTTCTAGTGATTGGGTGTTAAGAAACAAGAAAAACCCGATTACGGAGATATAATAGATTACGTCCCGACTATCAAGCACTCCGCGTTGGAGAGAGACAAAGTGCTTTCCTAAGCCTAAAAAAGAAAAGGTGGGAACTAAAGAATTAGGAAGCGTAGCCAGGACAATATCTTCACCAATAATAAATAAAGCGAAAGATAAAAGCGCCGCGATGATAAAAGCGACGATCTGGTTTTCTGCGAGGTTGGAGACAAAAAGACCGATTGCCAGATAAGCACCCCCGAGAAAACATGCTCCTACATACCCGCCAATGATGGGACCAAAGTCAACATCGCCCAAAAAAAACAGGGTAAGAGGAAGGGAGAAGCTTAAGGCCAGGGCAATCATGACAAAAGAGAAACTTGCCAGAAATTTTCCCAGCACCACCTCATAGTTTCTTACCGGCAAGGTCATCAAGACTTCGATGGTCCCGATCTTTTTTTCCTCTGCCCACAGCCTCATGGTGACTGCGGGGATAAAGACAAGAAAAATCCAGGGAATAAAAAAGAAGTAATCCCGCATGGAAATCTGGCCCACGATGAAAAAACTTCGAAAAAATAGCCAGTTAGAAAAAGCCAAAAAAGCAATGATAAAAATATAGGCAATCGGAGAATCAAAAAAAATGCGGAGCTCTTTTCGGAAGATGATCAGCATGTTGCGCATAGCATTAACTTTCTTTTAACGTGAGTTGTTGAAAAACATCCTCGAGACTCAGTGCCTCCTGGTGGAGTTCAGAGAGCACCCACCCATTCTCAGCTACCATTCGAAAAAGGTCTTCGTTTATGTTTTCCTCTCCTGTGCTTATTATCTCAAAGCGAGTTCGGCCATCTCCTTCTGTTTCCTGCATAGTGAAATTTTTTACTTTTTTCACGGTCTTAAGCGTGTCTTTTATTTGTTCCACGGGCCCTCGAACAACCATGGTGACCACCCCCCCGCCTCGAGCGCGACTGGACATCTCTTCAGGAGTGCCGCTGGCCACAATCCGGCCACGGTTCATGATGATGATTTGTTTACAGGTAGCTGATACTTCAGGCAAAATATGGGAACTGAGGATAACCGTCTTTTCTGCCCCCAGCCGTTTAATTAACTCTCGAATCTCAACGATCTGGTTTGGGTCCAAACCAACAGTAGGCTCATCAAAGATAAGAACCGCGGGGTTATGAATCATTGCCTGTGCCAAACCTACCCGCTGGCGAAACCCCTTGGAAAGCTCATCAATTTTTTTATTGAGGACAGGCTCCAACCCACAAACCTCGACCATTTCCTTGACCTGAGACTTAATTTTTTTGCGGGGGATATGCCGGATTTGAGCAATGAACTTTAGGTAGTCCACTACCCCCATCTCCGTATAGAGAGGGTTATTTTCAGGGAGATAACCGATGCAGCGGCGGACTTCCAGAGACTGCGTCAAAACATTTTTACCCGCGATCGTCGCTGTTCCGGAATCCGCGGTAAGATAACAGGTCAGGATTCGCATGGTAGTAGTTTTGCCGGCTCCGTTTGGTCCCAGAAGTCCTACAATTCCTCCCTTGTTTACGGTAAAGGAGATAGAATCAACCGCCAGAGTATCCCCAAAACGCTTGGTTAGGTTTTTTGCTTCAATCATAGATTTTCCTGAGCGATATTTCCAGTAACATTCTGACCGCTATGGTTTGGTATTTGAAGACAAACAAAGTTTTTAAAAGTTCTCACGATGGGTGAAACTGTCTTAACGCTTAAAAAGTTAAATAATTCTAAAAAGTCTCATTTTAAAAAATAAAAAGAAATTGTCAAGACAATATATTTTCTGGGATAGACAGAAAACAGCTAAAGTGATAATATATTTTAGAGGAACAGGTATTACCAAAGGGTTGCATCAAAACAAAAAATACGATATTCTTTATATTTATTTTTCAGCCAAGCAGGGAAAGACGGACTACTTTTGTAAGAGCTTTAAATGTAGGAGGAAATTTAGTGAAGAAAATCTGGGTGAAAGCAATTCCATGGGATAAAAAGATTGTAACCACTGCGTTAGAAAGCGGCGCTGATGGCGTGATGGTCCCAAAGGGTTTTTCGGAAAAGGTTAAAGAGTTGGGGATCATTACCACAATTGCTGAGGATGGAGACCTCAAACTAAACAAAGATGTTGTGGAATGGGAAATTAAAGGGAAAGAGGATGAAACAAAAATTTTACAGTTAACGAAAAATGCACTGGTCATTGTCCGGACAACGGACTGGACAATCATTCCCCTCGAAAACCTAATCGCGCAAACCCAAGGGCTCATTGTTGAGGTTAATGATGAAAAGGAGGCCCAGACCGTTTTTGGAATTTTGGAGAAAGGGGTTGATGGTGTTCTCATCACTACTCCTGATCTCAATCGCATAAAAAAGATCATCGAAATAGCCCACCGGGATTCCGAGCTTGTTCACCTTATCCCGGCTAAGGTAAAGAAAATAGAGCCTATCAGCATGGGAGACCGCGTTTGTGTTGATACCTGCACCTCCATGAATATTGGAGAAGGGATGCTTATCGGCAACAGCAGTAAAGCTTTTTTTCTGGTGCATTCCGAATCCATTGACAACCCGTATGTTGAACCAAGGCCTTTTCGGGTGAATGCTGGCCCGGTTCATGCCTACATTAAAGTTTTGGGCGGCAAAACCCGCTATCTATCCGAGCTTAAGGCGGGTGATGAGGTTATGGTGGTTAACTTTCAGGGAAAAACCCAGCCCGCCGTAGTGGGGAGGGTAAAGATCGAAAGGCGGCCGCTCATCTTCGTAGAAGCTGAAGCTCAAGGCGAGGTGTGTTCAATGATTCTCCAAAATGCCGAAACCATCCGCTTGACTGCTCCAGACGGGAAACCAATTTCCGTCGTAGAACTGAAAAAAGGAAGCGAGGTGCTGGTTTCTCTCGAGGAGGCAGGGAGGCATTTTGGGATAAAAGTGGAGGAGACCATTCAAGAAAAATAGGAGATATCTTTTTTCAGCAGACATATTATTACCCATTCGAGCAAAAGGAGGCTGCCATGGCAGTAAAAATTGGAATCAATGGTTTTGGAAGAATTGGGAGATGTGCCCTCAGGCTTGGGGCAGACAACCCCGCACTGGAATTTGTAGCAATTAATGACATCACTGACCCGAAAACGCTTGCGCACTTACTCAAATATGATTCCGTCCATGGAATCTTTAATAAAGAGGTAAAAGCCAAAGAAGGTGGGATTCAGGTTGATGGAAAAGAGGTAAAAATTTTAAGTGTTAAAGATCCTGCACAGCTTCCCTGGAAGGACTTGGGAGTGGACATTGTGATGGAAAGCACGGGTCTGTTTACCGACCGGGAAGCGGCGGCTAAGCATCTAACCGCAGGTGCCAAAAAGGTCGTTATCTCTGCCCCGGCAAAAAAACCGGACATCACTATCGTCATGGGGGTCAATGAAGACAAATACGATCCGAAAAACCATCACGTCATATCCAATGCTTCGTGTACCACCAACTGCCTTGCACCGGTTGCCAAAGTCTTGATGGAAAACTTTGGTATTAAAAAGGGGCTTATGACTACCATCCATTCCTACACCAATGACCAAAGAATCTTAGATTTGCCCCACAAGGACTTAAGACGGGCGCGGGCTGCAGCTTTATCCATGATTCCCACCACCACCGGAGCCGCGGCCGCAGTCTCACTCGTGCTGCCGGAGTTAAAAGGAAAGCTCGACGGACTTGCCATTCGGGTTCCTACCCCGAATGTTTCTTTGGTTGATTTAGTAGCCACGCTTGAAAAAGAGACGACCAAGGAAGAAGCAAATGCCGCCCTAAAAAAGGCAAGCGAAACCACCTTAAAGGGTATCCTGGCTTATACCGAAGAACCTTTGGTTTCCTGTGATTTCAATGGCAGTCATTTTTCTTCGATTGTCGATGCCCCGAATACCACCGTTATCGGTGGGGACATGATAAAGGTACTTGCCTGGTACGACAATGAGATCGGCTATGCTACCCGCATGGTTGACTTAGTTCTCTATCTTGCCAAGAAATTATGATGGTGTTTAGGAGGGATTATCATGGCCATAAAGTATATAAAATACATTGACAAAATAAACCTGAAGGGGAAAAGGGTTCTGATTCGAGTGGACTTTAATGTGCCCCTCGATAAAAACAAGAATATTACCGATGATACTCGGATTCGGAGCGCTTTACCCACGATTAACTACGCTATAAAACAAGATGCTAAAATTATCCTCATGTCCCACTTGGGTCGTCCCAAGGGCAAGCCAGATCCTGAATTCAGTCTTTTACCAGTGGCCAAATACCTTTCTCAGGTCTTGCAGAAAAAAGTTATCCTTGCACCAGATTGTATTGGTCCGGAGGTGGAAAAGCTCGTTTCTGAGATGCAGCCACGAGATATTCTCCTCTTAGAAAATTTAAGGTTCCACCCGGAAGAGGAAAAAAACGACCGGGAGTTTGGCCGCAAACTGGCAAACCTTGCCGATGTTTATATTAACGATGCTTTTGGTACTGCCCACCGTGCCCATGCCTCAAATGTAGCAGTGGTCGAGTTTGTCAAGGAGTTTGGGGGTGGGTTTCTGATGAAAAACGAGATCGAATATTTTCGAAAAGCAATGGTTGAACCTGCCCGTCCTCTGGTTGCTATCATGGGTGGGGCAAAGGTATCCGAAAAACTTGATGCCTTGGAAAACTTGATCCAGAAAGTGGATAAAATCTTTATCGGTGGGGGAATGGCTTTTACTTTTCTTAAGGCCCAGGGATATGAGGTAGGAAAATCTCTGGTTGAAGGGGAGTTGATTGAGACCGCAAAAAGGATTATGGCAAAAGCGAAAGAGCGCAAGGTAGCACTCCTTCTTCCGGTCGATTGTGTTGCCGCGTATCAACTCGATCCCCGGGCGTCAACAAAAATCACCTCGATTCAAGAGATTCCTCCGGATTGGATGGGCCTTGATATTGGCCCGGCAACGCAAGTACTTTTTACCGAATCGCTTGCAGATGCCAAGACCATTGTCTGGAATGGTCCGATGGGGGTTTTTGAGATGGAACCGTTCAGCAAGGGAACGTTCGCAATGGTGAAGGCTCTCGCGGAATCATCCGCCCTCACGATTGTGGGTGGTGGTGATACTGATGTGGCTGTGCACAAATTGAACGCAGCGGACAAGATTTCATATATTTCTACTGGTGGGGGAGCATTTATCGAGATACTGAAAGGCAAACCTCTTCCAGCGATCTCTGTTTTGGAAAGAACAGGCTGAAACCAAAACCAGGTGGTACGAAGACAGAAGTCAACATTCAGAGAAGATTTTTTGCTCTCGGATAGTTGATTTCTGTCTGCTGACTGCCGTTGAAAATGCGCTCACTTCAATGAAGTTTGACCCTACGAGACGAAAGGAAAACAGAGCATGAACCGAGTTCCTCTCATTGCCGGGAACTGGAAAATGTACAAAACAGTTCCTGAGGCTGTAGAAACTGCTACGCAGCTCAAAGAAGCAGTAAAAGATGTCTCCGGAAGAGACATTGTGATTGCCCCTCCGTTCGTTTCTCTCTATCCGGTGGCCCAGGCTATTCGCGGCTCAAATATTAATCTTTCTTCTCAAGATGTTTTCTGGGAAGAAGAAGGCGCTTTTACCGGCCAAATCTCTCCGGCCATGCTTCTCAGCGCTGGGTGCACGTACACCCTTATCGGTCACTCGGAGCGAAGGCAGTATTTTGGCGAGACCAATGAGACGGTAAACAAGAAGACTAAAAAAAGCATCGATCAAGGCCTGAAGGTTATCGTTTGCATTGGCGAGACTCTGGAAGAGCGTGAAGCCGGGAAAACTTTTTCCGTTCTGGAAATCCAAATTTCCGAAGGGTTAAAGGGGCTAACGCCTGCTCTCATGGGCACTGTGGTCATCGCTTATGAACCGGTCTGGGCGATTGGAACCGGGAAAACAGCTACGGCTGCCCAGGCAGAAGAAGCTCACCAGTTTATCAGGAATAAGCTTAAAGAACAATTTAATACAGACGTAGCTGAAAAAACCCGCATCCTCTACGGCGGAAGCGTTAAGCCGGATAATATTGATCAATTGATGGCGGAGAAAGATATTGACGGTGTTTTGGTGGGTGGGGCTTCGCTTAAAGTAGACTCCTTTTCCCGGATTGTGAAATTCACCTAAGGCATTATCCTTTACCCCGTTAGAAATGCCCCGCTTGCCCGGTTAGATATCAAATATCTAACCGGTGAAGAAGAACGGGGTAAATACCCGTGTGAAATCTTCTAACGGGGTTAACTGAATCTCAAGAACCAAAGCCTGCTTTTTTTGTCTCAACCTTCTCACGCGGTGATCCGCAATTCTGCTACGCTTCTTCCCAAGGGCTTTTTTGTTTTAAAAATATATTATTATTTCAATGTGTTAATCGATTGCCGGGAATAGGCATTGAGTAAATAAAAAAATCTTGATAAAATTTTTAAAAACCAATATTATCCCGAACTTGAAAAGCTGACATTTAAAGATAAAATGGAGAAATAATCATGGGTACTTTTATTACTGTCATTCATATAACCGTTTGTATTGCTTTAATTTGCATCGTGCTTCTCCAAACGCGGTAAAGGGGCAAGCCTGGGAGCAGCCTTTGGAGGGGCAACGCAGACTGTTTTTGGGGCTTCTGGCGGAGCGGGTTTTTTTGAAAAACTCACTACTGCCATAGCCGTTATTTTTATGGTTACTTCCATCCTCCTGACGTACATCTCGGCAAAAAGAGGCGGGGAGACAATTATGAAACCAAGGGCAGCGCAAGAAGAAAAAGCGGTCCCAAAAATTCCCCAGGCGCCAGGCACAGGAGCCGGGCAAAAAGCACCAAGCACTATGCCGGCAACCCCTGCTCCTCAAAAATAAGCAGGGTAAATCATAACGCCGAAGTGGTGGAACTGGTAGACACGCTATCTTGAGGGGGTAGTGGGGAGACCCGTGGGGGTTCGAGTCCCCCCTTCGGCATTTAATAGAAAAAGATACGTGTACTCCAGAGAAACGGAAAAAGGGATAAAATCTTTGGGGGAAAATTTTTCATGATTGCTTACGAATAAAAAACAAAGGCCGCATTGCCAGATATAAAGGTGATGGGCCTTTTTTGTTTTAGATGGTCAAGGCGGTGCGGAAGGGAATTATGCATGCTGTCAGCCATTAAAGGGGTACTGACGTGAGCAAAACCAAACAGACGGTGCGGAAAACCGGTGCGAAAAATCATCAAGTCAGGGAACGCAAATGGTATAATGCTATCACGGACGTGGCGGGTATAGAGGTTGGTCATTGTACGGATCTTGAGCACTTAACCGGGACAACCGTAATTTTGGTGCGGGACGGGGCAGTGGCCGGGGTTGATGTTCGCGGGTCAGCGCCCGGAACGAGAGAGACTGACCTTCTCAATCCGGTCAACTTGGTTGAAAAAGTCTACGCCGTGGTTTTGACCGGGGGAAGCGCTTATGGGCTTGCCGCGGCAGACGGAGCGATGAATTACCTGGAGAAACAAGGCATCGGCTTTCAGGTCGGCAATGGCACTATTGTGCCGATCGTGCCGGCGGCCGCGCTCTACGATTTAGGAAGAGGAGGGACTGATTTTACGGTGAGACCGGATGCTTCCTTCGGTTTTACCGCCTGCGTTCAGGCGATGACCGGACATGTCGAACAAGGCAATGCTGGTGCTGGTACGGGTGCGCTCACGGGTACGCTTATAGGAAACGAGGTGAAGGGCGGGATAGGAACCGCAAGCACTAACCTCGGTAACGGGATAATTGTCGGTGCTTTGGTGGCGGTAAACCCCGGAGGAAGCCCGGTTAACCCCGAAACCGGTGAATTCTATGCCGCGTTTTTGGAAACGGACAATGAATTCGGCAGCTTAAAAACCACGACACGATCACCGTCGCGTGCGGTTAAGGGCCTGACGCGGCCTCACGGGCCGAATAACACCACTCTTGCGGTTGTTGCAACCAATATTGAGCTGACCAAAGCACAAGCAACCAAAGTTGCTCAAATGGCTCATGACGGGATAGCACGGGCGATCCGGCCGGCGCATACCATGTTTGACGGAGATACTATTTTTGCCTTGAGCACGGGGAAAAAAGGAATCGCCAACATGGAAACACGAGGCCGGTGGGGTGATCAGGCAGCAAAGCTTAATGCAATCGGATCAGCCACCGCGGATACACTTTCCCGGGCGATTGTGCATGCCATGATAACCGCAAGAAGTATTGCCGGTATGCAGAGCTATCGCGATCTTTATCATCGGTGAAACAGAAACCGTCCCACCCATAAACCACTGGAAATGAATCTGCTGAAAAGGAAAGATAAAAACAATAAGGGTCGCGCTATTCCCCCCGTAACAACGGACAATCGTAAACAAACCTGCTTTTGGGAGAAAACGTCTTTATGAAACGAATACATATCGTTGGAAGCGGACCACGCACAGGAACCACGCTCATCGCGGAGATGCTGATCGCTTGTTTTGATATCAACGTGCACACCGAGCACGAAGATAGTATCTACACCTGGCCTCCCTGCAGGGGGAATATTTTCCTTACCAAGAAACCCAGAGACATTCTGGTGATCGAGCCGATACTGCGTATTATGCGCAACTTATATGTTATTTATATGGTGCGTGATCCCCGTGACATGATTGTAAGCAAACACAAAGAGATCCGGAGCGGTATTGGGCAAATCTTCAATTTTGGAAGACCTACACTGCTTACGGACGCAGGCTCCAGTCACATCCCCGCTTTATCAGCGTTCGTTACGAGGACCTGGTGACACAGCCGGGTCAGATTCAGGACTACTTAATGAAGCGGATGCCCTTTCTCATAAAAAAAGCTTCCTTTATCAGCTATCACAAAATCGCTCAGCCCTCAAAGGAATCAATGGTGGCGTTGGGCGGACTGAGACCCGCATCGTTGTCGAGCATAGGAAATTGGCGCAAGCATCTGCCGCGGGTGGCGGGACAGCTTCAACTGCATGGATCGATCTCCGATGATCTGATCGCGTATGGATATGAGCAGGACAATGCGTGGGAAAAAGAATTGGAAGGTATTGAACCGGACCTCCGTGCAAGTCACTGGCCGGAAAATTTTTCCGTGAAAAGGCTAAAACAGTGGACCCGAGGTAAATATGTGAAGGCGATTGGGGTTGTGGTGGGTCAGTATCGGTTGGCCCAACTTGTGAGAGACGTGCTTAAAGCGGTGTACCGAAGGGCGGGTTCCCCGTTCCGGGGATAATAAGCAAAAAGGAATTGAATAACCAGTGGCTGAGCAACGATGAGGCAAACTATCTGCATGCCTGATTCCCATCGTAAAAATAAAAAATATGTAAATATTATTCGAAATTTTTAAAAAGGGAATGTCGACACATGGTTTTTCCAGCAAACCTGCAGCCCACGTATGACCATTCGTTTAAAGTGATAGTTCCCGGCGGAGTAAGTGTAGGCCACTTAGGTGCGGTCAGGAGTTTTGGAAGGCGTAACATCCCGGTAATATATCTTGATTCAGCGCCAAACTCCATGGTCAGATACTCTCGATATATCACCAAGCGCTTGCAATGTCCCAGCATAAAAGAATCAGAGACCGGGTTTATTAAAGTACTTTTGGATTTTGGCAAACAAATCAATGGCGGAATGGTAATAATTCCTACCGGCGACAGAGAAGTTCTGGCGCTTTCAAAGTATCACCGTGAATTGAAACAATTTTATCACCTTCCTGTGGCACCCTATGCGACCGTCCAAAATTTAGTAAATAAGAAAAATTTTTACCAATTACTAACCGAGAAACACGTTGCTCATCCTACAACTTTTTTTCCTGGTGACCTCAATGAGCTACAGTTGATGGGCCGGAAAATCCCTTATCCTTATATTATCAAACCAGCCGATTCGCTTTCTTTCCGGGAAAACTTCGCCAGGAAATGTTTTGTCATAAAATCAGCGAAAGAACTCGATGTGGCGGTCGATAGGCTACGAGACAAGAATTTAGATGTTATGATCCAAGAGATAATCCCTGGAAAAGAGCTATACGCGGCTTACCTGTATTTTAACAAGAAATCAGAACCTTTGGCAGTCTGTGGCTATGATAAAGTAAGACAATTTACGCCTGATTTCGGTTCCGGCTCATGTTGCCGAAGCGTGTTTCGCCCGACCCCAATCGCTCTGGCTGCCAATTTCCTTACCGGGATAGGATACCATGGTATAGCTGAGCCGGAGTTCAAAAAGATCCGAGGGATGGAAAATATAAATTGATTGAAATAAACGCGCGAACAAGTACCGAAAACGGTTTATCGGCGGTATGCGGTGTGGATATTGAGTATATCGCGTATCTTGATGTTACCGGACAAGAGGTGAAGGATTTAGGTTCTCCACGTAGCGGGATATTGTGGGTCGATGATTTTTTTGACTTATTCTCTTGTTTGATGCAGCTCAAGCAGGGTAGACTCGGCATCAAAGAGATAGTGAGATCTTTAAAGGCTACAAAAATTCATTCGGTTGCGGCGTGGGATGATCTCTCGCCTTTTTTTGTTCAGGCGCGCAGTATTGGCGTGGGTGTATTGAAGCATATTTTATTTAATAAAATTGGAAAAAAATTAGCACCTCAAAAAAAGCACAGATAAAACCCCGTTTTCGGACCTCATCGTGTGATACAATTGCTTCATGGAACTTTGTTTTTCCACTCCTTTTCCTCAACCTACCTGCTTTAAAAATTCCTCAACAATTTTTTTCGCTTTTTCTGCAAGCTGATGAGCGGGGTAGAGCTTTCCGGCCCGGTGTTCTTCATAGTGAAGAATCTCCTGGACAATTGCTTCACTTTGTTTTTCTAAAGACAGAGTTGGAAAATTCATGAGGATTCGTAAGAATCAAAATGTCTACATCGCAATTAATAAGGCATAGGTGAGACATATGAGGAAACTTTTGCTTTGCTTCAGGGTTGTTAAAACGCTTCTTAGGTTCTTTAATGGAGGTAGCCAAAAAAGTAGAGTAATCAGCTCGCTTTTTTTCTTCTTTTCCATCGGCTGAAAGCGCTGAAGATTTTTTCGTTAATAATTCATACTGAATGGCCAGGTCATTTTTTTCTTTGGCGAATTTTTTCCATTGATCAGCGCTGAGAAACAGCACCCGTGCTCTTCCCGTAAGAGCTTCTTGCTTGAGAGTAAAATCAATTAATTTTTCAAAACGTTCTTCCATCGCAGTATCCCTGAGCGTGATGAGTGTTACTGATGATCATCAATCGCCTCCGGGCCGGTGACCATCATGATGATCACCTCCGCCCAGTCAGCAATTTCATTTTGGGTTACGGCAACTCGGGCACCTGCTTCACCAAGAGCCACAGTTTTTTCAGGAGTCCGGTTATAGACCATTAATTCATACCCGGCCTTAAGAATATTTTTGGCCATTGCCTGTCCCATAATCCCCATCCCGAGAAAGCCTACTTTTGGTTGCATAAAATTATTTTCTCCTTTACGTGCATCGTGGATGGATAATGTGGCAGCTTTTCACAATAACTCCTCACGATATTTTTTTGTATCACGACATAGTGGCCATCGTCAATTCGATGGTGAAAATATCCTTGCGCTGGGATTGGGCACTATCCAATAGTAACGTTTGCCGAAACAGGAAGCAAAGCAAAAACAGAGGCTTCAGCGTAAAAAATTACCCCCAATAATTTTTCTGACATATTATCAGGAATATCGGAAAAATATTTTTTACCCCGTTAGAAAGGCCCCGCTTGCTCGTTAGATATCAAATATCTAACGGGGATCTGTAAGCTCAAGGGGGGCAGAGTGCTTTTCAGGGATTCTTGGTATCTCGTCCCCTTTTTCTTTCGATGTTTGAATTTGAGAACCTTAAGCATTTCGGGATCAATGTCAGGAGGAAGCATCAGCCAGATACGTTTCAGGGAGTGGGTAACAATTCCCTCCAGGGTAGAGCGCAGCAATACCAGAAAACGTTCTTTGTCCAAGGAACCATGACGGGTTCCGAGAAACGGGAGGGCAAGTGAATGCAGTTTTCGCTGTTCAGTCTCCCGGAAGATTCCTTCAAGGGCTTTCGCTACCCATTCTTCCTTCCACGATGGTTCCTGATTAAGGTCGTGCACAACAGCAAGCAGCTGAAGCGGAGAGGTGGCTTTCACCAGCACTGAACCTGGTTTCTCTGGCTTCATCTCTCGCAATTCGGTCAACAAGCGAACGAGCGGTTCTGGTGGTTCGTTTAACTCCACGGGAGCGCTGAGAACGAGGAAGGTGTCCTCTTCATAAGCAACCGCATCTGTTCTAAATGGCGGTTTATTCTCTGGTGCGACCACGATATCAACCGAGCCCATTGCGAACCGGGAGGGACGTCCGCCGCGAATCAGCCTCAGCCTTGGTTTGACGGTTATGTTTTTTACTTTTTCCACACTTCTGGCTTAAAATTTCCCATCGTATAGAGTTCGATGCGATAGGGCTTCACGATGATGATCCCATAATTCGGATCATCAGGTCCTTTAAAATATCTTTTCAGGTAATCGTTCCAAAAGGCTTCCCGTTCTGCCTTGTCAGTTGAGAGTTCCGCTTTCCCCTGGATTTGTAAATAAGTCTGAGCAGTCGCAAGGTCAGTAACCCCACAGGTCAAATGTACCTCCGGATTTTTTTTGATCTGGGCTACTTTTCGGGAACCGATAAACGTGGCGAAACGGATGGTTAAATCCTCTGAAGCCTGACACGTAACATACCGAACCCATGGCTTGCTTTCTTCAGCAATTGTGGCAAAGCTGGCCAAATGCGGTTCCTTGATAATAGTGAGAATGCGCTGTGCTAAGTCACTCATGGATACCTCCTATCTATTGTTAATTAACAAATGAATTTTTTGGTAGAAATTTTTTCTCTAAAAACAGTTCAGCTTTTTTGTATTTCACAAAGGTTATGTCATATCCCCCAGCTCATACTGGAGGATGCTGAGAAAGGTGAGGGCCACGGTTTCGGTTCTCAGTATACGCTCACCTAAGCTTATGGGTTTAAAGCCGTGATCCAAGGCACGGGTTATTTCTTCAGGCGCGAATCCTCCTTCCGGTCCCACCAAAAAAAAGATACCGCGTTTATTCTGGTTGGTCGTGAGAAAATTTTTGAGTGAGTCGTGGGAGGAGTCTTTTTGCAGGATGATCTTAAGACTCGCTTGCGAGGGTAGGGTGAGCAGGTCGACGAATTCAACCACAGGATTTACCGTGGGGATGTCGATACGACCGGACTGCTGGGCGGCTTCCTGAGAGATTTTTTGCCAGCGTTCTATCTTTTTCATTGCCTGGCTGAGATTAAAACGAGGTATGGTGCGGGAGGAAAAGAAAGGATGGATTTCACCTACCCCAAGCTCTACTGCTTTTTGAATAATAAAATCCATTTTTTGTGATTTAGGCATTGCTTGCCCCAGATGAATTTCCAGGGGCGATTCGCGCGGGGGATGAGTTTTTTCCACTATTTTAAGCTCGCCTGCGTGAGGGGTAAGAGAAACAATCTGAGTGAGATATTCGAAACCTGTGCCGTCAAAAACACTAAGGGTATCTTTTGGCTTAAGCCGTAAAACCAACCGAACTTTTTTAAGCAGCTCACCCCGGAGGATAATCCGGTCTTGGCTTATGTTTTCAGGGCTGACAAAAATACGGTGAGGCGCAGAGGTGAAAATGTGATTGGGATTACGGGGAAGATGTGAGTTGAAAACTTCTCTTTTATTCAACTAAGGGCAATTCTCCATTGGCTATTATTTTGAAGCGTTATCTTTAGGCAGTTCCTTTTCCTTTGACTTTTCGTTTTCGTCCAATTCACCGGTGGCTGCTTTTTTGAAACCTCTGATGGCTTTTCCTAAACCAGCGCCTATTTCCGGAAGTTTTCCCGCCCCAAAGATTATCATGACAAGAACAAGGATTACGAGAAGCTCTGACATTCCTATGTTGGGTAACATAATTTTATCTCCTCAAAGAAATTAACTCCTTAAAAAGATTTCAAATTACAAAATACCAAAATAATCTTTTGATTGCAAACTTTTTCTTTTTTGGCTGAAACGAAAGAAGACGAAAAAGAATATCCTCCTTTCCGTCTTCTTTTTTGTCAATACTTGATAAAACGCTGTAGCTCTTAAAACGGATTACAGGGTCTGCTGGTTACGCTTTTTTAAATTCGTACGCAATCTTTCCGTTGGCGAGCTGCACAGGCAACGCCTTTACTTTCATCCCCACAACAACATCAGCATCAGAGAGTTCTTTGCTCATTCGCCCAAATACTTTGACATCTTTAAATTGGGCAAGTGCAATCGTGTAGGGCAGATCTCCTTCAAACCCAACCGGACCGTACTGGAGCTTGCTAAAGGTTAAAAGAGTTCCTTCGCCGGTAACTTCAATCCAGTCCATATCACTGGAGAGGCAGCCACTGCAATCTGCGCGGGGAGGGAAAAACGTCATCCCACATTTCTTGCATTTGGTGGCCATTACCTTTCCTTTTTCGAGGTAACCGATAAAGTCATTAACCTTAGAAATGGAAGTGAAACTAACGGTTCCAAATTTTTTAAACCGATCGTCGATTTCTTGTTTTGCCATTTTAGTCCCTCCCTAAGATAGTAACGTTTCCATAAAGACCAACGCCGCCAATATTATGAACCAAGCCAATTTCCGGATTTTCTACCTGCATTGGTCCGGCCTCTCCACGAAGCTGGAGCACGATAGTCCTTAATTGGGAACCTCCGGTCGCGCCAATCGGGTGTCCCTTGGAAAGAAGTCCGCCATCAACATTAACCGGGATGCCTCCTTCTTTGTAGGTCTCTTTGGCTCGGATAAGGTCTTTGCCTTCACCGGGTTTGGCAAATCCCAGATTTTCATACGCCATCATTTCAGCGATGGTAAAACAGTCATGGACTTCTGCTACGTCTATTTCCTTGGGGCTTACTCCTGCCATCTTGTAGGCGGTCTTTGCTGCTTCCATGGCCACGGTAAGTCCGCTAAAAAGATCTCGTCCGGCCATGTTAACTGCGGTTGATGCAGCGCCGACACCTAAAATCCATACTGGCTTTTTAGAGAAGGCCTTAGCTTTTTCTTCGCTGGCCAGGATGATACACGAACTGCCGTCCGCATTAGCGCAACAGTCTCCTACCCGGAGAGGTGATGCCACCGGCCCGGCCAGGCTATTTTCCGGATCTTTGAACATTTCCATGGTAACCGGCTTTTGGTAAACCGCCCGGTCATTGATTTGTCCATAGGTTGCTGCTTTTACCCGGATTAACGCTAAATCATCTTCCGTGGTGCCGTATTTTGCCATATGAGCGCGCGCATGGAGCGCATAATAGGCAGGCATCATGGTACCAAAAGGAGATTCCCACTGGATGTCCGCACCCCTTCCCATACGCTCTTGCGACTCAGCGGAAGTAATTTCCGACATCTTCTGAAATCCGAGGATACAGACAATGTCATGGAGACCAGCCTTCACCATTGAGTAGGCAACCTTTAATCCGGTGCTGCTGGATGAACAAACGGTTTCGAGATAAAAGGTTGGCTGGGGGGTCAATCCCAGGTATTCCGCGAGAACCCCCGCGGGTGACCTCTGCTTATCATATTCCGGGGCAGAGCAGATGATTGAGGCATCAACATTTTTACTGGTAATGTTTGCGTCTTGTACTGCCTCTCGGTATGCTTCAAAGGCTAATTCCCGAATACTTCCCGGATAGCCGCGAACAAATTTACTTTGGCCTACGCCAATAATTGCAACTCGTGCCATTTTTCCCTCCTTATTATTGACCTATAACCGTTACCTGTTTATTAACCGACGTATCCGCCATCAACTCCGATAACCTGGGCGGTAATCCAATTTGCCTCATCCGAACCCAGAAATACGAAAATGGGGGCAACATCATCCACTGTCCCAAACCGGCCAAGCTGGATTCTTCCCATATACACATCCTTTAACTTCGGATCAGTGCGGATAGTTTCAGTCATTTCTGTCTCAATAACCCCGATCTCCACCGCATTCACAGTGATTCCCGCCCGCCCAAGCTCTCGGGAGGCAGACTTGGTGAATCCGATCAAGCCGGCTTTAGCGGAAGCATAATTGATTTGGCCGGCAGTGCCGTATACGCCGGCGGTGGAAATAACGTTGATGATCTTACCGTACTTTCGGTCCCGCATATGATTAGCCACGGCCTGCGTGCAGAGAAAAGCGCCTTTAAGGTGAATGTCGACAACATCATCCCACTGTTCTTCGGTCATTTTCCAAAGCATGGCGGCCTTTGATACGCCGGCATTATTTACCAGGATGTCCACTTTGCCAAACTTTTCCAAGGCTGCTTTTACCATGTTGTCACAGTCTTCTTTTTTAGCCACATCCGCCTTCACCACCACGACCTTCCGGCCCAGCTTTTCGATTTCCTTGGCAGTATCATTGGCGGTGTCCGGATTCTTGGTGTAGTTTACCACCACATCGGCACCTTCTTGGGCATATTTTATTGCGATGGCCCGGCCTATTCCGCGGCCAGACCCTGTTACGATTGCTGATTTACCTGCGAGTCTCATGTTTGAAAATCTCCTCTTAGCTTATTATTTATATTTAAAAATATTTTTTTGTGAGTAAACATTTATTGGGAGGTAAAAAAAAACCATATTGGTGTGAAAATGTCAAGTTTTTTCGCAGAAAAAACCAAAAATTTGTGGTAAAATATTCACAAATTCAATACTTACTCGGCTATAAAAAACCAACGGTTTGGTATTGATAAAAAAATCTTTATATTTTAGCACGTTAAAGGAGACGGTTTGATAGGCAGGGTGAAGGCATCACCAGTGTTGGACGCAATGAAGATGACCATGTCCGGAGACGACCCTCTGGCTTTACAAAACGTTCTTGGCGTATTGGGAGAGGGAAGGATTAATATCTGGTTAGGCGTGGAAATAAAAAATAAAGAAGATGTTATGGATATTACGTTATGTTTTAACCCGCAGGAAACCGATGGTGTTACCACCCTTATCCAGGAGCATTATCCAACCATCTCTTTTTCCATGATAAAATCAGTAAGGATTATCTCGGTCTTCCCTTTCCGGGATAATGCTGACGTTGCTTTTCGGTTTATAAAAGCACTGGAGGACAATTCAGTCCCCGTGCTTGTTTTAAGCACCTCGTTATCCTCGATATCTTGTCTTGTACCTCAGGAGTATTGCTCGATTGCTACAAAATCATTGGAAACAACTTTTGGAAATTCATGAACAGCGAAAAAATCCGCGCTTACCGAATCATCAGCCATCAATTTTTGACCCTGGTCCGAATAGAATTTCCTGGGGGCTCTGATTCCCCGTTTGGGGGAATTTTCGAGGTTTTTAAACAACGCAACCTTCCGCTTCGTTTTCTTGCCTCGGAAAGGTCCTTACACGGCGAAAAGACTCTTTATCTGGGGGTGGATCTTCTTTCGGAAGAAACGGTTGGGGAGCTGATTGATGCTCTGCGTGGAATAGAAAACCGCAAAGAACTTGCTTTGATTTCTCAAGTAAGCATGGCCATGCTTTATGGCCCTCATTTCGGCGAAATGCCGGGAATTTTTGGGCTGACGTTCTCGGCGTTTGCCGGTTCAGGCATTATCCCCTTAGCAATAAGTGCTTCTTCCTCATCCCTCTCCTGGTTGTTTCCTTCCGGTCAGTTTAAAAAAGCCCTTGAGATCCTTCATGGTATCTTTGAATTTCCCAAGGGCTTTTTCTTCCTGGGAGGAAAATAGCGATGATCTTTGAGGAGAGAAAATAGCCGGATTATTTACCCCGTTAGAAAAGCCCGCCTGCCCTGTTAGATATCATTTCAGGGTAAAATTAAAGATTCTTACACCTTTTCACACGGGGTAAAAGCCCCGTGTGAAAGCCTTCTCACGGGGTTTACTGCGGGTCTTTTTTGAGAAAATCGTTAATTTGGATTACTTTGTCATGAAAGGATGGTTCTTTTTTAAGGTGGCAGCCTTTTTCGATTTTTTCGATATATTTTGATAGCTCTGGATTTTTTTGGATAATCAGGTCTATTTGTTTTAATAACTCTTCAGCCTTGAGCTTTATTTCGCTCAGGTCCAAGTCAAAACCAACGATTTCTTTTAAACACCCAAGGATCTGGCAGGTAATGGGGAAGTTATTGTTGGTAAGATATTGCGGGACATGGCCCCAGATACTTATTCCCCTGATTCCGATTTCCTCCGCTTCCTTGAGAAGAAAAGTATGGATGCTTACCGGGCCTTCATATTTCGCGTCTTTTATGCCTGAAGCAACCACTTTGTGTCTCAGGTCATTATCAGTAAACACCCCTGAGATCCAGGGGTCTTGTTTGTGGGTGACATAATCGTACGTTCCGCCTATGGTAATCAGCATTGCAACGTCAAAATCAGTTGCTAATTTGAGGAAAGATCGGGTAAACTGTTTCCATCGGAGCTGTGGTTCTTTTCCGAGGAAAAGGATCAGATCCGGGAAACTGGTGCTCTTTTTATAAAAGAATTCATACGGGGAGAAAAGAAGGTACTTTACTTCACCACCATCAATTTTGGCATACGGACGGTTATTAGAATATTTATGGAAAATATCGGGATTTACTTCAGCAAACTTTTTTACTCCCAGCCCCTTTTTTAAAAAACTTAATACATCAGATGAAATACAGCCCGCATTGGGCCAGCCCTCAAATCCGGCAATAAGGATGGGGCGATTTAAATTCGGCTTTTTAGAAAAATTGATGAATCTCATATCTAAAGTATACTCCATAGTCTTTGTGAGTCAATTTTTTTTGCCATACTCCAAAGGGACATTGAAAAGGTGAGCCATAATGATTATTTTTTCTGGTACGATCAGGTCATTGATATGGAGCGCATTGTTTTAGCCGTTGATCTTGGGGGAACCAATATCCGCGTTGCCGCAATTAATGAACACGGCACTATTAAGAAACGGGTTCAAAGGCCGACGCTCGCTCACGAAGGCGAAGCATCGGTTTTGCGAAGTCTCCTTTCCGCGCTTGAAGAAGTTTACCAGGCTTTCCCTGCAAAACAGATAAAAGGGGTTGGAGTGGGTATTGCGGGAGCGATTGACATCGAAAAGGGTATTATCACCCAGTCCCCAAACTTAGTAGGATTTGATGGCTATCCCCTCAGAGATAAACTTCAAGCATCTTTTCTCAAACATCTCACCATCATGATAGACAATGATGCTAATCTCGCGGCCATGGGTGAAAAGTGGAAAGGGGCCGGTACCGGTGTCAATGACTTGATCTGTCTCACGCTCGGTACGGGTATCGGCGGCGGCATCATCATACACGGTAAGCTGGTACATGGCGCTGATGGTATGGCTGGTGAGGCGGGTCATATCACCGTTGACCCACAAGGCCCGCAGTGTAACTGCGGCAACCGCGGCTGCTTGGAGGTGTTAGCGTCAGCAACCGCGATCAGAAGAGAAGCGATCGAAGCATTACGTAAGCATCCTGAAAGTGAGTTATACAAACGTTGTTACGGTGATCCGGAAACCATTACCGCTGAGATGGTTTATCAGTCTGCCAAAGCCGGAGATCAGATGTCACGAAAAATTTTTCAGGACATGGGCAGACACCTCGGCATTGGTATTGCCAGCCTGATCAACATCCTTAACCCGGAGATGGTTGTTCTTGGCGGAGGAGTGAGCAAATCCTGGGATATGTTTTTCCCGTTTACCAAACAAGAAGTACAAACGCGGGCGCTTAAGATTCCGGCGGCGCGGGTAAAGATAGTTCCGGCAGTCTGCGGCGATGACGCGGGATTACTGGGAGCAGCGTATCTGGTTTTTCATTCTGCGATTTGATTATCTGCCAAGTATCCCACCTCTTTAAGCTATTTATATATCCACCAGCCGGTGGAGGTGAAGATCGTAAGGCCATAGATGATATCGAGGGGAAGGAATTCCTGAATAGTAGGGTCAAAGAGAATTTTTACTGAGGCAGGGAACTCTTCGTCTTCTATCCAGAGCACATACGTAATAGGGACTTTTGGAGCTGCCTTTAGCTCAATCGCCGCATCACCTAAACCAATCTTTTCTCCCTTAAGCTTTAATCCAGCAGCAAGAAATCCTTCCGGGTTATTGCCAAACTTTTTGATTATTCCTTGCGTTGACAGAGCATGAGGCCCGCGGAAAAACATCTCACCGCCTTTGAGCTCTTTTTCCGAAACCCGTTTTCCCTCAAGGGGGATGTTCTTGGTTCCCAAAAGGTAGTGGAGGAGAAAGAGGGTACGTTCAACCCGAAGTTTTTCTTGCGAAGCATCGCCCGCAGTGGGCGTTGTTATTTTTTTATCTTTTGGAAAAACACTGTAGACTTCATCGAGCACAGGAATAAGGTAAAGCTCCTGCTGGTGGTCAAAGGAAACGTCGCAGTTTTGGCTGATGATTGCAGGATCAGCTTTTTGTAAAGCCTTCCAAAGTTCATCATCCACGATGAAGTGCTGAGAAATCTCTTCGTGTTGATTAAAAATGGTGCTCATATTCTCATAATACCTTTCTTTCGATACAGGCAGACGTGTTGGGTAATTTTTATAGCAGTTTCAAATATATAAATCAAGCCTTGGTTTTATTTTTTTGGCAAAGGCTTGAAAAGGTGAGGCAAAGGTGACACAATGCGGGAAAAAGCAGGGAGCATGGAGCAAAAAAACTCATAGCTCATGGGTAATAGTTCTTAGCTATCAGCAATGAGCCATTAGCCAAGGGCGAGGAACGGGGAACGAGGGATAAAAGCCGTGAGCACGTGAAAAGTGAAGCGTGAAAAGTGAAATTTAACACCTTACGTTTTACGATTCACGATTTACGTGGAAGGAAAAAGGGGTTTTACTTTATCTGAAGGTAGGGACTTTGTTATCAGTCAAGGGAATTAACGTACATGAGTAATGCGATCATTATCAAAGGGGCGAGACAGCATAACCTGAAAAATATTGACCTGGAAATCCCGCGGGACAAGCTGGTGGTGATCACTGGTTTGAGCGGGTCAGGGAAGTCATCGCTTGCGTTTGATACCATCTACGCGGAAGGGCAACGGCGCTACGTTGAGTCTCTTTCCGCTTACGCCCGGCAGTTTTTAGAGCAAATGGATAAACCCGACGTGGATGCTATTGAAGGTCTCTCTCCGGCAATCTCCATTGAACAAAAAGGCATTAGCCGAAATCCCCGTTCGACAGTGGGAACGGTTACCGAGATTTATGACTATCTCCGTCTCCTTTTTGCCCGGGTCGGACGGCCGCACTGTTATCACTGTGGTCAGGAGATAAGTTCCCAAACCATACCCCAAATAGTAGACCAGATTATGGAGCGTCCTCCTCAAAGCAAAATCGTCATCCTTGCTCCGATTATCCGGGGTAAAAAAGGCGAGTTCCGGAAAGACTTAGAACAGCTTCGGAAGAAAGGGTTTGTACGCGCACGGATCGATGGAGCGTTACGGGATTTGGATGAGGAGATCGTTTTGGATAAAAACAAAAAACACCAGATTGAGGTGGTGGTGGATCGGTTGATCATCAAAGAAAAAATTGAGAAGCGGCTTTCGGACTCCTTAGAGACGGCGCTCAATTTAAGTGGTGGGATTGTAAAAATTGAAGACCAGGACGGAGAAGGGAGGATTTTCAGCGAAAAGTTTGCCTGCGTTGATTGCGGGGTAAGCTATTCGGAAATCACGCCGCGGATGTTTTCTTTCAACAGTCCGTATGGAGCGTGTCCTGCCTGCGGCGGGTTAGGAAACAAGCTTTACCTTGACCCTGAGCTTATTGTTCCCAATCCGGAACTTTCTATCCGTGAAGGCGCTCTTGATCCCTGGGCAAAAAGAAATTCAGTCTACTTTCATCAGATTTTGGATGCTTTAAGTGAACATTATACGTTTGACATCTACACCCCTTTTAAAAAACTCCCTGACCAAATAAAACACGTTCTCCTCTATGGTTCAGGAGAGGAAAAAATTAAATTTTACTATGAAGATGACGACCGGCGCCATTTTTTCTTTCGCCCCTTTGAAGGGATAATCCCCAACCTTGAGCGCCGCTTTAAGGAGACCAACTCTGACCTGATCCGGGAAGAGATCGAACGGTATATGAATATCCATCCGTGTCCTGTTTGCGAGGGAAGCAGGCTTAAGCCCGAAAGCCTATTTGTGAAGCTGAACGGAAAATCGATTTATGAGGTCAGTTCTCTGTCGATCACCCAGGCGCTTTATTTTTTTGAAAGCCTGAAACTTAATTCCCGGGAAAAGGCGATTGCACAACCCATTCTCAAAGAAGTATTGGCCCGGCTTAAGTTCATGACGGATATGGGGCTTGATTATCTCACGTTGCATCGGTCCTCAGCAACTCTTTCCGGAGGCGAAGGACAGCGGATTCGTTTGGCCACGCAGATTGGCTCTGGACTCATGGGGGTGTTATACATCCTTGATGAACCGAGCATCGGCCTTCATCAACGGGATAACAACAAGCTGATCAATAACCTTAAAAGACTGCGAGACCTCGGCAATACCGTCTTAGTGGTTGAGCACGATGAAAACACGATTGTAGCGGCTGACCAGGTGATTGATATGGGGCCGGGTGCGGGAGTCAAGGGTGGTGAGGTTGTCTTTAGCGGAACTCCCCAGCAATTAATCCTGTGCGAGAATTCTCTCACCGGTCAATATATCTCAGGAAGGCTTTTGATCCCGGTTCCAAAAAAAAGGCGTTGTCCTGATAACCGCTTTCTTACCATCAGAGGAGCACGTGAAAACAATCTAAAAGATTTAGAAGTGCGATTTCCTCTCGGGCTTTTGATCTGTGTTACCGGAGTCTCCGGTTCAGGAAAAAGCACTCTTATCATTGATACGCTCTACCGCGCGTTGGCGCAAAAATTCTACCAGAGCAAAGAACGGCCGGGAAAGTTTCTTAATCTTGAAGGATTGGAACACATTGACAAGGTTATTGACATTGACCAAAGCCCTATTGGCCGGACGCCGCGGTCCAACCCCGCGACCTATACCGGTGCTTTTACCTTTATCCGGGAACTCTTTGCCGCTACTCCTGAAGCAAAAGTCCGCGGTTATAAGGCGGGCCGTTTCAGCTTTAATGTCAAAGGAGGCCGGTGCGAAGCGTGTTGCGGCGATGGGCTGATAAAGATCGAGATGCACTTTCTTCCTGATGTGTATGTGACCTGTGATGAATGCAAAGGGAAACGGTATAACCGGGATACCTCTAGAGGTAGTGTATAAAGGAAAAAACATCGCTGATGTTCTGGATATGACCGTAGTGCAGGCGTTAGATTTTTTTTCCCCTATTCCCCGGATCAAGGAGAAGCTCCAAACCCTTACTGAGGTGGGGCTGGGATATATCACGCTCGGGCAGTCTGCGCCAACACTTTCGGGTGGTGAAGCCCAGAGAATTAAACTTTCGCGCGAGTTGAGCAAACGGAGCACCGGCCGAACTCTCTATCTGCTTGATGAGCCAACTACCGGGCTTCACTTTGCGGATGTTCAGAATCTTTTAGAGGTCCTCAACCGCCTCACGGACAGGGGAAATACGATTATCATCATTGAGCATAATTTAGAGGTCATCAAAACCGCGGACCATGTCATTGATCTGGGGCCAGAAGGGGGAGATAAGGGCGGCTACGTGGTGGCCTGTGGGACGCCGGAAGAGATTATTCAAAACCAAAATTCTTATACCGGTCAATACTTAAAATCTCTTCTACGAAAAAGAAGTCTGCAAAAAATTTTAAAAGGATCATCCATGAGCAAAAATTATTACTTATGTTTTACATTCTCAACCATTTTTTTATAATCGAATCCTTTCCCAAACGGATTGTTAGCATTATGACAGGTAGTACAAACCTGCTCAGTAGGCTCGGTTAACCCGGCCTCCAGAGCCATTTTATGCTGGGCTGCTCGGTTGTCTTGGTATTTTTTCTTATTCATGATGGTGGGACTTCTGTAATTGCTTCCCGGACCATGACACGATTCGCAACCAACATTAGTTAAATCAGCGCCCGGAGCAGCAGGTTTACCGTATCCGACACTATGGCAAACAAGACACGAGGCATCAGCAGTATAATCCTTCTTGGGGTCAAGTTTTGCTCTGATCTTAGCATCTCCTTTGGTCCCCGGCCTTAAAGTATCCAAGGCACGGGAATGAGGATCTTTTTGCCAGGCTTGAAATTCAGCCCGATGACAGGCGATGCACTTCTTGTTGCCCACATACTGAAATTGTTCTGCCACAACTTTGGGAAGTTGGGCTAATAGAAGCAAAAGCATAATCACGGTTAGGGGTAAAATTGCCATACCGGTTTTTTTCATGGTCATCTCCTTTTTTATAAAAATTTTAAAGGCATAAGCCTTTCTTGACGCGTTATTTTTTAACTTCCTCGAATAAAGACGAGTTTTTGAACTCCATACGCGGCTCCTTGTGGTGGTAAATAAGACAAAAAATATTCTTTTATTTTGTTTTTGGCAAGACTTCTTGCATATCGTAAGGAAAAAGAAAGCATTTTTATGGGGAATAGTCTATAATTTTGCTTTATACTCACATTTGATTATTTTGGTTTATCTAAGCAAATAAATAAGTCTTATATACTTCAATTCAAAGTCAAATCAGCAGCGGCTTAATTAAATATAGTTTAAATTTTGCCCCGCTCCTCCTTATAGATCGAGCGGGGTTTTTATTTCCACTAATAGTTTTTTCCCCTTGACTTTTTCCCTTTTACAGGTTAATAGTTGAACAACAATCTGAAGAGTAATTAAATAAAAATTAATAAATAAAATATTTTTTTAGGGTTCAGAAAAGATCATCTTTTCTGGAGGGTAAATAGAACGATAGTCGGGCCGCTATCTCAAGGCGAGGTAGCGGCTTTTTTTATGTGCTCTTTGACCCATAAATAACCAAAGCAGCTGCTATATCAAATTATAATAAAAATTTGTCAATTATCTAAGGATAGTCTTAAGCAGGCTGAAAAAATATTTTTCAATCAGCCTTGATTTTTGCTTAATAAACTTAAAACAGCACAGGAGGTATTAATCATGGAAGAGTATAATGCGTGGATATTTCTTCAGAGCAAATGGCCTCTCTTTGTGGTCGTATTGGCAGTGATAATCACAATAATTACCGTTAGAGTATGGGGCCACAAAAAACAGAAGAAAGCCGCAGCAGAAGAAGAAGCAAACGAGAAGATTCATCAGAAATAAGTCTCCTCTGAATTTCAAGGTTGTTAATTATAACTGCGGGAATAGTGCCTTTTGTACCATCGTTTAAAATTTACATTTTTGAAAAAGCGTAAAGGTATTCAACAATCCATAAATATTCAGCGGGGGTGTACCGAATGGAAAAAGGTAGTGAATGGTTAATAGTGAGTGATGCGACGTATCTCGCTGCGCTTTTTATCGGGGGGTTCGTTTTTTTCTATATCCTCCCTCGACTTGTAAAAAAATTTAGAAAAACTAAAAATGCGTCCAACAAAAAAAAACTTAATGAGAAAGTATAATTAAAAAAAAATTAGTTTCTTTTATTATATTAATTTTTATTGTTGAATTATTAATCAGAGGCTCTTGGGCTGCATCGTCATTGAGTGGTTCTGCTTCACCCACGGTTAGTGAAGCAACAGTCGCTGCGAATCAATGTGCTCCAATAATTGAAAAACCCAGCGATGATTTAGGAAAAAAACTGCCTTTGTGGGCAATCCTGCCATTTGTCGGCATATTGTTGTCAATAGCTATTTTCCCCTTAGCTGCTCCACATTTCTGGCATCACCATTACCCCAAAGTTGCTGCCTTTTGGGCAGTTGTTTTTGCAGCGCCCTTTATTTATTTTTTTCATAACCAGGCAGTCTATGAAATTCTTCACATTTACTTTGTGGATTATTTCCCCTTTATTATTGTGCTTTGGTCGTTGTTTACTATTGCGGGAGGAATTGTCCTTAAGGGTAATTTAACAGGTACACCGTTAAGCAATACTGTCCTTTTAACTCTCGGAACCTTAATAGCATCGTGGGTTGGAACCACTGGCGCTTCAATGATTATGATCCGGCCTGTTTTGCGGGCTAATGCTCACCGAAGAAAAAAAGCACACATAATCTGTTTTTTCATCTTTTTGGTAGCCAATATTGGCGGTTCCCTTACTCCTTTGGGCGACCCCCCACTTTTTCTTGGTTTTCTTCATGGTGTTCCTTTTTTCTGGACATTGAAGCTTCTACCGGAGATGTTATTTGCGAGCACCCTCCTGCTCATTGTTTTCTTCCTTGTCGACCGCTATTATTACCAGCGAGAACCCCATGAAGTTTTCATGGATAAAAATAGTAAAAAGGTTCCAATTCATTTCGAAGGATGGCATAATTTTTTCTTTTTAACGGGGGTGGTGGGAGCGATTTTATTGAGTGGAATCATGAAATGGGGAGAAATAAATATCTTGGGCATCGCAATTCCAAAACAAAACCTCCTGCGCGATCTTTTGATGATCAGCATGGGAATACTTTCTTTATTGTTTACCAAAAAGGAGCTACGCCAAACAAATCAGTTCAGTTGGGAGCCAATAAAGGAAGTAGCCTATCTTTTTGCCGGGATTTTCATGACGATTGTTCCCGCCCTCGCTATCCTTAAAGCCGGCAGTGAAGGAGCATTTGCTTTTTTAGTCAATGCGGTTAAAGAACCCTACCATTATTTTTGGTTGTCCGGGGGGCTTTCTTCTTTCTTAGACAACGCCCCTACGTATCTTACCTTTTTTAATTCCGCCCTGGGGAAACTCCAGTTCCCGGAAGGAACCTGGTGCACCAAATCCTGCTCGGCGTGGAACCGATAGTTTCTATCAATCAAGAATTCATATCATTTCTTAAAGGCAATTTCCGTTGGCGCAGTCTTTATGGGAGCAAACACCTACATCGGGAATGCCCCTAATTTTATGGTAAAATCCATAGCTGAAGAAGCCGGGGTAGCTATGCCAAGCTTTTTTGGGTACATGTTTAAATACTCTATCCCGATTTTAATTCCGCTTTTTATCATAGTAACGTTTGTATTTTTTTAGAAAGAGGAGGGGATTGAAATGAAAAAAATCTGCCCCAGACTCTTTAAAAAAGAGTCGATTTAGGTGCGGTTTTCACATAGTTCTGGATGCTAAAACCGCCTATCCCTCCTTTCACTTATAATGAAATAGTCCCAGACTTTTTAACCAGGTTTACGCCTGATTTTACTTCTCTGGATGTTGCCCGGCTCTCAACCGGGTTTTTTTATTTGCCAGAATATTTTTATTTGATAGTGATTAAGTTTGAAAATGATGGGTTTTTTCTGTAAGATGCATCTATTAACCTTTAGCATATAAAAATCATTGTTATGATTGAACCTTATCCATTAAACCTGCTTCTTAACAATAGAGCGGTCGCGGTGATTGGGGGGGGTGGAGTCGCAGAGCGGAAGGTCTTGAGTCTTCTCGACACCGGGGCTAAAATTACTGTGATTGCACCGAAAGCAACCAAAAAAATCAAATCATTAGCCGCAAAAAAAAAGGTAGTTTTAAATCTTAGAGATTTTGTTCATGATGATTTAAAAGGAAAACTTTTGATCTTCGCAGCCACGAATTCAGATGAGGTTAACAAGCAGGTTGCTCACGCAGCCCGAAAAAAAGGCATCCTGGTAAACTGTGTTGACGACCCTAAGGAATGTGACTTCTTTGTTCCTTCATTTTTTCGGCGGGGAAGTTTTGTGCTGGCAATATCTACTGGGGGTAAGGTACCGGCTTTATCAAAAAAGATTAGAAGGGATATCGAGCTTTCTTACGGAGCAATATTTGCGGAGTATGTAAAGTTACTTGCAAAGGCGCGGGGCACTATCTACCGAAAAGCCTCATTAAGTTTTCAGAAGAAAAAAGATTTGATCGAAAAATTGATCGAGAGTAACATATTATCCTTACTTAAAAAGGGGAAAAAGAAAGAAGCCTCAAAGTTAATTCAGGAATTTTTAAAGGGATAGAGAGAAATGAATTTTTTGGGCACCCCAAAACGATTGCTTTATTTTCTGTTGTTTCTTTTTATTTTTCTTCCCGAAGCCTTTGCTGAACAATGCTCAGTCATGACCACTATTTTCCCTTTAACTGAATTTGCTCAAGCAGTTGGAGGTGATCGGGTAAAAGTTACTCAGCTTCTTCCTCCCGGGGCCGAAGCCCACACCTGGGAGCCTAAGCCGAGTGATATTGTAAAGCTTTCCCGGGCGGATGTTTTTCTTTACATTGGATCAGAGATGGAGCCTTGGGTTGCTGGAATTTTGAAGACCATAGAAAATCCGAAATTAGTCATTATTGAAGCAAGCCAGGGGTTGCCACTCCTGCGAGCTGATCAAACTGACGCGGGAGGTGAAAAACATCACCATAGCAATGAATCTACGCACGGCAGATTTGATCCCCATATCTGGCTTAATTTTGATTATGACCAAAACATTGTTGACAAAATCACCGCAGGTTTAAGCAAAAGGGACCCGGAAGGAATTTTGTATTATCGAAGGAATGCTGAGGCATACAAGGCAAAGCTTCGGGACATTGATCTGAGATATCGAAAAGAGTTCGGGGGGTGTAGTTCTAAAGAAATTATTTTGGGAAGTCATGCGGCCTTTGCTTATTTAGCTCAGCAGTATGGTCTCACGCAGGTTCCACTCTACGGGATAAGCCCGAATGCTGAACCCACCCCCAAGAAGATGGCTGAAGTAATAACACTCGCTAAGAAATATCGAGCCAGAGCGATTTACTATGAAGAACTGGTAAGTGATAAACTGGCAAAGACAATTGCCAATGAAGTAGGAGCAAAAACTCTGGTCCTCAGCACCGGGGAAAACCTGACCCAAAAACAGATTGAGGCGAAGGTTACTTTTTTAGACCTCATGGAGCAAAATTTGGAGAATTTAAAATATGGGCTTACCTGTAAGTAATGAGCCTTTAGTTTTTGTAAAGAATATTTCCTTTAGTTTTGGCTCAACCAAGGTACTGGAAGATATAAACCTTTCTATAACCACAGGAGATTTCCTGGCCATCATTGGGCCCAATGGATCCGGGAAGACTACTTTTTTAAAGATCATCCTGGGGATATTAGAACCCTATAAAGGTGTTATCCAGCTTTTGGGGGAAGACGTCAAAAGTTTTAGACAGTGGGATAAAATTGGATATGTTCCTCAGAAAGCTATTAATATTGACACCTTTTTCCCGGTTTCGGTCCGGGAAGTAGTGGCTATGGGGCTTTTGTCAAAAAAAGATTTCCCCCGTTTTTTACGAAGGAGGGATGAAAAGGTCATTGATCAAGCTCTTGAACAGGTTGATTTAAAAGATTTTAAGACCCGCCGGATTGGTGAGTTATCCGGGGGGCAGCAGCAGCGAGTTTTTATTGCCCGGGCAATTGTTAACCAGCCGTCTCTTCTTTTTTTAGACGAGCCAACTGCGGGAATTGATGCTGCAACTCAAGAAAAATTTTACTCGATGTTAGGAACGTTAAATCAAGCCAATAAGATTACGATCGTACTCATCACGCACGACGTAGGTATCATCAATAACCGAGTGACTAAAATCGCCTGTTTGAACCAAAGATTGGTTTTTCATGGAACGCATGAAGACTTTTGTAACTCTGGGGTGGTTCAGGAGTTGCTCCGGGGAGAACATCACTTAGTCTGCCACCGGCATTAAGGATTTTTTACATGGAAGATATCCTCACCTATGGCTTTATGCAGCGGGCTTTGGTTGCGGGCATATTTATTTCTGTAGCCTGTGCTATCCTGGGAGTTTTTCTGGTTCTTAAAAGGGATGCGATGCTTGGCCATGGGTTGTCCCATGTAACGTTTGGGGGTGTTGCATTGGGGCTCTTTCTGGGGGTTAAGCCTTTGCTGGTTGCTTTAGTGGTGGCTGTGCTCTGTGCAGTTGTTATTCAGAAATTAAGAGAAAAGACAGGCCTCCATGAAGATACGGCGATTGGGATATTGAGCAGCACCGGAATGGCCATAGGTATTATTTTGGTGACTGTTTCGGGGAAATTTAATGTAGATCTCTTTAGCTATCTCTTTGGCAATATTCTGGCGATAGAAAGGTTTGAGGTTGTGGTAGCGGTTTTCTTAGCCTTAGCTGTTATTATGGTTATTTCTTTTTTTTATCAAGAATTGCTTTATCAGACCTTTGATGCGGAATCAGCACGGACCTCGGGAATTCGAACAGGGTTTTTAGATGCAGTCTTAGCTGTGTTGACTTCGATAACCGTTGTTATTGGCATGAAAGTAGTTGGTATTCTTTTAGTAGCTGCCTTACTGGTTATTCCCTCGGCGGCCGGCTTGCAGATAGCAAAAACGTTCCGCCAGGCAGTCATAATCTCATCGGGGGTCTCTATTGGTTCAGTGATCGCAGGTCTTTTTACGGCGTTTTATTGGGACCTGCCAGCAGCAGGGACAACGGTGGTCGTAGCTTTCTTAGTTTTTCTTGCATTCGGCACAGTAAGAATATTAAGGAAAAGGGGTGTGCTTGACTGAAGGCAAAAATTTACCCCGTTAGAAAGGCCCTGCTTGCCTTGTTAGATATCAAATATCTAACAGGGAAGCACGGGGTAAAATTAAAGATTCTTACATTTTTTCACACACGGGGGGTAAATGTTCCGTATGAAAGCCTTCTAACGGGGTTTACCGAAGTCTTATTGGCGAGTTCGAAGCCCCTTTTTTGTTGCGCGTTTTATGAAAAAACATTATTATATAATAATAATCGGAGGGATGGCCGAGTGGCTTAAGGCGGCGGTCTTGAAAACCGCTTCTCAGAAATGGGACGTGGGTTCGAATCCTACTCCCTCCGTTTTCTTATGTTCGTGGTTTTGAAATCTTTTCCTACTTGACACGGAACGTATAAGAATGAAATATTTTCTTTTTCCCCTGGAGATGATAAGGAATCCAGCAAAAAAAACGATTCCCTGTCAACTATCGGGAAAAACTATATCTTTGCGAAAAAACTGAAAATGCAATCAGCGGAGAGATGGCCGAGTAGGTCGAAGGCGCTCGCCTGCTAAGCGAGTGTATGCCGAAAGGTGTACCGAGGGTTCGAATCCCTCTCTCTCCGCCATTTTTTTCAAGCAAATAAACCTTTGCCGATCTTGGCTGGGTTTTTCTCTTTTTGGGGGTAATTGGCAGACGATTTCCTCCAGAGGGCATTCTCATTTCCAGAGTAAATTCTCACCGTTTGAGCAATCTAGTCCATATCAAAAGTGCACTTATTTGCTCCGTAACGTGATAAACGCACTTTTATTATAAAATACTGAATATTTTTTAGTCTTTTTCTTGCAGGGGCCACAGGTTTCTCTCTTTGAGAACCTCCCGGAAGGCTTTGAGGGCGGAGTTAACCACTGGCATTCCCGCGTAGGTTGCCATCTGGAACATTACTTCCGCAATTTCTTCAGGAGAACATCCAACATTCAACCCCGCGTAGATATGTAATTTTAGTTCATCGGTCCGTTCAAGCACGGTGAGGGCGGCAATGGTCGTGAGCTGTCGAATTTTGTGCGGAATCTTCTCGTGAGCGTACAGTTGCCCGGTGATAAAAAGAGAGAATTCCCGGGCCAAGTCTGGATCAAAGGCCTGCCAAAGTTCGTAAGGCCTTTCGCCTTTCCAACCTTTAAAATAAAGGTCAGCGGTCTTTTTGGTTTTTTCTTTTATTTCTTGCGTCATGGGTTCACCTTGTATTCCCTGTTTTCTCCATTTATAATAAGAAGCGATTAGACAAATAGGCCGAGTCTGCCTTGAACTGGTTGGAAGTATAGGGTTCTCAAAAAGAGGTGTCAAGGAAAGAACCTTGTCTTTTACAGGATGTAAAAAAAACTGGCAGAAAATTTTAATAATAAAAGTTTTTTCTTCTACCGCTTGACCTTAATTACTCGTTAAAATTAAGGAACTTGATAGCTCTCGCTAAAAAAATTCCTTGGCATGCCAGTTGCTCTCTTGGTCCGGGAAGGATGACCGGATGGTAAGAAAAAGTCAGACAAAAGATTTTTAGCCTTATTTTTTAATAGACTTGACAAGGTAAAATGAAATGATAAAGTGAATGGCTGCTCATTCATTTTTACGTCCAATAACTACATAAGGAGGTATGATTAATGCGACCATATTTTGAAAAAATGACAGATCTCGGGAAGCCACTATCTGATGCCCAGAAAAAACGGATGGAAGAAAGTGTTAAACAAATAAAGGAAGTTGAAAAGGAACTGGCGGAAGCGGTAGCGAAGGTTAAGAATGCCGGCCTTCCGGCCGAGACCCTTAAGAAACGGGGTGAATGGACCGTGTATCAAAGGCTCGAGTATATCCTTGACCCAGGAACGTGGTGTCCGCTCCATACCCTGTATGATCCAATGGAAGAGGAATCAGGCACAACCGGCGTTGTCGATGGATTAGGAAGGATAGGAGGCAAATGGGCGGTTATTATTGGGTTTGATAATAAGGTGATGGCCGGAGCCTGGATTGCTGGTCAGGCAGAAAATATTTTACGGGTTACTGACCTATCCAAGAGACTTCATGTTCCTTTAGTCTGGCTGGTAAACTGCAGTGGCGTGAAACTCCCGGAGCAGGAAAAAGTTTATGCCAACCGGAGAGGAAATGGTACTACCTTTTTTAGACATGCGGAGCTGCAAAAATTGGGTA
>CAVTQE010000007.1:0-84256 GCA_963736755.1 uncultured delta proteobacterium | reverse complement strand
ACTTCTCTGAGTTTTTCGGTCACATATTCCCTATTAATGAGTATTTGTTTTTCCTTCATTTCCGAGGCATCAAAGGAGATATCTTCCAAAAGCTTTTCCATGACCGTATAGAGTCGACGCGCGCCGATATTCTCGGTGCGGGTATTCACGCTTTCGGCAATCTGAGCGATTTCTACTATGGCCTCCGGTTCAAAGATTAAATTCAGCCCCTCAGTCTTCATTAAAGCGTGGTACTGTTTTACGAGAGCATTGCGAGGTTCTTGTAAAATCCGGACAAATTCTTCCTTTCCCAAGGAGTCAAGCTCCACCCTGATCGGAAACCTTCCTTGAAGCTCTGGGATCAAGTCTGAGGGCTTGGAGGAATGGAAAGCGCCCGCGGCAATGAAAAGGATGTGGTCAGTCTTCACCATCCCATGTTTGGTCGTAACGGTCGTTCCCTCAACAATGGGAAGCAGATCCCTTTGAACCCCTTCCCGCGAGACATCCGGGCCGGTATAGCTTTCTCGACCGGTGATCTTGTCAATTTCGTCAATAAAGATGATGCCTGACTGCTCCACCCGTTCCTTTGCCATCCGGGTTACCTGGTCCATATCAATCAATCGCTGGGATTCTTCCTGGGTTAAAATTTCGAGAGCCTCAGGAATTTTCATTTTTTGTTTTTTGGTCTTTTTAGGGAACATGTTGCCAAACATCTCTTTAATATTGAATTCCATCTCCTCTATGCCGGTGGCAGACAAGACCTCGATAACCGGCAGATTGCCGCGGGAGGAAGTTTCCAGTTCCACCACCCGTTCGTCCAGTTTACCCGAACGGAGTAACTGCCTCAGTTTTTCCCGGGTTGCATCCTGATAATTCGGCGTTGTTGACATCACTTCCAGATTTTTTTCCTGGTCGGGAGTTTCCGAGATAGGTTCCTCTCTTCGGGAAGGAAGGAGTAAGTCCAAAATCCTTTCTTCCGCATTTTCGCGAGCCTTGACCATGACTTTTTCTGACTCTTCGGCTTTGATCATGTTTACCGCGATTTCCGTCAAGTCCCGAACCATCGATTCCACATCCCGCCCTACATACCCGACCTCAGTAAATTTCGACGCCTCCACCTTGATGAAAGGTGACTGCGCGAGACGTGAAAGCCGGCGGGCAATCTCAGTCTTTCCCACTCCGGTAGGGCCGATCATAATAATGTTTTTAGGGGCAATCTCATCCCGTAAGTCCTCGGGAACTTGCTGTCTGCGCCAGCGATTCCGAAGAGCAATCGCCACCGCACGCTTGGCTTTATGCTGGCCAATGATATATTTATCCAGTTCGGAAATGATTTCTTTGGGTGTCAGGTTAGCCATACTGTCTCCTTAAAATTATTACAGTTCTTCGATAGTGATCTGGTCATTGGTATAAATGCAGATACCGGCCGCAATCTTCATGGCTTCTCGAACAATCTCGCTTGCACTGAGACTCGTATGGTCAAGCAGCGCTTTGGCCGCCGCCTGGGCGAACGGTCCTCCTGAACCAACGGCGGTTACCATATCGTCGGGTTCGATAACATCTCCGCTTCCCGAAATAATAAAACAGTGATCCTGATCCGCGATGAGAAGCAGGGCTTCCAAGCGGCGAAGAAACTTATCGGTTCGCCAGTCTTTGGCCAATTCTACTGCTGCGCGGGTAATGTTTCCATTAAACTGTTCTAATTTTTTTTCAAACTTTTCAAAAAGAGTAAACGCATCAGCCGTAGCACCGGAAAATCCTGCGATGATTTTATCGTGGTATAACCGACGGATCTTTTTTGCTTTATGCTTCAAGATGGTATTACTCAACGTAACCTGCCCGTCTCCGGCAAGGGCTACTTTCCCATCTCGGCGTACTGCTAAAATCGTCGTTCCATGAATATGGTAGTTTTGGTCAGCCATCATATAATCTTCCTTATTAAGAAGGTTAGGAGTTCCTTAAATTATTGGGGTTCAATGATTCGAGGGTTCCAGAGTGCAACTGCTTTTTCCCTCGACCCTTCGAACCCATGGTCACGTGCACTTTAGGATTACTTTTTCGCTCGGGGATGAGCCTTGTCATAGACTTCCATGAGCCGATCAATACTCACATGGGTATATTTTTGGGTGGTTGAGAGACTGCTGTGTCCTAAAAGCTCTTGGATCGCCCGAAGGTCTGCCCCAGCATCCAACAGATGAGTTGCAAACGTGTGACGGATCGCATGAGGATGTACCGGCCGAAACATGGTTAAAAAGCGTGCATACTTATTAATCATTCGCCCTATGCTTCGGGTGGTAAGCCTCTCTCCACGATGGTTCAAAAATAGTGCTGGAGATTTTCCCTGGTCTTTTCTTTTTGCTTCAAGGTTGCTGCGGACGGTAAGATAATCTTGTATCGCTTCTAATGCCTTTGTTCCTATGGGGAGCATCCTTTCTTTATTGCCCTTCCCTTTAACCCTCAGGTTCCCTTGGGGAAGATCAAAGTCTCCAAGATTGAGGCTAACCACTTCACTCACCCTCAGCCCACAGGAATACATGAGTTCCAAAATAGCTCGATCCCGGCGGCTCAAGTCTTTTTCGTGATCAGGCTGCTCGATTAAAGAAAAAATCTCATCTACGGAGAGAAAACTTGGGATAACCTTTTCTGGTTTGGGAGCAGAAATAGCTTGTACCGGGTTCGAAGCGGTAAAACCTTCTTTAATCAAAAAACGAAAAAAAGAATTAAGAGCAGCTATTTTCCGTGCGGTCGTGGTTTTTGAATTTTTATGCAGGAGATACGCGAGAAATCCTCTAATAATCGAAGGGTTAATTTTATTAAGCGCAACCTCTCCCTGATCCCAAATGGTGGTTTCATTTTCACGAAGAAAGGCGAGAAATTGGGTTAAATCGTTATGGTAGTTTCTCCGGGTATGCAAAGAAGCGTTTTTGATGGCAAAGAGATAATTGTCAAACTTTTCCAAAAACCTTTCCATAGTTAGAAATTATCACAAAATCATGCAGCAATAGCAATAAAAATCAAAATGCCCCATGGGGCTGATCCGTTAATGTCCTGCCGAGATATTTGACCGAATAATTTCCGCAGGGCATTTTGAGTTCTACTTTACCTGTGAATGCCGGTAAAAATTTTCTGAAATTATTCGCCCGGGTTATAACTCCCTTCATTCTGGAAAATGTTTTTTTTGCCCAGCGGAACCGACGGTGCATCCACCACCACTGCTCCGGGTATTTTTTAATCCACGCTTCACAAATCACATTAATGGCTCTGAGATTGTCAATTACGTCTTGGTCTTTAGCATTTGATTTTTTAAGGGTAATTTCGGGTAAAATATGCAGGGTTTCGGTATTATTAGTATTGCGATGGATAAACATGGGCACAAGAGCTGCCCCGGTTCTTAAAGCCAGTACTATAGGGCCGCTGTGGGTGGGAAGTTGATGGCCAAAAAACTCTACGTAAACTCCATACTTTTTTCGGGGATTCTGGTCAATCAGAAGCATAATAATACCCTTTTTTTTCAGCACTTTTAACGACTCACTTGCACAGCGATGCCGTGGTTTGTAAGGAATAAAGCCAATTCCTAAATGATTCCTCCATCCTTGAAAGGTATTAAGCAAATATATATTTTTAGGATCTTTGAAAATAAGTGAGAAAGGATACCCGAGGGTTGCCATCTTAGCGCTAATACTGGGAAAGTTTCCCAAATGGGCGCTTATCGCAATAACTCCTTTACCTTTTTTTAATGCATTGTCTAAGTTTTCTATTCCCTGAACAGAAATATTTTTTTTTAAAAAGCTCTGATCCGAAGGAGAAACACAACTTAATCCTACCTCAACAATATCCCGAGAGATATTTTTAAAGGCAGCTTTGGCCATGGATTTGATTTGTTTTGCCGAAAGCGCTGAACCGTACACTCGTTTGATATTTTCCCGGGCAATTTTTTGACGATGGGGTGTTATATAATATCCTAAGACGCCAAGCCAATCGCCCAATGTCGGAAGATAACGCTCAGGAAGGATCCGAATAATACCAAGCGTAGCCTTAAACCCTAACGCAGTTACTCCCCATAAAAATTTTTCCCAAAGCCAGAGCTTTTGCTTTTTTATTTTTTCTTCTTGATTTTTACTCTCGGTTTCCATCTATTGTTGGAACTGGTAAAGGTTATTTTTATTTAGTATACTGAATCAGTGAAATAAAACTAAACTGTTAAAGCATATTTTTTTCAATAATGCAATTTTGTTCACATAAAATTTCATGAGGCTTTAATGAAAGGATTGATTATTCTATCAGGATTGATTACAGGTTTGTTTCTTTTCGTTGTTTCTGGGTTTTCTGGAGAACAAATAAAAGTCCGGTCTTCCCCCTTAGCCGGTTCCTGGTATCCGGCTGATCCTCAGGAGCTTAAAACCACAGTGAAAAAATATTTGGATCAAGTGCAGGTTCCTGAGATTAAAGAGAAAATCGCAGCGCTTATTTCTCCTCATGCTGGCTATCAGTTTTCCGGCAAAGCAGCATCCTGTGGCTTTGCCACATTAAGAGGAAAAGACTTCGACCGCGTAATCATTATCGGCCCTTCCCATCGTGCCTGGTTTCAGGGAATCTGTGTATCGAGCTTTGATTTTTATGAAACGCCTTTAGGAAGAGTACCCGTGGGGAAAAAGGTCGGGGAGGAGCTTTCTCGTCAAAAACTTTTTTCCTTTAACCCCGAAGCTGAAGCCCAAGAACACTCTCTGGAAATGCAAATCCCTTTTTTACAGGTGGTGCTGAAAAATTTTACGATTATTCCCTTAATGGTGGGGGAGCTGGGAGAAAATGACTCTGCTGAGGCAGCAAAATTTCTGAGGCCCTATGTTACCGATAAGACTTTGGTGGTAGTAAGTTCTGATTTTACTCACTATGGGGAGCGCTTCGGTTATCTTCCTTTCACGGAAGACATTAAAAATAACCTAAAAAAACTTGATCTCGGAGCAGTTGATGTGATTTTAAAAAAAGACTTCACCGGGTACCAAAAATACCTTCAAAAAACTGGAGCTACTATCTGCGGCCGAAACGGCATCGGAATCTTGTTGCAGCTTTTACCCTCAGATGCTCAAGGCACCCTCCTCACGTATTACACCTCGGGAGATCTTCTCAATGACTATTCGTCAACGGTCAGTTATGTGTCCATAGTATTTAAAAAACCAGCGCCACAAGAACTACCAACCTTCCCCAAGAACGTTACCCCGTAAGGTTTATCCGTAAGGCCTCTTTGACATCTCAGAGGAGCCGAGATAAAATTTTTTAAAAAATCATCGGCAAAAGGAGGAGCCATGAAAACCAAAGAAAGAGAAAATGATCGCCGAACACCAAACCTTAAATTCCAAACGCAGAAGATTGTCTTGCGGCTACTTTTTTGTGTTGGTTTTGTTCTTTTAGTTATTGCCGCTCCGGGGTTAAGCGAAGAACGGTCAATAGCGGTCATACGGATTAGCTATCGGACCGCCGAGGAAACAGCGTCAGTGGTAAAAACGCTTCTCTCGCCTGAGGGAAATGTTGCTGCAGACCCCGGGACTAATTCTCTTATCATATCTGACAATGAAAAATCCATTGAAAAAATCAGGGATTTCTTAAAAGGCTATGATGTCCCGGTTGAGCAGGTCAAGATTCGCGTAAAATTCAATGAATCGGTAGCATCGAGTGATCGATCACTTTCCGGTCGCGGAAGAGTTTCCGGAGAGCATTGGAGCGTATTAACCGGCGGAAGAAGAAGGGATGATGGTATAGATGTCCGCCTTCAGGATCGCACGGAACAGGGACAGAACGCTTCAGAATATTTTATTAATGTGGCTTCGGGAAGTTCAGCCTACATCATGGCCGGCAAGCACATTCCCTACCAGGAGCGCTGGGTTTATCTTTGTCACAGGTATGCGAGTGTTACGGATACGGTCGTGTTTAGAGAAATCGAAACCGGTTTTGAAGTTAGGCCAACAATCATGGGGGAGAGGGCGTATATTGAAATTACCCCCAGGATTGCTCATGAGGCTCCCGGAGAAGAAGCAGGGGTGATTCGTTTTGCTGAAGCCTCAACCTCCCTTACCGTTCCGGTAAACCAATGGTTTACTATTGGTGGAGGGGAAGAGTCGAGCAACGAGGTGATTCGGGAGATTCTTTCTTACGGCAGTGGCGGGGAAAGTTCATCCCTTTCTATTTCCCTGATGGTTGAAAAATGACATTGTCATGCCAAGTCGCCTTCATTTGTATGTCTTTGTTGGCTCCTCGTCAGTATCTCGCGAATCGTAAAGTTAAACTTCTTAAACACTCCTTCACGACTTCAAGTTATCGTCGCCGCCTCGATCTACTTTTGAATGCAACTTGGTATCATACTATGGACGCGTTACTGATTATCATTATACAAGGCCCATCACGGCCGCCATTCGGCCAGTTTGCCCTTTGTCTCGGCGGTGGGAAAAAAATAAATCGGGATTGCAGAAAGTACATTCCGAGGCTACCTCGATATTATCTTTGTTTAACCCGCATTTGATAAGTTCCAAGAAGATTGCTTTTTTAAGATCAAGGAATATTTTTTTATCTGCACCAATCTGCCAGACAGAATTGTCTAATTTTTGTTTGAGGAACGCTTCCCGGACATCTTCCTTGACCTCATAGCAGCACCCACCAATACCAGGCCCAATACCCGCTTTAATTGTTTTTGGTTTCGTCCCAAAAGACGTTTCTCATTGCGCCAATCCCCTGCGCAATAATCCCGTTGGCCGTACCCCGCCACCCGGCATGGATAAGGCTGATAGCAGGGCTCGCGGGATCATAGAGAAATACGGGGATACAATCAGCAACTTTAATCATCAGCAGTACCCCTTTTTCTTTTGTTGTCAGTCCATCAACCCCGGATAAAACAAGCCCGTGAGGCGCGGTATCGTTACTCCAACGTTCTTTGGTTATCACCACGACATTTTTTCCGTGCACTTGGTTGGGGATTACTACTGAAGAGGGAATCCCAGTTTAAATGTGAGAGAAGTTTATTGCGATTGCAAAAGACTCGCTGGGGATCATCTCCGGTTTGTGTCCCAAGGTTTAAACTGAAAAAAGGGCCTTCACTCACGCCTCCCTTCCGAGTGGTTACGCCATGCACAAGGCCATCTATATTTTTAAAATGAGAAAACTGGAGCAAAGGTAATCCCGTGTGGTTTATTAACTCCATAAGATAATTACTTTTAAGGTAAGCGCTCTCGGTTACGCCGTAGTGACTGCAGGCGACATGAAAGACAAGACAACTTCCGCACATTGCTCAGCCGAAGCAACGAATTATTCACGGTCAGCGCTATTCCTTCTTATCTCCTGAGTCTTGATTCTTGTTTTCGGAATCGTTCTTGCCGTTCCAGTTGAGAATGGTTTCCGGCAGCTTGAAGATTTGTTTGAAGATGCTCTGTCCCTTTCGGCCCAAGGACCCAAAGACCATTGTTTTCCACTCAGGGTTTTCAAAGGTTCCGGTCACCTTATAATAGGTAACAAGGACGGCGCCTTTTTCATCCTTAAGGACATGTCCTACGAGTGGAATAATTCCAATAACTTTATCCACGGTCTCTAAAGGCTGGACCGCGACTTCCATGTCTAAGGTCTCTTTCCCCAGGTTAATATCGCCCACTCCGTCCATCTTCATTGCCGGGCTCTTGAGCACGATGCCCTCTGTCCTGGCGATGCCTTCGTCAATCGCAAAGGTGCTTTGAATGGTATCATAAGGCATGCCGCTTGAGAGCAGCTTGGTGTAATCCTGGCGGAAAATCCGGTATACATTCAATAAAGAAAAAAGTTTAGAAAGAATGGTGAGTTCCTTTACCGTTCCCTTTTCAGTCGTAAAGGCTACCTGTCCCTTTAACGTATCCATCCACTCTGAAAAGTTTTTCCCCTTTCCGGTGACCGTTCCCTTAAGATTGAGGATACCGGAAAGTTTCTGATTTTTTTCGGGGAACATCTTGAGAAAATTTTCCGTCGAGAGATTTTTTATCTCGCTGGAAAGAGAAAAACGTTCAGGCTGGTCAACCGAGACAGGAAGACTGATATCCTTGCCTATCCAATATCCTTCGCCGGATTCAAGCTTCAGGAAAGGAATCCGTACCACCCCCTGGTGGTAGGTGGCTGCTTGTGATTGATTCTCCTGAATGGTATTTAAATTAACAAAGGTAAAATCCCGAAGCTTTCCCTGGGTTGCGTGCGGCGAGGAGAAATAAAATACCCCTTCATGAGAACTTATTTCAGTCTCCAGATTATCTACCACCAGTTTTCTATAAACACCTTGTTTAACGTTTAACGTGACCTTCTCCAAGGTAAAATTTACCGGCCTTTCTTCTTCCGTCTCCTTTGGTTTATAAAAATCTAAAAAGTTGACAAAATTTCCTTTGATTTTCCCCGTGAGTTTAGGCTTGCTGAGTCCTTTCCAAATGCCGGAAAATGCAATGTCGGAAGAGCCGGTTTGAAATTTGATGTGAGGGAAGGTAAGGCCGTCTGAGGAAAACCCCATTTCCCCTTCCGTGTTGCTGAAGGGATAAGGGAAAGCGGGAAATATCAGCGTAAGATCCTTAAATGCAGATTCGCCTTTGAAACGGAGGTTCTGGCTATCGGTAACCGAGACAATTAAAATCTATAAATATCTTTACCAATCCCTCCCCGTGAACTCCTTTCCAGGGAAAGAAGGCTGAAGCCAAATCATTAATATCAGCGTTTTCAGATGCCACGTGAACGTAAATTTTTGACTTTTCCGCAGAACGGTAGTCTTTTATTTCTCCCAAGCAGGTAAAGGGAGAATTTGCCCACCACCCGGTAACATCAGTTATTGTGATGGTATCAGGAGTAAACTGGAAAGTTCCGTTAACTTTTTTCGTGGGTTTGCGAAAATTCCGATAATCGATATCTGCATCTATTAAGGTGAGTTTCCCTTCAAAAGCAAGCGCCCCTGAGTTTTTAAGCGGTCCGGAGGCTTTGAGGGTAAGGAGGCCCTTTCCGTTCATCAACTGAAGTGTTTCCAACTCGCTGAGAACATCAGGAGGTATTTTGTTCAGATGGATCAAGCTATTAATCTCCAAAAGATCAAGCTTAAAATCACCGGAAAAAGTTAAATCAGCGGGCTCAGAAATGGTGAAGGCGCTTTGCGCGATTACTGAGTTTCCAAAGGAGCCAGTCAGTTCAGTAACCTTGATATTCCGATTTTCAAAACTCCCTTTACCCTTAAGGTGCTCAAAACGGGGCACCTCATCGATTACCTTCAAAGAAAAATCCCGGAAACAAAAATTTCCTGCCATGGTGCTTATTGTTTTATCTGATGGTGCTTGGGGAGGCTTTTCGGAATAATGAAAAAAGAGCTTATCGACCTTCCCGGCCATAGCTTTATCAGTTATGAAATCTTTAACCTCCCGGGGAAAGAGGAAAAAGGGGACGTAGGGTAAAATGGCTTGGTAGTCAAAGTTTCCGGTTTCTATTTCAGCCTCAATAACCGGGGTCGTCGTTGTATCCACGCTGACTTTCCCGGTTGCCGTTAATCCGGGAAGCTTTATCTGGATAGGGGAAAAGATCCAATTTCGCTTCTCACGATTTAAAGAACATTGGAGATGAGCATTATCGATCCGGAGTTCTTTTTTAAGAAGCTCCTCATTTTTAAATTTTAGGTTAACAATATCCAGCTCCGCACCTGCTTTAAAATCTCCACCGATGATACCCTGGAAAGAAAATTTTCCCTTGATACTTCCCTGAAGAGAGTCGATGTTTTTCCAGGCGCACAGATAAGGCCCGAAGCATGAAAGTGATAAATCCGCAACCTGGGTATCTCCCACAAATCTGATGGCAGCAAGTTTAGAACCTTCAATGATTGGTTCGATCTCGCCTTTTACGTCAAGTCGGGTTTCGGTTTTTACGCTTTTTAAAACTCCTTTCAGAGAAATTGGTATGAGACCTAATCGGGAAGGTTTTCCGGTTTGGAGGTTTAGGGCAGTGACGCTCAAGGATACCGGAGATTCAGAAATTGCATGATCTTTAAATTCAATCTCTCCTTCCCGGATAATAAAATTTTTCAGGGATAATTTAAATTCTTTTACCCAGTGCTTTTTCTTGTCTTCTCTTGTCTTCTGGAAAGAAAAAGCCCTTACCAAGTCGCTGACATTAAACTCTTTCTCTTGTTTTCGAGAAAGCAGTATCCGGGGTTGATCTAAGACCAAATAATCAAAAGAGATCATGCGGGCAAAAAGGTGCCTAAAAGAAATTCCCAGATGGAGTTTTTGGAGGGAGATAAAATCAGATTTTCCATCCCGTTCTTTTATCTCTACCTGATTTAAGACCACCATGATCCGGGGAAAAATCTGAAGCTTGGCTTTTTGGATGGTCACCGGCCGGTGAAGAATCGAGGACATTTCCTGCTCGAGAAATGCTTTCCTCTCCTTGGTCCCCCAGAAATAATTAACCCACACCGCAAAAGCAACCAACAAGAGGAATACAAGAAGGGATAGTCCGATAAGCAACTTTTTTTTCATCGTGTTTTGATTACGTGTTTGGGCCTAAGAAATTTTATCCTGGTCGTAAAAAATCGGTTATTTAAACATTCTCGTAAGATTGGTTTGAAAAATAAAACCTTTAAAGAAAAAGATTAAACAGTTTCTGAGCATTCTGAGTCGTGATCTTTGCCAACTCCTCTTGCGCTATCCTTTTTATCCGGGCAACTGTTTCAGCAACATACTGAACATACGCTGGCTCATTGCGCTTTCCCCTAAAGGGATGGGGTGCGAGAAATGGGCAATCAGTTTCCACCAGCATCCGGTCAAGCGGAAGGTCGCGGACCAGTTTGTGGTACTCTTCAGATTTTTTAAAGGTTATGGTTCCTGGAATGGAAATGTAAAACCCCATATCAAGGCAAGCTTTGGCCATCTCCCAATCTCCCGAAAAGCAATGAATAACTCCTCCCACAGTTTCCGCTTTTTCTTCCTGCAAAATTTTGAGTACTTCCTGGTGAGCCTCACGGTCATGGATAATCACCGGCAGGGAAACCTCGCGGGCAAGCCTCAGCTGCTCACGAAAATGGTGGATCTGCGTTTCCCGCAGGGATAAATTACGATAAAAGTCAAGCCCGATTTCTCCAATGGCTACCACGTTATCATCAGCAGCAAATCCTCTGAGAAGAGAATATGTTTCCGCATTGATGGTTTTGGCATCGTGAGGATGAATACCGACTGCGGCAGAAATAAAATCATGCTCTTGTGCCAAGGCAACCGCTTTCCGGCAATCATCACTATCGGTGCCCACGGTTATAATGTGTTTAATCCCTGCGTCGCGAGCGCGTTTAATAACTTCCGTGCGGTCCTTGTCAAACTGCGGCAGGGAAAGATGAGCGTGCGTGTCAATGAGCATACGGTCTATCCGGCAATCACCTTGATATGAACTTTGCGGTTTCGGGGACCATCAAATTCGCAGAAAAATATTCCCTGCCAGGTCCCGAGAAGCAGATCGCCATTCGTGACCACAATGGTTTTGGAACAACCCATGAAGGATGTTTTTATGTGAGCATCAGAATTTCCTTCAGCGTGAGAGTATGGGCCATCGAACGGTACAAGTTTGTTAAGGTAGTTTTGAATATCGTTGATAACACTCGGGTCAGCGTTTTCATTGATCGTTACTGCCGCAGTAGTATGCGGCACATAAACATAACAGACCCCTTCCTTTACCCCGGAGCGTTTCACGATGTTTTGCACCTGAGAGGTGATATCGATAAGTTCAACCCTTTTTTTCGAGAGCACGTTAATCTGTTCCATAAGCCTTTTTTCCAAAGTACAGGTGAAGAATCAGTTGCTTTTTTAAAAACTGACAAAAGAAACCTTAAATAGTTTTCCCCCGGGAAAATTAAAAAATCGAGCACCCAAAGTCCCTATTTCCAGCTTGCCTCCAAAACCCCCGAGATTTTAGCGATGTCACGAATAACCGCACCGCTTTGCATTCGATCCCTCATTCGCACATTAAAAGTAATCTCCGATTGCCCGGTCTCCTGAGAAATAGAATACGCTTTATTCTGAATTCGAATGTGTTCTTTTTTTAAGATTGCTTGGCAGCTTGATTCGACATCCTCAGCTTTCTCTATGGGGGCAGTTATTTGAACAGCATGGTATACGACGGGATGAAAGTGGTGTTCGAGCCACTGGAGAGTAATTAATACAATCAAGATGCTTCCGGTTGATAAAAGCGCTAAAGCATAACATCCCTCGCCGATCACAATCCCCAGCGCTGCCGCAAACCAGATGCAGGCCGCGGTCGTAATTCCCCGGATAAGGTCACCGAGCCGAATAATTGCGCCCGCCCCCAGAAAACCGATCCCGGTCATAATACCAGCCACAATCCTTCCTGGATCAATGTTGATACGAATATCAGCGGGAAGGGGATAAGGGAGCTGCACATGGCTTTTGGAAGCCAACATAATCATCGTGGCGCTGACGCAGACTAATATATGGGTTCGCAGTCCTGCGGGCCTTCCATGAATTTCTCTTTCTAACCCAATAGCGCCTCCAAGGACAAAAGCCAGCATTAAACGGATCCAGGTTTCTCCATCCAGCATGAGTAAATCCGTTAAATTTCCCATTTTTTTCTCCTGCTAAAAAAAGAGTGTTCTCTTGTCCTTTTTTCTGGTTTAAATTTTAAAACACTAAGACATCTCAAGCCTAACCAAAGATTAACCCTGGAGTCAAGTTCTTTTTAAAGTGATGCCGGGCGTTCCGAAATTCAACAAAAAAGGGCGGGAGAAATCCCGCCCTTTTTTATGCGTCAATGAATAAAAAGATGGCTATCGAGAATTTAGTTGCCGAACAACACGGAAAGACCGGCGCCGGTAAACCACTCCGTCATTTTGCTTGTCTAAACCGACAGAAACAGGACCAAAACCGGTCGATCCATCGGTGTCAAACACCCGGTAGCCGCCTTTGATAAAAGGCTCAAAGGTTAAACCGCAAAGTTTTTTGGTTGCCCCTAAGGAACCCTCAAATCCGCAGGTATGGCCGTCGAGCGGCAGTGTCGCCTTGCCGTCGCCGGAAAACCCAAAACCACTAAGATCAGCAACAGCGGAACCGCCGTAATCATCCGACCGTATCCAGCCGTAGAAGAAATTAAGTCCCCCGCGCACGGTGAAATCCTCACATAACTGCTTGCTCACCCGCGAGCTTCAGCACCAGCCGGTGCTCTTTGTGATTGGGAAATTCGTTGAGACTTGAGATCAACAAAGTTACCCTCAAACCGTCTGCTGTCACCCACGTAGTCGCCCCGGAAACCAAGCCGATCTCGTGACTGAATATAGTTGTAATAAAGCCCGGCTCCAACTTTGCCGCAGTCTTTGATCTCGTGTACCAAGCCACCGCCGACTTTTATATCCAGTGTCCTTACAACATCGTTATATTTTAGATTAACATTGGGATTGAAGGGATCATAATCCCCATCTTCCACTGTCGTAGAGGTAAATGGGCCCATTGCCATCCCGGTCTTTTTTGCTATACCTGACACTTACCAGGAAAGGGAGAGAAAGCATTCATCAATATGATGCCGGATCCAAAGGTCCGAGCCGATCTGGTAACCGCTCACATCCCCATTCATGTTATTGCGAACTCCGAGAGCATTCTCGACATTGCCGGGTTCATCATCAACATCTATTTCGCTGACATCCCCTTGAAGCTTGTACTGGTTATCCGAATCCGCGGAGAGAAGACCGGCGCCGTAAACGGTCCAGTCAATATCGGTTTGGTTGAGTTTCTTGTTTAAGCCCAGTTTTCCCGACAATTCCCAATAGCTGGAATTATAAGGAATCATATAAGGCCATGCCGCGCCTATGCCCTGTGTGCTTACTGCGAGAATGTCATCAAAACTAATTGGTATCCCTAAGTTGAGCCGATCATCTTGTTTCTCGTTCCGGTAAGCCACTCCCAGCTCAGCGCCGAGGTTCACGCTCTTCACCGGCTGTCCGTAGATGAGTCTTAAGGCATAGTTATCCAGCCGGGTGGTCGCATCGGAATTTAAGCCGAAATCATTGCCCAATAACTTACATCACTGTCCAAATCCCCGTTTTGCTTATCATAGCCAAAGAAAACTCCCATTCTCCCTTTGGCTAAAGGGAATGAAGCGCCGACAAGGGTATTATGCTCAGTTGTATGGCCTGAGGTGAGATTGCTGTCCAAGATTGTCCCTGAACCGAGGCCGGGAATTCCCACATCAATCTTAGAATCCATGTGGATCAGATCAGTGTAGGTGAACTTGTAATCAAGATAATACCGTACTCCTTCGCCGGAAACAATCTGAGCCGGATGAAGAAGAAGATCAGACTCATCGCCAATCAGACCCTGGGGGTTCCCCATACCCTCCATCCTCCCCTGCCAGGCAGACGAGGTGCCTGCCAGAGCCACCACTACAAAAAACATCAGTAGCTGCTACAAAAACCTTTTTCATACTCTCTGCTCCTTTCTTCTGATTAACTATTTTTCTCTAGACAAAATTTTAGAAAACTTAATTCAAAATTTTTTTTTTGTCAACCCTGAAAGAATGGTTTTTAAAAAATTTGTTTACTTAAAATCCAAGATGATCCCAGGAAATGATTTCGAAATTTTAGGAAAACGCCTGCCTGTTTTTTTATTTCTTGACATTGGACAAAATTATAAAATAGAATAATTTCAATTTATTAACTTTTGATTACCCCAGAATTGATTTCCGGGATTATTCTTAACTATTTGATTTTATGTTTTTTTAGGCGCGTAGCTCAGTGGGAGAGCGCTACCTTGACACGGTAGAAGTCGGCGGTTCGAAACCGCCCGTGCCTATTTTTTAACCAGTTTTATTCTGTTATCGGGGTGGCATCATGACTGGTTTTCCATGTATGATGCCTTTTTGTTGTCCCCTTGAAACCAAGGGTGAAATATTTGGCGGAAAAAATTTTCATAAAATTTATTGACGGCACAGAGCAGGACTTCCCAAAAGGAATGACCCTTACCGAGATCATCACCCTGCAAGGGAAAGCGGACCAAAAGTATATCGCTGGCAAAGTAAACGGGGAGATGCGCGACCTTTCTTTTCCGGTATCTGAAAGTGCGGAAGTAGAGTTTATCAGCATCGACTCAGAGAAAGGCCTTGATATCTTAAGACACAGCACCTCCCACATTATGGCTCAGGCAGTTCAGGAGGTATTTAAAGGTGCCAAAGTCGCTATTGGCCCGGCGATTGAAAACGGGTTTTATTACGATTTTGACTACACGCGGCCGTTTACTATTGAAGACTTAGAAGTCATTGAAAATAAGATGCAGGAGATCATTGACCGGGATTATCCTTTTGTCCGGGATGAAAGGGATCGCGAAACTGCCATAAAATTTTTCCAGGACCGCAATGAAGGTTATAAGGTAGAGATCCTCCGCGAACTTCCCGAGGAAAAGGTTTCCCTTTATCGGGACGGTGATTTTGTTGACCTTTGCCGAGGGCCGCACCTGCCTTCTACTGGCTGGGTTAAGGCTTTTAAACTTACCGGGGTTGCGGGCGCCTACTGGCGAGGTGATGAACGAAACCCGATGCTACAGCGGATCTACGGCACTGCTTTTCCCACTCCAAAAGGACTTGAAGAGCACCTCAATCGCCTGGAAGAAGCGAAAAAACGGGATCACCGGAAACTGGGAAAAGAGCTTGATCTTTTTAGCATTCAAGATGAAGCCGGAGCCGGGTTGATCATTTACCATCCCAACGGAGCAATGTTACGAACTCTTCTTGAAGATTTCGAAAAAAGAGAGCACTTAAAAAGAGGCTACCAGATTGTGAAAGGCCCCCAGATTCTTAAACTGGACTTATGGAAAAAATCCGGCCATTGGGATAATTACCGGGAAAATATGTATTTTACCGAAGTCGAAAACCAGCAATATGGTCTAAAACCCATGAATTGTCTGGCCCATATGATGATTTATAAAACGAAAATAAGAAGTTACCGTGATTTACCTATCCGGTATTTTGAGCTGGGAACTGTTCATCGCCATGAAAAAACCGGGGTGCTCCACGGGTTGTTACGAGTGAGAGAATTTACGCAGGATGATGCCCATATCATCTGCGCCCCTGATCAGCTTAAAAATGAAATAAAAGGAATTATTGACTTTGTGCGGGATGTTATGAGAATATTTGATTTCTCTTATGAGATGGAGCTTAGTACTCGTCCCCAAAAATCTATCGGCAGCGATGAGGACTGGGAAAATGCCACCCAGGCGCTTATGGATGTGCTGAAGGAAACAGCAATTCCTTTTTCCATTGACGAAGGCGCCGGCGCTTTTTATGGGCCAAAAATTGATGTTAAATTAAGAGATAGTCTGGGACGAGCCTGGCAGTGTTCTACGATCCAGTGTGATTTTACCCTTCCTGAACGCTTTGATTTAACCTATGTTGGCGCTGATGGGGAGCGTCACCGACCAGTCATGATTCATCGAGTAATCCTGGGGGCGTTGGAGCGTTTTTTAGGGGTTTTAATTGAGCATTATGGAGGAGCTTTTCCCTTGTGGCTCGCTCCGGTGCAGATGGTTGTTCTTCCCATCACTGAGCGGCAGCACGCTTATGGTGAAGAGGTTTATCACTTAATCAAAGAAAAAAATTTGCGGGTAGAAAAAGATTTTCGTAATGAAAAACTGGGTTTCCGGATTAGGGAAGCGCAGCTTAAAAAAATCCCGTATATGCTGGTCATTGGCGACCGAGAAGTAGAAAACCGAGGGGTATCCCCCCGCACCCGAGAGGGCAATGATCTGAAATTTATGAGTTTAGAGAATTTTTTGAATAATTTAAAAACAGAAATAATCTTTTAGGGAGGAGGTGATCGGAATAGTTACTGAAAAAAACAGAATAAATTATGAGATTCGCTGTCCAGCGATCCTTGTGATTGATATGGAGGGAAAACAGTTAGGGGTTATGCCTCCCCAAGAGGCCATGAGGCAGGCAGAGGAACAAGGTTTAGATTTGGTCGAAGTGGCGCCTAACGCCAATCCTCCGGTCTGCCGGATAATGGATTACGGAAAATTCAAATACCAGCAGCGGAAAAAAACTCAGGAGAACCGGAAAAAGAAAGTTCATTCATTTACCACGGTCAAAGAGATTAAACTCCGGCCCAGGACGGAAGAACACGACTTATTTTTTAAGATCCGTAATCTGAAAAAATTTTTGGCTAACCGGAGTAAAATTAAAATTTCTTTACAATTTAGAGGCCGGGAAATGGCCCACCTTGACTTAGGCGAAAAAATGATGGCCAGGATTGTGGAAGAAATTAAAGAAGTGGCGGTCATTGAACAAGGTCCCAAGCTGGAAGGTCGTTTTATGACGATGATGGTGGCTCCTAAGCCCTGAGTCTCCTTTCGGCAAACGAAAAAATCGAAAAAAATTATTGCTCCCAAGAGTTGTTGATGATAAAGAAACTCTTCGGGGAAAAAGAGGATTGTTTTTATTTTAAAGGAGTAAACCGGATGCCAAAATTAAAAACTAATAAAGGCGCTGCTAAACGTTTTCGCTTGACCAGCAAGGGTAGAGTAAAACGAAAAAAAGCATATAAAAGTCACATCTTAACCAAAAAAGCGCCCAAAAGGAAACGGGCTTTGAGAAAAACGGCTTTAATCAATAAACGGGATGAAAAAAATATTCGACGACTGATTCCCTACAAGTAAGGGTGAGAAAAGGTATCGTTGCCGGTTGTTTTTTGTTTGTGTGGCTTAAAAACACCGCACGACGCACAACTAACTACATACAGCTTAATGAAAAAGAAAGGAAAAAAATACCATGCCACGAGCAACCAACAATGTCGCCTCCCGCAAGCGAAGGAAAAGGATTCTTAAGCTTGCCAAGGGCTATCGAGGTGCACGGGGAAGCCTTCTCCGAAGCGCATCTGAGGCAGTTGATCGAGCATTAAAATACGCCTACCGGGATCGAAGAGTTAAGAAGCGTGAATTCAGGAGTCTTTGGATTGCGAGGGTTAATGCTGCGGCTCGGATCAATAACCTCTCATACAGCAAACTGATCATGGGGTTAAGAAAAGCACAAGTGATCCTTGATCGGAAGATATTAGCTGATTTAGCGGTCAATGATCCTCAAGTATTTTCCAGCATTGCCGCTCTGGCGAAGCAACATGTTTAGCTCACGCCACATTAAACAGCAACAATCTTCCTGACTTTTTCTCATTATCCTGAATTTCAGAAAATTGATTAGCCAATAAAAGTTATTGGTTTTTGATTCTATACTCAAGCTTAGTTTTGATAACGCGAGAAGCCGAACCGGAAAACAATTAAACTCAGAATTTTCGAGGGTTATGCAAGAAGAAATTAATAGAGTTAGGCTCGAAGCGGAAAAAGAATTACAGGACGCAAGCGAAGAGCGCCAGGTAGAGGATATCCGAGTTCGCTACCTCGGGAAAAAAGGGAAAATCACTACTCTTCTTAAAGGTCTCAAAGACATTCCCCAAGAAGAAAGACCTTTAATCGGTGGGTTAGCGAACCAGCTTAAACAAGATTTAGAGCAAGGGATTGCCGAGGCAATTAAACGATTCATCCGAAAAAACCAGGATGAACGCCTTGCACAAGAGCGCATTGATGTCACGCTCCCGGGTCGCCGCATCCCCTTGGGGGCAAAACATCCTATCTCCCAAATTACCGAGAGAGTGGTTGAAATCTTTACCTCCCTCGGCTTCAGCCTCGCTCAAGGCCCGGAGGTAGAGCTGGATTATTATAATTTTGAAGCCCTTAATATCCCCAAGCATCACCCTGCCCGGGACATGCATGATACTTTTTATATTTCCGACGAGGTTCTCCTTCGCACCCATACCTCACCAGTGCAGATTCGGGTCATGGAAAAACAACCTCCTCCGGTCAGGATTATTTGCCTGGGAAAAGTTTATCGTCGCGATTCTGATATTTCCCACACCCCTATGTTCCATCAGGTTGAGGGCCTTTTGGTTGATGAACAGGTTTCCTTCGGAGACCTCAAAGGGGTATTAACCGCTTTTATCCACCAGATGTTTGCTCCTGATACGCTGGTCCGTTTTCGTCCCAGCTTTTTCCCCTTCACTGAACCAAGTGCCGAGGTGGACATCCAATGTGTGATGTGTAAAGGGAAAGGCTGTCGGGTTTGCTCGCAAAGCGGCTGGCTGGAAATTTTAGGTTCAGGCATGGTTAACCCCGCGGTCTTTCGGATGGTGGGGTATAATCCGGAAAACGTGACCGGCTTTGCCTTTGGCATGGGCATTGAACGAATTGCCATGCTGAAGTTTGGGATAGACGACATCCGACTTTTCTTTGAAAACGACCTGAGATTTTTAAGGCAGTTTTAGCAGATGCCTGTTGTCCGTAGTATGATATTTTTTGAACAACGAATTTTTAAGAATACACTGCGCTAAAGGATATCACTTTGTTAGTTAGTTATAACTGGTTAAAAGAATATGTCAATTTTGAAGCGGCACCGGAAGAACTCGCGCATCGTTTAACGATGGCGGGTTTAGAGGTTTCAAGTCTCTCCTGCATCGGAGAAGAGTTTGAACATATTCGGGTAGCCAGCATTAAGGAGATTTCTCCTCATCCCAATGCAGACAAACTATCCCTCTGCCGGGTTTTTGATGGCAAAGAGGTTTTAAGCATAGTTTGCGGAGCCCACAACATGAAAGCGGGAGATACGGTAGCCCTCGCTCCGGTAGGAACCACCTTACCTAATGGAGTTAAAATCAAAGCTTCAAATATCCGGGGGGTCTTTTCCGAGGGCATGCTTTGTTCAGAAGAAGAGCTTAAGCTTGAAGAAAAGTCTTCTGGCATCATGATCCTTTCTTCGGACCTGGAAATCGGAAAAGATTTAGCGTCAGCCTTAATGCTCAAGGACTATGTATTGGAAATTGATTTAACCCCTAATCGGGCTGACTGTTTCTCGATGATCGGGATCGCCAGAGAAGTAGCAGCTTTCTATGACACGTGCGTTACGTTACCCTCGGTTAACGTGGTTGAGGAAGAAGAAGGGGTTGAAAAATTCATAAACGTGGCTCTTGAAGCACCCGAACTGTGCCCCCGATACACTGCCCGTTATGTCTCCAATGTTTCAATAAAACCTTCCCCTCTGTGGATGCGGCGGAGATTGGAGTTGGCAGGTATCCGATCCATAAACAATGTGGTGGATGTGACCAACTATATCCTCCTTGAGTGGGGGCAACCAATGCATGCCTTTGATTATACTCTTGTGGAGCACGGAAAAATAATCGTTAAAAAGGCGGCACCCGGGGAGAAATTTTTTACCCTCGATAATAAAGAACGGCTCCTTGATGAAGACGTGCTCATGATTTGTGATTCTTCTAAGTCGGTTGCCCTTGGAGGAGTAATGGGGGGTCTTAATACGGAAGTGACCGAAAAAACCGCCACACTTCTTTTAGAAAGTGCTTATTTCAATCCTCAAAATATTTCGAAGACCTCCAGGAAATTAGGTATTAAAACCGAGTCTTCTTTAAGATTTGAAAAAGGGGTTGATCCTGAATCAGTTGTCCCTGCTTTAAACCGAGCTGCTCAGCTTATTGCAGAATTAGCGAATGGAAAAGTTGCCCGGGGAGTCATTGATGCCTGTCCTCATCCTTTTCCCAAGCCTCCGCAGGTAAAGGTTAACCCCCAGAAGGTAAACCTGATTTTAGGCACCAAGATTCCTTCTGCAACCATGACCAATTACCTTGAGCGTTTAGGCATAAAGGTTGAGTCGCACGACCAGGAAAAAATACTGGTTACTATCCCTTCTCATCGAAAAGATTTAAAAGAAGAAATTGATCTGGTTGAGGAACTCGCTCGCGTCCATGGCTACGACAAAATTCCCGAAACTCTGCCGGGTATGAGCATCCCTGAGGAAAAAGGGAAAGCTTCCTTTTATCAGGAAACGGAAGTCCGATCTCTATTAAGCAACAATGGGTTTTTCGAAGTTATAACCTATAGCTTCATTTCTCCGGAGATGATTAGATCACTCCATATTCCTGACGATCATCCCTTCTGGCGCTCTATCAGCATCTCTAATCCTTTGTCTAAAGATCAATCCGTGATGAGGACCACGCTTCTCCCGGGGCTTTTGTTGACCGTCGTCACAAACCACAATCATAAAAACATGGACCTAAAAATTTTCGAGTTGGGGAAGGTTTTTTTTCGAGAAGAAAAAAACCTTCTCCCACAGGAAAAACTCATGCTCAGTGGTTTGGTCTGCGGTCTTCGGGCTGAAGAGGCCTGGAACCACCCGCAAGAAGAGACTGATTTCTATGATTTAAAAGGTTTTTTAGAGAATATTTTTCACGTTCTTTCTTTAAAAAACGTTAATTTTCAAATAGATAAGTCTATTCCGTATTTTCATCCTGGTTTATCCTCCCGGATAGTGTTTGAGGGGGATCTGATAGGGGTCATCGGTGAGGTCCATCCCCATGTTCTTGATTATTTAGAAATTTCTAAAAAAATTTTTGTTTTTGAGGTTGACTTTGGGAAAATTATCCATTATTGTGATAAAAAAGAAAAGTGGGCGAAACCACTCCCGAAGTTTCCCTCAGTCTCACGAGATAGTGCTTTAATCGTGGATGAGGGCATTGCGTGCCAAACAATTGTGGAAGCGATTGTTAGCGCAAAGGTCAAGTATTTGCAAGATATAAAGGTATTTGATCTCTATCAAGGAGATCCGATACCGTGCGGGAAAAAAAGTTTGGCCTTTCGTATGATGTTTCAGGCCCCAGATCGAAGTTTAACTGATGAGGAAGTGAATGTGCTTTTTGAAAAGATACTTTCTCATCTAAAGAATAAAATGGAGATAGAGTTAAGAAAATAAAGGAGAGGTGAAAAAATGACCAAAGCAGATATCATTGAAAGTATTTACGAAAAAGTCGGTTTATCCAAAGAAGAATCTTCAAGAATTGTTGAACTCGTTTTGGAGACTTTAAAAGACACTTTGGAAAACGGAGAAAAAGTAAAAATTTCCGGATTCGGTAATTTTGTGGTCCGGACAAAACGCTCTCGAAGGGGAAGGAATCCCCAAACAGGAGACGAGATCCAGATAACTGCTCGCAAAGTATTAACGTTTAAATCAAGTCCGATACTGAAGAGGGCACTCAATGAACGATAAGTTATTACCTCTCGAAACCTTTATAGAAAAAACTAAAGAAGAAGGGAAAATCCCGGATAAGCTCTATTTCCGAATAAGCGAGGTTGGCAAACTAACCGCCTTGGAACCATATGTTCTACGGTATTGGGAATCAGAATTTAAACTGATCAAGCCCATCCGGACAAAATCCAGACATCGGCTGTATCGAAGGAAAGATTTAGAAATACTCTTTGAGATAAAAAAACTTCTTTACGAGGAACAATATACGATTGCGGGGGCTAAAAAACGATTAGAGGAAATAGCGCGGGAAGAAAAAAGGGATTTAGAAGTAAATCCTGACGAAAACGATTATAAAAAAATTTTACATGCTACCCTAACAGAGCTCAAAGCTCTCCGAAAATTACTTGCCAACAAATAATCTTTATTTCTCATCAGAGTCACCCCTTGTTTTTATTTGGACCCCTCGCTGGTATGCCTTTTAAGGGGTGATGGCAGTCTATCAATTGATTTTTATTTTTGACCTCCTCTTTCCCCTGCAATAACACTTTTGCAAAAAAAAGAGCCGCTTTATTTTTGTGGCTAACTCTGTAAGATGTCTCATAAAAAAAACAGGTGTTTTTGCTTGATTTATTTTGATAATTTTGATTTGTTAACAATAAGAAATAATTGACCTTTCCTCGTGCTCTTACGATGAAAAAATTTCCATGATGTTTCTACCGAGAAAATAGCTTAGGAGGTGCTGCCATGATAAATCCCCTGCGTTACAATGTTGCTGATGCGAGATTGACTTTTAGTGGCCGTCATGAGTCGATTCCAATGAGTAAAGACAAGGTGTCAACCTTTAACCTAAGACACAAAGAGGTGCTTTCTTTTTATGGCCTTGAGCTTGCTGATGGCACAGTTTTTATGATGGACGATCGTGGCAATGGACGTTCCAACCTTGGTGTTTTTAGAAGCAAACAACTCCGTCAAGCAGTGATTTTGGCAGCAGCCCTTCCGGCAGTGGCAGTTGTTATTGACGGTTTCGGAGCTTTGAAAAATGTTCCCAAGGACCTCCAGACCCCAGCTCTTATTGAACGGTTAAAACGCCGCAATGATCGAACTGCTGCCCAAGTAATGAGTGAAGTGCTTCAAATCACTACCGAGACATTTGATGTCGGGGAGGAAGTGATTGTTGAGAGTATCATCACAGAGGGAGTACGGGTAAAACCCGGAATAGAGATAGGGGGCAACCCCACCATCCCGGTGGGTGCGCTTTTCGGCAAAAATGAACACTGCAGCCGTTATGGCCGCGGACTTAGTAAAGAGGTGAGCAAACTTTCTATGGGATCGGATGTCATTGACGGCACGGGCAAGACGGTCAAAGGAGGTCACAGTTCACTTACTGCTCTTTTTATTACCGAATCGGGATTTAAAAGACACCTACCCGATATTTACGTAGAGCGTTGGATGACAGGCGCTATGTTTCCCGAATTTAACCCCAGGGAAACGAATCTCCAAGAGGAAGTCAAAATTATCGCTGATGCCTGCGGGAAAAAAGGCTTCTCTGAAATAACTGCCTATTTTCTTGACCGGCCGCGTCATCATCCGGCTATGGACAGGCTTAATGCGCTCGGTGTCGCCACTCCTTTTGACAAGGATGGTGATCTCTTTCCCGCCTTGGTTATGGGCCTTGAAGGTCTTTGTTTTCCTGATGGCCGTGGCTTCCACAGCATGATTGGCGAGATTGGCGGGAGCGCAGAATGGGTTGTTGGGTCCCTTCCTTTAGTGTGGCGGGGAGGACAAAGCCTCGGAATGCTTACAAGTCAGAGTTCGTTGACCCGAAAAGATCTTTCCCCAGAAGAATTGTGGAATGAGCGGTTTCATTATACTGAGGAAGAACTCATATTGCTCCAAGATGCCCGGTTTGAACAGAAGCCGTTTTTTACCGTTAATGATATCATGGAAAATCCTTTTGCCGGAGGAGTCAGCGCTTTCTGTGCAATCTCTGATAACTACTTCTTCCCCCCACTAGAAGGAGTTAAAGTTGACCGAGAGCAGGGGCTTATAACGACCAATACCCTCATGATTAATTCACTTGGCAACATAGAACACTGGCGACTCACTTTCAAGTGTGCCGAAGGCTTTGATGTAACCGCTAAAAAAATGAGGTCGCCTAAAGCCGAGTTGCGCGCCCTCGGTAAAGCGAAAATTGAGGAGGCAATCAAAGCCATGGCGGGTGACGACGTTAAGCGTTTTCGGCTTAAGCAGTTTTTTGTGAACGATTACTATCCAGCCATTATTCACACGGCGGGTAAAATGATTGTGCTTGAAAAGACCGTTGAGTCCCTGATTGCGCGTGGTGCCTTAAGCGAACTCGATCGGGACATTGTCAAGGCTGTGACTAAAGCGATTCCAGAATGGTTTACTGCTGAAGCATAATAATATCGAGCTGGTTATCACCCTATAAATAAATCGTAAGCTCATATTCTCTCTTGGCGATCATCAATAATTTTATTGACATTAAGCTGTCTTTCCCTTCTCACCATTGCTCGTAAGAGTCCAAGAGGAGTATTTCCTGCTACCGGCGAAGTTCTTCGCCCTTTACCATTGGCCATTATGTGGCTGGATTTATGCGCGGTTCACACATTGGCCCATTAATGCCGGTAGTAAAAAATTCTACTGTATCCTATTTTGACGGCCCTCCGGTTGTAAGTTGCCTTGCCTTTTGCGTCCACAAAGGAAAACTTACCACCCCCGCTGATGCTTTTGATCATCCCTACTGGGATTGGGTTCGAAGCCGAATCGCCGGGAAAGCTACAGAAATTCGAGCTCAGGGGTTTTTCGGAGCAGCCATGCTTTCTTACTCTGAACTGGAATACGGGGGAATCGTGGCTAAAATGAATAAACTCGAAAAAATTTTTACGGTAAAAAAATAGGTGTAAAAAAATTATCCACCTCCTTTTCACTTAAGAGGGGTAATATTAATTTCCCCCTCTTAAGTGAAAAACAAAAATCCCCCGACAAACGCTAAAAAACTGCTCACTGCTTACTATTCTTCCTGGGGTTGGACCTCATATCCCAACATTATTCAGGCGACAGTGCTTTTCACGAGTAAATTTCTTTTGTTATTATAACGGGGCTTAAAACAGTTCTTTACCCTCAAACAAGAAAGAGGGGATGTATTTTTGGCTCATCAAAGGAACATCCCTATGCAAAGAGTACTGCTTCTATTCTTCGAGGGCCTTGATTTCTCTGCTGACCGGTGTTTCCTTGTGTCGAAAAAGGTTATCAATGCTGATTTTCCTTGACAGCAGCAATCGGAGAGGTTAATATTTCTAAAATTTTAAAATATTCCCCTGAGGAGGCAACATGAAAGATAACGAAATAAAAAAGAGCATCCCTTGATAGGTTTATTCAGCGTTTTGGTGACAATCTTTTTGCTAAGCACAGGATGCGTGGTGCATGAGTCCTATGGAGATCCATATCCGTGGTCGCCTGCGCATCGTTCTCGGGCAAATTATCATTACCGTTATTATCCTTCCCTTTCTGTATATTTTGATATTGACAGAAATTTGTATTTCTATCCTGACGGAAGCAAGTGGAAACGAGGGAATTCATTTCCTCGCGGACTGCAGCACAAAGATGGCGGCTTTGTGGGTTTAGACATGGATACGGATAAACCCTACAAATGGCATTCTGATGTAGAAAAACGGTATCCCCGAGATTATCGTAGCGATCATCATGAAGGAAGAGAAAACGAGAAGGATGGGTGGAGAGGAGATAGAAGTAGAGATAGAAATTAAAGGAGAATAAAAGGGAGAGAAGAGAGCATGAGGGAAAGCCAAGGGAAAAAGATAATGAAATAGGTGTTACTAATTTTTTAACCAACTTAACCTTTATAAAAGGAGGTAGGGATGACAAAAGCAGAATTAATTGAAAAGATGGCAAAAGACGCTGGTGTTTCAAAGGCAGCCGCAGGAAAAGCTTTAACTGCTTTTACCAAAGCTGTATCAGGAGCGCTTAAAAAAGGGGATAAAATTGCTTTGATTGGGTTTGGCACTTTTTCAGTAGCTAAACGCAAAGCGAGAAAAGGCCGGAATCCCCAAACTGGAAAAGAGATAACTATTAAAGCGAGAAAGGTCGTTAAATTTAAGGCTGGCGCTGCATTGAAGAAATCAGTATAAAGCCACATCAATGCATCCTTTGTTTTAGGTGTATAGGTTCCAAAATACCCAACCCGTTCACCTAACGATTTTCTTCTCTTAAACTCCAGTGTTAAAATTAAAGGGTCTTTAAAAGCGCCGCAAGCAGCTTTTAAAGACCCTTTTTAACTTAAACTTTTCTTTTATCACTTAAAGCTTCTCCAACAACGAAGACCGCCAAAAATATCATGGAGAGGCCAAAAAATATTTCCCCTATGATAAAAGCTGCATTAATTTTTGGGGATAATCGCTCCTTTTTTGAGGTTCGAAATTTTTCATTTGCCAAAACTATTATGGGATTTATTAACTCGACCCATCTTTTTCGATTGCCTGCGGAAAAAGAACCCCTCGAAAAACTAAAAAAATTCGTTACCGATGAGGTAGCCCTGGAAGAACCAGGCAGAGAAAGCTATATCCTGTGTCGGCAGTGTCACCAGATTATCACTAGCGCTTCTGAAATGATCGAGGTTTCCGGATTTTACCAGCACACTTTTGCAAATCCCGAGGGTCTCCTTTTTGAAATCGGTTGTTTTAGGAAAGCTATAGGCTGCTGGTACATAGGCCCTGCCACCGAAAAATTTACGTGGTTTAAAGGCTTTCAATGGAAGGTGGCAGTTTGCAGCCGTTGTTTAATCCATCTGGGGTGGTTTTATGTCTCTTTAGACAATGAAAGTTTCCATGGATTAATTATCGATCGCCTAATGAGAGCAGCAGATGATGGTTAATTGGGGTTTCAAGCCCCCTACCATCCTTCATTGCCTTGTTCGGGAAAATGCCCCTCGATATCTTTAGGTTCCCAATGAGTCAGGGAACAACCACACCCCCGAAAAACAATGGTAACAAGTTTTCCATCTTCGATACCCAGTATTGGTTCATCTGGGTATTCAACGACAAATGATTTTCCATTTACTGTCAAACCGCGCCTTATAAACTCTAAGGTATCAGTGCTTTTTAATTTCATTTTATTTTCTTGTTTAACATTAGTTACTGATAGCGCTTATTTCCACATTATCCGGGGTGGTTTGCGCAACGGGAGACGATGGTATGTGAATGTGGGATATCCGACCATCAGTGCTCCAAAAATACGGTGATCAGACGGTACTCCCAAAGCCTCAAACAAAGGCGCGTATGAGTTGGCTGCCGAATACAAATAGCCTGCCCAGCAGGTTCCCAGGCCCATCACGGTAGCAAATAACTCTATATAGGTTAAGGCACTCGCGCAGTCTTCCGCACCAAAAGCCCAGTTTTTATCCGCATGAACCACAATTAAATGAGGGGCTTCCCGGCAGATAGGATCTTTTCCTTTCTTCCAGGCAGCAACAACGCGGTGATATGCCTTTTGCCTCGCAATTTCTGGCTTCTCCTTTATGACCAACCGTATCCAATCAACCACCAATCCTGCCAAGCGCTTAACCTCCACTGAATCTTGGATAACCAGCCAGTGCCACGGTTGCGCATTTTTTGCGGAAGGAGCATAGGTTCCAATCTCAAGGAGTTTATTCAATAAGCCTCGGCCTACCACTTTCTTTTTGAAATTGCGGATAGAGCGCCGGGAGCGGAGGAACTGCTCGACGTGTTCCGTCGTGAGATTAAAATTTGTTTTAATTGGTGGACACGCTTCAGGGCTTAACCAGTCAAGACTTAATGCTTGGTGTGGACAGATCACCACGCAATGTCCGCAGGCTAAACAAAATTTTTCAAAGTCAGCTGTCGGTTCAGGATAATCGTCAGCTGATTGCTTCTTGATTACTCCCGCTGGGCAATCAGCAGCACAGATGCCATCGCGTTGGCACTTGCTCGGATCTATCGTAAAGCCATTCATCATTTCATCCTCCTCGTTCTTATATAAAATCTAACACGGCAGTTTTGAAAATGGTTACCAAAAAAACTTTGCGTTTTTTCTTAGCGATTAAATCGACTGAGTAATCGCACCAGCAGTCCTTTTTTAAAACGGATAGCATCGTGCGGACAAATTTCCTGACAGCAGTAACAGCGAATACATTTGTCATAATCAAAAGTGCTCTTTTTATTTTTTACGGTCATTGCTCCTGCTGGACAAATTTTTTCGCACTGTCCGCAGTCCTCACAAGATTTTTCTTCGTGAAAAGGTTTTGAGACCAAATAGTTTTTAGCAAACCAATGAAAAGCTCCCGGCAAAACAGCCAAAGAATCCAAGGCCGGGATCTGAAAGTCATGAATAGCGAAGGACTGAGGAGTATCTCCTTTAAATATGATCCGGCGAATGTCGGTCTCACCAATTTTTCGCGACCGTGCTTCCCGAAAAATCGGAAATAAACGGAGCGGGCCACCTAACAAGTTGCAAATGCTGGTATCGAGTGCTACTGCATCCGTTGCAGCAGCGACCAAATTAATTTTTTTTGGCCTGCCATTGGAAGGTCCATGCCCTTCCATCCCCCAAACCCCGTCCAGGATCGTCACTGCCGGTTTCACCGTGGAATAGACATCGAGAAGCAGAGACGCAAAGGTATCCCGATCTACTCCGGCCATGCAGTGCCATTCTGCTTTCCGTTGAGCAACAACAGTGCCAAACAGATTTTTCACTCCAAGAGTAAACATCATCTGGCAGTGAGTTTTAAGTTTAGGCAAGTTGATCACCACATCCGCTTTAAGAGCTTCAGAAGAGATCGCTAACTTTCTAAACGTGGCTCCTGGTGGTGGAAAAATAAGGGTGGGGTTAGTGAGTTCGATCAATTCTATTCCCAAGTCGCGAGCAACCTTATCCATGCCGGATTTGGCTGCTACCCACTTAAAAGGCTCAATTGCCGGACTGTCTCCAATAAACGGTTTTCCGCCTGCATCCAAAACCATTTTTGCAACCACATGGACAACCGCCGGGTGGGTGGTGACACATTTTTCCGGCGACCGGGCGCAAAGCAGGTTAGGCTTGAGTAGAACGCGTGCCCCTGGGGTAACAAAACGATTTATTCCACCAATAAGGTCGAGCGTCTTGCGTATGGCGGTTTCAAGCGCACCTGATTCATAGGTTTCGCAACGCACCAAAGCAACCGAGTTCAATCGATCCTTTTCCTTCCTGAGCTGGCATCAAAAATTATTGCTCTGCGCTTTATTAAGGCAGAGTTTTCATAAAACCAAGACCAGTTTATCCAAAAACGTTCTCAAGTTAAAAGGAAAAAATTAAAACGTGGTGGTTCTTTAAAAAAGGCAAGAAAAAGAAAAACCCTCCGACAGGAAAGGCACGGAGGGTTAAAAATTTTTTCTTAAAAAAACTGTTTAAAGCGTAAAAAAAATAAAAAAGGGGGGTGAGAGATTGAAGCCTAAGATATTCAACTAAACCACCACAGGAGCACCCCCCTGCAGAATGAGATTATGAAGTGGATTGTGTGCGTTATATTAAAAGAGCAAACAAAAAGAACTTAAACCTTCTCTATTTATTGTTTCTTCTGACCAAATGAACTATCAATATCCATGCCAAGTAAAAACTTAAAGTAGTTATTAAAATAACTATACTTTTTGATACACAATCGGATACAAGAAAAGTTTTAAAAAAATTCGAGTTTCTAAAAAGCAACAATTTTGCAACTATTCGAAAATTGATAGTAAATTGCGTCTCAATAATGAGATTAATTTGCAATACTGCTCTAATAAAGAAGGTACCAGAGTGGTTTGAATTGGCCCAAACTATGGGGTAAGGTCAGTATTTTTCTGCAAGCATTGTAGTTTTTCAATGTGAGGGATACAATGGTTCTTGATTTGTATTATTTTTATTATTTAATATCAATATGTTAAAATCATAATATCATTGTTAGGTAATTTGAAAAAAATTGTAGAAAGATTGAAAGAAAATCCAAGGAGCGGAAAGTTTTCCTTTGTTAACAGATTGGTTTTTGGAGAAGAAATGGGAACAAGTTTTGGGAGGGAAAAAAAATTTTGTCAAATTTATTAAATTTATAGTATAAATAATATTTTTGATAAAGTAATCTTTCAATTTTAAGCAAAGACTCTGGGGTAAACAGTTTTCAACTATTAATAAATGAATCTGAGCTACTTATGAAAAATTTAATTGAGAAAGCAAATGTGCTCATGGAGGCACTTCCCTATATCCGGCGGTTTTATCAGAAGACTTTTGTGATAAAATATGGCGGCCACGCCATGAAAGATGCCAAGCTCAAAGAATGCTTTGCCAAGGATGTAGTGCTTTTGAACTATATCGGGATAAGGCCGGTTATTGTGCATGGAGGAGGGCCTCAGATCGGGAAAGTTTTAGACCAGATGGGGATAAAGTCATCTTTTGTTGATGGCTTAAGGGTGACGGATGGAGAAACCATGGATGTTGTGGAGATGGTTTTGGTCGGGAAGGTTAATAAGGAGATTGTTTCTCTCATTAATCATTATGGCGGAAACGCAGTTGGGGTGAGTGGGAAGGATGGCTCGCTCATTAACGCAAAGAAATTAAAGCTTACCCGTCAGACCATTCCTCATCACCCGCCAGAAATTATTGATATTGGGATGGTGGGAGATGTGGAAGCGATTGATACTCAGTTAGTAAAATCTTTGGAAGCTGAACGGTTTATTCCGGTCATTGCGCCGGTTGGCGTCGGTAAAGAGGGAGAAACATATAATATTAATGCTGATACCGTAGCAGGCGCAATGGCTGCAGCTCTCCAGGCAGAAAAATTGATCCTGATGACTGATGTTGAGGGAGTAAAAGATAAACAAGATAGGCTCATCCCTACGTTGAATGCTAAGGAAGTAAAACGGTTATCCTCATCCAAGATTATCAAGGGGGGGATGTTGCCCAAGGTAAACTGTTGTCTTAATGCTCTCAAAGATGGCGTGGGGAAAGCCCACATTATTGATGGCCGGGTGGAACATGCGCTCCTGCTCGAAGTCTTTACCTCTGCCGGGGTTGGAACTGAGATTGTGCTCCGTTAAAAAAGAGTAAGGGGTAAAGCGTAAAGAGTGAAGACAGGATTTTGCGGAATTCTTTTCTCGGTAGTCTTCAGGCTTTTAGCCTGCGTAACAAAAGAAGTGAGCCAAGAACTATGAGTTTAATAAACGAAACTGATAAATACATATTTTCTACTTACAAGCGATTTCCGATCGTTTTGCTCAAGGGCAAAGGGACCAAGGTTTGGGACCAGGATGGAAAGGAATACCTGGACTTTGTGACCGGGCTGGCCGTCTGCAGCCTGGGTCATTGTCATCCAAAGGTGGTGGAGGCAATTGAAGCCCAGGCGAAAATCCTCCTCCATGTCTCGAATCTCTTTCACATAAAACCCCAGATTGAGTTAGCCCGTTTGCTGGTGGAGAATTCTTTTGCGGACAAAGTCTTTTTCTGCAACAGCGGTGCGGAGGCAAATGAGGGAGCAATCAAGCTTACCCGAAAATATATGCGGGATAAAAAGGAAGACCGCTTTGAAATCATTGCCATGCACGACTCTTTCCACGGTCGGACGTTAGCTACTATTACTGCCACCGGTCAGGATAAATTTAAAGAAGGCTTTGATCCTCTGCTTCCCGGATTTAAGCATGTCCCTTTTAATGATCTGGATGCTGTTCGGAAGGCAGTTAATGATAAAACCGCTGCTATTATGGTAGAACCAATTCAAGGTGAAGGTGGAGTCAACTGTCCCGCGGATAATTATTTTAAGGAACTGAGGGCTTTTTGTGATGAGAAGAAACTTCTTCTCATCTTTGATGAGATTCAGGTTGGCTTGGGGCGAACCGGAAAGCTTTTTGCTTATGAGCACTATGGAATAACCCCGGACATTATGACCTTAGCTAAATCTTTAGCCGGGGGATTGCCGATCGGTGCGCTGCTTGCCCGGGATGAGGTAGCCAAAAGCTTAATTCCCGGGACCCATGCTTCAACCTTTGGGGGAAATCCCTTGGTTACTGCAGCAGGGATAGCTGCGTTTACCGCCCTGAAAGACCCAGCCTTGCTGGAAAACTGCTGCTTTGTAGGAGCTTACTTCATGAGAGAACTTAATCGAGTTAAAGAAAAAACATTCGGTAATTCGCGAGGTCCGGGGAAAAGGGCTCATTATTGGCATGGAACTCACGATACCCGGAGCTGAGATTGTGAACAAATGTCTGGAGCAGGGAGTGCTGATCAATTGTGTACAGAATAATGTGCTCCGGTTTCTTCCTCCTCTGATAGTAACCAATGATGAGGTTGATCAGGTAGTAGCACTCCTGGACGAAGTTTTGAAATTATCGCAAAGCGTTTAATTGTTGCCAAGAGCTAAATTATTTAAAGCAAATTGTTGAGGAGTTGAACCATGGTTAAAAAAATTGTGCTGGCTTATTCGGGGGGGTTGGATACCTCGGTAATTCTTCGTTGGTTGGTCGATACGTATAAATGTGAGGTTATCGCGTTTGCTGCCGACGTGGGTCAAGGAGAAGAGCTTTCGGGTTTAAAGGAAAAAGCATTAGCCACGGGTGCAAGCAAAATATATATCGAAGATCTTAAAGAAGAATTTGTACGGGACTTTGTCTTTCCCGCGATAAGGGCAAATGCTGTCTATGAAGGAGTCTATTTGATGGGCACCTCTCTTGCGCGGCCGCTCATCGCTAAAGTGCAAATGGAAATTGCTAAGAAAGAAGGCGCTGATGCTGTTTCGCATGGCGCTACCGGCAAAGGCAATGATCAGGTGCGCTTTGAGTTGACCTATTATAGTATGGATCCGAATATTAAAATTATTGCTCCGTGGCGGGAATGGGATTTGAAAGGTCGGAACGACTTGATTGCCTATGCACGGGAAAGGCATATTCCGGTAACCGTTACCAGAGAGAAACCGTATTCATCTGACCGCAACCTTTTTCACATTAGTTTTGAGGGAGGAATTTTGGAAGATCCTTGGATGGAACCTCCGGAAGATATGTTTTGTTTAACGATTTCTCCGGAAAAAGCTCCTGATGGCCCGGTCTATATCGAGATAGAGTTTAGCGATGGAAACCCAATTGGGGTGAACGGCGAACGGATGTCCCCGTGTCATCTCTTGTCGTACCTCAACCGGCTTGGCGGTGCTCACGGGATCGGCAGAGTTGATACGGTGGAGAATCGTTATGTGGGAATGAAATCCCGTGGTGTCTATGAAACGCCCGGGGGAACGATCTTGCTCAGTGCTCATCGGGCTATGGAATCGCTCACTATGGATCGAGAAGTTATGCATTTAAGAGACTCCTTGATTCCCCGCTATTCTGAGCTTATTTATTACGGATATTGGTTTTCCCCGGAAATGAAAGTTTTACAGACAATGATCGATGAGACTCAGAAAGGAGTCACCGGTACCGTAAAGGTGAAGCTTTATAAAGGAAATTGTATGGTGGTGGGGCGCAAATCACCGTATTCTCTCTATCACGCAGACTATGCTTCTTTTGAAGCTGATCAGGTGTATAAACAAAAAGATGCGGAAGGTTTCATTCGCCTTAATGCTTTAAGGCTAAGGCTAAGGGCACTTACCGCTAAACATTCTTCTTAAGGGGATTATGAACTACTTATATTTTTGTTGTCAGAAACTTTGTTTGTTTTTCTTTGTGTTGGTATTATCAATCGGCTGTGGAGTAAAAGCTCCACCGATAGTGCCGCGCTCTCCGGTCCCTCAACCGGTCAAAGACCTTGAAGTCTTTTCGCGAGAGGGGACAATTGTTCTTCAGTGGTCAATTCCCAAAAAAGAAACTGATGGTAAAAAACTTACTAATCTGGCCGGATTCCATATCTGGCGAAGGTTTATACCGATCGAAGAAAAAGGTTGCCGCACGTGTAAGCCTGATTTTGAGCTGCTCAAGGAGCTTGAATACGAAGTGCCTCTCGGGGGAGAGACCGAAGAAAAAATGGTCTATTGGGACAGCCAGGTAGAAAAAGAAGGTGCTTACTCCTATTACGTCAGTTCATATACTACCGTGTGGGTCGAAAGCACGGGTTCCAACGTAGTAGATCGCACCTGGTCTCCTCCTCTTCCTCCGCCTGTTTCGGTAAAGGCGAACCCCGGTGACCGAGTGGTGGACTTAAACTGGGAAGTCCCCCCTTCACTCGCAGGGGAAAAGAGGTTTGGAGGAGTCAATATCTACCGTCGCAGTGCCAATGAGAGCTATGACGTTATCCCTCTTAATCCGAGTCCTATTCTTCAAAACCATTTTCAAGATATTGCGGTAACAAATGGAGAAAAATATTTTTATGTTATCCGTTCTCTTAAAACTATTGAAGAAGGCACTATCGAAGGAAAAGATTCACCTGAAATAAACGTTACCCCGGAAGACCTTACTCCACCAGCAACGCCTTTGACAACAATGGCTTTTCAATCTCCGGAAGGGATCGTGATTACTTGGGAGCCAAACATTGACTCTGATCTCGAAGGATACTATGTTTATCGGCGCGGAGAGAATGAGGCACCACCCAACCAGGGTTTCTCCCCTTATCAAACAAGAAACTATGTATCTGGACAAAACCTTTGCTTCGGGACTCACGTATTATTATTCGGTGACGGCAATTGACCAATCTCCTCGGCACAATGAAAGTGATTTTTCCCAGGAGCTTAAAGTGGCAACAAGGAAACCTTAAACAAAACTATACGGATGCACTACTTTAACTTTAAAAATAACGATCTTTACTGTGAGGATACCTCCCTAAGGAGCCTGGTAGAAAAATGGGGTACCCCGCTTTACCTTTACAGTCATCGCACGCTGTGCCGCCACTTTGAGGTGTTTGATTCAGCCTTTGAACGCTACCCCCATTTGGTTTGTTTCTCAGTCAAAGCGAACAGTAACTTAGCGTTGTTAAAGATTTTTATCACTCAAGGAGGAGGGGCAGATGTGGTTTCCGGGGGGGAGCTTTTTCGGGTCTTGAAAGCGGGGATTGATCCGAAAAAGGTTGTTTATTCCGGGGTGGGAAAGACCGAGGAGGAGATTAGTTTTGCTTTAGAAGCAGGAATCCTCATGTTCAACATCGAATCTTCTGAGGAACTAAAGGTAATTAACCAGCAAGCAAAAGAGCTTCATACCAAAGCCCCAATTTCTATCCGCGTTAATCCGGATATTGACCCTAAAACTCATCCTTATATTTCCACCGGTTTAAAAAAAAATAAGTTTGGGATTGATCTTTCCCGCTCTCTGGAAGAGTACCGGTTTGCCCGAAGCTTGGAACATATTGAGATAATTGGTGTTGATTGTCATATCGGTTCTCAGATTACGGAAACCGGACCTTTTGTTGAGGCGCTTCGTAAAGTAAAAACATTGATTTTCGCACTTCGACAAGAAGGGATTGCCATCAAATACTTAGACCTTGGCGGTGGTTTGGGAATAACCTATGCTGAAGAAGTTCCTCCGCATCCCAATGAATATGCCCAGGCAATTTTAAATGAAATTCAAGGCCAAGCCCTTACCCTTATCTTAGAACCAGGCCGGGTAATTGTTGGAAATGCCGGCGTACTGGTAACGAAGGTTCTTTATACCAAGACTACTCAAGAAAAGAATTTCGTCATAGTTGACGCAGGAATGAATGACCTTATCCGGCCGAGTCTCTATAATGCTTATCAAGAAGTTGTCCCGATTGCCAAAACAACTGAAGAGCGTTATACAGCGGATATTGTGGGGCCTATCTGTGAAAGCGGAGATTTTTTAGCCCGTGACCGGGTGATGACAAAGGTTCAAAAAGGAGATTTTTTAGCAATCATGAGCGCAGGAGCGTATGGATTCGCTATGTCCTCGAATTATAATTCCCGACCGCGGCCTGCAGAGGTTCTTGTTGCCGGCAAAGACTCCTTTCTTATCCGGCAAAGAGAAAGTTTTGAAGACCTTATTCGCGGAGAAACAATCCCCGACTTCCTTTCTCATTCCTCCACTTCCCGGTCACGATAGGGTAGGGAGATAATAATTTGAATGGCCTGATTATTATCAATAAACCTCCGGGAATAACATCCTATACTGTCGTCAAACGTGTAAAGAAAATCCTGAAAGTCCGTAAGGCCGGGCATACGGGAACCCTGGATCCTTTTGCGCAGGGAATCCTTGTGGTGTGTCTGAATGAAGGGACGAAACTTGTTCCCTTTTTGGTGGAAGAGGATAAGGAGTACCAGGCGATGCTCCGCTTAGGGATTGAAACCGATACTCAGGATATTACGGGCCGAATCATTAAAGACAACAGCCCGGTTCACATTGCAAGCACTCAAATCGGACGGGCTTTCAAGAGTTTTCAAGGAAAAATAATGCAGGTACCCCCGATGTATTCAGCTTTAAAATATAACGGGGTGCCGCTTTACCAATTGGCGCGGAAAGGTAAGGAAATCGAAAGAGCGCAACGAGAGGTGGAAATTAAAGAGCTCTCTATCGTGAAAATTGACTCACCCTGGGTATTTTTCCGAGTGGTCTGTTCTAAAGGGACCTATATCCGGACCCTCGCCAATGACTTGGGCAAATATTTGGGGTGTGGGGCCTGTCTGGAAATGCTGAACCGCACCCGCTCAGGGAGTTTTCAACTCGAAGATTCGGTCACGTTGGAAAATTTAGAAAAAACTTCTCTGAAGGAGGTAGAGGATAAATGGATTGTTTCTCCTTCCCGAGCCTTATCATCCTTGCAGGAAATTATTGTTGATGAAGAAATTTCTCGGAAACTATATCAGGGGAAAACGATCAGCGGGGCAGAACTTAAGGAAAAAAATCAAACATTTCTTAACCTCAATGGAAAAATAAAAATTTTAACCCCCCGGGGAGACCTCATTGCCATAGCGGAAGCTAATAATCATATGATCCTTGATTTAGAAAAACCTGTCTGGAAGCTTCTCCGGGTGTTTAACAGTGGAACGCCAAGAAGGATCTGATGGAAAAACGGGTTGAAGGGTATGGATGGGTTTATTTATGAAATTAATAAATTCAATGAGTTATGAATTTTTAAAAAATTCTTTAGGTAAAAAAATAACTTTTTCATTTCCTTTCCTTTACAAAGATAGATTTGTATGATAAAAATAAAAAATTTAAATATTTTAATCGTAAGGAGGTTTAAGAAATGCCACTCGCGGCGGAACAGAAAACAAATGTGATAAAAGAGTACCAAGTGAAGGAAAAAGATACTGGTTCTCCTGAAGTGCAAGTTGCGCTTCTGACAGAAAGAATTCAATACTTGACCGCACACTTTAATACTCACAAAAAAGACCACCATTCTCGTCAGGGAATGCTAAAACTCGTGGGACAACGACGAAGGCTTCTCGACTATTTAAAGAAAAAAGATGTGGAACGATACCGGGCGTTGATTGCTCGGCTGGGTTTGCGACGATAAGCCTGATTGATTCATTTAAACGTTAACAAGGAGAATTAGAAAGAAAATGTTCAAAAAAGTAGAAACTGAAATAGGAGGCCGGCTGTTCTCTATCGAGACTGGTCATATGGCGAAACAAGCTCACGGCGCGGCGGTAGTGCGTTATGGAGACTCCATGGTACTGGTTACCGTAGTGACGCGTAAAAATACTAAGGAAGGAATGGATTATTTTCCTCTGACCGTTGATTACCAGGAGAAGACTTTTTCCGCAGGAAAGATTCCGGGTGGATTTTTCAAGCGAGAGGGTAAGTCAAGTGAGAAAGAGATAATCGCTTCCCGGTGTATTGATCGCCCTGTTCGACCCCTCTTCCCGGAGGGTTTTTTTGATGAAGTACAAATCATTGCCACCCTTCTCTCGGCTGACCCGGAAATTGAGACCGATACTCTGGCAATTACCGGGGCATCAGCAGCACTTGAGATTTCCGATATACCTTTTCAAGGACCAATTGCCGGTGTGAGGGTGGGAAGGGTTGATGGAAATTTTATCTGTAACCCCACGTTCCAGCAAATGAAACAAGGTGACCTGGAACTGATTGTAGCAGGAAGCCGGGATGCGGTGGTTATGGTCGAGGGGAGCGCCAAGGAATTACCGGAGGAGACTTTTGTTGAGGCAATTGAATTCGCTCACCAGGCTATTCGAAAAATTCTCGACATCCAGGATGAATTGAAAGCTGCAGTGGGAAAGCCAAAACGAGCATTTAAGTGTTCCTGAGATTAATGAAGCACTTGCCTTAAAGATTAAAGAAACAGCCTCTGCCAAAATAAGAGAGGCAGTCCAAATTCCTCAAAAACTGGAGCGCTATAAGAGGCTTGATGAGATTGAGGAGGAAGTGAAGGCGGCTCTTCTTCCTGAGTTTGAAGGGGAAGAAAAGAGTATTGGTGACTCCGTAGAGAAATTAAAGAAAGAGATCATCCGGAAGATGGTGATCGAGGAAAAACGAAGGCTTGACGGAAGGAGCACAACGGATATTCGACCCATAAGTTGCGAAGTCAGTGTTTTGCCGAGAACGCATGGATCAGCCTTGTTTACGCGGGGCGAAACCCAGGTGTTGGTAACCACCACTCTCGGTACCTCTGACGATGAACAGCGTCTCGATTCTCTCATCGGAGAAACCTTCAAAAAGTTCATGCTCCACTACAATTTTCCGCCCTTTTCGGTAGGGGAAGTAAAGTTTCTCCGGGGACCCAGCCGAAGGGATGTCGGCCATGGGAATTTAGCGGAGCGGGCGATCATCCCCGTCCTCCCTCAAGATGGTGAGTTCCCCTACACCATTCGGATCGTATCCGAAGTCTTAGAGTCAAATGGCTCCTCCTCCATGGCGACCGTGTGCGGCTCATCTCTCGCATTAATGGATGGTGGGGTTCCGATAAAAACACCGGTGGCAGGGATAGCATTGGGTTTAATCAAAGAGGGTAACGAGTTTGCCATTCTTTCGGATATTTTAGGAGATGAAGACCACATTGGGGATATGGACTTCAAGGTTGCCGGAACCCGCAAAGGGATAACCGGTTTTCAGATGGATGTTAAGATCAAAGGGATTACTTCCGATATCTTGAGCAAGGCCCTTTATCAGGCTCGCGAGGGGAGAATGTTTATTCTGGATAAAATGGAAGCAGGCATTAGCCAACCGCGACCGGATATTTCGCTTTATGCCCCGCGCATTCAAACGATCAGGATCCCTCAGGAAAAAATCAAAGATGTCATTGGACCGGGAGGAAAAGTCATCCGGGGCATTGTTGAACAAACGGGAGCAAAAATAGATATTGAGGACTCAGGTGAAATTCATGTTGCTTCGGCAAATGTTGATTCCCTTAACAAAGCGATTAAACTGATCCAGGATTTAACGCGAAGTGCTGAGCCAGGCGAAATCTATATGGGTAAAGTGAAGAAAATTACCGATTTCGGAGCGTTCGTAGAAATTTTACCCGGTACGGATGGCTTAGTCCATATCTCCCAGCTTGATCATTCCCGCGTAAACAATGTTCGTGATATCCTCAATGAAGGGGATGAAGTCCTGGTGAAGGTTTTAGAAATCGATCGTAATGGAAAGATCCGATTGAGCAGGAAAGAAGCATTGGGTGATGTACCGAAAGACCGTATTAAATAACGGGATTCGAATTGTTACCGAGCACATTCCCCACGTTCAATCCGTTTCCATTGGAATTTGGGTTAAGACCGGATCCCGCGATGAAAATAAGGAAGAGAATGGCATCGCCCATTTTATTGAACACATGCTTTTTAAGGGGACTAAAAAGCGAAGTGCTCTGCAGATAGCAAAAGAAATAGATGCTGTCGGCGGGATTCTCAATGCGTCAACCAGTCGTGAATATACAAATTTTTTCGCCAAAGTACTTGATAAAGACTTTGATCTCGCCATTGATCTGCTTTCTGATATTTTTCTCAATTCCCTTTTCCCCTCTCAAGAGGTGAAAAGGGAGCGTGGGGTTATCTTTCAGGAAATAAAAATGGTGGAGGATACACCGGATGAATATGTTCAAGACCTTTTTAGCCAACACTTCTTCCCCGGACATCCTCTTGGTTACCCCATTTTGGGAAATTATGCTACCATTACTAAGATAACCAGACCAAAACTGGCCGAATTTTTCCAAAACTACTACCTCAATCCCCTGCGGATAATTGTCTCGGTTGCCGGAAAGTTAAACCATGAGCAGGTCGTTGAAGCGATTGACCGTACCCTGGGCAAAATAAAACCAAAGGCGGAAGTGCGGACGTGGAGTCCTCCCGAAGCCTTTCCGTGCATCAAAATTTTTAATAAAAACTTGGAGCAGGTCCATCTGTGTATGGGTTCTTTGGGTGTTTCTCAAACTCATCCTTCCCGCTATGCCGGATATATCCTCAATGCTATTTTGGGTGGGAGCATGAGTTCCCGGCTTTTTCAGGAAATCCGTGAAAAACGGGGGTTGGCTTATGCTATCTTTTCCTACAATTCGTCTTTCCAGGATACCGGGATATTGACTATCTATGCAGGGACGACGCGCGATAAACTAAAAAAAGTGATTGAACTCATTATGAATGAGCTTCGAAAACTCAAAACAAAACCGTTAAGGAAAAACGAGTTGGAAAAAGCCAAAGATCAGCTCAAGGGGACTATTCTTTTATTGTGGGAAAATACGGATGTTCGCATGAGCCGGTTAGCTACCGGTGAAATTTATTTCGAAAAATACATCCCGCTCAAACACATACTGACCAAAATAGAACGCGTTACGGTTGACGATGTTCAGTCCCTGAGCCAGGAGCTATTTCAGAAAAAGTATTTTTCTCTGGTTGCCTTGGGAAAGGTCAACGAGAAGGATATTGCTCTTAACCTCCTTGAACTTTAAGGAAGTGTATTTCCAATAAAGCGAAGGAGTTTTGCGAGGAGGGTTGGTTTGGATTTGGTGAAAATAAAAATCAGCCGGGTTGGTTCACAAAACGGTGACGTACCGCTTCCCCAGTATATGACTGAACTGTCATCAGGATTAGACCTCTTCGCGTCGATTTTAGAGGATATAGTTTTAAATCCAGGGGAAAGGAAACTCGTCTCTACGGGTATTGCGCTTTCTATTCCGCCCGGCTATGAAGCTCAGATCCGGCCCCGGAGCGGGTTGGCTCTTCACAATGGGATTACCTTGCTTAACGCACCCGGGACCATTGATGCTGATTATCGGGGGGAGATTGGGCTTATCCTTATCAATCATGGAGAAAAGCCTTTTGTGATCAAACGAGGAGAGAGGCTGGCGCAGATGGTCATTTGCAAGGTTTATCGGGCGGATTTTCAGGAAGAAGAAGCATTGGATGTTACCGCACGAAATTCCGGGGGGTTTGGACATACGGGAAAATAAATATCAACCACATGATATTGTAGGAATAAAACTTTTGGGAATTAACGATGTTTAACGAGAAGGAAAAACTTCAAGAAATTATTCGGCTCAGTAGTGAAGTTACGAAAATCAATGACCTTGACCTTCTCTTGGAAAAAATTCTCGCGAAAGCGCGGGCGTTTGTTAATGCTGATGCCGGATCAATTTACATCAGGGAAGACGACCAGTTACGATTTAGTCACTCCCAAAACGAAACGTTAAGTAAAAAGCTTCCTTCAGGGAAAAAGCTTATCTATACGTCATTTGCCTTACCGATAAACAATCATTCGATTGCCGGATACGTTGCCAATACCGGTGACATTCTTAATATATCTGATGTCTACACAATTCCTTCTTATCTTCCTTACGATTTCAGCAAAAATTTTGATATTGTTTCCCATTACCGATCGAAGTCAATGCTGACGGTTCCCCTCAAGACCACGCGAGGAGATATTGCCGGGGTTTTACAAATGATTAATGCCCAAGATGACAAGGGGAACATCATTTCCTTTTCCAAGGAAGACGAACCCTTGATGTCTCATTTTGCTAATACGGCTACCATAGCGATCGAAAGAGCGCAGATGACCCGAGCGATCATCTTGCGAATGATCAGTATGGCTGAACTTCGTGATCCGATGGAAACGGGAGCGCATGTTAATCGCGTCGCTGGCTATTCAGTAGAAATCTTTGAAACCTGGGCGAAACAACAACGTCTTCCCCAAAAAACAATAGATGAAAAAAAAGACATACTCCGCCTGGCCGCCATGCTTCACGATGTTGGAAAAGTTGCAATTTCTGACCTTATTTTAAAAAAACCCGCTCGACTTAATCGAGGATGAGTATGAGATAATGAAACAACACACGTTTCTTGGTGCCCGGTTATTTGCTAATCCAAAATCTGAATTTGATGAAGCTGCGCTTGATGTGGCTTTAAACCACCACGAACACTGGAATGGAAAAGGTTATCCTGGCTTCTTGGACCTGGTAACGGGTAAGCCCTTACCAGGCTTTAGCGATGGAGGAAAGCCCCGTCCTAAAAAGGGAGAGGAAATCCCCGTGTTTGGCAGAGTGGTAGCATTAGCTGATGTTTATGATGCCTTATCCTCCTGCCGTTCCTATAAAGAGTCCTGGGATGAGGAAAGAGTGATAGACGTTATCCGGGGAGAGTCGGATAAACAGTTTGATCCGGCAATAGTAGAAGCTTTCTTTTCTTGTTTAGAAGTAATTCACGTTATCAAAAAACAATATCCTGACTAAGAGTTTTGGTTTACCCTTGATTGTGCATCTTCAGCAATGATTGGACAGAACGGACAAATTTTAGTTTGCATTTTTAAGGTTGGTCTGGGTGGAAAAGACGACTATAATGGAAGCAGTCAGAAAGGGAAAAGACCATGGAGCGCAGAAAGAATACAATCTTAACCCGAAAAACGAAGACCCGGACCACCATGAATTAGCAAACTCAGATTAAAAAATTTGTCCAATTGAGGCTGAAGACATACACTAACACCTTTTCCCCCTTGATTTGTCTGAAACAGTACTCATGAACATACTGAAATCACTACTTGGAATAATGCGTGCACCATTCTTGATGCTCGCGCCTGCCTGTGTCGCTGTTGGTGTCGGTTCAGCCTATTGGCAAACACATGAAATAAATTGGCTAAAAATTTTTCTGGTTCTTATTGGTGGGTTATCGGCTCACATTAGCGTCAACGCATTCAACGAGTACTTTGACTTCAAGAGTGGGCTGGATACTAAGACACAGCGCACACCCTTTAGCGGCGGTAGTGGTACTCTCCCTGCTCACCCAGAAATGGAAAGGGTATCCCTCTTACTTGCGGGGACGACATTTGCGATTACTACTGTCATCGGCATATACTTCGTTTGGTTGCAAGGCTGGCAATTGTTGCCAATTGGCATCCTCGGATTGTTTTTGCTCGTCACCTATACTACCTGGTGGGTTTACCAACCAATTCTATGTCTGATAGCGCCAGGGTTGGGTTTTGGTATTTTGATGGTTATGGGGACCCACTTTGTACTGACTGGTGCCTATAGTTGGGCGTCTTTTGTTGCCTCTCTCGTACCCACTTTCTTGGTTAGTGACTTGTTATTGCTTAACCAATTCCCTGATGTTAAAGCCGACCAGAGTATAGGACGTAGGCATTTTCCAATTACCATCGGACGCAAGGAAAGTAGCATACTTTATGGTATTTTTCTGGCATTGGCTTATCTCTCAATCATCGCTGGCGTATTATTGACCTTGTTGCCTACGTTCTGCTTAATTGCGCTTCTTACCGTTTTCTTGGCTTTGCGTGCATATCAAGGCGCACGCCAAAATGCTGAAAACATACCCGTTCTGATTCCGTCAATGGGCATAAACGTAATTATCATTCTATCAACACCAATTTTACTTGCCGTTGGTCTCTTTATGGGGTAGATAGGTAGCTAATAAAGCGCTGCACCCCTCGCTGTGCAAAGGATTGAATAATGAATTTCTTAGAATCATTGGTCTCTGAATGGTACAGAATGGCTTGATATCATGGAGCTCTGCCACCAGCAAGGGGTCGGTACCACTGCCACGATGATGTTTGGCCATGTAGAAACCACGGAAAACCGGGTCGAACATCTTAACCACATCCGCGCGCTCCAAGACCGTACGGGAGGGTTTCGCGCCTTTATCCCTTGGATTTTTCAGCCGGGGAATAATCTTTTGGGCGAAAGGATTGTCCGTAAAACTTCTGCGGTTGATTACCTCCAAACGCTTGCTATTTCCCGGATCTTTCTTGATAATGTTCGAAACATTCAAGGCTCTTGGGTTACCATGGGGAAAAAGATCGGCCAGCTTTCCCTTTTCTTTGGTGCCAATGATTTGGGTTCTACCATGCTCGAAGAGAATGTGGTAGCAGCGGCTGGCTGTGTAAACCACATGGATGAAAAAGATATGATCCGCCTTATTAATGATGCCGGGTTTGTTCCCAGAAAACGCGACACCTTCTATTCTTACCAGGGAGGCGACAATGTTAATTGATGCCCATATCCATATTTTTCCCCCACGGATGCAGCACAACCGCCACGACCTCCTCTTGCGGGATGAGGGCTTTCGGGTTCTCTATCAGAATGAGAAGGCAAAGCTGGTAGGCGCAGAACAAGTAATTGAGATGTTGGACAGTAAGGGAATTGACCGGGCGGTGGTTTTTGGATTTCCTTGGCAGGATGTGGAGCTTTGTAAGCAGGGCAATGACTATGTGCTGGAGAGCATGATAAGATTTCCCGACCGTTTTATTGGATTTATCACGCTTCCCTGGGGTGGCTCGGAGGAAGTGCTTAAGGAATGTGAACGGGGCATAGCATCGGGTGCTCAAGGCGTTGGTGAATTGGCTCTTTATCACCAGCCTTTAAATCACAATATCCTTCTGCAGGGAGAACCCCTTGTCAAAATCGTTGAACAAAAGGGTATCCCTCTTTTGCTCCATATAAACGAACCCGTAGGGCACAGCTATCCGGGAAAAGTGGACATTGATTTTAAGGCGCTCCAAGGCTTTATTGCTTCTCATCAGGAGCTGACCATAATTCTTGCCCACTGGGGAGGAGGATTCTTTTTCTTTGAACTTATGCCGGAGATAAAAAAGATAACGAAAAATGTTTTTTATGATACCGCAGCGTCACCGCTTCTTTATCATCAGCAGATCTTCGAGGTGGCTTTAAAAATTGTGGGAGAGGAGCGAATCCTTTTCGGAAGTGATTTTCCTCTTCTTACTCCGCGAAAGTATTTTAAAGAAATGGCAATGACTATCGCTTCGGAAGATATACTCAAGAAGATTAAGGGAGAAAATGCTCAACGACTCTTTGGACTTTAGACTATTGCTTTTGAGGAATGATTTGTTATTTACATCTTTTTTGAACCAGATATTTTTTAGAAATAAGTCTCTTTAAACTTTTTTTATGTGTATATTTGGCATGAAAACCTTCTGGAAATAAATCACCAAACACTGCAAGGGAGACTTCCTATGAAAAGGTTGGCGCTCTGTGTTTTAATTCTTGTAGGGTTAGTCCTTGGAGTTTGGGCAGGAAATTATTACTGGCAGGGAACTCCCCGATGCTCTCTTTACCGGATGGCCAAAGCGATAAAAAATAATGATCCGCAAACCTTCCTCAGTTATGTTGATATGGACCAGGTACTTGAAGGAATGGTGGATTCAACCATCAAAGAAGTGAGGGAAAAAAATTTCTCCGAATTCCGACTCGACAGAACCTGCACCAGAAGAGCCTTCCCGCGAAAACAAAGAGTTTAAAAACATGGTAGCTCAACTTGCCCAATCTCTGAAACCGGCGCTCGAGCAGCAACTGATCAGAGCAATCCAAAACATAAGAACAAAGGGACCGGATTTCTCCCTTCGCCTCCGCTTTTCTCTCACAAGTCAAACGGGAAGGCGATAAAGCCCAGGTGACGGTGAAAGTTTCAAAAAAAGATACCTATCAATGCACCATGGAAAAGACCCCTGACGGGTTTTGGAAAGTAGTTAGCATTGATGTTGATTTCTTTAAATTGTATAAGAAAGCGCGAAAGCACAAAGATAGGAACGATTAAAACCTGTTAAGGGCAAAACCTTTTTTCCTTCTCCTGCAAATTGTTTAATTTGCTTAAATCCCCTCTTTAAGAGGGGTGTCACGCACGTGACGGGGTGTGTTCGTCTATCCATTGTTCAATTACTTTCAACACGCCCGTCATATTCCTTTTCACATCCACATCATTAAAACGCAAAAATTGTATTTCCAATTCCTCTATTTTTTTCTGACGTTCTCTGTCGTTCCGGCAAGCGTTTTCATTGTCATGGCTGCCGCCATCAATTTCAATTGCCATACCGAGCTCAGGACAAAAGAAATCAACTATATAATCCATGATCGGTTTCTGACGGTGAAAGTCTTTACCTTTCATTTTTCCGTTTTTTAATTCATTCCAGAGCAACACTTCAGACAACGTGCTGTTGTTGCGAAGCTCCCTCGCGCGCTCTTTGAGCGCCGGATTATAGGGATAGTTTTTTCGATGCCGCATACACACCCCTTAGTCCCCTCTCAAGAGGGGATTCAATAAGCTGCTCTTGGCATGGGTGAAACCAAGAAAAAAATTTATTTTCAACAGTAACCGTTTTTTAAGTTCCTTTCGCCGTCTCAATCCCCTCTCGAGAGGGGTGGCGCACAGCGCCGGGGTGTGTATCTCCCGGATTCCACTTCGTTGTATCCGGGCTACGTTGCTCTATCTTTCTACTTTCTTGATGGTGCGCGGTGCGCACCCTACGAGACTGCACCAAGGGGTTAGCGTATGCTTGTTCGTATCGCTAGTCCATTTACTTTCATTCGGCCTGCGCGTGAGCAGGCGACCACGATTATGAGCCATCCGGCTCGAATAGATTCACTCAGCCTGTCAGTCGCGTGTAGGTTGCTTTTAGCCTGAAATGAACGCCTGCAATGGTACAGCGTCTGAAGGAGTTACGAGTTCCACTGTAAATCGAGTTGCTCTTCAGCGGTATTGCTTGGGAGCCATAGGACCGCGCTGAACCGAAAGCATACGGGAGATCAGTCGCCTGATCCATGTTGCTCGCAGATTTCCGTCGATGGATACTCTCCGAGATAATGTAATCCGGCTGCGATCCGGCTTGCGAAGTCTTCCGTGCGAATTGGAAATATTCATCGGGTATCGATTACTCAAGGGCGAAGCTTCAACTACGCTACTGTGCGGGACCGGATGAACCCTGGCAAGGTCGCTTCTTGTCAGTACGCCCATGCCACAAGGTAACCGTATTGCAAGACATAAAGCAATTTGCAGAATTCTCGTCCGACATTTCGACTCATAGCAATACATAAGAATGCGATTTCGCCAATCCCGCTTTGGACCACGTGGTTCGTCATGTGCATATCGTTGCTGACGTCCTCGTAATACTCCTCGACCTACTAAAATCGTAGCATCTGCTGTCGAGTTCGGCGTGTCGCCTCGTCTGCTTTTGAATGCGACTTGGTATCGATTCCTATTTCGACTTGATAATGTCCTGAACTATGCTTACAGTGATTCATATGTGCCATACTACTGGGCTTGATCCAAACAAAAAAGGCCCGTTACCTTTTGATCCTGGTAATCGTGGCCTTATGTTTTTGTGAAAAGCATTGAACCCTCAATCCTCTTTAATTGAAACAACTTTTAAATTTTAATCAACTCATAATCTCTTTGGCCCAGCCCAAGTTCCTGGGCATAGTGGAGCTGAATGGTCCAGTCAACCTCGGGAAACACGCCTCGGATTTTGTCATCACCGGGGCTCAGACCAGATTTTAGTTTGGACAGGGAATTTCCTGGCTGTTTATTTACCAGATCGGTTGAGGCTTGGTCGATAGCAACCGGATCAGTTGAGGCCACGATGCCCACATCCGGTATAATCGGTGCATCAGAAAAAGAACAGCAGTCACAATCTGGACTAACTTGGGTAATAAAGTTAATAAAGATTGCTTTCCCCTTTTTTTCCTTTAAAACCCCATAGGCATATTCAACCATCTTTTTCTGGAAGTTAGCCATATTTTTATCCCACTGGATATCGATCGCCTCTTGCTGACAGATAGTAAGACACTCCCCACAGCCTATGCAGCGTTTAGGATTGAGTGCCGCTTTTTTATTTTTAAGCGATATGGCGGAGCTTGGACACCACCTGACACAATCGCCGCAACCGATACAGAGGTTCAAATCAACTTTCGGACAAAGGTTGGAATGTTGGCTTAGTTTGCCTTCCTTGGCCGCACACCCCATGCCGATGTTTTTTAAAGTTCCTCCAAAACCAGAAAGTTCGTGGCATTTATAATGAGCTACGCTTATGAGTGAATCTGCGTGAGCAATTTCCGCAGCAATACTTACTTCTTTATAAATCTGCTGATTAATCTTAACTCGAACGAACGTATTTCCGTAAATGCCATCCGCAATAATCAAAGGCGCTCCCACCGCGGAATAATCAAAGCCGTTTAAAATAGCTGTGGTAAGATGCGTTACTGCCTCACTTCGCGAACCTTTGTAAAGAGTAGTAGTATCGGTGAGAAAAGGAAGCCCTTTATGCTCCTTGACTTTATCAACGACAACACGCAAAAAAAGGGGACGAATAAACGCAGTATTTCCTCGTTCCCCAAAATGGAGTTTGATCGCCACGGGCCGATTGGGCTTTATCCGGGATTTGATCTCGACCTTTTCTAACAGCTCTTCCAGCTTGTTAAAAAGGTTTCTTTTGGTTGTTGCCTTTAGGTCAGAAAAATAGACTTTGCTTTTCATGCTGTTATATGAAAGCATTTCTTTTAGTTAGTCGCTCTAATCCCAGCCACTTTTCCAATGCCCTTAAGATAAAACTCAAACATAATTCTTGTCTCTTTATCTCTTCCCTCGGTCTCTGGGCGCATGCGGTAAGAAATGATGGTGCCCCAGCATTGGGGGTGATAATCCATTCCGAAGAGATTCTCAAGTGTTTTTTGACTGTGCAGGTCGTTGCGGTTTTGAAAGAACAGGCTTGTAGTTTGAGTGAGTACGAGCTGCACCCGAGAATCAAACTCCTCAATTCCCTGGGCTAAAAATTGCGTACCCGCTAAAGTGTCTATTTTACCTATCCCGCCATTTAAAAGTTCGATGCCCGCTAAAAAGTTGGGTTGTGAGGCGCTAAATCCGGTATCTTCTGATCTTGTATAACGGTATGCAAGCTCAAGCGAATCTTTCCTCTGGTCGTTGAAATTTATTGACCCGTTCAAAGTGTCGAACTGCTGATCGTAAATATCATAGGCGAGATTAGATTTTAGACTCATCCACGCAAATGGCTGGCTTCTTAATTCCAGGAAAAAGTCGGAAAAAGGGTCATCCGAAGTAGTTAAGTCGTAATACTGCCCTAAACGGAGAAACAAAATTTCTTTTATTGAGCTTATACCGCCCGATGAGGAAGACTTTACTCACCAGACGATTGGTGACTGCCAAAGCAACCCGGTTTTCTTCCGCAATATTGTCGAATTCATCGTACTTAGGTAAATCGTTTTGGTCTCGGGCAGGGACATACGTGTAAATAAATTCTGGTTCAATGGTGTGCCGAAGTTTGTTTCCGGAACCTAAATCGTAAACTTTCATAAACTTGGTGGAAAGGTCGGAGTAAACATGGAATAAACTCCGACTATCATCCAGCCCTTTATTATCACTGGCATTGAAATATGAAGTCTGTAAAAATCCAGCCTCGGTCTGAAGAAAGAAATTCTTCATCACGCTAAGGGGCAACATAATGCGGGGATCACATTCAAACCGATCTCCCTGTTTGGTAAGCATTGGCAATGAAGACGATCCTTCTTGCCCTTGCTCCCGGTAAAAATGAGCATAATCAGAATTTAAAGAAAAATATAAAGGAGTATGCGGAACAATGATAGGAATACCCGCTAACATGATCTGAGGGTAACGCTGGAGGGTGGTCTTATTACCCGTATAGGAGGAGGGATCATTTGGGAGATCGTCGGGTTCTAAAAGGGTATAGTTATATTCCACATCTCCTGCTAAGCTGAAATTTTCCCAATGTTTGGTAAGAAAAGCTGAAGATTGAGTCTGTTCTGCGCTATGGATGTTCGTTTGGCTTGCGTAATCATGATAGAATTCCCGGTCGCTCACTATATCTAATTTTGCCCGAGCAAAAAATGTCGGATCAAAATCTTTCTTCCCCTCATAGACAATATTCCACCGGTCTTGTCCCCTATCTAAGAGGTCAGAATATTTTTCTTTTTGGTAGCTGTTTGACTCTTCAATGAAATATCCATAGAAACGCCCTCGGCTGGTTTCACTGGTAATGTAACGGTATTCCCCTCCCAACCCCACCCCTTTTTTAGTTACTATATCTAAATTGAATGTGGCATCTGTATTGGGAGAAATTGCCCAGTAATAAGCATTGTCAAATGTTATTCCCTCAGTGCTTGAACTTCCGACTGAGGGCATTAAAAACCCGCTCTGCCTTTTTATCAACGCAGGATAAGCGATGATAAGGGAAATAAGCAACCGGAAAATCTTTAATCTTAAACGTGGCGTGCTTTTGCTTTAGCCAGACCTTCCAGAGTAATGTCCACCTTTTTACACTTGAACTTCCATGCGGGCTTCTTGCCATCGCACGTAGTGATTTCACCGTCGGTGATCCGATATTGCTTTTCACCGAGCTTTTCAATGTTGCTCCCGTTAAGGTATACATTATCTTTCTGGTAAAAAATCTTTCCTTCTTTTGCGAAGCCTTCCTTAGTCCCCATGTTCATTTCGAGGTAATTACACACCAGGTTATCTCCACCCTTCTTCTTTATAAACCACATGACCATTAGCCCGGGCTACCTGGGTCTTAGAGTTGTACTCAACATAATCTGCCTTTAAGGTCTGATCAAGCTGTTTAATTACCACATTTCCTCGGGCGGTATAAACTCCGGTCTCATTATTATAGTTCATTGTATCAGCGACCAGCGTGACAGGTGTTTTTCCAGGCTCAAACTTTGGACGTGGCCGAGCTTTTGGGAGTTCCTTTTTACGAGGCTGCAGATACGGTGAGCGATATTCTGCATTAGCCTCGGAGCCCACTATAAAGAAAAAAAATATTAACCCAATATAAAGTAAAACTTTTCTCATATTAGATCTCAACCTTTGAGAAAAAAAGCTCACGAGCTTCTCCTATGGTAAATAACGAGCCAGTAACACAGATCAAATCATCTTTGTTTGCTAAGGATAGTGCTTTTTGTACTGCTTGTTTAACATCCTCAACAACCTCTCCTCTATTATTTAAAAACCGTGCGGCTTTGAGAAGAAAAAAGGGAGAGGCAGCTCGATCTGTCTTGGGTTGGGTGAAGATAATATGGTGTCCTAAAACAACGATCCGTTTAAGGATGGGTTTTATTGATTTATCTTTCATGATCCCCATGACTAAGAAAAGCTTTCGATAGGAAAAAGTTTTCTTAAGCTCCCTCGTGAGCTTTTCTATTGCGGCTAAGTTGTGAGCGCCGTCTAATAAGATTTTTGGATTTTGATTAACTATCTCCAGACGGCCGGGCCATTTCATCTTCAATAATCCTTCCCTGATTGCGTTTTCCGTTACTTGATATCCCTGGTTTTTTAAAATTTCGGTTACTCCCACTGCTAACGCTGCATTGTGGGTTTGGTATTTGCCAAGGGCATTAATCTTAAGTTTTTTATAGCTGGTAAAAAGCCCCTGATAATCAAACGTTCCCCCGTTTTTTTCTTGAACACCAATATGCTTCCCCAGTCGGTATACTATACTCCCCCTTTGCTGACATTGGGAGCGAATTTTAGCAAAAATTTGAGGTTGTGTGATTGCGGTAAGCAGGACCCCATTTTTTTTTATAATACCAGCTTTTTCTCTGGCAATTTCTACCAGGGTTTTTCCCAGATACTGCTGATGCTCTTTAGAGATATTGGTAATTACAGAGACTAATGGGTTTAGAACATTCGTGGCATCTAACCTGCCTCCCATCCCAACTTCAACCACAGCTAAGTCGACTTTTTTTTTAAGAAAATAGAGAAATGCCAGGAGAGTAGTGAACTCAAAAAAAGTCATACAGGTAACCGACGTTGGGTCACCCTTGGTGCCATCCTTCTTCTCAACCTCATATTGTTTTGTTCTAATTAAGCGGGTTAAATTTATGACCTCGTCATACGGCATATTGTTTTGTTCTAATTAAGCGGGTTAAATTTATGACCTCGTCATGCGAAATTGGTTCTCCCTGTATCCTGATCCGTTCTGAAAAATCCAACAGATGTGGTGAGGTATATAGCCCAACCCGATACCCCGCTTTTTGAAAAATTTTGGCAACAAATGCTGCCACCGATCCCTTGCCATTAGAGCCTGCGATGTGGATAGCTTTCAGGTTTTGATGGGGGTTCCCGAAAGCTTTAAGCATCCGGGCCATATTTTCCAAACCAAGTTTTATTCCAAATCTTTGTAAACCAAAGAGAAAATCAATAGTGTCTTTGTATGATTTAAAGCACAATGTAGATTACCAACATGCATTTTCATTAAGCGTTATCAGGGAAATCATAATGGTTCAATATTCTTATGGATAGCCTAACAAGTCTACAAAATAATTTCAAACCTTTATTATTTTTTTGTCTCTATGATATGTATTTTACAATACTAGAAAAATTAAATTAAATCAATGCGTAAGTAAATTTTATTATTAAGGTAAAAGAGAAAAGAAATAGGGACGGATTATTTTTTAAGAAAAAAAGAATTGAAATCAGTCTTGAACCCAGCTAATATTTTAGTTATATTCATAAAGTTTTAATGGCAGCCTGCAGGTATTTGGATGCCCCAATCAATGAGGTAAAATAAACAAGGGAGAACAAAATTATGGTTAAGTCAGAATTGATTCAAAAATTATCGGAAAAAGGCAATATCAGTAAAACCTTGGCGGAGACGGTGGTAAACTTAATTTTTTCGAGCATGCTCCAGGAACTCAAAGAAGGAAAATCAATTGAAATAAGGGGGTTTGGAAGTTTCAGGGTGAGGAGTTATAAAGGATATACTGGCCGCAACCCTCGAACTGGTGAAAAAGTTGGAGTGATTTCCAAAAAACTTCCTTTTTTCAGGGTGGGAAAAGAGTTGAGAATTCGACTGAATAAATAATAAGACAATCTCCTTGCGGGGCTAATCCGAGTGATTAGCCCTCCTTTCTTTTATTCCTTCCTTTGGATACTTTCCTTTAATGTTTTAATATTGCTACCGAGTTGCAATATTGACATTAAATATTTTTGCTTAATTTTTATATAATTATAAATAAAGTTGCATTTTTAATACAATATTATTTTTTTAGTATTTATTTTGCCGAAAAAATTTAATAAAAACAATATAATTTTTTAAAAAACATTGGCACGATTATCGCTTATTTTGGAAGTGAAGATTTAGTTAACTAAGTTGCTTAAGCTTTTAAAAATTTTTATTTCAACTTTTCTCCTCCTCTATCCTCCTCATAACGGCTGGTAAATTTTTACCAGCCGTTTTTTTTATCAATAAATTTTCTCCCCTATGACGTATTTCTTTAATTGGGTGCTTTTGTTGATGGAAATTATTTTTTTTAATCTCTGAAATAGATTTAAGAAAAAATGAAGAAGATTATGGAAAAATTTTTCTAACTATTATAGACTCAATTGAAACCGGACTTTTTTATTCACTGAGGGCACATCATGAAAAACCCATTGCTTGTACCAGAAATCAGAGAAATGCTCCTCTCGAACCAGATTGACGAGCTTCAGGATTTTTGTATTTCCACCGCCCCTTCAATTGTTGCGGATTTTTTGGGCGCACTTTATCCCCAAGAAATAGAGGATATTTTGTTAAACCTTCCCTCAGGAGATTCGTTCCTCTATCTTCTTTTGTCTTGATGAAGATACAAAACTTCTTTTGATTGAGTTATTTAAGGAAGACGAACTCCTGGAAATTATTTCTTATATGCCTCCAGAAGAAAGATTTGCTTTTCTTCAAGAGTTGCCCAACGAAACCAAAATTAAAATAAAAACCATCTTGCAGCAGACTCAAAGAGAAGATTTTACAAGATTAGCTTCTCAGATCGAGGCTGTTGCTGAATTTAAAAACACTTCAGAATTTGTTTACCAAGATTCATTAAAAATTGAAATTTACAAAACCATAGACAACAAACTGGAAAAAATTAACAAACTCGAAAGTGATTGCTGGATTAATGTAACGAACCCGGGAAAAGAAGAATTGGATTTTTTTACCCAACGTTTTAATATTCCCCATGACTTTTTGACCGCTTCTCTCGATATGGACGAAATATCAAGAACGGAAATTGAGAACGATATTACCCTTATCATTTTAAAAACTCCTTTTTTTGATGAAACGAATCTTGATGTTTTGTATTTTACCGTTCCTATCGGGATCATATTGACTAACAATATAATCATTACGATTTGTCCAAAGGAAAGTGAGGTAATTTTAGATTTTATTAAACAAAAGGTAAAAAATTTTTTCACTGCCAAAAGAAATAAATTCGTCTTGCAACTGTTTCTTCGGGCAACCTTGCTCTTTCTTCAATACCTGAAGCAGATTAACAACGCGGCTGCGGTTATCCAGAAAAAACTCGAACAATCATCAAAGAACAAGCAGCTCATTAAACTTTTAAATATCGAAAAGAGTCTGGTTTATTTCACCACGTCTTTAAAATCAAATGCCTTCATGTTAGAACGGCTTCAAAAAATAGACATGCTGCAAATAAGTTCGGAAAACCAGGATCTCTTTGAAGACATTGCTATTGAAAGCAAGCAGGCCATTGAGATGGCAAATATTTACAGTGATATTTTGAGCGGGATGATGGACGCATTCGCCTCCATCATCTCTAACAATTTAAACATCGTTATGAAGGTCTTAACCTCCATAGCGATAATCATTACCCTTCCCATTTTAATATCCAGTTTATACGGGATGAATGTCAAACTACCATTTCAAGACTCACCCCACGCCTTTTTATATGTTATCATTATTTCGGTTATCTTAGCTCTCATTGGCGTTGGTTTCTTTGCTAGGAAAAAATGGCTGGAGATGTAAAAGGAATATATTTTTTAAAACGCCTTTTAACACCTGACGCATACAATCTTTTTTAAAAATACTTTTAGCCATACTTAACTTATAAAAGAGAAACCGATGATATGATAGTGCGGAAAACTTTTTGGATATAAAAAAATTTTCATGCTTATAAAAAGCAAAATCCCCGGCTCATGCAATAATTGCTTGCATAAACAAATACTATGCTATTATAATACGTCCAAATTTATTCACCAGGGAACGGGTGAGGGATGGGTAGCGTTTTAAAGGAGGTTGAGCAATGAGGAAAAAGATCCTATGCCTTTTAATGCTGGCAATGTTTCTGTGGGGATGTGCGTGACCTTATGCGAAAAAGTATGCCGGGTGCATGCCAGAAAAAAATTGCCACAAAGTTTCCCAGCTTCAAAAACTTGACTCACAAAAATAATTACCTGCCATGATAAAAAATTCTGCAGCTACTACTAAGGTAATAGTAGCTGCAGAATAATAACACCACCTCATGACGTCCAGTTACGCTACCCTTCCGTAACCTTTTTGATCGCATCAAAGGTTATTTCAGCAATCTGCTTTAAGTTCAGCCTTCGCAATACTCAGCGGAGGCATAAGCACAATGACATCTCCAAGAGGACGAATAACCAGGCCGTTTTTTCGTGCCTCTTTAATTACCCGAATACCGATTTTTTCCTCCACGGGATAGGATTCTTTGGTGCTTTGGTCTAATACCAGTTCAATACCCACCATAAAACCCTTCTGGCGAATCTCGCCCACGTGTTCCAGCTTCTCAAATTTTTGCAGCAGCTCAGTTAGTAAAACAATTTTATCCTGAAGCTTCTCTAAGGTCTTTTCTTTTTTAAAGACTGATAAATTAGCCAAAGCAGCGGCACAGGAAACGGGATTACCCGTATAGGTGTGGCCATGATAAAACGTTTTAAACTCCCAAAACTCACCCAAGAACGCTTTATAAACCTCATCAGTCGTTAACGTGGCGGCAAGGGGCAAATATCCCCCGGTGATCCCTTTCCCCACAGTCATAATATCTGGAGAGACATTTTCATGCTCGCACGCAAACATCCGGCCGGTGCGGCCAAAACCAACGGCTACCTCATCAGCAATAAGAAGGATTTCATACTTGTTACAAAGTTCTTTCACCTTTTTTAAATATCCGCGGGGAGCAATAATCATTCCGGCGGCGCCCTGAACCAAAGGCTCAATAATAAAAGCCGCTATTTCCTTGTGGCGTGACCGGATAACTTTTTCGAGTTCATCACCGCACTCCATCTTACAGGAAGTTCGTTTTTTGCCAAGAAAACATCGGTAACAATACGGCGCAGGAGCACAGATATGTTCAGTCAATAATGGGCGGTAAATTTTATGAAACAAGTCAATTCCTCCTACGCCAACTGCCCCCAGGGTGTCACCATGGTAGGAATTTTGGAGATAAAGGAATTTGGTCTTTTGTGGCCGGGGGTTTTTCCGCTGCTGCCAGTATTGAAAAGCCATTTTCAATCCAATCTCTACTGCTGCTGCTCCACATTCTGAATAAAAAACTTTGTTGAGGCCTGGAGGGGCTATTTTTACTAACTGTTGGGCGAGCTTAATCGCCGGAACATTGCTAATCCCTAACAAGGTAGAATGGGAGATTTTTTTCACTTGAGCAACGATAGCTGCATTTATATCCGGATGCTGGTGGCCATGCACCGTAACCCAGAGGGAGGAAACCCCATCGAGATATTTTTTCCCCTCTATGTCAATCACATAGTTGCCTTTTCCTTCAGCAATAATTAAGGGGTCTTCTTTTAGAAAGTCTTGCATTTGAGTAAAAGGATGCCAAAGATATTTTTTATCCACCTTCGAGAGGTGCAGAAAATTATTTCTCATTGGGACGAATGGTTTTTTAATCTTTTTTTTCATTTCCTTCCTCATCGTTAAATAATTCCAAACTTCTTTCCTGCTTCTTCTAAGACCTGTAATCCAAAGTAAAGGTCATCCCACTCATGGGTAGCCATGACCGCAATCCTTATTCGCGAAAGCCCCTCAGGTACCGTGGGGGGCCTGACTCCATAAGCTAACACTCCTCGGGAAAATAAATATTGGAAAACCTCCATGGTCTTGACCGGGTCGCCGATAATAACCGGGATAATCTGGGCTTCACTCGAAAACGTATTAAACCCCAACCTATTTAATTCGTTTCTAAAAAAAACAACTCGCTCCCAGAGTGCTTTTCTTAGGTCCAAACCATTTTCAACGAGTTCTAATGCAGCGCAATTGACTGCCAGTACTGCCGGTGGAAGTCCAGTGGTATAAATCAGGCTTCGACTTTTATTGATAAGAAAATCTATCAAATTTTTGCTTCCTGCTACGTAGCCCCCGAGACTTCCTAATGCCTTACTAAAGGTGCCCATGTGAATATCAACTCCATGTTCAACTCCGAAATGCTCGGCTGTGCCCCGTCCCCGGTTTCCCAGAACTCCGGTAGCATGGGCCTCGTCCACCATCAGCCAGCATCCATAACGTTTGGCTAATTCCACCAGCCCGGGCAGAGGGGCGATCGTGCCATCCACACTAAAAACTCCATCAGTGATAATCATCCGGTTTTTCGCTTGAGACGCGGTTTTAATCAACTGCTCCAAAGCATCCAGGTCACGGTGGGGATAGATGATAACCTTTGCCCCACAGAGCCGGCAGCCGTCAACAATACTCGCATGGTTTAAGGCATCACTGAAAATGAGATCGTTTTCTCCCATGAGGGCGGAAATCGTGCCCACATTGGTCTGGTAGCCGGTGGGAAAAACAATGGCGGATTCAGTTCCCTTGAACTGCGCCAAATTTTTTTCCAGCTGCTCGTAGAGTTCGAGATTCCCGGCAATTAACCGGGATGCACCGGTTCCAACCCCATATCGTTCAATAGCCTCTTGAGCAGCCCTTTTTAATGCCGGATGATTAGCCAGCCCTAAGTAATTATTAGAAGAAAATTGAATCACTCTTTTTCCTCCAACAACTACCACCGGAGCTTGGGCGGTTTCAAGAGATTGGAGGGTACGGTATAAACCTTCTTGATCAGTTTGTTTCAAGGCATTGAGCAAAAAATCTTCCATAGCAAAGCTTTAAGGATAACTCTTTATTTTTTATTGCGTTTTTACTTTATTAGCATTAGTATTGCAATAATTTTAAAAATGCAAACTGTTTATGAAGGGGTAAATTAAATACTTTTTTAAACTCAATAGCTTGAAGGGAGTATATCCATGATTCCGACTAACTTTCTCCAGAAATTTAAAAATAATTTTTATAACCCCTGGCAGGAAAGTCTTCAATCGGACGCGGGTGAAAAAATCCCTTTAAGTATTGCCGTGATTAGCCAAAAGGGCGGAGTCGGCAAGACCACTGTGGCGATCAACTTAGCCGCGGTTATGGCCCAACAAGGTAAAAAAGTCCTGCTGGTTGACAGCGACCCCCAAGGTTCGGTCAAGCACTGGTTTCAATCCCTGACTAAAGAGCAGCCCTTTACTATTCTTTCGATTTTTGAATCCCTCCGTCTGAGTGATATCCCGGATTATCAGGAACAAAAGCTCCATATCGTCATTGATTCCCCGCCCAGTCTCAACCAGATTTCCCGCGCCATTCTAACGGGAATAAAATTAGCCATCATACCGGTTACTCCCTCTCCACTTGATGTCTGGAGCGCAGGGGCAACCGTGGCGATGATTAAAGATGCCCAGGCGGAAAACCCTCATTTAAAGGCCCGCTTTCTTATTTCGCGAAAAATGAGCACTACCAAACTGGGTGACTCCCTCAGGGAGTCTCTCACTAAATATAATCTACCTGTCTTCAAAACCGAAATCAGCCAGAGAATCGCCCTGGCCCAGTCCTTACTGCTGGGGAAAAACATCTTCCAGTTCCTTCCCTTTAGTGATTCAGCCTATGAATTTGAACAACTCTACCAGGAAATAATCAGAATCCGCTGGTAATAATGTTGGGGCAATACCCGTGGCAATTTAACATAACCAGGGCATTGTGGGGTTATGTCTCCAAGATAGTGTTCGCTTCATAAAAAACAGAAAAAGATAGGGAAAAAGTATAAAGAATGAAGGATATGCCGATAAGTAAAAATACCCGAAGAGAATTACGTGCCCTGACATCCCTGCGATTTTTTGCTGCAGCGATGATAGTCTTTTTTCACAGTCGGGGCCTTTTCGGAATTAGTGAGCAATTGGTAGATTCCGTTCCCCGGGCCCAAGCAATGTCTTTCTTTTTTGTTCTCTCCGGGTTTATTCTTGTTTACGTGTACCCCTCTCTCGACAGGGTTAGCGACATCCGCCGATTCTGGGTGGCACGATTCGCCCGACTTTGGCCGGTGCACTTTGCCGCGTTTCTTTTGCTCGTGGTGCTCTTGCACAAGGGCTTAAGCTGGAGAGCACTCTTAAATTTGGCCATGATTAATTCATGGATTCCGTTTACTCGTTGTTATATGTCTTATAATTGGGTATCATGGGCCATTGCCACAGAATTCGCCTTCTATCTTCTTTTCCCCTTTCTGATTTACAAGTGGGAGCGTACCTGGTTTATCAAACTGCTCGCTACAGGACTTCTTTTGATTGGTTTGATCGCTTTCTGCAATCACTTCCAAATACCTTATAAATCAAAGGAGGACTGGGGACTGAGCCTCCATGCTTTGATCTGTGTCCATCCTTTGGGGCGTTTATTTGAGTTTGTCTTAGGAATGTCATTCGCGCTCTGGTGGCAAAAAAAACTGTCGAGAAAGTACATTGGGCGAAGTTTAGGCACACTCCTTGAGCTATTAATCTTCACGTTGGTTATTGTCGTTATCTATTTCCGCACCGATCTTATCCATCTTGTGGAAAGGCATTATAGCTGGATCGGCCCTGCCGGAATTGTATGGTTAAGGCAACAGCGGAATAGTGTGTCTCTTTTATGGATTTCTCGTCGCCGTGATGGCTCTTGAAAAGGGAGTAATCTCATGGTTATTAGCGTCGCGATTGCTGGTATGGCTGGGGCAACTTAGCTTTTCAATTTATATGGTGCACCAGGTTTTAATTCGGTACTACATGAAAAAGGCGGACTTCTTTTCCTTTGTACCCGACCGGGTGGCACTGGTTGGGTTTTGTTGCACAGTGCTCTTGGTCGCTTTCTTGATGCGAACCCTCATAGAAAATCCATGCCGCCGATTGCTTATAAAAATGTGGGATCAGCGGTCAGTTGTGAAGGCAGACAAATCCGGCAAGAAATAAGTTTAGGGCTACACATTTGACAAGCGGCAGTAAGGGTTTAAAGAGCAGGGAGCATGGCGCAGGGTGAAAAGGGAAAGGGAATAAAAGAACCCCTTTTAATGGTAAAGGGGTTCTTTTATTTCGGCAATGTGACTACGCCTGAAAAACTTCAGTCTTACATTACACCCAAAATTATGGCTCACTTAATATTTTTTCATCAGAAATAAATTCTGGTTTTATCAATCCCTCTTCATTTCCTGGAAAAGGAGCGGAAACAATATCCACCACTCCCGAGCCAAACCTGCAGAAAGTCCAGCCAATACCGGTAACAATACCGGTCAAATAGCCGGCAAACTCGCCCGCCGGGCCGTTTCCTTCCTGGGCTTTTTTGATCATTTGTTTTGGAAGTTCAAAGGGCGCGGTTCCCACATTGACGAGTCCACGGGAAAGTTTGTGCACATGAGGCTCTACTGCTTGCTCCGTTTTACTGTCAACCCTTTCCGCCCAAGTATTGGAAACAATAAAAAACAAAGAGAGAGTCAAGGCCAGAAAAAGTAAAAAAATTTTTTTCATCGCATGCCTCCTTTTTTAGTTTACCCCGTTAGAAATGCCCTGCTTGCCCTGTTAGATAATCAGCTATCTAACAGGGCAAAGAAGCACGGGGTAAACTCAAAAATTCTTACACTTTTTCACACGGGTAAATGCCTGTGTGAAATCCTTCTAACGGGGTTTACGTGCTTTTCTGATTTATTTTTAGCATGTTGAGAAACAAAAGTCAAAACACTACCAAGGATTTATTTTTCGTCATTTTCTATTACGTACGGTTTATGAGTAGTGTTTAAAGCCCCAAATCCTAATAATCCTGATAAAGAATTAATAAAAATATCTTTAAGATCTCCAAAACGATGCGGGAGGGAGACTTGAAATAATTCATCAAGGGAACTAACCAGAATTACAATAATCATTCCCCACCCGTATAGATTTTCCTCGTGCAAATCGATAGCCAAGGCCTGGTAGATGAAATAACTTAAAACCCCGTACTCAAAAAGATGGAAACGTTCGACCGGATTTTTTGTAAAAATCACGAAAAGGATAATGTAACCCATTGCAATGAAAATTAAAATTAAACTTGCCCTCACGGTTCGCAGATTTTTTGTTTTGATTAAGGCAAGAAAAAAATAAATAAACATAAAAATACCTAAAAGAGACATGCCGAGGTTCAGATTGAGCTTTGTTTTGTCCATAAGAAATTTTAAGGCAGGGTAGGCATAGGGGGTAAAACAGAAAATCAAGCTGACATAAAGAGCCAAAAGGCTCCAGAAAATAAACCGTTTCTTTTTTTCTGGTGCGCTATTTTTAAAAAGCACGATTTTCTCCTAAACGGGAGTAATTAGTTTTTGACATTCTTTATCAAGTTTTTTAAAATTGCAATACATACCATAGAACACCTTCTGATTTGATAAAAAGAAAGCCCTGCTCTTCAAACAAGGAGAGTATTTAAAGAAGGAGAGCCTGAAATAGGAAAACTGTACGGAAACTTAAACGGTTTAAAACCGAGCCAAACAAAAGAGTTCGAGCGCTTATATCAGCGAAGGATTCCGGCTGACCAGATTATAACTCCAGAAATAGCCAGGCAACTGACAGAACTTTCCTCAGAAGCCAAGCGCCAGGTCGGGATTTTAGTTAACCGCAGAGGGAACATCACTCATGTTATTATTGGAGACCACCAGGGGCTTTTTATACCCGATTTGTCCGGCTATCGTTCTTCGGTTACTCGACTGCGGGGACTTCGTTTAGTCCACACCCATCTCAACAAAGAGCCAATTACTCAAGATGACCTCACTGATTTAACTTTTCTTCACCTCGATTTAGTGACCGCAATTTCTGTGGACAAAAATGGCCTTCCCGGAAAAACATATCTGGCTTATCTTCTTCCCCAAAATCCTCAAAACGAAAAATGGGCTTTTTTGGAATTTTTCCACCCTTCGCAAATTAACCTCGACTTTTTAGAACTCATTACTTCTTTGGAAGAAGAGTTTGAGCGAAAGCAAAAGCCCCTTAAGAAAGCAGAAGGGAAGGAAAAGGCCCTGCTGATAAGTGTTTCTAACAAAGCCAAACATGAAACCCACGATTCACTAAATGAATTGCGAGAACTGGCAGAATCCTGCAATATTAGCGTCTTAGATCATATTATCCAGTACCGCCCGCAGGTTGATCCTCGTCATCTTTTGGGAGAGGGGAAGTTACGTGAAGTTGCCATCAGAAGCATCCAAAGGGGGGCTACGCTCCTGATTTTTGACTGTGAACTGAATCCAGCTCAGGTAAAGTCTATTACTGACCAAACTGAGATGAAGGTTATTGACCGCACCCAGCTTATTCTCGACATTTTTGCTCAACGCGCCCAAAGTAAGGAAGGGAAAATTCAGGTAGAACTTGCCCAGCTGAAGTATCTTCTTCCCCGGTTAGTTAAAAAGAATACGGCCATGTCCCGGTTAATGGGAGGGATTGGAGGACGAGGACCCGGAGAACAAAAGCTGGAAATAGATCGAAGGCGCGTTCGAGACCGAATCAACCGGTTAGAAAAGGAAATCAAAAAGCTTCAGGCAAGAAGAATAACAACCCGCAAAAAAAGGGAAAAAGGTGATCTGCCGATTATTTCGATTGTTGGCTACACCAACGCGGGAAAATCAACCCTTTTAAACTCCCTTACTCATAGCCAGGTGCATGTTGAAGACCGCCTCTTTGTCACGCTCGACCCAACCAGCCGACGTCTCCGCTTCCCCCGGGACACTGAGGTCATTATCACGGATACCGTGGGTTTCATTCGTGACTTGCCACAGGATCTGGTGAATGCTTTCCGGGCAACCTTAGAAGAACTGAGCCAGGCTGACCTTTTAGTTCATATCATTGATGTAAGTAATCCTAACTTTAAAAGGCAGATGGACGCTTGTGAAAAAATTTTAACTGACTTAGAATTGGGACGGATTCCCATGATCCGTGTCTTTAATAAAGAAGATCAATTTCCGGACAAGGGGATGCTTAAAAATCTATGCCGTCTTTATGATGCGATGAGCATCTCGGCTGTTAACACTGAGACCTTGATCCCCCTCACGGAAAAAATTGAGGAGCTCATTTTAAACCAGAAGTCCGAAGAAAAGAATTTATTAAGGCAATCTTTTGTGGTGTAAACCCGCTAAAAAGACAGCCTAAAAGTTTCGCAATGGCCAAGAAAATAATATCCCTGTTTTTATAACTGGGTCCCACGCCTTATCCGAACTCATTTTGGAGAAATCGTGTAGGCCGGAAAATAAATACTGCCTTTGAAGTCAAACTTCCCGCCAGGGGAGTGTCTTTCAGTTATTATGATGATTTGACTGATCAACAGGGAAACCTTTTGACTACCGGTGATGGGATACATTTAAGCCTGCATGGCCATAATTTTCTCGCCCGGTTTCTTTCTGACGCGCTCTGCCCCTGGATTAAAAAAATAGTGACTCAAGCACCTTAGCTACCCAGAAAACCATTGGGGGTTTTTATGGAAATTTTTGCTTTCCTGGGGAAAATAACCAACCATTTGAAAAGTTATGACAAATTAGAAATAAATATTTTTTTAAAAATAAAAACTAAAACAAAAATTCTCTTGACTAAGTTATTTTTTTAGCTTATTAATGTGCTGTAGCTTGGATCCTCATTCAGGACCGAGACCGTGAAGAAGTTAAATTTATTTGCCCGGGGACTTTTAGCCTCGAGGGAAAAAAACAATAAAATGCGCAAATAAAACCTTCCGGTCCATTTCGGTTCGGAAGGTTTTTTTATTTTGAGCGGGAGGGTTTGATGAAAAAAATTACCATACTCGACTTGAAAAAGATGAAAGAAGAGGGTGATAAAATCACGATGCTTACCGCCTATGACTGTCCTACTTCCCGGATGCTGGATGCAAGTGGAATTGAAATTCTCTTGGTGGGAGATTCGGTGGGATCGGTTATGGCGGGGTATCAGAATACTCTTCCGGTAACAGTGGAGGAAATTATCTATCACTGCCAAGCAGTGGCTCGCGGCCGAACCAGGGCACTTTTAGTCGCGGATATGCCTTTTATGTCCTACCAGGTAAGCATAGAAGAGGCGAAGAAAAATGCCGGGCGGATGCTTAAAGAAGGGTTAGCTGAGGCGGTAAAAATCGAGGGTGGGGTAAATATGGAGGAAGTTATCAAAGCGATTTGCGATATTGATATTCCGGTTATGGCTCACATTGGTTTAACCCCCCAATCAATTCACCGGATGGGGGGATATAAAGTGCAAGGACAGGCAGAGAGGGAACGTGAAAAACTTCTCCAGGACGCTTTGGCAGTCGAAAGGGCAGGAGCTTTTGCAGTGGTTTTGGAGGTGATACCGTCTTCCCTGGCGAAAGAAATAAGTTCTCAACTCAGTATCCCCACAATCGGCATTGGGGCTGGGCCTGATTGTGACGGTCAGGTACTCGTGATTAATGACCTCTTGGGTCTTTCGGGAGAGTTTCGACCCAAGTTTGTAAAACGTTTTGCCACCCTTGAACCCTTAATTTCTGAAGCAGTAAAAAGTTACATAAAAGAAGTTAAAGAAAGCAAATTTCCTGGCGCTGAACATAGCTTTTAATTGCGTTATGAATACCATTCAATCAGTAAGCGACATGCAGCAGTGGGCCTGTGCGACCCGGGAGGCGGGGAAGAAGATCGCTTTTGTCCCCACGATGGGCTTTCTCCATGAAGGCCATGTGGCTCTGATGCGGGAAGGAAAAAGGAGGGGAGATTATTTAGTCGTGAGCATCTTTGTAAACCCCACGCAATTTGGCGTGGGCGAGGATTATGAAGATTATCCTCGTGATTTAGAAGGAGATACTGAAAAAGTTTCATCAGCAGGTGGGGACATTATCTTTGCCCCTTCGGTAAAGGAGATGTATCCTTCGGGCTATCAAACTTTTGTCGCGGTGGAGAAGGTGACGCAAAACCTTTGCGGAGCTTCTCGCCCCACTCATTTTCAAGGAGTTACTACCGTCGTTGCTAAACTATTTAATATTGTAAAACCCCATGTAGCGATTTTTGGAGAAAAAGATTATCAACAACTGGTAACGATCCGGCAGATGACCAGAGACCTTAACTTTGATATCGAAATCATTGGAATGCCGACCATAAGGGAAGAAGATGGATTGGCCATGAGTTCCCGCAACAAGTATTTGAGCTCGGAAGAAAGAAAACAAGCTTTGTGTTTAGTTAGCGCGCTTAATCAGGTGGAAAAATTATTTCAGGGAGGGGAGAAAAACTCCAAAAAACTTATTGCCCGTGCCGCGGAAATAATCCGCGTTCAACCTGCCGCTGCCATAGATTATGTCAAAGTCTGCCATCCGGAAACGATAGAAGATTTAGAGTGGATTGATGATAAGGCTTTAATGGCTCTCGCTGTTAAGATAGGAAAAACAAGGCTTATTGATAATCGGGTTTTAAAAAATTAAGCAAAGGAGGTTTTTCCCGTGCAAAGAACTATGCTCCAATCCAAAATCCATCGCGCGACGGTAACTGACGCTAACCTTAATTACGAGGGGAGCATTACTGTTGATGAAATGTTGATGGAAAAAGCAAATTTGATCCCCTTTGAGCAGGTCCACATATATAATATTAACAATGGGGAAAGGTTTCAAACCTATGTTATCCCCGGACCTCGCAATTCAGGGACCATATGTCTTAATGGTGCGGCTGCACGAAAAGTTGCCAAGGGAGACTTGATTATTATCGCAAATTATGTCACCATGGATGCAGAGGAGGCAAAGCACCACAGTCCAAGACTGGTTTATGTGGATGCTCAAAACCGGCTGGCTCCAAAAATAGCAGCGGTTTCTAATAATTAAAATGCTTTGTTCTTAACCAATCGCAACGGTTGCTTTGTATTAACGCGCATTGGTTTTATTCCTTCTTTCCATTGAAGTGCCCTCACCGCTTAAACTAAGTGTGAACTTAGAGAAGACTTTAACGTCTTTCCTTTAAAGAAGCACAACCTTTACATTTTAAACGTGGTAATGCTATGGCAGAAAAAACTATTAAAGCAGCTGTGTTAGGAGCAGCGGGTCGTATGGGAATGCGCATTATTGACCGCATTGCCCAAGCTAAGGGGATAGTATTGGCTGGCGCGGTTGAAAGGCCAGGCCATCCTTTTCTCGGTCAAGAGGTTGAGGCCTTTACGGGGATAAAAGGTTTAAAAATCATTTTGCAGGATGACGTGAGAAAAATTTTGCCCGGAATAGACGTGGTGATTGATTTTACCGAAATAAAAAGTTCCTTATCCAATGCGGAAGCAGTTGCTTCCGAAAAAAAGGCCCTGGTTATCGGCACAACGGGATTTTCAACCCCAGAAACCGAAGCGCTCAAGCAAAAACTGCGCGGGACCCGCTGTGTATTATCCCCCAATATGAGCATTGGGGTTAATGTAATGTTCAAAATCGTAAGTTCAATTGCCCGGATCTTAAAAGATGATTATGATATTGAAATCGTGGAGGCACATCATCGGATGAAGAAGGATGCTCCGAGCGGAACAGCTCTCCGCCTTGGCAACATCATCGCTGAAGCTTTGGAGCGCGATTGGGATAAGGTGGGGATATTTGGGAGGAAAGGGGTTTTGGGGGAAAGAAAGACCCAGGAAATCGGGGTTCATGCTGTGCGCGCCGGGGATATTGTGGGTGATCATACTGTTCTTTTTGCTGGACTTGGCGAGCGGCTTGAAATAATTCATCGAGCACACAGCCGGGATACTTTTGCCAGTGGTGCGGTGAAGGCGGCGCTTTGGGTGGTTGATCAGGCTCCGGGAATTTATAGTATGGAAGATGTGCTTGGTCTTCACACGTGATACTTTGAAAATAAACCCCGTTAGAAGGATTCCACACGGGGCATTTATCCCGTTAAAAAAATTTTCTAATGGGATTTATCTTCTATGAAAAAGCGTAAAAATTTTTAAGGTTACCCGTGCTTCCGCCCGGGGCATTTCTAACGGGGTAAACTTGACACAAGGTCTCATGAAAGGGAAAAAAGCTTTAGAACAGGTCAGAAATATCCTGGTTATTCGCAATGGCGCTTTAGGTGATTTTATTGTAACGTTACCGGTGATAAATAGCCTTAAGAAAGTCTTCCCTTCTGCCCAGATAACACTCATGGGAAACCCTTGCTTTTTAAAATTAGCTCAACACCAGGTTAATACCATAGTACCCAACGATTTGTCTGGATTTTATACCCTTTTTCGCTCCGAGGGTGAATTTCCGGAAAATATTAAAAGATTGTTCAGCGGCGTTGATTTAGCTGTTTCGTATACTCCAGACCCAGAGGGCACTGTTATCAAGAATTTGGAAAAAATTGGCATTCCTTGGATCGTCGATGGGGGATTTTCTCCCCTGGAAAAACTCCCTGCTCCGATAACCGATTTTTTGCTTTCCCCTTTAGAAAGAGAAGGAATACCAATTTTTTTTGAACCTCCCAAAATTGTACCCTCTTTTTGTGACAAAAAAATTGCTGAGGAGTTTTTTCAATCGTCATGTAATTGCGGTGAGGGGAATTATCCGGTGGTGGCAATTCATCCTGGGAGTGGGAGTTCTAAAAAATGCTGGCCAAAGGAAAAGTTTGTGGCGTTAATGAGGTGGGCAAAAAGGTATCTTGGAGCAACGATCCTCCTTATCTCTGGCCCGGCTGACAAAGATATTTTAGAAGCGATTTGGCCATTAATCAAGGGATGTAGTCCTCTTGTGGCAGAGAACTTACCCCTGACTCATTTAGCAGCCATTCTCGAACGGTGCACTGTTTATGTGGGAAATGATTCGGGCATTACCCACTTAGCAGCTTCGGTTGGCACTCCCACGTTAGCCCTCTTCGGACCCACGGACTTCCGGATTTGGGGACCGCGGAATGAAAAAGTTAAGTGTCTTTCTTGCATTTATCCTTGCGCTCCCTGCGCTCCCAAGCAAATGGCTGAGTGCCAGGATCAGGCTTGTTTAGAGTCCCTACCGGTGGCAACAGTTAAAAAGGCTCTTTTGAGCCTTTTGTCTCGGTTTTGTTTCCCTTGCTTATCTTCTAAAAATACCACGCGCTTAAAGGAGAAAGAAAAATATGTATAAAGATATTGAAAAAAGATTCGATATTAGAGTAATAGAGAAAAAAATTCAGGAAGGAATTGTTACTCATCAAGAGTATGAAGATCATCTGCAAAGGCTTCGCGATGTATCCTCAAATATTGATGAAGAATATCGCTTGAGTTTTCAGAGGGATGAAAAACGATAAGGGGAAGAAAAAGTAATAAGAAGATTTTTTCTAGGGAAAAATTATTATGCCGGATTTTAAACTAAAAACCGAACATTGGGAAACGTATCAAAAAGTCGAAGAAATTTTTGAGCAGAGCCGCATTCTTAAACGTCAGTTGGAACTGGAACTTGGTCGTTGGAATTTTGTAGTCTTTGGACCGCAAGGGAATGAACACACCATCATCAGAGAGGGGTCTGCAGTCCATATGAGGGTTAACGATGCTTTGATCTATATTGCTACGCTTGGAAATCCCGAGGAGGTTGGCATGCGAGGGATGCCGATTAGAGAATTTGCTCAAGGAGATGTGCCTATGGAGTTGAGGGACTTAGAGATTTATCAGATTGACCCTCTTCGACCGTTAACGATTTTTGATAAACGAAAGGGACCCCACCCTTCGGAAGCTACCGAAAGAATCATGGAGGAATTTCAGGACAAAAATATTGCGGTCATTGAAACTCCGGATGAAAGCTACTGGAGCCTGTCAGTACTCAAGTATTTAAAAGAATGTGACCAGTTTTTTCCTGATGCCCTCACCGAAGCTCTCAAGAAGGGACGTTTACCGATAAAAGGGCATTTTTTTCCCGAGACGATGAAGTATCACTGATCATGAAACTAAAATAGGCACTCAATAGCCAAAGGCTTCGAAATTTATATACTCACCCTTTTCGCAACAGTTGCCTAAAGCCTGCAAAACAATGTTCAGGTTATGGCTGACCGCACATCAAACCCTCAAAAGAAAAGTCATCTCAAATAGTTTAATAATCACGGGATAGGGAATAACTGCTTTAATAGATTTGACTTTATAGTAAATAGCTGATACGGTATTAATATTTCCTTGGAGTAAAAATTGCAGTTGACCTCGGTCAAAAGCAAAAGCGAGATAAGTAAGAGATTCAGTATAAAAACTCATTTCTTTCCAAGATGTGGATTGTCAATGAGTTGCAAGGCTAAACCGAGTTTAGGAAAAGGGGCGAAAAAAATATGAAAAAGAATAAACGAGTGCCAATTTTTTGGATTATAATTTTTTTCTTTTTTTTGGGGGTTGGGTTTGGATGGGGAGGCGAGTCAGAAAATTTAAAACCAGCGCCTGACCTTAAGTTAACGGACATAAACGGAAATACTTTTAAGTTCTCTGATTATAGAGGGAAAGTCATTATCCTCAACTTTTGGGCACTATGGTGTCCTCCTTGTCAGATAGAAATTCCTCATTTAGTGTCTCTTTATGATAAATATAAAGATAAAGGTCTGGTTATCTTAGGGATCGCCATTAGCTCAGGAAATGATGAAAAAAATAAAAGAGAAAGTAAAGGAATGGGGGATTGACTACCCAGTGATTAATGGAGATGAGTTTCCGTCTGTCCGCAAGAAATTTTTGGGAAGTGCGGGCAATCCCAAACTCTTACATTATCAATCAGGAAGGAAAGTTTTTTAAGAATTACGTGGGCTTTTCTACAACGACCCCGATCGAGTTAGAAAAAGACATTAAAACCCTTCTTAAACAGTAATCATTTTTGGGATGTTAGGATAAAAAAACTATGGGCTGTGAGGAGTATGATCTCATTATCATTGGGGGGGGGGCTGCAGGATTAACGGCTGGGATTTACGGGATGCGGTCTAAACTAAAGACCTTGTTATTAGAAAAGCTTCCTCTTATGGGTGGACAAATTGTATATTCTGAAAAAGTAGAAAATTATCCTGGTTTTCCTGAGGGGATTTCGGGCGTTGATCTCACTGCTTTGATGGAGACGCAGGCACGCGGATTCGGGCTTGAGATAAAGACCGGCGAAGTGATCGGAGTAAAGGATGACGGAGATATCAAACGAGTCTTGTGCGACGGACGAGGAATATCTGTGCCGAGCAATTATCATCGCCACCGGAGCTTCTCCCAATCGTTTAGGGCTGGACAGGAGAAGAGCGTTTCATAGGAAAGGGAATATCTTTTTGTGGAACGTGTGACGGATTTTTTTTTAAAGACTTGGAAGTAATCGTTGTTGGGGGGGAGACACGGCTATTGAGGAGGCTCTTTACCTCACCCGGTATGTTAAAAAAGTTTATATCGTTCATCGTCGTAACACCTTGCGTGCTACCAAGATTTCTCAAGAGCGAGCGTTAAAAAACGATAAGATTGAATTTATTTGGGATACCGTAGTAGCAAAGGTTGAAGGAGATACGTCAGTAGAAAAAGTGGTTTTAAAGAATGTCAAGACCGGAGCAACCTGGGAAAAACCAATCTCCGGCTTATTTATTTTTGTAGGCATTAAGCCGAATATCGCATTTCTCCACGAAACTGTTGTTCTGGACGAACAAGGTTTTATTGTGACGAATGAAACCTTAGAAACCTCAGCGCCCGGAATCTTTGCTGCTGGAGACGTGAGAAAGAAACTTTTACGCCAACTTTCTACGGCAGTAGGCGATGGAGCAACCGCTGCTTTTGCTGTCGAAAAATACTTAGAAAAATTTATTGGGTAGGTTTTCTATGCCACCGATTTCTTATATTGCCGCATTTTTAGGCGGCTTACTCACGGCTTTTTCCCCTTGCGTTCTTCCTCTTATACCCGCATATATCACCTATATCTCAGATGTCTTAGTAGAAGAACTCATGCAGGATGGGAGCAATAAGTGGAAAATACGAAAAAAGCTTCTCTTGAATGCCATCTCTTTTTCCGCAGGCTTTTCCTGTATTTTTGTGCTTCTCGGTGCTTCCGCCACACTTATCGGAAAGTTTCTGTTGGTTCATCTCCACCTCCTGAGCAAGATCGCAGGTATTGCGATCATTCTTCTGGGTTTATACTTTGTCGGCCTTTTAAAGCTCTTTAAAATTAAATTTCTTCACTATGATAAACGATTTCAGTTCCAGAAAAAATCAATTGGCTTTGGCTGGTCATTCCTGGCAGGTATGGCGTTTTCGTTTGGCTGGACTCCCTGTGTTGGCCCTATCCTGGCGGGGATACTGGCGTATGCTGCCACGCAAGAAACTCTTAACCAAGGGATTTTACTCCTGAGTCTTTTTTCTCTCGGCATGGCAATGCCTATTATTGCTACTGTCTTCTTTGTTGACCTTGTTAGAAAGCTTCCCTTTACTACTTCTATTCTCAGGAACTTTGAAATTATAAGTGGGATACTTCTGATTATTGTCGGGGTATTAATTTTTACTAATGATCTTCAATCGTGGGCAGGAGACATCACGTCAAAGTTCAGCGGGTTCATGACGTGGATACAGATGCTCGAAGAAAAACTCGTGCATTTTAACTGATAGACAAAAGGAGAAGACTATGGGAAAAGAAGTAACCTTAACCGATAAAAATTTTAATGAAGAGGTCATTAATTCCCAAACCCCGGTCCTGGTTGATTTCTGGGCCGAATGGTGCGGGCCATGTAAGATGATTGGGCCGATCGTTGCAGAAATCGCCCAGGAGTTTGAGGGAAAGATCAAAGTGGGCAAAGTGAATGTGGACGAAAACCAAGCAACGGCGGCAAAATATGGCATTCGAGGTATTCCCACACTCCTTTTTTTCAAAGGAGGTGAGCTGGTGAATCAGGTAGTGGGAGTTCAACCCAAAACCAAATTAGTGGAGCTGATAAACAAAATTTTATAAAATGTCTTTACAGAAAAAGAGAAGGGAACCCCCGTTTCAGGTAAAAGGGGTAATTATTTTTTTTCTCGTCGTTATTGCGCTCTGTGTTTACACCTTTTATTTTCTTGTTCCTTCTCCACCAAAGAAGAAACCTGAATATATATCGACTCCGAAACCAAAGCGGCCACCCGTGCCGAAGATTAAGGACTACACCGCAACCTGTCGGCAGATCAATCAGCAGATTTTGCTTTGTGCAAAAGATCTGGGAGCACATGAAAAGGACTTCCGGATTCTTAAAGAGCAGTCTTTACAAAGCAAGGGAAAGAGATGGATCCATACTGAGGCGGAAATTTATTTTCCCCGAAACGTTGATCTATCTGAAGCAGCCCAAACTCTGGTTGAGGAACTAAAAGATTTCCCCGGCCTTTCTTCAAAAAAGGAAAAAGAAGAAAAGCAGTTTTTCTTATCGCTGTGGTTAGATGAAGTCTTGAGCCATTCTTTTACGCTCCTCCATCGACCTCCTCAGCTTGCCATTATCATTGATGACATTGGAGAAGATTTAAAACAAACCAAGGAATTCCTTGATCTGGGTATCCCCCTCACGCTTTCCATTTTACCGGATCAAACTCATTCCAAGGGGTCGGAGGAATTGGCACATGAACGGGGTTATGAAGTGATGCTGCACCTGCCCATGGAACCCAAAAACCGTCCCCATCATAATCCTGGCGCAGGAGCTATCTATACGAATATGGATGAAGGCAGAATTGCGGAAATAATCAAAAGCCATATTAAGAAATTTACCTATATCAAAGGAGTGAATAACCACATGGGTTCCCGAGCTACTGAAGATGAAAAGACCATGCGCGCCGTGTTAAAGACCCTGAAACCAACCGGTCTTTACTTTGTTGACAGCCAGACCTCATCTCAATCCATAGCCTATCGCGTGGCCCGGGAAATGGGAATCCCCAGTGGGGAGAATGTGATTTTTATTGATAATGAACCTGAGGTAAATTATTCGAAAAATTTTATCGATAAAGCGATCAAGCTTGTAAGAAAGAGGGGGCAAGGCATCATTATCGGTCATCCTCGGGAAACAACCCTTGAAGCATTGAAGGAAATGACTCCTAAGCTTAAGGCAGAGGGGATAGCGTTAGTATCTGTTTCCACCTTGGTGCAATGAAGATAAAAGGAATTTTATTTGTTGTCCTCATATTCTTGTTCGTTTCTCCTGCGTGGGGCAAGGTAGACGTACTGGATATCCGGTACTGGAGTGCCCCTGAATATACGCGAATCGTGGTAGATTTAACCGGGCCAGCCTATTATGATCTCTTTGAGTTGACAGAACCAAACCGTGTGGTTATCGACTTGAAAGAAGCGAATACGCTTCTTTCAAAAAAAGAATTTATCATTAATGACCAGGTAATCTCAAAAGTCCGGTGGGGTTATTTTACCCCGGGCACATTAAGGGTAGTAGTGGATTTGGTTAAATCTGCGGAGACTAAAGTATTCACCCTGAAAAAATTTTACGATAAGCCCGACCGGTTAGTGATTGATATTTTTCGGTCTGATCTGGAAAAAAAAGAAGAAGAGAAAAGAGCAGTTTTTCAGAAAAAGTCCCGTGGAACGTATATCGTGGTGATAGATCCTGGGCACGGAGGAGAAGATCCAGGGGCGATAGGAAAATCCGGCGTGAAAGAAAAAACGATTGCCTTAGGAATTGCTAAAAAACTCCGTGATGCCATCAACCGGGAAAGGAATGTGAAAGCCTTCTTAACCCGGGAGAATGACTATTTTATTCCCTTAAGAAGAAGGTGGAAGATCGCCAAGGAATATAACGCTGATCTGTTTATCAGCATTCATGTGAACGCGGGTTTTAATCAAAACAAAAGGGGAGCTGAGGTTTATTGCCTTTCCCTGGGAGGGGCAAGCCAGGAGGCAGCCCGAATTTTGGCTGATCAGGAAAACTCCTCTGACCTTATCGGAGGAGTAGACCTTGCGTCGTGTTCGGATGGAGTTGACTCTATTCTGGTCAGCATGGAACAAACGCGGACGATCAATGACGGTCTCATTCTGGGCAAAATTACTCTTGAGGAACTTAAGAAGGTCCATAGTATTAACTTCCCCGAACCCCTGCAGGCGGGGTTCGCAGTGCTCAAAGCTCCGGATATACCCTCAATCTTAGTTGAAGTTGGTTACCTTTCTAACCCTCAGGAAGAAAAATTGTTAAGCACGTACCCCTTTCAAACTAAAATAGCGGAAGCAATCAAAACAAGCACGGCGCTTTTCTTTAAAAAAATTGGGGGCGAGGTAGCCTCTGTTAATTAAAGAGCGATAAACCAATTTACCCCGTTAGATATTGAATATCTAACGGGGCGAAGCACGGGGTAAAATTAAAAATTTTTACGCTTTTTCACACGGGGTAAATCCCATTAGAAAATTTTCTAACGGGATGAATGCTCCGCGTGAAAGCCTTCTAACGAGGTTTACCTAAACTGTATGCGACTTGGTTTCCATATATCAATTGCTGGCGGATTATCCCGGGTGGTCCCCCGGGCCTTAAAACTCGGGTGTGAAACCATTCAGTTCTTCTCCCGTAATCCAAGGGCCTGGAGAGATAGTTTAGTGCATCGCGACGAAATACAGAAATTCAAGGAAGCTCTTGCGCGAACTGATATTTTTCCGGTTTTCCTCCATACCCCCTATTTGCTTAATTTGGCTTCTCAGAACCAAGACCTTTATGCTCGTTCAATCAGCTATCTTGGTGATGAATTAGAGCAAGCAGAGAGGATGGGAGCTTCATTTGTTATCGTTCATGGGGGGAATAAGCTCGGAAGCGAAGAGAAGGAGGCTTTGCAACGAGTTGCCCAAGCGATCAATAACGCCTTTGCGAAAGCAAACAATTCCGTTCAACTTTTGATAGAAAATACCGCGGGACAAGGAACTGAAATCGGATATAAGTTTTCTCACTTTCAGGAAATAATAACTCAGGTCGAAAATCGAGACCGTATCGGGATTTGTTTAGACACGGCGCATGCTTTTACGGCTGGTTATGATCTTGCTACCGCGCAAGGACTGGATCACATGATAGAGGAATTTGATGCTCTGCTTGGGTTAGCGAAATTAAAGGCGCTCCATCTCAATGATTCAAAAGCGCCTTTTGGTTCGAAAAAAGACCGGCATTGGCACATTGGAAAGGGTGACATTGGTCGCTCGGGGTTTGCGAAGATCATTAATCACCCCAAGCTGGCACATCTGCCGGGAATTATGGAGACTCCCCGCAGAAGTGACGCGGATGACCGCCGGAACATGAAAGTAATGCGGAGTTTGATACACTAATTTGCCATGGTGATTAATAAAATTAAAAAAATTATTGCTGATCGTCCCCGGAAGATCATTGAGGATAAAAGCCGTATCCCTGCGGCAGTCCTTATCCTTCTCTATGAAAAAGCAGGTGAGGTTTACCTTCTCTTCACCCGGAGAACCGAGAAAGTAGCTGACCATAAAGGGGAAATATCTTTTCCCGGAGGAGCCCGGGACCATAAAGATGAATCCTGGGAAACAACCGCTCTCCGGGAAGCCGCCGAAGAGGTTGGGATTATTCCTGAGACGGTTGAGGTGCTGGGCCTTCTGGATGATTGTCTTACGGTGTCATCGAATTACGTGATTGCACCAGTGGTGGGGACCATAGCTACTACTCCCCAATTTCAGATTAACCCCGATGAGGTGGAGGAGATAATCGAAATCCCCCTCTCATTTTTTCAGGATGTTTTTAGGCAAAAAATCTCCCCGGCTGACGAATTTGCTCCCAAGGCGCTCACGTTTCAATATGGGGAGCACCTTATTTGGGGAGTCACTGCCTGCATTATGAAACAACTTCTGTCTTTGCTTGCATTTATTGATTAATTATTTTATTAATGGATAACGAACCGTATTAATTTTCAGGATGTAAAGGGAATGTTATGACCAGACGACCGATAACCAAGGAAGGTTACAACGCGTTGATGAAAGAACTAAAATTCTTTAAAGAAAAGGAACGGCCCAAAATTATCAAGGAAATTGGTGAAGCTCGTGGCCACGGGGATATAAGCGAGAATGCGGAATACGAGGCAGCAAAAGACAAACAGGGAATTTTGGAAGCAAGGATCAAAGATCTTGAATACAGGCTCTCTATGGCCGAAATCATTGATCCTTCCACCCTGTCTCACGACCGGATAGCTTTTGGAGCTACAGGTGCGGTTGCTCAATGTAGAGACCGACGAAGAAGAAACCTATCAATTAGTGGGACCGGATGAGTCTGATGTGGCTCAGAAAAAAATTTCCGTTTATTCACCCTTGGGCCACGCACTCCTGGGAAAACAGGTGGATGACAGCGTAATGGTTGAGGCTCCCAAGGGAGTTATAGAATATGAGGTTTTGGAAATTTCTTTTGATTAACCGACCGTTATTTATTGAGTCTCCACAATTACCTTGACAATCCCGCCTCTTTCCTTCTAAAAATAAATTAAAAAATTCTTTTGATGAGATTTTTACCCTGGCTTTATGTCATCTCGGAAGCACAGGGTGACCTTTAAGTCTCACATATGCAGGTTCCCTTCTTTTTTCCTCAAGGAGGTTGTTATGCAGATCCTCACTGAACAACTTATGCACGACCTGATTATTCACGAGGTAAAAAACAAATACGCCAAAATCCACAAGGAAGTTCACATCAATCCCGGGGAGGAAAAAAACTTTGAGATTCAAGGCCTCTATCCTGATGTTATTTTCGGAGGCTACGGACAAATCATTCAGGTTGTTGAGGTTGAGACAGAAAACAATCTCAATAAAGAACGGGTTCCTTATTGGGAAAAATTAGCCAGCCTGGGAATACCGTGCACCATCCTGGTGGCTAAGCGAAATCAGCGTATGCTCAATGATCTGCTCTGGAAAACCGGACTTATGGGCAAGGTTAAAGTAGCACTGTTTGATATTATTTTTGAAAATTTATAGTATTTTTGTTTTGACGTCATTTCGCACTTGATCTGGAGCCTAAACCCTAACGCCTTGACAAGAAGAATATTTTTTGATATTCCCCTCTAATCATCGATAGAACTTTGAATTTATAAACCCTTGTCGAGGGTGCTATGGACTAAAAAAAGTCACATTTTTACATTACGAAGAGACGTGAGGTCTTGTCTTTTTATTTGCCGAAATAAGTTTTATGTCTTAAAAGTAAAAATTTTTTTGTGACAAAACGAGAATTCCAGAAGAAATGTATGTGGGAGGGGAGCAGTGAATGCACACTGCGGTCTCGGAAGGTGGCAATTGGCCATATCAAAAAAATCCTGTTGATGTTAAGGGGATTATAGAAAAAGCGTTTAAAGCGCAAAGGTAGAGCGGAAATGTCCCCCCCATAAAAAAAATTAAAAAGTTGATTAACATATATTAAGAAGCTTCGCCAAAAGTCATCTCATGATTAGGGGGTGTGAGACATGATCGCGGACAATATATATCTGAGCGAGCTACTGAACCGACCGGTTTTTGACCGGGAGGGGAATGAGATGGGCAAGGTAAAGGATCTTCACCTAATTCCTGGAGAAACTTTACCGATAGTCGAAGGATTATATGTTCAGTATTTGGGGAGCCTCAATTTCATCCCTCTTAAGGAAATAGTAGCCTTAAATAAAAAAGTGATATCGTTTCAGGGCACGGTAACCTCTTTGCCCCTCTGGCAGCCTCAGGCAGAGGGTATCCGGATAGTTAAGCAGATCCTTGACAAACAGGTTGTGGATATTAATGGGGTCAAGGTAGTTCGGGTTAATGATATTCGGCTGGGTCGGATCAATGGCAATTTTGGTCTCCTGGCCATTGACGTCAGTTACCGGGGCCTCTTGCGGCGCCTCGGTATCAAAAAGGTCAAAGAGGGAACCACTATTCCCTGGCAATATCTTCAACCTCTCGAAAAAGGGCTTGATCGTCTAACCCTGACCATCACCCAGAAGGGATTATCCGAGATGCATCCGGTAGATATCGCTCAGATCATTGCCCAAGTCTCTATGCAGGAGCGGTCGACTTTCCTTAATGCTTTAGACAAGGAAACAGCAGGAGAAGCCCTCCATGAACTCGATGAGGAAACTCGAGCCAAAATCTTTGATCAAATGCACCCGGAAGAAGCCGCTGATGTCCTTGAGGTCATGGAACCCGATGAAGCAGCCGATGTTTTGGGAGATCTTCCGGAAAGTCAGGCCCAAGAAATTCTTAATCTCATGGAAAAGGAAGAGGCTGCTGACGTTCAGGAACTCCTCGAACATGATGAAGATACCGCAGGGGGACTGATGACAACCGACTTCATTTCCTTTTCCAGAGAAACCACGGTAGAGGAAGCCTTGAAGGTTATCCGCCTCTTGGCCCCGGATGTGGAGATGATCTATTATTCGTATATCCTGAATCGAGAAGAACAGCTCGAGGGAGTCTTCTCTTTAAAAGAATTGATCATGGCGTCTCCTGCGACACCGCTCGAAAAAATAATGAAGACTAATCCGAAAGCAGTTCTTCCCGGAACCGATAAAAAGGAAGTCGCCGAAATGGTCTCTAAATATAACCTCATGGCAGTTCCGGTAGTAGATGAGGACAAACAACTCCTGGGTATTATAACGGTTGATGACATTGTTGATATCCTCCTGCCCACTCCTTTAAAAAAGAGGCGTTAAGCCGGGTTATTGTTAGCTGAATGAAAAAGATCAATCGAAAAAATTTAATTCTTTTCCTTAGCATCCTCGGCCCGGGGATTATTACCGCCAATGTGGATAATGATGCAGGCGGAATTGCTACGTACTCCGTTGCCGGTGCCCATTTTGGTTATTCCCTCCTTTGGACTTTGATCCCTATCACCGTTGCCCTGATTGTTGTCCAGGAAATGGTTGCCAGAATGGGTGTGGTCACCGGAAAAACCCTGGGAGATTTGATCAGGGAAAATTTTGGCGTCAAGGCCACTTTCTACCTGATGCTCTGCTCTTATCTTTGCCGACTTGGGGAATACGGTGGCGGAGTTTGCAGGATGGGCTGCCAGTATGGAGATATTTGGAGTAAGCAAATATATATCGGTGCCGATCGGTGCCTTCATGGTCTGGTGGCTTATTGTTAAAGGTACTTATCGGCATAGTCGAAAAGATATTTCTCTTTGCCTGTACGATTTACTTCACCTATGCCGTTTCGGCCTTACATGGCCCACCCCCCCTGGGGAACGATTTTAACCAAGACGATAACGCCATCCTTTAGCTTTCATCCTTCTTATCTGGTCATGCTTATCGGGGTTGTGGGTACTACAATTGCCCCCTGGATGCAATTTTATCAGCAGTCGGCGGTAGTGGAAAAAAATATTAAAGTGGAACATTACTGGGCCGCGCGATTTGACGTTATCCTTGGATGTTTAATGGCAGTTGCGATTGTTTTTTTCATTGTGGTCGCCTGCGGGGCAACCCTTTTTGTCAAAGGAATAAAGATAAACGATGCCAAAGATGCGGCCATCGCGCTCGCTCCCCTTGCCGGCCAGCACGCTTCGACGTTATTTGCCCTTGGCCTGGCCAATGCTTCCCTTTTTTCGGCCTCAATTTTGCCGTTAGCTACGGCCTACTATGTCTGTGAAGGGATGGGATGGGAATCCGGGGTGGACAAAAATTTTAAATCAGCTCCTCAGTTTATGTGGCTTTATACGGGGTTGATAGTTTTTGGAGCACTGATCATCCTCATACCCAACGTCCCTCTTATACCTATTATGCTCCTATCTCAGGTAGTAAATGGGGTGATGCTCCCTTTTGTTTTAATATTTATGCTCTACCTCATCAATAATAAGGAGCTTATGGGGGAATACGTCAACTCAAAAACATTTAATATTATCGCCTGGGCCACGGTTGTGATCATGATCGTTTTAACTGTTGCCCTGGTTATCACTACCATCTTCCCCCATCTCCTGGCCTGATCTTTTCTGATCCCTTAATCCGATATACCATCAAAACTTTAAAAGGGAAGATGTCGTTGTCCAATTTTTCCAAGCGGTGAGCAACATAATTGGTGCGAACACACCCCGTCACTTCGTGACACCCCTCTCAAGAGGGGATTTATAAACCCATGTTATGGCCCAGGGCTTGCCCTGCCCAAATCTAACCAGGGCGCAGCAGCAGCGCCCCTACTTTGTTTCATGCTTCATTTTTTTCCCCAACCGGCTGTGTCTTATTCCGTAAAAAAAGTAAATAAACAATCCGGCTATGAGCCAGACGACAAATCGAATCCAGGTAATTTTAGGCAACGCGAGCATTAAGCCGGCGCAGAAGCAAATCCCCAGGAGAGGGATTAAGGGGACCAAAGGGCAGCGAAACGGTCGTTTAATTTCCGGATGGGTGTAGCGCAGCACCGCGATGCCGCCGCAGACAATAGTGAAGGCAAATAATGTTCCGATATTGCATAACTCTGCCGCAGTTCCGATATCAATAAAACCAGCAAAGCCTGCTACCACCACCCCGGTTATAATTTGTGCTATATAGGGAGTGCGAAACCGGGGATGAACTTTGTATATCCAGGGCCATAAGAGCCCATCGCGGCTCATGGAAAAGAAAATCCGCGGTTGGCCCATGAGCATCACCAGAAGAACGCTGGTAATGCCAGCAACTGCTCCCGCTGAAACCAGGGCTGATCCCCACTGAAATCCAATCAAGTTTAAAGCATGTGCCACCGGTGCGGGGTGATTCAATTCTTTAAAGGAAACCATTCCGGTAAGAATTGCAGCAACCACAATGTAAAGAATGGTACAAATGGCTAATGAAGCAATAATTCCGATGGGGATATTTTTCTGCGGGTTTTTGGTCTCTTCCGCAGCAGTTGAGACGGCATCAAAACCAATGTAAGCAAAAAACACAATCGCCGCTCCGGCCAGTACCCCTTTAAAGCCAAAGGGCATAAAGGGAACCCAATGTGATGGATTAACGTTGGAAAATCCAACCAGGATAAACACCAGTACGGTGATTAACTTCACAAAGACCATCACACTGGTTAAACGAGCGCTTTCCTTGATGCCGATGACCAGGATGGTGGTAAGAAAAAGCACAATAAACATGGCCGGAAGGTTAATAACTGCTCCCGGGCACGGTTCCGGGGGCAGCCGAACACCATACGGGAAGAGTAATGCCAAAAAATTTTAACAGGATACTGTTCACGATATTGACAAAGTAGCCTGACCAGCCTATCGCCACCGCTATTGAGGCCACGATATACTCCAGAATAAGGTCCCAGCCAATAATCCAGGCAACGAGCTCTCCTAAGGTCGCATAAGCATAGTTATAAGCGCTTCCTGCCACCGGGATTAAAGCCGCAAATTCAGCATAGCATAAAGCAGCAAAGGCGCAGGCAATGCCAGAGATGACAAAGGATAAAACCACGCCGGGACCGGCATGCACGGCTGCGGCGTTTCCGGTTAAGACAAAGATACCCACCCCCACGATTGCGCCAATGCCCAAGATAGTGAGATCAAAGGCGTTGAGCGCCCGGTGAAGGCGATGCTCCTCAATATCAATTTCTTCTAAAATATGGTGGATGAATTTACGACGAAAAAGTCTTTTTACCATGGCAGTAGTTTTTACCCTTTTCTAAAAAAAGTTTAAAAATCTTTTGGTGCAGACATCTTTTTTTGCCTGTTTCTTAACCGATGCGACTTATGCTTTTTATTTATCCAGTACCACTGGGTCGGATACTTTTTAATAGTGGTCTCAATAATAGCGGCAAACTTTTGGCAGAGCAAAGCAACAGCCTTGTCCTGGTCTTCATCGTCAATCACGTCCACCGGGGGTTCGATGATTATCTTTTGAGAATTATCCTTTTGCCGGATGATAAACATCGGCAACACGGTTGCCCCGGTTCTTCGCGCGAGAATGGCGGGGCCTGGCGACATGGCAATTTCCTGTCCCATAAGCATCACCGGCACGCCGCCTTTTTTCTGATCACCATCAACAATGAGACAAACAATCTGTTTTTTCTGAGGGTGCGAAGAATTTCTTTTTGAGAAACGGTTACCGGGTCAGCGAAGATAAAATTGGAGATTGTATTGTTCCATTTTTTGCTTAAAAAATTCGGAAATCCCTGGGTCCCGGGGAAGTTTTAAGACCAAATAGAAGGGATATCCTTCTGCGATTAACTTACCCCTCATGACCGCAAAGTTGCCCAGATGAGCACTGAAACAATTACTCCGTTACCTCTTGCTGAGTGCGGCATCTAAATGCTCTTTTCCTTCGATGGTGATTTTAGAATACACCTCATCGTTGTCGCGGGCTCACCGAATAAATCGTTTCAAAGGCTCCCTTGGTTGCGTCAATCCCGATCTCCTCAACCATCTTCTTTATTTCCGAAGAAGACTTTTCTTTTCCATAGTAAAGCCTGAGGTTTTCTAACGCTTGTCGCCGATATTCACCCGCAAAAGGGGAACCAATTTTCACGATAAATTTACTTAAGGATAACGCCCAGGAAAGAGGAAGAAAAGAGGGAAGAGAAAAAAGTAATTTTATTATTCTCAGTCCGATAAAATATCTGGCTGCTTTTGTTATTCGATGGGTTCGGGAATGATGGTGCTTCATTCTTTTTTTCTTTTTTTAAACTGATTGGATTTTTCGTTCATTTTTCCTGACTTTCCGAGAAATGACTTAAAGTTTCTTTTTTATCCTTATTGGAGGCCAAAGTCAAGAAGTAGAAGGTCCTGCCTGATGAGGTGTCCTATTTTAAAGATTTTTTTAGGGGAGAATGGTTAAAGAGTTCATAGGAGCTGTTTTGGCTGTCCGGTGGAGGTGAGAACACTGCGCCACAGCCAGCCCTCGGGATCAATTTTTTTGCGTTGAGAAACCGCCAGGGAGATTGGCACGTGGGTGAACTCATGATTCCAAACGCTTACCACCATATTGGTCCGGCCGGTCATGCCGGCATGCACGGCACTGTGCCCCAAAAGCAGACAAAAAGCCGAGTCATGGGCATTGGCAGGCACGCTCCGGATAGTGTAACTCGGATCAATATACTTCAGGTTTATTTCCATTCCCTGTTGGCTGAAGTAATCCTTAATATGATCGCGGAGGAAAATGCCGATATCGCTGGGCCGAATATTTCCTGAGGCGTCCCGTTCCACTGTTCCTTTCATCAGGTCTTGTCCTGCCCCTTCAGCGGCCACGATTACCGCATGGCCTCGCTTTGCGAGCCGTTCTTTAAGCGCGTGAAGAAAAGTTTCCAGTTTAAAAGGAGCTTCCGGAATAAGACAAAAGTTTACCTGGTTATCAGCGAGAACCGCGTACGCAGCAATAAAACCAGATTCACGGCCCATGAGTTTCACTAAACCGATGCCATTACGAGCGCCCTCGGCTTCACTGTGGGCGGAATAGGTCACTCTCCTCGCCTCAGAAACTGCGGTCTCAAAGCCAAAGGATTTTTGAACAAAGGAGATGTCATTATCAATGGTCTTGGGGATGCCGATCACCCCGATTTTTAAATTTCGTCGTTTTATTTCTTCGCTGATAGCCTGGGCGCCCCTCAAGGTTCCATCTCCTCCGATGGTAAAGAGAATACCAATGTTCATTCGTTCCAGGGTGTCAACCATCTCGGCAATATCCTGCGGGCCGCGAGACGATCCGAGAATCGTTCCGCCGATTTCGTGGATGCGGCTTACGATTGGAGGCGTAAGTTCGAAAGGAGTATGGCCGTACCGGTAGGTAAGCCCTTCGTATCCGTAAGGAAAACCGAAAACGGTTTTCACCCCATAGTGATAATTGAGGCTCAAGACAATTGCTCTGATAACATCGTTCAGCCCGGGACAGAGACCGCCACAGGTAACGATCCCGCATTTTAATTTTGAGGGATCAAAATAAATTTTCTCCCGCGGTCCGGCTAATTCCATGGACGGAGGCTCACTGCTTTGATCTAAGAGTTTCTTAATATCCCCGAGGCGGGAATGATAAAGCAGATGTTCATCATCACGAACAAACTGGATACCGCTCATCGGTGAAGGTATCCGACACTCTCCTAACTTCGTGATCGCAAAGTTTAAGTCACTGTTTTCCATAGGGCGGCTCCCTTATTTACCCCGTTAGAAATGCCCTGCTTGCCCTGTCAGATAGCAAATATCTAACAGCATGAAGAAGCACGGGGTAAACTTTATT
>CAVTQE010000006.1:0-25146 GCA_963736755.1 uncultured delta proteobacterium | reverse complement strand
TAATGATAAAATGAATTGTTATACCGGACGTGATCAGGGAATCCAGGTTTTAAGAAACCTCACCTTCCACAAAGGGATTATTCCTTTTTTCATCCCCAATCGTTGACGTGGGCCGATACCCATAATTATGGCCGGGAAAAACCACGGTCTCGTCAGGAAGAGAAAAAAGTTTTTTGGTAATCGAATCTAAAAGCTTGGGCCAGGAACCGCCGGGTAAATCAGTTCTCCCTACCCCTTCGACAAACAGCGTATCCCCCGTAAAAATATAACCCTTGGCATAAAGACACATACTGCCCTGAGTATGTCCGGGGGTATGGATAACCCGGAGTTTCTCTTCACCGAAACTAATCGTATCGCCATCTTTTACGAGAACATCAGGAGAAGGCGAAGGCTGGGCATCAAACATCATCAGCTTATAGGAAGAATGCGCGGTCATGAAGTGAGCGTCAGCTTCATGAATGATAATTGCCGCATTCGTCTTTTTCTTAAGATCCGCATTACCCATGATATGGTCAATGTGTCCATGGGTGTTGACTATCTTTGTAATCCGGAAATTATCCTTCGCCGCGTCATCTAAAATTATTTCCACATCGCCGGCTGGATCAATGACCGCTGCCTCTTTAGTTTTTTGACAACCAACTAAATAAGAAAATACCACGAAATCACTCATCTGATATTGTCTGATATACATCCCTTTTCCTCTTGAAAAAACATTTTTTAAAGCACCGTAATAAAAATTACTCCCATGATCATGACCAGACTTCCCACCAACCGTTCGCCGATATTTTCCTCGTGAAAAACCAAGCCCCCGTAAAGCACGCTGAACACGAGACTCATCCTTTTAATGGAAATCATGTAGACCACTTCAACCCGCGCGATAGCTTGGTAATGAGCTATGGTCATTAACGCATAAAAAAATCCGATTAGCAAGAAAGTTTTTAGCTGTGGCTTGAAACTAAAGGGATTTTCATCACCCTGAAAAAAGCGAACGGGGTGAGTACCATAGTTAATACCAGGGTGTAGAACATTCCGAAAAAAAGGGGGCTTGAATGGAGAGTAGCGATTTTTCCTAAAATTGAAGTGACACTATAAATAAATGCCACACCGATCATCATCAGGGACCCCTTTTCTTTTACGATGCTTCGCAGCGGAGCTAAAATTCCTTTCTTCCCATGGTGGAGGTTGAGAAGATACGCACCACAGGTGATTAAAAAAATTCCGGTTAACCCTGATCGATCCGGGAATTCCCCTAAAATCAGAAATGAGGTGACAATCAAAAATACCGGGGTCAACGACAAAAAAGGAATCGTAAGGGAAAGGGGAGAAACTTTGATTGCCTTAATGTAGAGAAAAATTGCCGTTACCTCCAACGGCAAAAGCATACCCAGAGTTTTCCAAAACGTCCGGTCTAAAGAAGGAATTTCCCCCGGAAGCATAAAGAGGAAAAGAAACGGTAGGGCAAACCCGAATCTCACCCAGGCAACAACAAGTTCATCAGTTTCTTTTAAGGCTTTTTTACATAAGGCATCAGTGGTTGAGAGGCAAAAAGCAGCAAGCAAGGCATAGAGAAACCAAACCATAGTGGTTACCTCTCTCATTCTCCTCGCTTTCATCATCAGGGATTATTGCCTCCGGAGCTTCAATTGAGGTATACGTCTTTTTAAAAAGAAACCGTTCAAACAACTTGTGAAACTCGCTCCAGTTGGACTGATTATCACCACTTTTGCCGATAACCTGCTGGAAGCCATTAACCTTAGCATCAAGGTCATCAAGGTAATAAAGCATCAGCGCTTCAATAGTCTTCGGACGCTTGGGAGATCCATAGATATAATCACCATGGTGACTTAAAATCATATGTTTTAAGAGCATCCGTAATTCAGAAGGAAAGCCGGGGATAGCACTGATCTTTTTTTCGATCATTTCCACCCCGATCGAGATGTGGCCGAGAAGACGCCCTTCATCAGTATAATCAAAACTTTTTTGAAAAGAGAGTTCATAAACCTTACCAAGATCATGGAGGATAGCACCGGTCAATAAAAGATCCCGATTAACATTGTCATAGTTATCCGAAACCATCCGCGCTAAGCGCGCCATCGAGAGAGAATGCTCCATTAAACCGCCCAGATAAACATGGTGAAGCGCCTTGGCCGCTGGAGCGGTCGTAAAAAGCCTGACAAATTCCTCTTCCGCAAAAAACAACCGGAGCAATTCTTTTAAATATCTATCTTTAATATCATCCATAATTAATTGTAATTCTTCTAACATCTCTTCCCGGGGAAAAGGCGCAGCCGGCAGGAAGTCCTGCAAATCAATCTCTTCCTCACGACATTTTTTAAGATCAGCAATGGCGATCTGCATCCCCCCCTGATAGACGGATGAACGGCCGGAGATGTTGATAAAATCATCCTTGCCAAAAATCTGGTCATAATGAACCGCCTCTTCCCAAACCCGAGCGTTGATCTCTCCGGTCCGGTCCATCAATTTAAGGCTTAAATAAGAAATCCCCCCTTTGGTAATCCCCATATGTTTTTCTTTTACCAAAAAGATTCCCTCGACGTGGCTATTTTTATTAATCGCGCTGACAAATATGCCTTTCACCTTTACCCCCAGTGATTTATAAGTTGGGTCTTCGTGTAATAGAGTAAGTTCATTTAAACTCCCCCTTACCCCCATCTCCCTTTGAAGGAGGGGGTAAGAGGAAGTTCCAGCTTATGAGAAATTAACCCCTGCTTTCCACTCACACTTTTACCCGATGAGCCTACAAATTTAACTTTAGGTTAATATTCTGCTAACATAATTACCACGATAATACAACCCTAAATCCAATAATTTTTGGCCGGGTTATGAGACTCAACCTGTGGCGGAGATTTATGAATCCGATAAGGTTTTTAAAACTAAACCCGTTTTTTGTCGCCTTTTTCCTCTTGGGTGCCTATTCTATCGCAACCCAAGTACTTTTAATCCGGGAATTTCTCGTTATATTTTTCGGCAATGAACTTTGTATGGGGATCATCTTTGCCGCCTGGCTCCTCTCAATTTTTTTGGGTGCAATTTTAGCCGGCCGAATCGTTTCCCATACTCAGCGAACCCTTGTGTTCTTTATCATCATCCAGTACATCCTGCTTGTACTCCCGGCGATTCAAATAATCCTCATCCGAAATCTTCGTCTTTTTCTCCACATCCCTTCAGGGGAATATATACCATTTTTCCCGATGATGAGCTCCATTTTCCCCCTGCTCTTTCCTTTTAGTTTCTTCATCGGGTTTATCTTTCCCTTTGCCATCAGCATCTATACTAATCACACAAAAACCATTGCCCAGCGAATTGGCGCGGTTTATGTTTATGAATCGCTCGGAAGCATGATCAGTGGAGCTGTCTTAACCTTTTACCTCATCCTTCATTACTCCCCCTTTCTGATTATTGCTTTTTTTACTGCCGCAATTCTTCTCAACACTCTTTTTCTCAGTCAAAAAATACAAGAAAAATTTTTTCGATTCCTTGTATTGGTTCTCTGGGGAATCTTCTTTTTAGCTTTTTCAGGATTGAGTTATTTTCATTTCTGGGACCGGATAGAAAATCATACTGTCCTGAAACGCTGGCAGAGTATCAGCCCTCAGATTGATTTCGTGCACTCCACCAATTCCCCGTACCAAAACATAGTGATCGCCAAACGACTTGATCAATACAGTATTTATGGCAATGGCCAAATTTTAACCTCCTTCCCTGACCCCTACCAATCAGCACTCAAAGCCCATTTTATCCTTTGCGAGCATCCACATCCCGAGAAGGTTCTCCTCATTGGCGGAGGAATCTCCGGTATCATTAAGGAGATTTTAAAGCATCCCGTAAAAACCCTCCATTACGTGGAACTGGACGCAACCTTGGTGGAGATGGGGAAAAAATATTTACCCTCGGAAGATAAAATGGCTTTGCAAGATCCTCGGGTCACCATCTTTTTAAACGATGGCCGGTACTATGTAAAAAAATGTCAGGAGCACTATGACGTGATCATCCTCAACCTCCCTGACCCCTCGACCGCTCTGCTGAACCGATTCTATACGCTCAATTTTTTCACGGAGATAACGCGAATTTTAAAACCAGAGGGTATCCTGGTTACGGGCGTCAGGTCTTCCGAAAATTTCATTGGTCAGGATATCGGACGCTATACAGCCTCGGTTTATCATTCGTTAGCCATGGTCTTTCCTTATGTGCTCGTTACTCCCGGAGAATATAACTATTTTTTTGCCAGCCGTTTTCCTCATGTTGCCACAGCGGACATTAAAATCCTGGCTCAGCGTTATTTAGATCGGAACATCAAAACCCCGTATTTCTCGCCGCACCTTTTCACGCTTTTCCTCCTTCCCGAGCGGGTTACGTTCATTAATGAAGCAATAAAAAAAATTTCCACTCCGTATCTCAATACTGATGAGCGTCCGATAAGTTATTTTTACACCTTAATCCTCTGGGATATTTTTTCAGGAGGAAAGGGGAAAGGGTTTTTCCAGAAACTGGAACGACTTTCCTGGGAATCGTTTTTTCTCCCCTTAGGTTTAATCGTGGTTTTGCGATTCATGTATTTAGTCATCGCAAAAAAGGAACCTTCTTCCCGAAAAATAATTTTTAACAGTCTCTACGCGATCTTCTCCACGGGCTTTGCGGCCATGGGACTTGAAATCATCCTGCTTTTCGCCTACCAAAATCACTATGGTTGTCTCTATCAAAAAATTGGAATCATTGTGGCTCTCTTTATGGCCGGCCTGGCAGTGGGCGCACACATAATGAACCAGGCGATGACAAGGCGGACACATAACGGGCAAAAAGTTTTACTGGCATGGGAAATGTCGATTACCGCATTTTCCCTCTTTCTACCCTTTTTTTTGAATCTGGTCTTTCAGGAGAAAGCAAGCTTTGCTTTAAGTGAAGTGATGTTTATGGTGTTGGTTTTTGGAACCGGACTCTTGACCGGGTCAGAGTTTCCCCTGGTGAATGAAATCGTGATCAAAGAAGGCCTTGCGGCAGGAATTTCTGCGGGTAAGGTAAATGGTTATGATCATTTAGGGGCTTCTCTGGGAGGAGCATTTACCGGCACCCTATTCGTGCCCCTGCTGGGTACTATTCAGTCATGTTTATTCATCGCTGGTCTCAATTTTATTTCCTGCCTTTTCCTGGTGCATTCCCTGTCCGAAAGAAAAGCGTAGTCATCCTATAAATTTATCTGTTCCTTACTCCAAACGCCCGGGAATCGGCTGATGGCAAAACTTACAGGAACCTTTTTCGATGGAGTTTTCCAAAATCGCAAACCCCATTCTCCGGATCAGAACCTTTTTGCAGGAGGGACAATACGTATTTTCACCCTCATGGCCAGGAACATTGCCGATATAAGGGAAATGAAGACCAGCCGTAAACGCTGTTTCTCGTGCCATCTCCAAAGTCTTTACGGGCGTGGGGGGGAGGTTTTGGATCTGATACATGGGATGAAAGCGGGTGAAGTGAATCGGGACATCAGGGCCTAAATTCGCTTTAACCCAGGTGCACATCCTTTGTAACTCCTCAGGATTATCATTCAAGGTGGGTATTATCAGCACAATGATTTCAAACCAGATCCCGATTTCTTTCAATCTTTGTCAAGGTAGCTAAAACTGGTGCCAGCTCTCCGGAACAAATATTCCGGTAAAATGTATCGCTAAAAGACTTGAGGTCTATTCTCACTGCGGTTAACTGTTTGCACAGTTCCCGGAGAGGAATTTCATTCATAAAACCATTGGAAATCATTACGCTTCCAATCCCTGCCGTGCGAGCTGTTTTTGCCATGTCGTACATTGAGGTATAAAACACCGTGGGTTCAGAATAGGTATAGGCAATGGTAGGGATGGATCGGTTGTGACAAATCTCTATAGCACGGTCAGGGGTCAATGAATCGTGGGGTATCTCTTCCGGCCGGGCCTGAGAAATCTCCCAATTTTGGCAAAATTTACAGGAAAAGTTGCATCCCGCGGCTGCAAGGGAAAAAGCAAGTGTGCCCGGGAGATAATGATAAAAAGGTTTTTTCTCAATCGGGTCACTATGCGCCGCACAGACTTTGTTATAGACTAAAGAATAATATTTTCCGCCCCGGTTCTCCTTGTTCCCGCAATATCCCCTTTTCCCCTCAGCAACCTGACATCTTCTCGGGCATGTTTCACATTCAATCCTCAGGGAGTCCAGCTTTCGGTAAAACATTTCCTCCTTTAAATGGCCTTCCTCAGCCCTTGCCTCCCCAGCACCCCATAAACGCAACCCAGAAACAGGATCTGGCCAATCAAGAAAAGAGCAGGAACAAACACAGGTACTGGCAACCGCCCATTTGATAAATTCCCGTCGAGAAAATTTTTCCATTTTTTCTCCTTTTCGCCTTCCCCCCGCTCTTCCCCACTCCTTGTTTTTCCTCGCTTTCTTTCAAACAAGAAAGGAAATCCACACCAATAATCGAAGGATTTTAATAAGAAAAATAATATTTTTTAAAAATATCTGGATTTTTTTTTTGAAATATATTATATCATGTGACAAAGGGATTATCCAATAAACTCACTCAGCCTTTTTTCTTTATGGAACAAGCTCCAAAAAAAATATTAATCGTTGATGACGAAGAATCGATCCGGATCCTTTACAAACAAGAATTAGAGGAAGAAGGATACGAAGTGCTCTTGGCTGCTAATGCTTACGAGGCCTTAGAAATCGTGGATAAGGAATCTTTAGACATTATGGTCTTAGACATTAAAATGCCGGGGATGGACGGCATAGAGGTCATGCAAAAAATTGTGGGTAAAAAAAATAATATCCCCATTATCATCAATTCTGCGTATCCGCATTTTAAGGATAGTTTTATGACCTGGGTAGCAGAAGAATATGTGGTAAAATCATCAAATCTCCAGGAACTTAAAGACAAGATCAAACAACTGCTCAACAAACCTCCGGAATAACCTTTTCTATTTTTCAGCTTGATTTATGGAAAAAACCCTCACCATGATCATGGCCGGCGGCAGGGGCGAAAGACTCTACCCCTTAACCAAAGAAAATGCCAAACCCGCTGTCACGTTCGGGGGAATTTACAAGATAATTGACTTCACCCTTTCCAATTGCTTAAATTCCGGTATCCGCCGAATCTATCTTCTTACCCAATACAGCAATGCCACTCTCGATAAACATATGCATTTAGCATGGAACATTTTTAACCGCGAACTGGATGAGTTCATTGACAACATCCCCCCTCAAAAGGTGAATGTTGATTGGTGGTATCGAGGAACTGCGGATTCTATTTATCAGAATATTAATATCCTGGAGCGAGAGCGTCCCCAGCACGTGCTTATTCTTTCCGGAGACCATATTTATAAAATGGATTACCGGAAAATGCTGGATTTCCACCAAACAAAACAATGCGACCTCACCGTGGCCTGTGTAGAAATCAATAAAGAAAAAGCTCACCACATGGGAGTTTTTGAAGTGGATGATGCGTTTCGGATCATCGGGTTTCAAGAAAAACCAGCTCGTCCGAAGACTGTTCCCTGGGACCGTTCCAAGTCATTGGTTTCCATGGGGGTGTATGTTTTTAAAACCGAACGTTTGGTAAGAGAAATTATTGATGACGCAAAACGAGAGTCTGAACATGATTTCGGAAGAAATATTATCCCGCGGATGATCAAAAAACGAAGCGTTTTTGTTTATAATTTTATAGATGAAAAAAAAGGAGGGGTTGAGTACTGGCGAGACGTCGGAAGCCTCGATTCTTATCATGAAGCCAACATGGAACTCCTTAAAGAAAATCCGGTGTTTGATCTTTACGATACCACCTGGCCCATTCGGACCTATCAGGAGCAGGCACCTCCGGCAAAAGTTGTGCTGTCCGGAGATGGAGAGGGTTTAAGCCGGGGCGTTACCATTAACTCCCTTATCTCCAATGGATGCCTCATTATCGGGGGAAAGATCAATCGTTCAATCCTTTCGCCGTTTGTTCAGATTCACAGCCATTGTCGGGTCGAAAACTCAATCCTGATGAAGGGGGTGACCGTGGGACATCATGCCCGGATCAGAAAAGCGATCATTGACGAAGGAGTAACCATCCCCCCCCATTATACGATCGGATATAACCTCGAGGAAGACCGCAAAAAATTTACGGTTACTGAATCAGGAATTGTTGTGGTGCCCCAAGGATTTATTGTGGATTAAACTTCTACCTAATAATTTCAATGGTTTACATCCTCTCTACGACTATAAAATTTATAATTTTTCGCTTACTCTCTAAATCCATGTGAGAGTACTAACCTATTGACGAAAGGTTATTGGTAGCTAAAGCAATCTGCTCATCCGTAATGCGAGAGCCTATCGTTGACTTATAAACGAGTGCCTGCCAAATTCATGCGTGGTAACCGGCTTAATCCCTACCTTAAACACAGGTTTCTTTTAGGATGAAGTTTAGATGGTCAACTGTTTTATAAAAACGGGGAATGACACATGAAAGTAATAAGAGAGGGCGGAGGGCAAGAAGAGATAGGGAAGTTGTTCCCTAACGAGAAGTAGTGCGGGACGAGTGGTAGTGGAATTAAGAAACAGTAGTTCCATAGGAAAATAGTTTTGTTTTTATTGTTTTTTGACTATCAGGCTGTTGAAAAACTCATAAAATATGCAAAATGTCATGCTAAACCTTTTTCAGCATCTAATAGAATCAGGATGCTGCAGGACCCTGAATCAAGTTCAGGGTGACAAAATTATAATTTTTCAACAACCTGATAGTGAAGAGAAGCTACTTAGTTTATGCGCTTATGGTAGAGGAGAAAACAGTGTTACCATTAGAAGGGATCAGGATTTTAGATTTGAGCCGGCTTTTGCCCGGGCCTTACGGCGTGATGGTATTGGCCGATATGGGGGCTGAAGTAATCAAAGTCGAGCAGCCCGGATTTACATCCAAAATCATGGAGAAGCGGCCGGTTGTGGATCGCAACAAAAGAAGCATCGTACTCAACTTGAAAATTGGAGAAGCGCGTGCCATATTTTATAGATTGGCAGAGAAAAGCGATGTTATTGTGGAGGGGTTCAGACCAGGGGTAACCCAGCGTCTGGGGGTTGACTACGAGACGGTAAAGAAGCTTAACCCTCGCATCATTTACTGTTCCGTCACCGGATATGGTCAAGAAGGGCCCTATAGAGATTTTCCTGGCCATGATGCAAATTACTTATCCATGGCAGGGGTTATGGGCATCACCGGCACTAAAGATGGTCAACATGTCCTTCCGGGAATACCCATAGCTGATCTAAACGGAGGGATGCATCTGGCTTTCGGCATTCTCTGTGCTTTGTGGGCGAGAGAAAAGACGGGTGTCGGGCAGTATGTCGACGTCTCTTTGACGGATGCCATGCTTTCATGGCTTGGAGTGACCCGAGGAGATACCTACTTTCGAACCGGCCGCGCTTTCAGGTTGGGTGAACGACCTGCGCATGTGTATGCAACCAAGGATCAGAAATATGTTTGTATTGCCCCTATAGAAACTCATTTTTGGGAGAGGCTCTGCCGGCTTCTTGGGATAGAACAATACATCCCTTATCATCACGAAGTGTTAATATATGCACCTGCTTCGTCTGAAAAGCGGGAAGAGATTCTCGACCGTCTATCCCAGATTTTTCTTACTAAGACCAGAGACGAATGGGTGGAACAATTAAAGGAAGCGGATATTCCCGTTTCACCGGTTTACCAGATTGAGGAATCTTTTAAAGATCCCCATTTCATTCAGCGGCGGATGGTTGAGGAGGTGGAAGACCCTGAGTTGGGAAAAACACAACAGGTGGGCATCGCATTGAAGCTGTCCAATACTCCGGGAAAAATAAGGAGCGTAGCGCCCCTTCCGGGAGAACATACTACCAAAATTTTACAGGATTTGGGATGTAGCGACGATGATATCGAGAGGCTTCTAAGGTACAACAATCCAAATGCGCTTAAGTAGTTGGTGCTATAGATAAGAAAGGAGAAAAAGCAGTCTAAATTTCATCCACTGATATACGAAAGTTTTTGATCAATGTTGTCGAAAGATACGAGGCATAGTCTACAAATAACCTTATCATATTGATTTGTCAAGAGAAATTAACGCTCTGTCCCGTTTATTTCATTTTTGTAGGGGCGAGGTTACCGTCGCCCCTACAATTTTATTCTTTGTCTTCTTTAATTAATAAATAAAATAATTTTCCCTTCTCCTTAATGCTCCCGGCAATGTCTCCAGCCTCTTTTCCGGTTCCCCAGAAAATATCTACTCTCCCGGGACCCTTAATCGCTGCTCCTGCATCCTGATCAACCATAAAACGGATCATCGGTTCCCATTTCATTACTTCCCCCTGTGCATTAAGTACCGGCTTCCTGCACTGGATAAATGCTAACCCTCCTCCCGGGAAAAGAGTTTTGTCAGTAGCGATTGATCTTCCCGCAGTAAGGTCAACTCCTTCCGAACCTCTTACATTGCCCGTATACTCCTCAAAAAAGATGTAGCGCCGATTCTGGTATAAATACTCTTTTACTTCCTCGGGATTTTTGTTGAAATACTCTCGAATTTCTTTTAGCGAGGCTTGATCGGGCCTTAATTTCTTTTTATCCACCAGAATCTCCCTGAGCGAGGTATACGGAAAACAGTTGCTTGCTGCATACCGAACCTTGATTTCTTTCCCATTTTCTATCTTCATCACCCCTGAGCCTTGAACCTGGAGCATATAGCGATCCAGAAAATCTTTGAGATAAACCAATTCCAATCCCTTTCCTTGGAGCACCCACTCCTTATCAATCGCTTGCCGGTCAAAATAGGGCTTGATCTTCCCTTCATCGACCCGAAGCCCGATCTTTTCTCCGGCATATTTAGGATTTAGTTCCCCTAAATCAATCACCTGGAGGTCACAAGGGATTCGATAAAGAGGGTATTGATATTCTCCTTCTGCTTTCGTACGAGCATCCAAAACGGGTTGATAATACCCCGTAAAAAGCACATCCCCCTTCTGATTAACACCAGTAGCCTGCAATACGATGAATTTTTTCGGAATCTCCTTATAAAATGAGGCAGTGTCGTTTTTCTCTAACAACGTGTAAAAGCATTCTAATGTTTTAAGGATCCTTTTCCGCGTTATCACCATCTCCCCAAATTTTACTGGTTGGTCTAAATCTCCTCTTTTTAATTTTTCGATCTGTAAACTTATCGCTTCCTTGAGCCCGCTTCCCTCAAGGTCATCCGTAAAAACCGGCAGGCTTTTTCCTGAAACCTGAACCAAAGAAACCTTTTCTCTTTCTGGCTTTTTAAAAATAAACCTGCATCCATTCCCCAGGAAAAAAAATAAAACAATTGCCAAACTAAAGGGTATTAAAATTCTTTTCATTTTTTTACCTCCCTTTCGCATTCCCTACTATTTTGTCGCTTTCTTCTCCTCATGGTATTATTCGTACAAAAAATTTGACTTTGGATTATTTATGGTTACTTTCAATAAGAAACGTTTTAAAATTTGGAATAATTTCAATTCCGAATAAACAATAAAAATAATTTATTGTAGGTTAAACTAAGACATGGAAATAACAGACGAAAAATTTCCCAGTGCAAAAGAACTGGAAAAAGAGATCAATGATTATTTGAACAAAAAATATGGTAAGCATTTCAAATTCGGAATGACTCCCTCTTTTTCCCCTGAACCGGATCCTGCTAAAATGAAAGAAGATCCCGAGAAAGAAACCAAATCCGGGATCTCCAAAATTAATTTTGATTTAAAACCAGAGGAATTAGAAGCTTTTCTTGATGAATATATCATCAAACAACAGAAAGCCAAGGAAGTTTTAGCGACAAAAATTTGCACCCATTTTCATCGGATCAGGTTTGCGGAAGACACCAAACGGCTGTCCGAAGACACCCAGGTGGGAAGTATCAAAAATAACATCATTATGATCGGTCCTACCGGCGTGGGGAAAACTTACCTTATCAAACTGATTGCCAAAAAAATTGGTGTTCCTTTTGTAAAAGGAGACGCCACCAAATTCAGCGAAACCGGCTATGTGGGCGGTGACGTTGAAGATCTGGTACGGGATTTAGTCACTGAAGCCAATGGAGACATTGAGCTTGCTCAATACGGGATAATTTATTTAGATGAAGTTGATAAAATTGCGTCCAGCAATAATTTGATTGGCCCGGATGTTTCGCGCACTGGAGTCCAAAGAGCACTCTTAAAACCCATGGAAGAAACCGAGGTCGAACTTAAAGTTCCCCATGACATTGTCTCCCAAATGGAGGCTCTGGAACACTATCGAAAGACCGGTGAAAAAAACAAACAGAAAGTAAACACCAAAAATATCCTTTTTATCATGAGCGGAGCGTTCAATGGTCTGGAGGAAATCATTAAAAAACGCTTAAACCGTCAGGGGATTGGCTTTGGGGCGGAAATTAGATCAAAAAATGATGAAGAAGTCTTACTTCCTTTCGTAAAAGCCGAAGATTTAATCAACTATGGTTTTGAGTCCGAGTTTATCGGCCGGCTTCCGGTGGCCGTGGTATTTGAAAAACTCGATGTTTCTGACCTTTATGAGATTTTGAGAAATATCAATAACCCGATTATTTTGGGAAAGAAAAAAGATTTTAAGGCCTATGGGATTGATATTAAGTTTGAAGATGAGGCCTTGTACAGAATTGCTCAAGATGCCTGTCAAGAAAAGACCGGAGCGAGGGGGCTGGTAAGCGCTCTTGAACGGGTGCTCCTCACGTTTGAGAAAAAACTCCCTTCCACCACCATTAAACATTTGGTTGTTAACCTTGAGCTGGTTAATTCGCCCCCTGCTGAACTCAAAAAGATTTTACATGACCCGGAAAATAAAGAACGGGAAGAAAAATTTCAAAAACTCGCTCACGAAGAAGCACAAAAACTCAAAGAGTCTATTGTAGCGAGAAAAAAGGAGTTCTTAACCCGTTACGGAGTCCTTTTAGACGAAGAGATCATTGACCTTATAACCCATTGGGTAATGGAACACGGGATATCCGTGGGTGCTGCTTACCAAGAGGCAATCAGAATCCAGCAACGGGTTAAAAGCTTTGAAATAAATTTTTTAGCAACTCATGAATTAGAAATCATTTTTGCAGATGATGCTCTCAATGGGATAATCCAAAAATCAATAAAAGAAAATAAAGATCCCTGGGAGCTCTGTCAAACTACTTGTAAAAATTACGAGTATGGGCTAAAATTGGTCAAAGAAAAGACCGGAACAAAAAGCTTTGTTATTCACAAAGAGGCTCTTCAAGACCCCGAGGAATACCTGAACTCGCTTGTCCGGAAATCTTATGAGTAATAAATTCGCTAAAGGCATAGAGCGCTATGGCTGGTAAAAGAGACTATTATGAAGTCTTAGGCGTTAAAAAGAACGGCTACCGAAGAGGAAATGAAAAAGGCCTACCGGAAACTCGCCCTCCAATACCATCCTGACCGGAATAAAAGTAAGGACGCTGAAGAAAAATTCAAGACGATCAGCGAAGCTTATGCGGTCTTGAGTGATAAAAATAAACGCGCCCAGTATGACCAATTCGGCGCGGCTGGGTTCCATCAACGCTACTCCCAGGAAGATATTTTTAGAGGGTTTGACCTCGGAGACCTCTTTAAAGACATCGGATTTGGGAGTGGTGATTTTTTCACCACTATTTTTGGTCGCGGCAATAAACAATACCAAACCCGAACCAGAGGCGGCTACTCACAAAGACCAGGAGGGGGCAATTTTGAAACCATTTTTGGCGGCCAAGAAGGGTTTCGTTCGCCTCAATCCGGTCCAACGCCTAACAACGATATGGTTGTGCCTTTACAACTCACTTTAAGAGAGGCTGCTTTTGGATCCAAAAAGAACGTTACCTATCAAGTTCACGGTGCAGTTAAAGAAATAACGGTTAAAACTCCTCCCGGTATAGGCACCGGTAAAAAACTCCGTTTAGCCGGAAAGGGTTCACCGAATTCTTTTGGCGGTCCTCCGGGTGATCTCTATTTAAATGTTAAGGTACTGGATGACCCGGTCTTTCAAAGAGATGGTGATGATCTCTCTGTGGAAAAGAAAATAAAGTTCACTGAAGCGGTTTTGGGAACGACGATTGAGGTTCCAACGTTAGACGGCAATAAAACCGTAAAGGTTCCCCCCGGAACCCAGGGCAACACCAAGATCCGGCTCAAAGGTTTTGGGATGCCAAACATGGAAAAGGGTGACAAGGGAGACCTTTATGTAAAAATAGTGCTTGGGGCGCCAAAGAACCTTACCAAGAAACAACGCGAGCTTATCGAAAATCTGGCAGCGGAAGGGTTGTAAATTTCACTACGCCTTTGATTTTCTTGATTCAACTCCTTGGCTCTCGTAGGGCTCCGTGATCCAAAAACCTTTTCCTCTCACCTCGAAAACACCGCGCATAACCCGTGATCGCGATTACCTTTCCTATTCTTTCTCCTCCCCACTCATTATGGTGACCCAAGAATTCCTTTATAAGAAGTATTTTTTATGATATGATAAAGAATTATCTTTAGGTATGATAAGATTCTCTCATTTTGCTGAAAAGCACGGGTTAAAAAATAAACCAATAAACAAAAAAGAAAAAACCAATGAAAACTCCCCCTACGACCAAGACTGATTCCGGTTCTTCATCTAATTTTATCAAAAATATAATTGACGAAGATTTAAAAAACAACAAAAACGAAGGCCGGGTTCATACCCGGTTTCCTCCGGAACCGAATGGCTATCTGCATATTGGCCACGCGAAATCCATCTGCCTTAACTTCGGCCTTGCCGCTGAATACCAGGGGCTTTGCAATCTGCGGTTTGACGATACCAATCCAAGTAAAGAGGAAGAAGAATACGTAAATTCGATTATGGAGGACGTGCGCTGGCTTGGGTTTGACTGGGGTGACCGGCTTTACTATGCTTCTGACTACTTTGAGCAGCTTTACCAATGGGCGGTTCAGTTAATCAAAGAAGGCAAGGCTTACGTTGACAGCTTAAGCGCAGAGGAAATCAGGGAGCACCGGGGAACACTGACCCAGCCCGGCAAAGCAAGTCCCTTTCGAAATCGTTCCCAGGAAGAAAATTTAAACCTGTTTGAACGGATGCGGGCAGGTGAATTCGACGATGGCACCCATGTGCTGCGGGCAAAAATTGATATGACCTCTCCCAATGTCAATATGCGCGACCCGGTCATGTACCGCATTCTTCACGCAACGCATCACCGGACCGGAGACACCTGGTGCATTTATCCTATGTATGATTTTACCCACGGACAATCAGACTCTCTCGAAGGCATAACCCATTCTATTTGCACCCTCGAATTCGAAGATCATCGGCCTTTGTATGACTGGTATATCGAGGCGCTCAAAATCCATCACCCCCGGCAGATTGAATTTGCCCGCCTCAATCTTACGTACACGGTGATGAGCAAACGCAAGCTTCTGCAATTAGTGCAGGAAAAATACGTTTCAGGATGGGATGATCCCCGGATGCCCACCATAGCGGGTCTGCGGCGGCGGGGCTACACTCCGGAAGCGATCAGAACCTTTTGTGAGCGCATTGGAGTTGCCAAAAGCAATAGCATTGTGGACATTGCTCTTTTAGAATACTGCCTCCGGGAAGATCTGAATCTGCGGTCCCCGCGGGTGATGGCAGTATTGAAACCTCTCCGGGTGATCATCACGAACTATCCCGAGGGCCAGGTGGAACAAATGGAGGCGATCAATAACCCTGAAGACCTGAGTAGGGGATCGCGTACAGTTCCTTTTTCCCGGGTGCTCTATATTGAGCAGGATGATTTTCGTGAGGATCCGCCCAAAAAATTTTTTCGTTTGGCTCCAGGACAGGAAGTGCGCCTGCGGTACGCTTACATTATCAAGTGTGAGAACGTGATCAAAGATGATAAGACGGGTGAAATAATCGAGCTCCACTGCACCTATGATCCGGAGACGAAAAGCGGCTCGCCACAATCCAGCCGCATGGTCAAGGGAACCATCCATTGGGTATCTGCTGCTCATGCGAAAGAAGCGGAAGTGCGGCTCTATGACCGGCTCTTTGTAAAACCAAATCCGGATGATACGAAAGATGGTTCTGACTTCAGAGATTATGTAAACCCCAACTCTTTAGAGACCCTGACGTCATGCCGAGATTGAACCAAGTCTCGCTGGTGCCGTGCCCGGGAGCCGATACCAGTTTGAGCGACTCGGTTATTTTTGTGTTGATTCCGTGGATTCAACCCCGGAAAAATTGGTCTTTAACCGCACGGTCCCATTGCGTGATACATGGGCCAAAATCGAGAAAGCCCAAAGATAGTTAGGGGCACAGCGCGCCGTGCCCCTACGGTGTACTTAGCGACATAGCCTCAGAAATTGAGATATGCCTTCTTTTGTAGCGACTGAAATCAAGAGTAACATTTTTTCAATCACCTGATAAACACACGTAAGGTAACAATGAATTCAAAAAAAGTACGAACTCGCTTTGCCCCCAGCCCGACTGGTTTTATGCACGTGGGGAATCTGAGAACCGCTCTGTATTCTTATTTGCTGGCCAAAAAAGCGGGGGGTGTTTTCATTCTGAGGATCGAAGATACCGACCAGACCCGCTACGTGGAAGGAGCGGTTGAGATGATCTGCCACATCCTCAAGGAAACCGGCCTGCAGTATGACGAAGGTCCGGATGTCGGAGGAGATTACGGTCCTTATGTTCAAAGCCAGCGACAAGAGATTATACTGGGAATATGCGAACCAGCTGATCACAACCGGTGATGCCTACTATTGTTTTTGCGATAAAGAACGGCTCGATAAAATACGGGAAGAATGCCGAATAGCCAAAATTGATCCTAAATATGACGGGCATTGCCGGAACTTACTTCCCGAGGAAATTCAAAAAAACCTGGAAGCCAAAAAGCCTTTTGTCATCCGGCAAAAAATGCCCGCTTCCGGCGATACGATATTCGATGATAGGGTCTTTGGAACCATAAAAGTGGACTTCTCGCAGCTCGACGATCAGGTTCTCATGAAGGCCGACGGACTTCCCACCTATAATTTCGCCAATGTCATTGATGACCATTTGATGGAGATTACTCATATCATACGCGGAAGTGAGTTTCTCATTTCAACCCCAAAGTACAACCAGTTATATAAAGCGTTTGGCTGGGAGATACCAACGCTCGTGCATGTTCCGCCGGTTATGAAGGCCGCGGGTCAAAAGATGAGTAAACGCTTGGGCGATGCTTCGTATGACGATTTTATTAAGATGGGTTACTTAAAAGACGCCATCATTAACTATATTGCCCTGCTGGGGTGGAGCCCGGGAGATAACCGGGAGATATTTACTTTGCCAGAGCTGGTAGATGCTTTTGACATAAACAATATAAACAAAGCTCCGGCTATTTTTGATGAGGTTAAGCTGAGCTGGCTGAGTGGTGAGTATATCAGAAAACTTTCCTTGGAAGAATTTCTTCAGATGGCTTTGCCCTACATCAACCAGGCAGTAACCCGCACGCCAATAGATGTCCGGAAGATAAGCCAGTTACTCCAGCCCCGGGTGGAAAAATTAATTGATATTCCCGCTCAGATAGATTTTATCGATTCTGTTCCTGACTACCGCCTTGACCTTTATAGTCACCAGAAAATGAAAAGCACTCCGGAGAGCGCGCTCCAATTTCTGAAATCAGCGTTGCCGGTTTTAAACACCATTGACACCTGGACCGAAGAACACATCCATACCGCTATCTTTGAACTCATCACGCAGTTAAAAATTAAGACCGGCCAACTGCTCTGGCCGTTAAGAATTGCCCTTTCCGGCAAACAATCCACTCCCGGAGGCTTTATCGAGATCGCTTATCTTCTGGGTAAGGAAGAGACCATCAAACGCGTTGAGGAGGCGATAAGGAGGTTAGAGACAGAAAAGATGTCCGGGTCTTAATAATAATTTACCGGGAACCTGCCAACACCATTGCTTTTATCTTATTAACCAGCTCTTGTCGAGGAACCGTTGCTTGGGTTTTTTGCTCCATATCCTTTAAGACCACTTCTCCCCTTTCCTTTTCATCCGGCCCGATAATGATGACCAGAGGAATCCCTTTTTTGTTGGCGTAGTCAAGCTGTTTTTTTAATTTATCATCATTCACATAGACTTCAGCGCTTATTCCGGCGGAGCGAAGCTCGGAAGCAACCCTGAGCGACTCGCCGAATAAACCGCGGTCAAACACGGTAACCAGCACCTGGGATACGGTGGGAGTCGTCGGAAGCATGGCAAGCTCTTCCATCACCGTAATAATCCGTTCCAATCCCAATGACGTGCCGGTAGCCGGAACATCCTTTCCGCTGAACATCCCGATCAGCGAATCAAATCTTCCTCCACCGCTGATACTTCCGATCCGGGGCTTTTCAATCACGGTCTCAAAAATCGGGCCGGTGTAGTAGTCTAACCCCCGGGCTAAGGACCCGTCAAACAAGACATTGCGCTGTTCTACTCCGAGGTTGACTAAGCATCGTTGGATTTCTTCGAGTTCAGCGATGCCTTCCTGAGCGCTTGGTATTCCGGCAAGCGTGGTTTTAAGTCTGCTGAGCGCGGTGTCTCCTTGAGTATCTTCAACCATCAGGGCAATCGTCTTGTCAATCGCTTTTTCGGAAAAATTTTTACTCGCCAGCTCCTTCTTTACCTCATCCCAGCCTACTTTCTCCGCTTTGTCAATGATCCGGAAAAAACCCGCCATCTCTTTATCCGTAACTCCCCCATAGAGAGCCATGCCATTGAGAAGCTTCCGGTTATTGATCCGGATGGTAAACTCGTTAAACCCGAGGTTTTTAAGCGCGCAGTAGGTTACCGCGATCACCTCGGCGTCTGCCCACACCTCTCTGCTTCCCACAATATCCGCGTCGCACTGCCAGAACTCCCGAAAGCGGCCTTTCTGAGGCTTATCCGCCCGCCAGACCGGCGCGATCTGATACCGGCGAAACGGCTTTTCCACCTGATACATAGCCATGGTCCGCGCCAGGGGAACCGTAAGGTCATAGCGGAGAGCGACTTTTCTTCCTCCCCGGTCTTCAAACTTATAAATCAGGCGGTCGCCTTCTTCTCCGTATTTGCCTTCAAGGGTTTCCGCGTACTCCATGGCCGGAGTTTCCATGGGCTCAAACCCAAACCGCTCAAAGGTCCGCGCGATAATCTCAATCACCTTTTTCCGGAGAATAAATTGAGCCGGAAGAAAGTCTCGCGTGCCTTTTAATATTTGAAGAGTAATTTTATTCATAGCATCACCATAACGATTTCGATTTATTCTCCCATATCATATCTCCGTTCCAGTCGTCAAGAAACAATAAATAAAAAATCGTTCCTTTTAACTCCCCCAGACCCCCTCTTTTCAAAAGAGGGGGTATTTAATTCCTCCCCTTTAGTAAAGGGGAGGATGAGGAGGGGCTTTGTAAAAGTCCTTCTTACCCGGAATTGGTTTAAACGAGTTCCATCAATTACTCAGCAACAGAAATTTTTTAAGAAATGTGAAGACCCTTTTCCCTTGAGGACACAAACCAAAAAAAAGCACTTTCCTTACGAATGATTCATAAGGAAAGTGCTTTAAAAAGTCTTATTTAAAAACTTAAAAAACCACGTTCAACCCTAAACGACCACCCTGATAGACCACGCTTTGGACACTGTTTTCCTGTGCGGTAAGAGCAACAGCGCTCAGATGCAGCAACTGATACCCTACCGTCAAAGCGATATTTTTAGTGAAGGCATAATTAGCATTGATATCCCAGCTCGCTTACCACCGTGTTTTTTGACCGGTGTGAACTGCCGGAGAAACTTCCAGAGCCAGAACCATCAAAATAATCATCATATTCATACTGCCCATTATATTTGTTGTGGATACTGTTGCGGAATATACCTACTTTTACAACACCATCAATGCTGAACCCCTGGTCACGTTTTCCCATCAAAAGGCCTTCCACTCCCACCTGGCCTCCCCAGAGCTGATTTCGGGTGAGTTACCCCAACACGCATATAGTCATAGCCACACATCCCACACTCCCATTCCTCCCGCCCCATTAGTCTTTCATTCAACTTAATCCAGCGGAGACCCATTAAGAAATTGAATCTATCTCCACACGGCCACCAGTGCAAGTTAAACTCCGCATTATTGAGCCAGGATTCATATTTTCCATAGGCTGCCGCATACCAAAAGTCCCCTTCATCAAAACTGCCTTTAGTTTCAGACCAATTTTGAAGCCCAAAATACCGCAGTTCGACTCCTAAGTTCTGCGCCTGGAGCATAATGCTGGCATCCATCCCCGGGGCCCAGCCAAGATCCAGGTCTCGGGCTTTAACCTCAGCATATGCGCCTGCATGTTCAGCATCAAACAATCTGTAGTTTCTATTATTACCTTCCCGATGCAAAGCCACTGCCGCTAATTTGATATGAAGTTTGTACGGACATTCTGTCTCGGCGGCACCAGTTACTGCATTCGCGGTTAAGGGAATCGTTGCTTCCTGGGCAGCTACTAATATTGGAGCATTTCCCGAATCTGTTGCCAGAGGCTCCGCGCTCGCTATTTTTGGTAAAGAAACAAAGAGAAATAACGCAAGAAAAATAACACTGTCCCAGAGTAACCTCTTGACTTTATACATAGTCTCTCTCCTTTTTTCATTGATCACCATTCTTTAATCAAAGGTTTAGTAGTTTTATAAATTACATCGGAATCGGAATAAAAGTCAAGAAAAAGATGAGTGAGTTCTTTGGAAAAATGGGAAACCCTTTTTCCATTTTACGGAATAGCCAAAAAAAAGCACTTTCCTTACGATAAATTCATAAGAAAAGTGCTTTAAAAATCCTAAAACAAACTAAAACTTAAAAAGCAAGCGTCAGGCCTAAGCGGGCACCATTAAAGATCACGCTTTGGGTGCTACACTCGTTGACTGGAACAGCAATTTTATTTAAATATAAAAACTCATATCCGAGAGTCATGGCAATATTTTTGGTAAAGGCATAGTTAGCATTGAGACCAACCTCGCCTATAAACGAGGTTTTATTTCTGTCCCAGCGGATGGAACCAGAACCACCTGGAATAGTATACCCTCTAACATGGTTATTAATATCGTTTGCGAATAAACCCGCCTTTACAACCCCGTCAATGCTGAAACCCTGGTCGCGCTTTCCATACAACAGGCCTTCCGCTCCCACCTGGCCTCCCCAAAACTGATTACGGGAGGATATAGTTTCACCCATTTCTACAGGCACATCGGTGCCGCCGCTAATAGATTCAACCAGCGACAACGTATCAGTTAACCGAAGCCACCGAAAGCCTATCAATAAATTGTATCTATCATTGCCATTCTCGCACATGCAAGGCCACCAGTGCAGATTCAACTCCACGTTGTGAAGCCTGGACTTATATTTCCCGGACTCAAAAACTTCAATATCTGATCCAACAGGAGAAACAAAGACGCTTTTACTTTCAGACCACTGATGAAGCCCGAGATAGCGAAGTTCAACACCCAAGTTACCTCTCTGGAGCATAAGACTGGTATCCATCCCCGGAGCCCAGCCGAGATCGAGGTCGTCCGCATCAATCAAACCCAATGACTCGCTTTTATTACCTTCCCGGTGCAACCCTACTGCCGCTAATTTAAAGGTAAGCGTGTAAGGGCAGTCTTCCTCAGCCGCGCCGACCACGGCAGTCGCGGTTAAGGGAACTGTTGCCGTAGCATCAGCACTCTGTGCCTGTGGCAACGAAACCAGAAGAAAAAATGCAAGAAAAATAACACTGACCAAACCTAATCTCTTGAAAATATACATAAGCTCTCTCCTTTTTTTATTAATTACCATTATTAAATCAAATGGTTAATTAGTTTTTTACCTTACATCGGAATAAAAGTCAAGAAAAAACAACAAAAGGGAGGTTTCTTTGCAGAGGTAAAAACACAATTTCTTTTCCGGAGTATTCCAAAAAAAAGCACTTTCCTTATGGTGTAAGGAAAGCGCTTTAAAAATCTTATATCAAACTAAACATTAAAAAGTGAAGATTAAGCCACCCGGCGCCTTGATAAAGCACGGACTGACTGCCGGTATCGTAATTTTCCTGCACTGGAGAGATATGCAGCTGATATATAAAAGCTCATATCCGACCGTCATGGCAATATTTTTGGTGAAAGCATAATTAAGATTGAGACCCAGCTCGCTCAAATAACACGGTTTTGGTTCTGTTCCAGCTGTCGGAATAAGAACCATCAGAATAATCCTCAAAGTATTCCCGTACCCTCTGACATTTGTTGTGGATCTTGTTTGCGAAACACCGGCCTTCACTCCACCGTCAAGGCTGAAACCCTGGTCGCGTTTGCCAAACAGCAGGCCTTCCATTCCCATCTGGCCTCCCCAAAGTCTATTCCGGGAGGAAGCGATCCTTCCCAGTAATCATAAAAATACGTCCCACCGTAACTCATATTCAGACCCCGAAGCCTATCGGTTAACCGAAGCCAGCGAAACCCCATTAATAAATTATATCTGATCATTTGCGCACGGCCACCAGTGCAGATTTAACTCCACATTGTTGAGTGTGGACTTAAATTTCCGCGGACTCATGACCCCATAAACAGATCATAGTCAGACTTGTCGGTTTTACTTTCAGACCACTGCGGTAAGCCCCAAATAGCGCAGCTTCGACTCCAAACTCGAGTTCTGGAGCATAATGCTGGCATCCATCCCCGGAGCCCAGCCAAGATCGAGGTCATCCGCATCAACCTGAGCATAGGTCACCATGACGTATCGCAACAACCCTGTTTTTATTATCTTCCCGGTGCAGACCCACTGCCGCCCAATTTAAAGGTAAGCGTGTACGGACGACTCTCCTCCGGCGCGCCTGTCACCGTGGTCGCGGTTAAGGGAACGTTGCCTCAGCCTCAGCGCTCTGCTGCCTGGGCAATGAAACAAAAAGAAATAAACCAAGAAAAACACAAATTAACAATCCTAACTTTTTACCATGATTCATATCTGCCTCCTTTAATAAATAATTCATTATTTATATTTCCTCTTTATTTTTAAAATCTAAACTTTTTTAATTAGTTATGTACTTTTTGCTTTTGCTTTTTTAATGAATAAACTTAGATTAAATTTAACGTCAAGTCAAGTTTTTTTTGTTATAATTCAATTTCTTTTGTATATTACTGAAAAACCAAGCAATAAAAAAACCTATTATGTTATTAAGGAGTTAAATGCTACAAATTCGCTTGGATCCCGATTTTTCGCAATTTCTAACTTATAGAACGTGCTGTTCGTGAAATTGGCTCAACCAATCCGGATTGACTTAACCGGCTCTTTTATAAGCCCTGGCATTTTTAAGGCAAGGGAAACTCTGGGTAACGATATTGTCCTCGACCGGCTGGAGAGAGCAGCAGAATATATAAAAAATACCAAAATTGTCGATCCCTATTAAAAATTCTTGCTTTAGAGGATAATTTCTGTTTTAATCCTTTCCCCGGATTAATCCCCGGACATCTAAAGGACCACTATGAAATGCTTATAAATTTTAAAGACTTTATTAAATTTTACCATGGATTTTTTAGGAACTCTTAAAAGAACTCATTATTGCGGCGAGATCAGGGTTTCGGACCTTGATCATGAGGTTGTGGTCATGGGCTGGGTAAACCGGCGTCGGGATCACGGCGGTCTGATTTTTATTGACCTTCGTGACCTTAAAGGGCTCGTACAAGTGGTCATCAACCAGGAAACGAACCCAGAGCCTTTTTCCAAAGCCGAAAAAATCAGAAATGAATATGTGGTAGCTGTTCGGGGTGTTGTGAGTAAGCGACCAGAAGGAACTATAAACCCGGAACTCGCAACCGGTGAAATTGAAATTTTAGCTCACGAGCTTCGGGTCTTGAATACCTCGGAAACACCTCCGTTTGATCTGACTGCTTCTTTTACGGAGATCGGCGAAAATGTCCGGTTGCGCTACCGTTACCTGGACCTGAGGCGGCCAAGCCTCCAGCAAAATCTTATGCTCCGCAGCCAGGTGGTAAAGATTATCCGGGATTATCTTTATGCTTTCGGGTTTAATGAAATCGAAACTCCTTTTTTAACCAAAAGCACCCCTGAAGGAGCGCGGGACTATATTGTTCCGAGTCGGGTAAACCAAGGGTGGTTCTACGCGTTACCCCAATCACCCCAGTTGTTTAAACAGCTCTTGATGGTATCAGGGTATGACCGCTATTATCAGATTGTCAGGTGCTTTCGGGATGAAGATTTGCGGGCTGACCGGCAGCCGGAGTTTACCCAAATTGATCTGGAGATGTCCTTTATCCATGAAGAAGATGTTTTCCAAATTATCGAAGGGATGGTTGCCCGGGTATTTTCGGAGATTTTAGGAATAACGCTCACCCTTCCCTTCCCCCGTCTTACTTATGATGAGGCAATAGGAAAATACGGAGTTGATAAACCCGATATCCGTTTCGGCATGACGTGCCATGATGTTACCGAGATCGTAAAAGACTCTCATTTTCAGGTGTTCTCCAAGGCGATTGCCGGTGGAGGAAAGGTAAGCGGTTTAAACGCGCCCCAGTGCGGAAATTTTTCGCGCAAACAACTTGATGATCTGACTGAGGTCGTCAAAGTTTACGGAGCCAAGGGCTTGCGTGGATAAAAATAACCCCCGAAGGCTGGGATTCACCGATCGCAAAGTTTTTCACTGAGCAAGAGCGGGCAAAAATCATGGAAGTCTTTAAACCTCAACCCGGAGACCTGCTCTGCTTTGTGGCGGATAATCAAAAAATAATTGGACCAGCATTGGGACATCTCCGGTTGCATTTAGGAGAGCAGCTTAATCTGATTGATAAATCCAAATATGCTTTCCTTTGGATTACATCGTTTCCTCTGTTAGAATATAATGAGGAAGAAAAACGGTTTGAGGCTCTTCACCACCCCTTCACCTCACCCGTGGAGGAGGATATTGACAAAATAAAAACTAACCCGGGTTCAGTTCGCGCCCGTGCCTATGATCTCGTGTTGAACGGAATTGAAATTGGCGGCGGAAGTATCCGAATCCACCGCAGTGATATTCAATCGCAAATGTTTGAAGCTTTGAGCATCAGTCCTGAAAATGCTCAGGAAAAATTCGGGTTTCTCCTGGAAGCCCTTACCTATGGCG
>CAVTQE010000005.1:0-16371 GCA_963736755.1 uncultured delta proteobacterium | reverse complement strand
TTGATTGCGACTACCTGCTTGCCGCCAATCACGTCCCCTTCCTTGGCCATCATGTGGTTTATTATTGCGGTCCTTGAAATTGCGGAGCAGTTAATGCCGGTGAGACTAAATTCGCTCGCAACGTCAACCGTGCCCGCCTTATTCTTTTCAGCAGGTCGCGCAACGTGCGTTTTTTCAAAGGGATTTAAAAAAGGGTCTCGTTTCACGATTTTTATTTTTTCATTGTCTGATAGTGATGTATCCGATTCTTTTTCTTCCCGTCCCTTAAGCAGTGGGTCGTTAAACTCCAGGCAAACCAAATCAAACTCGGCCTGGTGCCGGGAAGAAGCTTGGGAGCTGGTGTTTATTTTTAAACTGTCAATGGAGATTTTTTCTTTATCCTCAAGCTCCTGAAAAAAGTTGACCATATCAGAAAAAGAAGCGCTTATTGCTCCGGAAAAGGAGATAAGGGAGTAATTACCTTTTATTTCCTTTTCCGCAGGAGAAAAGCTCACGAGGCTAACCTTCCATTTATTTGCTATGGTACTGATGCGGTTAAACATAAAGAAGGAAAGATCCATGTGAGAGGATTCCGGGAAACGAGAAAAATAATTAATTCCTAAGCCCCCGGCCAGTGTATTTAAGTCTTTTTTTTCTTTTGCTAATGCGGTAACAGCTGACTCGTAGGTGAGCTTCTCTTGAATCAAATCCCTTTGGTTTTTCTTGTGGGTTTGATAAAACTTCCAGGAAAAGAAAATACCAATCCCTATAAAAATTATTACTACTCCTGCTATTAAATTTTTTCTGCTAATGTTATGCATCTTGTTTTCGAAGAAGTTGAAATTCAAACTCAAGGCCTTCCCCTCGCCCTTCTTTTTGGTAATTGTTTACTGAAATTAATACCGGGGCTTCAAAGCCTGCCATAAAGGAGGCGTTGTTTTTTAAATTTTGCATAAAGCTCTGAATGGAAGAAGAAGGAGATTCCTCACCCGAGGGAATGACCACTCCTTTTATAACCAGTTTCTCTCTGTTTTTTATATTACTGCTGCCTCCGATACCTGTTTTTTCTTTACTGTATTCCAGAGAGATTAAAAAAACTTGGCTGGGTGTTGCATCGCTCAAAGAGACCATTTTTTCTGTCCAGTTGAGCCGCTCTTTCTTTAATTTGGATAAGAGCGCTGCCACGCCAGAAACCTTTCCTTTTTCCTGGGTTACTTTTAAAAAGTCTTGTCCTATTGCCACAAGCTTTTGAGGCTTTTTAGTAATTCCTTTACTATAAAAACCGATAAAGGAAACGGTAATAATAAAGCCAAGAACCAAACAGGCAATTAAAAGCTCTTTTCCTTTAACGTGTGCTAACCACCGGTTTCTATTTTGCGGTAAAAAATTAATTTCAAATTCCATACACTAACCCCTTAGGGCAAGACCAATTGCTACTCCTAATTGTGATTCCCACTGTTCCAGGGCCTCCAAAGGCACCTTCTCATCAATCTGAATCCTTTCTAAAGGCCGAAAGTAGTGCACGGGTAAGTTCAAATTTTCTTGCAAAAACGAAGCGAAACCAACGATCTGAGATGTGCCCCCTGTTATTACAAGCTCTTCAAATCCTTTGTGCCCGGTACGCGTATCATAGTAAAGGAGGGACTGACGAATTTCCAGGAGAAATTGATCAAAAACAGGTTTGGTTACTTCAAAGCTGATTTTTCCTTCTTTCTTAAACGCTTCTGCGCGGGAATAATCCATTTTATAATTTTCATGCATCGCCTGAGTAAAGCTTTTTCCTCCAAGAGAGATGTCCCGGGTAAAAAAGAACCCTCCCTTTTTAAAAATTGAAATGGTCGTCGCGCCTGCCCCCAGCTCTATCAGCACATGATTTTTCTCTCCATTATCACGACAAAACGCTAAAAAGGCATTTGCTAACGCCAAAGGGTTAGCGTCGATAATCCAAGGTGTCATATTAAGTCGGCTTAAAAGATTAAGGTGGTTTTGAAAATATTCCTTGTCAACCGCGACCAGTAATACCTCTGAAGTTTTTTCCCCTTTATTTATTTTTTTTATTTGATACTTAAGCTCAACAGCGTCTAAAGAGAGGGGGATATGCTTACTTGCCTCCCAGGGCAAAGAAGATTCTATTTCTTTGGTGACTGTGGTCGGAAAAGTAACCTGCTTGATTACCAGGTTGTGTCCGCCGAGAGAGGTAATGACGCGGGTATTTTTGAGTTCAAAATCTTTGATGACCTGAGCAAGCGCGGATAAGGTGGCTTCAAACGGATTTTTGAGATTTTGGTCAATCTCCGCCACGCTAAACCCCGTTAACCGAATCGCAGAAGTCCCTTCTTTTACAAGACGAACTGCCTTTACATTATGAGAACCAATATCGAGACCCAGGGAAACTGTTGGACTGTGGAATAACCTCAATCTATCTCCTCCGAAAAATGCTTATCGATTTCAACTCGTCTGGTATTTTCTTTTCAGACTAATTGTTGAGTCTCTGATGCTCATTCGAACTTGTTTGGACCTTGATGCCTATCTTAATCTCAGCATTTCAAAAACCTGAAACGAGTTGTGCTGAAATAATTCATTTGCCCGCTAACAGCGGGAATCCAGAATTAAAAATTACTGGATTCCGAATCAAGTCCGGCATGACAAAACGTATAAAACTATTTTTTAATATGTAACATAAAAGATTAAAACTTCCAATAAAAATTTAAACTTGTACTTTAGTTTTTAATATAACATTCTATAGCTTTGAAAAAGCTCCATACGACATTTCTAAGATAAATAACAACCTAATATTATTAGTTTTTTTATCAAGCAGACAACCTTTCTGTGGCTCACAAACCAACCTCACCTTTGGGCAACTAACCTGACTCAAAGAAAAAATTTAACTCCCCCTTTCTCCCTCGTGGTAGGCTATGTTTATCCTTTCTGAACGAAAGAGGGGGTAACATTCCATAAAACCCTTCACTCCTCGAGTCTGTAGTCGAGCGTCACGTTCTGACTGAAGAGTTGGCTCAGGACAGGCTCCGCTGGAATCTTAACGTTTGCATTTGTCGTATCCCGAATATGTCGAACTTCGCGCCTAGGGATGCTGACCCGTCCCCCCTCGTTTCGATTCGATGACACGTGCCCACATTTCGAAGGAGAGGGTTAGGGGAGAGTTCATATGAACCCCCTCGATTACACGAAGACCTGTAAGATTAAACAAGGATTGATTTAAAAAAAATGATTTGGAGAATGGAGATATTGTGGGGTTGGGTAGATTTATTCTGTCGTATCCCTCCAAAGAAGTGGCCGGCTGTAATCGTCGTTGTTAGTGAACCCGAAATTATACAACTGGGTCTTGTAGTTACGATACGTGATTGAGGTACCATAAAGAGGGTTGGTCTGAGTATTGGAGTTAAAGGTATTAGCGATGATCTGGCCCCCCCCGATTGTCACCCCGCTTGTCGAGGATAGTCCGAATTTGGCCTCTTCACCCACATAAATAAGCCCGTAGAAAGGGCTCCCCGCGTTTGTCTTAACGTAGCGGCTGAGGGTGAAATTTCCATTGCAAGCGAGAAAAAGTGGATCGGTATCGCTTGCGGGTCGGAAGAGGTCGCGGTGAAGAATAATATCTTGTGCAACCAGAATGCTGCCCCGGGCTTGCAGGTCAGTGTAAAGCAATCGGGAATATGGTGATGTTTCTACGTCGCCGACCTCAAGGCTTCCATTGCGCACATAAAAAGCGGTTTCGGGGGTGTTGTCATTCTCTATCTGGGTTAGTCCGGACCAGGAACCATACATGTCGCCGTGGTATATTATTGCCTGATTTAAGTAATGATCACTTATCCAGTAATAGTATCAGTGTAATTTGTCGTGGTGGAACATAACGGTATCCATTGGTATAACAGTAACCTGATATTTTGAGCGGCACCGTGGAGTTCACAGACGAGTAAAGCGCGATGGTTCCTTTTACAAAAACACCTCCGCTGCTGGTAATTATCTATGCCGTGTGTTCCGGAGTCTGCGTTGTCAATGTAGGTGTCGATTTCAGCAGGGTCGATGGTTTGATTACCGTTGTCGTCAAAATCGATCCTGTTGTCCTGATCAGAATCAACCGCAAGATATTCCTGCCAGTCCTCCTGGTCAGGGGGCGTAAGTAAACAAAGCATCGTTTCTGTACCCATTGGCATCGAAAATATAGAGTGATCCTTTTACGTAGAGATGGCCGGTTATAGTGACCTTGTTAAAAAAATAAGCGTTGCCGTTTACGACCATGTCTCCTGAGATGGTAGTGGCTCCGGAAGTGCAAACAGTAGGATGCCCATAATCGTGTCGCCCAAAAATAGCATTTCCATCAATCTTGATATTCCCTGAAAATTCTATTTCCATAAAATTGGACCGTAGGGAGTGATTGAAATTCGACATTTGAAAATTGTCGTGTGTAAATATACAGTTTGGTAAAAGCTGCATATTTGTACCTGACAGGATTGCCATAACTGGCACTATTTAGGTTATTCAACTGCGTATTCAGCGTATTCCAAAAATTCTCATATAATGGTGGCTTGTTTATGATCCGGCTCATAAATCCGCTCCACTACTATTGTGTCACCAGCCGTCCAATTGTCAGGGCTGACAAGTATGAGGGTAGTTAAGGTATTGGCCCCGGTATCAATGCCTGATTATCCTCCGGAAATTTCCACGGGTCTTATTGTGGAGCAAGGCGAGCAAGGCATCTGCCTCTAAATTCGTTTCTCCATTATCATTATTATAACGGACTGTTGTTGAGGTTGGGGTCCCATTAATTTTTGCTTCAAATCCAATCCAGGTGGTAGTGCCGGTCTGGGGATCTACTATTTTCGTTTTCCAAAGCTCCGGCAACGGGATTTCTTTCGGTAAAAACCACGGAGCCGTTGAGATAATTCCCACTTTTTTATCCGCTGTTAAAAAGGTTGGATTGGTTATCCCATTTTTGGCATACGCATAGCCAGTGGAGTTTGTTCCGCTGACTGTAAAACCACTGCTAAACTTCATCTGATCATGAGAATAGAGACCATAATCAAACGCTGATCCTAATTCCACTTCTATAGTGCGCTTCGGAGGAGTCAAGATCTCGGAGAGCCAACTTTTATCTTGCTTTGGATTTTTCCGTCATTTCTAATCTGCACGGTGTAGGTTTGATTGCTATCGCCTAAGTTTCCACTCCATTGGTAGTAAGTCAGGGTGCCGTCAGTTATCAGCGTTCCCCCGTTCCCCCATTTATTATCAGTCCAATTTTGCCAGTTCCAATCCTGAGAGAGAAAATAAAGCGCCTGCTGAATTCCCGCCTCAGCTACATACGAGGCTTGCTCAGAAGCCACCTGCTTTTGGAGCACATCACTTTCATAACTGCTAATAAAAGAAAAAGAGAGCCAGGTAAGGCTCATGATAAACAGAAACACGATAACCGTCATAAGGGCTATGCCATGTTGATTTTTAATTGACATTCTCGTTCCGCAATCGGGCTGAAATTGTAAAATCAAAAATTTTCTCCTACATCAGTATCAAGCACTTTAGGCTTCTTAAGCTTTAGGTCTATTCTGACAGCTCTGGCCACAGTGTTACCGCTTGCGTCTAACCTATTTTCAGAAGTAAAAGTTAAGTCTTCAACCTCAAAATCACTTTTAACCTCACCATCCTCCATGTAAGTGTCTGGACAAAGTGGAGTTTCAACAGAGGTTTGAGTATCTTTTTCTTTTATGGTTATAGGCGAAGTAGTTTTATCCAGATAATACTCTTTGTCTTTTGCGGAGGTAACGCCAGTGACTTTGTCCACGACAAGCGTAGTGACAGTAATTTTATGGTATTTGTCATTTTCATAATTGCTAAGGTCGTATTTCTCGCCACTCTCTGATTGCCTTTTCCATTACCCCCAGCGCATACGTTCCCTGTCTTTGCACTTCCAGTTGGGAATTCCCCTTGTTCCATAAATCCATGAATTGAATATAAATGAGGACTGCTCCGGTCATCATGATCCCGGACAGTATGATAGTGACCATAAGCTCAAATAGGGTAACACCTTTTTGGTTCTTTTTTATCAACATAACAAGGAACACTTTTTTATCCTTCGCTCACCAATCACCTTCATCCTCGCTCGAACTCCCCCTAACCCCCCGCTCTCTTGAGCTGAGCATGGTCCCTGTGTGACACCGGGGGCAGTTCCCTCTAAACATGCAAAAATAATCCCTAACACACCATCAGAACTCTCTCAAAACTCGATTATTCCGAAACCGATTCTAACACTCGAATACCCTCTGATATTCCAAATAGCATTCAACGGAGATTGTCCTTGATTGCAACCTGCCAGCTATGTCTGCCCCCCGTCTATCTCAATGATGAGATTTTGGAAACAGTTCATGACCGTATTCGTCAGCTATTCCAGATTCGATACGAAATTTCAGAACTTTTCGCCCTTGACTCAGTACTGGAAAGTTTGTTTACCCGTTCCCGAGTTTGACACTCCGGTCAAAGGGAGTATTCCTATTTAGAATATCTAGTTACCCCTCAAAAGTCAGAAATTTCGGTTACCCACCCTTGGTGAGAGTCCCATTTATGGCAAGCTCTGGAGAGGGGGCAAGGGGGAGTTACATCTCGCATGATTAATACAACAACTCCATCCCCTCTCGGGTTGCTACCCACGTAATAACAATATCATCAAACGGCTTAGGGTCATTGATAGAGGAGACCGTTACCGTAACTCTTTTGGAATTGGTTGTCCCATCTGACTCTGATACTTCCATAATCACAATCATCTACATTTTCCACTACCACCTGCCGGCGAAAGTCTTGATAATTGGGAGTTTCGTTCTCACCATTTAAAATGGTCCCATCCGGATACTGGGGCGGGTTTTTGTCCCAGTCATTATAATCGTCAATGTCATCAAAATTTATACGAGGCGCATTTTCCCCCGGCTCTAAACCAAATAATACCGGAGTTTGGTTGGGATCTTCGTAAGCTTTTGACTGTATCTCTTCCATCATTTGTTTGGCTAAAAGAAGGGCAATCCTTTCATCCTGCATTGCTCCAACGTTGTCTTTTTGCATAGGTATGGCCATCCCAAACCCCACAATCCCTATAGTTATTATTAATAGGGATACCATTACCTCAATCAGGCTTAGCCCTTGATTACAAGCGCTCCGGGATAAATACTTGGGAGCACCGTCGTTAATTCCCCATCTGTCACTCACCTGCGTTAATGTCGAAGTCCTAGCTAATGCATTGGTATGATAGTGCATTCTAACTATTTTATGTTTTAACTTCTACCTGAGATTACAACAACTACGGCCTAATGAGGATAATTTTTTCATGGTTATATAATTAGCAAAAATTTAAAATCATTGCAATACATTGTAAAAAGACAAAAAAAGCCCTGCCATAATGACAGGGCCTTTTTAAAAAATCAAACGCATGATCATGAAAAACCTTTTTTCCCCTTCACTAAAAAGAAACTAACTTAACTATAAAACGGGGTCCCATTTTCTGTCTTGGTCCACACTTCATTAGCTGCCATATCGTAAGTAAGCGTTACTACAATGCCGTTATAGTCAGTGCCCGCTTTTCCGGTAGCAGTGACGGTAAACTTTCCTGCATCAGAACCGGTAACGGTTAAAGTCCAAAATTGCGTGGCGTCCCGAACATCAATATTTAGGTCGTTAGGAACAACCGTAAAGTCCGCAACATCTACGAAGGTGTTTTTTAATTGATGGTAAACCTTTTCCGCATTAGCAATGGTCCCAATGGTCGTCTGGGCAGACGCGGCCTTGGCGTCTCGCACATACCCCATATAAAGAACCACACCAACCGCGGTCAGGATACCGATAATGATCACCACGATCATCAGTTCAACCAAGGTAAAACCTTTTTGGCTCCGAAATGCTCCTCCATTTTTTGTCATCATTGTATTTTCATCTCCCTATAAAATTATCAAATATTGAAAGGCCAAACACATGGTCATGAAAAGCCTTTTTCCCCCTCCACTAAAAAGAAACTAACTTCTAAAACGGGGTCCCATTTTCTGTCTTGGTCCACACTTCATTAGCTGCCATATCGTAAGCAAGCGTTACTACAATGCCGTTATAGTCAGTGCCCGCTTTTCCGGTAGCAGTGACGGTAAACTTTCCTGCATCAGAACCGGTAATTGTTAAAGTCCAATATTGCGTGGCGTCCCGAACATCAATATTAAGGTCGTTAGGAACAACCGTAAAGTCCGCAACATCTACGAAGGTGCTGTGTAATTGATGATAAATCTTTTCCGCATTAACAAGGGTCCCAATGGTCGCCTCCGCAGACGCTGCCTTGGCATCTCGGACATACCCCATATAGAGAGGCACGCCAACCGCGGTCAGGATACCGATAATGATAACCACGATCATCAACTCAACCAAGGTAAAACCTTTTTGGCTCCGAAATATTCCATTTCTTTTCTTCATGGCCTTTTCACCTCCTTACAAAATGCTCATTTAAAAATATTTTTTCATCATTTTCTGTTTATTTTTTTATCGCGCACATTTATCGTGCCGCACAATAAAGAAAAAGCCGGGTCGCTTTTTTTGGCAACCCGGCTATCTTTCATTTTTTAAGACCCGTGGCTTTCCGGCCCCGCCTCACGACGGGTGTGGCTTTATTCTTACTTAAATTAAAAATATGTATTTATTTATTATACGATAATGTGACAAAGCAATTACTATACCATAAAAATATAATACGGTTTAAACCCATTCGCAAAAAAGATAATAACACGTAATAAATTAGAATTAAAGCTAATTTTTTAAATCAGGTTAAACTTTTTTTAAAATTAGGATTATTCCCCTTTGACATCAATTTAAAGAGGAGTAGAAAATTTATATATAAAATTAGTAAGTTAATTATTTCTGCGCCGTTTATTTTTAAAACATTATAGAAACTGGACACTTAGAAAAATAACGCCATATGCTTGTTAACTTCTGCCAATTTTTGGCTTACTACTGACAATTGTTGACATTAAATAAAAAACTTGACTTGTAAAAATTGAATTATTAAAATAAGTCAATTTGTTGCTAATAAAAATTAAACTAATAATTTAATTATGGACCCCGCTCTGCCAAAATATTCCAAAATTTTGATCGTTGATGACAATATCCAGAATGTTGAACTTCTGGATGGCCACCTAAGCGCGGCCGGGTATGATATTTTAAAAGCGTTTGATGGTGAAGAAGCATTAAAGATGGTTGAAAATTGCGATCCCCACCTTATCCTCCTCGATGTTATGATGCCTAAGCTCGATGGGTATCAGGTCTGCAGTTTTTTGAAAAAAAATGAAAAAACCCGATTTACTCCCGTTGTAATGATAACCGCCTTAAAAGAGATTGAAGACAAAATTAAAGGAATCGAAGCAGGAGCAGACGATTTTTTATCCAAGCCGTTTAATAAATTAGAACTTTTGACCCGGGTTAAATCCCTTTTGCGAATGCGTTACTTGAGGGATGAGTTAGTGCAAAAGCAACAAGAAGAAAAGGAGCGGATGAAAGAAATTTTTAAAGTTTATCTCTCCGATGAAATTGCCAACTTAGTCTTAAGTGACCCGGAAAAATTTTTAAGATTAGGGGGGGAAAAGAGGGTCGTGACAGTTATCTTTGCTGACCTTCGGGGTTTCGCAAATTTTGCTGAAACGCATCCCGCTGAGAAAGTGGTAAGTACTTTAAATCAATTTTTTCAGAAAATGACACAGGTAATATTTGATTACCAGGGAACGCTTGATAAATATATAGGGGACGCAATAATGGCCTACTTTGGAGCTCCTATGGGTTATCCTGATGATGCCTTAAGGTCAGTTAAAGCAGCGGTGAATATGCAAAGGGAGTTCGTTAATTTACAAAAAAAATGGGTACAGGAAGGACTGACGAAAATAGGTCTCGGCATTGGATTGAGTACCGGAGAGGTCATCTTTGGGAATGTGGGAACCGAAAGGGTAATGAATTATACCATTGTCGGCGATACGGTAAATATAGCCCAACGCTTAGAAGAGGCGGCTTTAACAGGGCAAATTCTTATGAGCGAATCAACGTACGAAATAGTTAAAGACAAGATCATCGCAAAAAAACTGCCCCAAAAGACTTTAAAGGGTAAGAAAGAGCCGCTTATCCCTTATTTATTAGAGAACATTAAAAATTGTTGAAACCGTAAAAAGTCGAAAATCAGACGGCACAGTAAACCCGAAAGGCTTCAGATGATGCATGCCTGTGTAAGAGCATTGCACGAAATCAAACCCCTGATCCGAATGGAACCTTTAACTAAAAGCCAGTGCAAGTCGAATCGCAATGCACTATTTGACAAAATGATTGCAATTCGTTTGCAATGGCTTCGTTTCCTCTCCCTGAACCGCTCCCTCAAGATTGTCAACCGCAGGATGAAGCTCGATTTTAGTCGATACTCATTGAAATGCGTGAAACAAGTCAATTGACCTTAGTTCATACCTTGGAATCAAAAGCGTTATATATTGCCTCGGCAAATAAATATCCCCATGATCTTTCGGTGTCATTCCGGGCTTGACCCGGAATCCAGAATTATTACTTATAGATTCCCGCTATCATCCCTCAAGGCGCGGGAATGACATATTGTGCTGTTTAATTGCCGGAGCAATACTATTCAACGGCGCTCCGGAAAATTATCCGGCCTTAATTTTTTTGTAAGATTTTAGTCGGAGAACTTTATGAAAAATAGATCGGTTCTAAAATTTTTTACCGAAGAAACCAGCATGAGAAATAAACTGTGGCTCGGTTTTATTTCGGTGGTCGGTGCCATTATCGCCACGAATTTGCTGGTTGGGGTTTTTATTACCAATGTTGCCGTTAATAGACTGTGGTTTACTATCATAGGTCTGATTATGGGGTTATTGCTCGGGTATGTGATTTCCCAATACATCTTAAAAAGCGTGCGGAACCTTTTGATAGCCACCCGCACCATCGGAAAAGGAGATTTAACCAAAGAAGTCGCAATAAGTTCTAAAGATGAAATCGGAGAGTTGGCAATGAGCTTTAACCAGATGATTCTTAGTCTCCGAGAGATGATCATGCAGTTTAGAAAAAGCTCCGATGATATTATTGAAGCATCAAAAACCCTCTCTACCTTTGTCCAGGACATAAACTTTACTGCCGAAGAAGTCGCGGTTATCAGTACCCAAATTTCTAAAGGAGCGGAAAAACAATCTCACTTAATGGATAACACCTTCGCCATCATGAAACGGATGGCTGACTTGATACAAGTTGTTGCCGAAAAATCACAAGTGGCTGCTGAATCAGCTCAACGAGCAGGTGAGACGGCAAAAAGCGAACGTGAGTCTTTAGAAAAAACGCGTGAGGAATTAGAAAAGGTGTTCTCAAAAATAGAAAGTTCGGCTTCCCTGATTCGTAATTTTGGCGAAAAAATTCAAAAGATTACCAAAATTACGGATATAATTACCGGCATTGCTGAACAGACCAATCTCCTTTCTTTCAATGCTGCTATTGAAGCTACCCGCGCGGGAGAATCCGGCAAAGGATTTTCTATTGTAGCCGATGAGGTGCGGAGATTAGCCGAAAAAGCCAAGGGGTATGCCGAAGACATTACTTCCATAATCGACGCAATCAAAAAAGATAATTTAATCATCTCCTCCTCTTTGGACGCCCAAACCGAAGGAGTAAGCTTTGGAAGAACAGCAGTCGGGGCGGCGGTGAGCGGACTGGTAGACATTATGGGAAAAATCATAGTAATGGTTGATGACATCAAGGAAATCTCCTCCATCACCCAGCAGCAAAAACAGGACGCCCAGTTAGTTGTACAAGACATGGGAAATGTCGCGAAACTTGCAGAAGAGTATGTGTGCGCCACAGACGAAACCGCCAAAGTTGCCGCTTCTCAGGTAGAGTCAATGAATAGAATGGTTTCTTCCACAAAGAATCTTTCCGAGATTTCAGACCGATTAAAAAATGCTGCCTTAAAATTTAAACTGGAGGCTGAACCTTAACATGATACACCCGCCTTATAAGCCCTACGCTCTTTTTTTTAAGCAGAAACTTCTCAAGCGGGTTGCTTAATACCAAGTTGCATTCAAAAGCAGATCGAGGCGGCGACGATCAAAACGTGAAAAGTGAGACGTGAAGTGTGAAGTGTTTTAACACCTTACGTTTAACTTTTTACGATTTACGAAAACTGACGAGGAGACAACAAAGATATGCAAATGAAGGCGACTTGGTATAAAATAAAATCCCATACACTATGAAAAAAGGTCATTATAATCAAAATACTGTCTGGCTTGTTCTGTTTGAATTATTAGGCGAAACTTGGGGAATCAGGTTTTCCGATATCCAAGAAATCCTTTCGACACAAAAAATAACTCCGGTCCCAAAAGCTCCTCCCTTCGTTACCGGGTTAACTCATAAACGGGGAAAAATCATTACCGTCATCGACTTAGATTTACTGGCTGGGGAAACCCCCAGAGAAAGTAAAGAAATAAGAATCATTCATCTCAAAAACTCCGGGATGGACATTGGTCTTCTCATTAAATCAAAAGTATCATCTGAACTCTTGCCTGAAGAACTGGAAACAAGCGAACCCCTCGTGAAAGAATTTTGTGGAAAAAATAAAATCATTCTAAGAAAAAGTATTATTCGAAAAGGTGCGGACACGATAAATGTATTGGAAACTGACGAATTAATAAAGGCTCTGGAAGAATACTCTCTTAATCAATAAAGATGAAACCGTAAAAAGTCAACAATCAGACGGCACAGTAAAAAGCTTCAGATGCTGCGCGCCTGTCTTCGTGCATCGCACGGAGGCAAATCCGACGGAATGAGGCGTACTTATTAATGGGAGCACTAAATTGATTGCAATTCTATTTGACAAAATGCGCTGCCGGATACGCTTAATTTCACCCTCACCCTGACCCTCTCCCTCAAGGGAGAGGGGAATTTTAATTATTCCTTCCCCTTGGGGAGAGTTTTCGCCTTTACCTTCCTCTCCCCAGCGGGAGAGGATTGAGGTGAGGGGGCATTATGTCGTCATATTTATTTATAATATCTGTACGCTGTGATGATCCCGCAAGCGGGACGCAACGCCGCAGATGGACTTTTTACGAAGCCGTCAATAAAGGCCTTTCCCCAAATCATGCAAGACTTTTCCAAATATACTGAAATTTTTATTACTGACTCCCGAGAAGGATTGCGGGAGATGAATCAACTTTTATTACAACTCGAAAAGGACCATAAGAATCTTGAACTCATTAACAGCCTTTTTCGAAAAATCCATTCATTAAAGGGTATGGCAAAGATGATGGGGTATAATCGCTTAAGTGAACTGTGCCATGCCTTGGAAAACCCCTTGAGCAAAATGCGAGAAGGGGAATCACCTTTAACTCAAGAAATGATTGGCCTACTCTTTAGTGGCGTAGATCTTTTAGAAAATTTGGTTAGCGAAGCGGTTTCCGCTTCCCCTCCGCAAATAGATTACCAAACTTTTATTCAGGAATTAAGCGGAGAAAAAACCGCTGACGTTATTCCTTCTGCCAATGGCAAATCGCCTGCCAGCTATAAACTTCCTACGTCAATTCCTGTTGACACTCAAAAACTGGATGAACTCATAAACATCACCGGAGAAATGATCATCCGGCGAAATCGGCTGATAGAGCTAACCCGGTCAGTCTTTTCCCCTGAACTTGAAGAAGAGGTTCATCTCTCAGACAACCTGATCAATGAACTTTACAGCAAAGTATTAACCATCCGTATGGTACCCGTATCTTTTGCCACGGCAATGGTTCAACGGATTGTGCGGGATGCAGCGATTAACCAGGGAAAAGAAATAGACTTCCAAACCGAAGGAGACAAAGAGATCGAGCTGGACAGCACCGTTTTAAATGAATTGCTTTCTCCCCTCATCCACCTTATCCGTAACGCGGTTGATCATGGGGTGGAAACCCCTTCACAAAGAAAAGCAAAGGGTAAAACCAAAGGAAAAGTGCAGTTGCGTTTTTTCAAAGAAAAAGACATTGTGCAAATAGAAGTCGAGGACGATGGGCAAGGCATTAACGTTGCCCAGGTAAAACAAGAGGCGTTAGCAAAAAATATTATTGATAATGACACGGTCGAGTTACTTTCTGATGAAGAGATCCTCATGCTCCTTTGCGCTCCCGGCTTTTCTACCTCTACAAAAGTGACTGATATCTCAGGACGGGGAGTGGGGCTGGATGTGGTCAAAGAAAAAGTGGATAAGCTGGGCGGGAGTATGCACATATCTTCCGATTATGGATCAGGAACTAAATTTGTATTAAAAATTCCAACCACCAGTCATATTATTTTTGCGCTTCTCGTAAGTTTAAATTCCCATCTTTTCGCTATCCCGCTTTCAAAGGTGTTGACCATAGCCCAAACAAATGCAAAAAACTCATCCCAGAGTTTTTCTTTTCAAAAAGAAGAAATCACCTTAATTCACCTCAAGGATTTATTAAACATCAATGGTGCTCCTCAAGAAAAGCCGGGCAATCCTCCGGTAATCATTTCCGATATCGAGGGGAAAAAGGTAGGATTAATTGTGGATGCTCTCGTGAAGATTGACCAAATCTATGTAAAACCCCTCGGCAAATTGCTCGATAAAATCGAAGGTCTTTATGGAGCAACTATCCTGGGAGATGGCCGGGTGGTTCTGGTCCTCGATGTAGAAAGGTTAAGGTAACACCATGAGCGAGCTGATCGACGTTTTATACCAAGTCGCCTTCATTTGCATATCTTTGTTGTCTCCTCGTCATACTCCTCGACGTACTAAAACGTACGCCTGCGTCGATTCCTCGTCGTCGCCTCGATCTGCTTTTGAATGCAACTTGGTATTAGTAGTTGATGATAGCGCCTTTACCACTAACTCCATCAGTCACATTCTTCAGAAAAAAAACCTGAAAGTGGTTTCTTTGCAATGACAGCAACAAGGTGCTCGAGTTTCTCAACCAAACAAAAACCGCTTTAGTGATCTTAGACATTGTGATGCCGGAACGTGACGGGATCAGCCTTTGCAAATTAATAAAAAGCCAAAAAGCTCTGGAAGAGACTCGCATCATCATGCTTTCGAGCAAACCAATTTGAGGCCGATCAAGAAAAAGCCTATGAGGCGGGAGCTGAAGCTTTTATTATTAAAAATACTTCGCTTGAAGCAATTGGAGATCAAATAGTAAAGCTTCTCATGACAAAAATTGCGGTGAAGTTTTGGGGGACAAGAGGATCCATACCTACTCCAGGTCCAAACACGATAAAATACGGCGGAAATACATCTTGTGTGTCAATAGATTTTAGTGGGGAAAAATTTGTTATTTTCGACGCTGGATCCGGAATCAGAGAACTGGGGAACCATCTTATAAAAACCCAAAAGAAAATTATGAGTCATATTTTCTTGACCCATTTTCACTGGGACCACATCCAAGGGTTGCCTTTTTTTGCCCCTGCCTTTTCCGCAGACAATCGTTTTTCGATCTATGGATGCGAAAATCAAAAAACAAAATTGAGCAAAGTCCTTTCCGATCAAATGGAAAGTTCTTATTTCCCCGTTCCGTTAAAAAAGCTCGGAGCAATTCTCACGTTCAAACCACTCACTGAAGGAAGTTATCTCATCGAAGACCTTACGGTAAAAGCTCTCTATCTTAATCACCCGGGAAACACCCTTGGCTATCTTATCACCCATCGGAATAAGACGATTGGATATTTAACGGATAACGAATTTACCCGTTGAAAAGACCCGCTTGCCCCGTAGATGTCAAAATCTAACGGGGTAAAAAAACCGAAGAGTAATCATACCTCCGGTGATGATTATAATTTAAAAATAATTCATGCTATTCAAGGTGCTGACCTTGTGATCTTCGATGCCCAATACACTCCAGAGGAATATCAAAACAAAAAGGGGTGGGGGCATTCTCACTATGAAAATGTGCTCAATGTTGCCATGGCCGCTGAAATTAAAAAGTGTGTTCTTTTTCACCATGACCCTTCTCACACTGATGCAGATCTTGATAAAATCGGCATCCAATGTTTGGAAATTATAAAACGCCAGGGAGGGAGTATGGATTGTATCGTGGCGCAGGAAGGGTTAGAAATCGAGTTATAGAGTCAATCGTGCGATAAGAAATGCTGACTGCGTGTCATTCTGAACTTGGTTCAGTCTTCAGGGCATCCCTGGGCAGGCTCAGGGTGACGACCCTGAAACGGTTAGGGTGACAACAAAACTGGCATTGTAACTGCCTGTTGGCAATGATCGCTGCATTAAGGATAGGGTTACTATCTCCTCACAAAAAAATAAATTCAGTCTCGTCCTTCTCACGCATAGAGACTTATGAACGTGCAAAATCCATTGAGATGATGCCCGCCGGAGATTTTAGAAGGAAG
>CAVTQE010000004.1:0-14709 GCA_963736755.1 uncultured delta proteobacterium | reverse complement strand
CAGGAATGGCATCGGGAGTCGCCCTTCATGTTGTAGCGGCAGAAGCGGGTGGGGCGAGTAACGATATTGAGAAAGCATATATCCAAATGAGCACGGGGGTGATCGTTCAAGCTAACGTTACAACAACGCAGAAATCAGGCACCGCTGGCTGGAGGGAAACCAAATAAAGCACTTTTCTTTAATCCCTTTGGGTTGTATTCTCCGTTGCTTACGGCAGGGTACTCATGTCACTAACTTTTTTGAGAGAGGGGAATAACGTCAAGGCCTGGGACTGACCAAATCCAATAAGTGTGGCAAAAGTACGAGGTCGCTTTGGTCTGCGTGAGGCAGGTCCAAGCAACCTCATCTTTCACTGCTTTCGTGGTCTTTGTATCTCCCTCGAACCAGGGAGATAGGAGAAAAAACAAACGTGGGGCACCTTTTAGGGAGCAAGATCATGAAAAAAACCTTTATTTTTTTTGTCGTTTGTTGTTTTTTAGTCTGCCTTTGTTCGGGAGGTTGTAAGGGGAAGAAGCAAGAGGGAGTAAGCCAGCAACGTCTCTTGCCAAGAAAGGTGAGAAAAGGACGGTGACTCCCCCGCACCCAATTATGCGCCAAAAATTGTTGAGGCAAAAGCAGTGCCTGACCCAGCCTACGCTAATGCTGACCTGGAGGTAGCGATAAAGGCTGAAGACCCCGAAGGAGATTTAATCAACTTTCAATACCAATGGATCACATTCGAAAATGGTGGTCCGTTGCGGAAGGCGGTAATTCTTGAGGGAGAAACCACCTCGACCCTTTTCCACGATAAATTTGTCCATGGCGATATCTTGGCAGTTAGGATAACCCCTTTTGACTGGATGGGCGCCGAGGGGCAAATGTATCAAAGTCAGTTGGAGTGATTAGAAATTCACCCCCTGAAATCATTTCATCACCTCCGGACGATTATTCGGGCGGACTTTTTACTTACCCGGTTAAAGTAAAAGATCCGGACAATGACCCAATCACCTTCTCTCTCAGCAAGGATGCGCCGAAGGGTATGACTATTGACCCGGCCAGCGGTCTTATCACCTGGGCCATTCGCCCAGGCACACTCGGGAACTTTACGTTTAAGGTAGACGGAGATGATGGTCACGGAGGGACCTGTTACCAACGCATTACCCTCGCCCTCTCGGCGCAAGAGAGTCGCCAGAGCCAAAGTAAGGAAAGGAATATTAAGCCGGTGCACGAGACGCGAAGGATAGACGATACCAAAATAAAATCCCGAAATGAGCTTATTCCGATCATTGAACACTTGCATAAACAAGGGAAAAAGATCGCTTTTACCAATGGCTGCTTTGACATTCTCCACGTGGGACACATCCACTCGTTCCGAGAAGCCAAGAAAAACAGCGATATTCTTATTGTTGCTTTAAACAGCGACGATTCGGTTCGAACTTTGAAAGGAAAAGAAAGGCCTTTTGTTCCTGAAGACCAACGGGCGGAAGTCCTCGCGGCGATGACTGATGTGGATTATGTGGTAATTTTTAATGAGCTCGATCCGCTTGCCATTATCAGTGACCTTAAACCCGATGTATTGATAAAAGGAGAAGATTGGGCGGAAGGAACCATTATCGGCCAGGACGTAGTGGAAGCCAGAGGAGGAAAAGTTATCCGGGTTTCCTTAAAAAAAGGAGTGTCCACTACTAATTTGATCAAAAAAATAAAAATATCAGGATGACCGTCTCCCCAAAATGCCCCCTGCCTTTCTTATTGCTCTCCTCCTCCATATAATAAAATAATATTGGTGTGTTATGAGGGTAGAAAAAGCTGACAACAAAATCCCGATTTCCATCACTTCAAGAAGGAAGATGGCGCGGATTACCATTGCGAGTGGATGCCTCTACGCCGATACATTTGGAATTTGCCCCAGCGAATATTATCCCCTGGATGATGCACAATTTTGTTTTTAACCAAAAGTTGGAATTTCACGTTTTTGGTATGCGAGGAGGAAAAATTCCTGATTCCGAGCTTGAAATTGAGTGGCTTTCAATACGAGGGAACCAGCCTAACAATGTTTTAATCCGAATAAAAATAATAACCTTGACTCGTTCTGGTTTAAGGCTATAATTCAGCCTTTTACTGTTCCAAAAAAAATTTGGTAGAGACAAAAAAACTCCATGAATTCATTAGGATTGATTGATCTCCACATTCATACGTCCGCATCCGACGGCACTTTTTCTCCCCGGGAAATTGTAAGGTTAGCAAAGGGAAAAGGGCTGAGGGCTATTAGTATTACCGACCACGATACTGTTGATGGAAATCAAGAGGCCATAAAAGCAGGGACGGAAATTGGGTTGGAAGTAATTCCGGGGGTAGAAATCAGCGTGGAGTGGGAGGGGCGGCCGGTTCACATTTTAGGGTATTATATTGACGTGGCAAATGAAGTTCTACAGTCAACCCTTCAAAACCTGATCGACTTTCGCGAGGAACGTAATCCTCAAATCATAAAACGACTTAATTCCTTGGGCTTAAATATTTCGTATGAGGAGGTTAAAGCGATAGCTGGTGATGGGAGAGCAATAGGACGTCCGCATTTTGCCCAGGTGCTGGTTGAGAAAGGCTACGTAAAAAATGGGGATGAAGCATTCAAAAAGTACTTAAAAAGAGGGGGACCTGCTTATGTGGAAAAAAAACGCTTAACCCCCCACGAGGGAATTCAGTTAATCAAGAATGCTTCGGGAATCCCGGTATTGGCTCACCCTTACAACATTGACGGAATAAAAAACAAGGATTTAGAACACTTCATTCTTCTGTTCAAGGGGATGGGAATCGAGGGAATCGAAGTATTTTACCCATTGCACAATTCTCAACAGACATTAAAACTTAAAACTTTTGCTGAAAAACATGGTCTGTACATAACCGGAGGAACTGATTTTCATGGGGAACAAAAGCCTGACATTCAGCTCGGGAGTGGCTTTGGTGCTCTGAAGATCCCTTATGAATTGATAATTAAGATGAGAGAAAAGCATGAGGGTAAAAACCCAAAAAAATGATCGTATCGATCGAATTTGACGATGCGGAGCAATAGTTACGGTACTGATGGACGCAACGTTAATGATTACTAAACCTGCTGCCCCTCGAATTTTGACGGCTTCGTAAAAAGTCCATCGCCCGTTAAATGTTCGCTCGGGAGGCAAGAAGCCAACGTAAGGGTTTCGGGTTCTGAGTGCCGATCTCCGAAAATTCTTTATTTAACGGGTGAATCTTGCGGCGTACAGGTAAGTACGCCTCATTCCGTCGGATTTGCGCGCCTGCATCTGAGCTTTTTACTGTGCCGTCGATTTTCGACTTTTTACGGTTTCATCAATTTTCACTGGTTGTTTTTTTATCCGCTGAATAAAACTGATGAGTAAGATTCGTCCACTCGAGCTCCAGGACTTTCCGCTGGTAAAAGCGTATCTTCGCCGCTATCCCCCTCAGGTATCCGAGTTAACTTTTACTAATCTATTTGTTTGGCGTACTTCCCGACCCATTTTCGTTGCGGATAAAGAAGACACGTGCATTCTTCTCGCTGACTACCGAGAGGATGGTTGCTGGGTCTTCGGCCCACCCATGGGGAAATTATCATCTTTGGCAGCAGTACGGTCGCTCGGAATGGACATTAAGGGATTCACCAGAATTCCTGAAGATACAGCAAAAACACTAAGAGACGAAGGGTTGAGCGTCATCCCTGATCGTGATAACGCAGACTATGTCTATCGTGTATCTGACCTGGCAAATCTTGCCGGGGCGAAGTATCACAAGAAGCGGAATTTGGTAAAACAATGTTTGGAAAAATATCAGTGCCAGTACGAGGAAATTACTCTGAAGAATATCTCTGAGTGCATAGAAATGCAGGATCGATGGTGCAAGGTACGCGAATGCGGCCGTGATCCTGGTTTGTGTCACGAATATAATGCTATTCGCGATACCTTTACGTATTTCGAACTTTTTAACCTTATTGGCGGCGCGATCCGGGTAAATGGGGTTATTGAAGCGTATGCCATTGGAGAAGAATTAGCGTCAAACACCGCGGTGTGGCATTTTGAGAAAGCCATGCCCGATATTCAGGGCCTCAGTCAGCTTATCAATCAATGGTTCTCCTTGCGCTCATTGCGGGGTTTTGAGTTTGTGAACCGTGAACAAGACTTGGGTATTCCTGGGTTGCGTCAGGCAAAAGAAAGCTACTATCCTCACCATATGGTTGAAAAGTTTACCGCGATTATGGCATCAGCGGGCATGAACGGTTTGCACCGGCCGGATCCCAAAGAATGCGATCGCCATAACAGGGTGCAGGAATAAAAAACCCTGCGAACGTTGCAGGGTGTATACCAAGTCGCCTTCATTTGCATATCTTTGTTGCCTCCTCGTCATACTCCTCGACGTCGATTCCTCGTCGCCGCCTCGATCTGCTTTTGCATGCAACTTGGTATTAGAACCTGGGGTGGTAGAAGTTTTTTGGCTTAGAAGGGTTTCGGTTTTTATTCCTCGTATTTGATGAACTCCTTTACAAATTCCTCGGTTTCTTTTCTGTCTTCCGAATTGATAGCAATAAATTCAATGCCTACGCCCCCCTTCTTTAAGGTGCTTTACTTCTCCAACTGCCTCGATATATTTGAGTGAACCAGGAAGCTGGAAAACCAAACTAATTTTACTTCCTATGGGAGTCTCTTGAAACTTTTGCAGAAAACATCCGCCGGAAGATATATCTTCAGTCATCCATGCCTTTTTACCGTTGGCATCCTCAACCCTAAAACCAAAATGAATTCGAGGACATTTTCTCTTTTCCTCCACGGTGTTACTCCTTTTTAGAGGTTCTTTCCCTTTTTACAAAATAAAATAATATCAACGATAGCACAGTTAGGGTTGTTTTGTCAAATTTAAATTGAAGAACAAAGTCGTTTTTTAAGTTTTTTTAGGTAGTAAGGAAAAATCTTTAGCGAATTCAATTTTTCGCGACTCCGGTGACTTTGCTTTTAATTCGTCAGGAAAATCAGTAAGCAGCTTGTTAATGAAATCGAGCCCTTTTTCAGTGGCAAAGAATTCTAAAGAGGCGGCGCATTCTTTCAGCTTTAACGAGGTATTATGCCAGGTTTTCATTACCCGCTCATCGCCTTCAGTAACAATATCGATGGCGTCCGCCGGACAAACATACGCACAAGCACCACACCCGATGCAGGAGGAAGAAACATCATACCAGGGCGTATTGATGCTGGTCTTGATTCCCCGGCCTGAAAAATTAATTGCGCCAACCCCTAAGACCTCGCTGCATACCCGCGCGCACAGACCACAGAGGACACACCGATCACCCTTTATTGTAATATCCATTTTCGAAAACCGTGAAGACTCAACCCCGTATTTTTTAGCCAGTTGTTGAATCTTGGTTGAACCAGGGGCTTCGGCTAAATACAATTCCAAGAGAATTTTGCGGATCCGAATGACCTCGGGAGTATCCGTTTCAACCTGCAGGCCTTCGGCAACCGGCAAGGTGCACGAAGGAGTAACTCCTTTTTTGGCTCCAGCAGTAACGTCAACGATGCAAAGCCGGCAGGAACCATAAGGTGAAACAGCGTGATGAAAACAAAGATAGGGTATGTCAAACCCCTCACGAAGTAACACCGGAAGAAGGGTTTCTCCTGTCTCAGCTTTATATTTCTTGCCATTTATTGCGATTTCAACCATCGTGGCCTCTTTCTCACTTAAGGTTATTCCACTCTGACAGCGTCAAATTTACAGGCATCAAAACAGGCCCCACACTTAATACACTTATCGAGATCAATGGTATGGGGCTTTTTCTTTTCTCCAAGCGCAGCTCCGGTCGGGCAGACGCGGACACAGACATGACAACCGGTACACGCCTCTTGGTCAACAAAATATCTGATCAGCGGTTTGCATACCCCCGCAGGACATTTATGGTCTCGGATATGCGCTTCATATTCGCTGCGGAAATACTTAATCGTACTCAGGACGGGATTGGGAGCAGTCTGGCCTAATCCACAGAGGGAAGCTTGTTTTACGACCGAGGCGATTTCCTCTAATTCATCAATTTGGCTTAGCTTCCCTTTTCCGTCAGAAATCTCTTCCAAAATGGTAAGCATATATTCCAAACCTCGTCTGCAGGGGATGCACTTTCCGCAAGATTCTTCCTCGGTGAAGGAAAGAAAGTATTTGGTAATATCCACCATGCAGGTCCTCTCATCCATTACCACCATACCCCCCGATCCCATGATGGAACCACTTTTTTGGAGTCCCTCATAATCTACGGGAAGATCAAAAAGCGCCGTAGGGATGCAACCGCCTGATGGTCCCCCCGTCTGAATCGCCTTGACTTTTCTTCCTTGGATTCCTCCTCCCCCAATATCGTAAATGATTTCTTTGAGGGTTATACCCATGGGCACTTCCACCAAACCGACATTTTTCACTGCGCCCACTAAAGAGAATACCTTGGTGCCTTTGCTTCCCTCGGTGCCAACCTGCGAAAACCACTTCGGCCCTTTTGCCATAACCACCGGAATGGTACACCAGGTTTCAACGTTATTGATGACCGTTGGTTTGCCGTTGAGGCCTTTTTGAGCGGGAAACGGCGGGCGAGGACGGGGTCGACCCGAGTATCCCTCAATAGAAGCAATAAGGGCCGTCTCCTCACCACAGACAAAGGCGCCTGCCCCACAAACAATAGTAATGTCAAAATCAAACGTGGAATTGCAGATATTTTTTCCTAACAAACCATATTTTTTTGCTTCCTCTAATGCGCCGTTAATCCTTTCGATTGCCAAGGGATATTCAGTCCGCGCATAAATAATCCCTTCATCCGCACCAATAGCATAGCCTCCGATAATCATTCCCTCAATCAACATGTGAGGATCGCTTTCCATTTCGTTTCGATTCATGTATGCGCCCGGATCACCCTCATCAGCATTACAGATGACATACTTTTTATCGCTGGGGTTGTTGCGAGCTACTTCCCACTTCATTCCCGTGGGAAATCCGGCTCCTCCGCGGCCCCGTAAACCCGAATCTTTTACGATTTTTATTACGTCCTCAGGAGATGAATTTTTTAACACTTTGAGGAGTGACGAGTAGCCACCGACGGCAATAAACTCTTCAATGTTTTCTGGATCAATAAGACCACAGTCGCGAAGCACTATTTTTTTTTGTTTCTGGTAAAAGGGGATGTCATGAGAATGAGGAACATTTTTAAGTTTCTTCCCGAACTGTAATTCTTCTGATTCGACAAAATTTTCAACGTTTTCGATTTTGCAAAAGATTTTCTTTTCCGGGATATCTCCTTCAGCCAAAACCTGGACGATCTTCTCCACATCTTTTTCCGTTACCCGGTGGAGAACCAAGAGCGGAAAGCCTGGTTTATACAAATTGACCATGGGTTCTTCCCCGCAAAACCCCAGGCACCCAGTTTTTGCTATTTGGATATCTAACTTTTTCTTTTTAACTTCTTTTTTAAGCGCATCATAAACAGCATCAGCTCCGGCCGCAATACCGCAACTGCCCAAGCCGACCGAAAGTTTCATTTTTTTAGGGAAAAGTTTTTGTAATGCCTTTTGTTTTATTTTTTGCACATCAGAAATGGTTCCGATCTTCATACTCAGTCCTTATACTTTGATAAAATTTTAGGCACCTTATCCATCGTATTATAACCATAGGTATCCTTGTCCACTCTCACCACCGGCGCTAAACTGCAGCAGCCAACACACCGTACAGTTTCCAGGGTATAATTTCCATCTTCGGTGGTATCGCCTGGATTCACCGCCAGGGTGCGGGAAAGCTCATCAACAATCTTGGGAGCACCCCGAACATGACAGGCAGTGCCTAAACAGACATGAATAGTATGTTTGCCGCGCGGTTTTAACGTGAAGGCGGAATAAAAAGTAGCGAGACTGAAAAGTCGGGATAGGTGGACATCCAATTCTTCACTTATTTTTTCTAAAACTTCCCGGGGAAGATATCCATAAATTTCTTGCACAGCCTCTAAGGATGAAATGACTGCCCCAACCTTACCCTTATATTTCTCAATAATTTTTTCTATAACGTTATCCATATGCTCCTCCGGATGATGTTCTCACCGGCCATTGTATAAGCGGTTTTCACAAACAGTGTCACCGATTAGTTAATATAGTGCCTTTTTTATTTACGGGAAGTTTGAGAACGTATTTATTGTAATTACGAGGAAATGAATAGTAGTTGCAAGCAGTGGCAGAAATCATCCACCTGCCATCGCTGGATAAAAATCTATTCTGTCCCCATCTTTTAAAGGGGCCTCAATATCAGTGCACTGGCGGCCGTTTAGTACGATGCGATAAAATTTTACCTCGCCAGTTTTAGGATCAAAGAGTTGTTTTCTGAATTTTTCTCCATGACGGTCGGATAGTTCTTTTAATAAACCCTTAACAGTACTGTTCTCTGTTTTTAATTCCACCTCTTGATTATTCCCTCCCAGAATCTCTTTCAGGGTAAAAAAAGAGCTGACCTTGACCTTGATCATTCGCTGGTTTTCTCCTTGGTCTTTTAAGGGGACAGGGCTGGATGAGTTATCCAGCCCTGCATATTCCTTTTAGGTTATCATGATATTACTTCTGGGCTTTTGCTTTGCCCGGAATCACGCCTTTCTTTTCCATGACATCGGCAACCTCTTTCAAACCAAGCTCCTCAAGCCGCTTTCTGGTGGGAATCCCTTCTTGGGTCCACCCTCGTAGTTCGTAGTATTTGTCCAGGATTTTTTCGTATTTCTCCTTATCAATGGGTGGTAAGGGGTTCGGACCAGCGGGATGTTCACCGGGGCATTCCTGATTGAGGCACTTCCAGTTCGGCATGTCGTCTTGCCGCCGGATCCCGCGCATGGTGATGACCGCTCGCTCGATCTGATAGGCTCGCTCACCAATCTCCAGTAATTCTTCTTTCGTAAAACTGGTCCCGGTCGCATAGAGGAGCGCCTTGGTGAGATAATCCCACATCTTATCAAGATCTTCCGGTCGGTCATGCCAGTATCCCAGGTGACCGAAGTTAAATTTGCAGATCCCCAGTGAGTCAGGCAGCTCAAAAAGGTTTTCATAGAACTGTACCAGTCTGGCTTTGCCTTCGGGATGGTAGGAGCGGATGTCCCCGGCCTCTTCAAAACCAGCGACATGTACGGCAACCGCGGGGATATTAACCCATTCTGCCGTGGGTAAGCCGGACAGATGATGGGAACCGCGGGGAGAGAGGGCAAACGCAAGCATTGACCCGATGGTGGATCGGGTTTCCACGCCGGTGGCGCACATGCCCTTCTGATGGTAGACGTACTTCATCGCTTCTTCGCCCAGCTCTTTGGCCAGCCAGTAAGGGCCTTCGCCGAGTTTCTTGCCGCAGCCCTTCGACCTTACCGATCTTTTCGGCTAAGGCGATCATGCCATCTCCGTTTCCCCAGCTCATATGCACGCCATCAGTAAACTTTTCGTCAATGATTCCCTTTTCGGTACCATTCCATCAGGGTTGAAAACATATTTCCGGTCTCGACCGTGTCCATCCCGAGGTCATTGCAGATGGCATTGATTTTCAGAACGACTTTTGACCGGGGCTCAAGGCACTTGTGGCCCAACGCGACAGGTGGTTTCATACTCCGGTCCGCCGCTGAAGCAGCCATAAACCGGATCTTCGATCCGGTAGGCGCCGTGGCAGTGCACCGGGCAGGTGTAGCAGGCGTCGTTTCGTTGCCAGATTTTATCCCCGATGTATTCCACTAATTCCCCATCCTGCGCCCAGAGGCCGCACTCATTCCAGTTCTTGATCGGCACCATGCCGGTTTGCCCGATCAGTCTCGTAATACCCGGAGTCCCGTATTTGGACATTATCTTATAGGTGAGGCCGTGGACCATGCCGAAATTCGGATCCATCAGATCCTTTTGGCACTGCAGGGAAAGCTCGAAGAATTTATTGGGGTCAGCAAGTTTCACGCCCTTAGTGCCTTTAATCACAATCCCTTTGAGGTTCTTGGAGCCCATCACCGCACCGCCACCGGTTCGTCCCATACTGCTGGTCCGATGGGTTCGAAGCATGGCGAACCTCACCAGATTTTCACCCGCCGGCCCGATCAGGAGAACTTCCGAACCCAGGTGCCGCGTGTGCAGGGTGTGCATACATTCATCGATGCCTTTTCCCCACAAGTCTTTGGCGGAGCGGAATTCGATCTTGTCATCTTCAATGTAAAGGTAGGTAGGCTCAGCAGCTTTTCCCTTGATCACCAGGTTGTCCCAGCCCGCGAACTTAAGCTGAGGTCCTACGGCTCCTCCCACATTACTATCTCCCCACCCACTGTAAGGCAGCGGAGCGATAAAAGTGGCTTGAAACCGACCCGAACTGGGCCAGGTGGTACCGCCCAAGGGGCCAGCGCCAAAGACGATCACATTCTCAGGGTCAAAAGGTTTGACTTTTGCCGTATCAGTCTCCCGAAAAAGAAGGATGTGGTTGAGGGCTCTGCCTCCCAGGTACTTCTTAAGGTAAGGAGCGGTATCTTCAACCGTGAAGGTGCCTTTGTTAAGGTCAATTTTCGCAATTTTTCCACGTATTGCCGTACATATTACGCACCTCCTTTCGCGATCGTGCTCATCATCTTGGAGATTTCCTTGATCGCCTCGCGCTGTCTGGTCAGGCTGTAAGCATCAGCAGGGACGTACTCAATCGCTCCGGTCGGGCAGAATTTCGCGCACGCCGGATCGCCAAGACACAGATCGCATTTGACTATTTTGTGGGTGAGTGGATCCACAGAGATCGCCCCAAAAGGACAGGCAATCATGCACATCCTACAGCCAATGCACTTATCGGGATTTTTTATTTTTGCATTGGTTTCGGGGTCTACGTAAATGGCTTGTGTCGGGCAAATGTTCATGCAGGCGGCGTTGCCGCATTGCATACACTGCATAGGCACATCAAGGATAGCGTCATCAAAGGAGATAGTTCTTCTCCGGGAACTGGCGGGGTTACAAACCCCTGTCTGGCTAAGGGAACAGGCCATTTCGCAGGTTTTACATCCGGTACATTTACTTGGATTAAATAGTAGTAGCTTCTCCATTCCTAGGGACCTCCTTGTAACAAAAAAATTTCTTGAAATAAACATCCGCTAACTATTACTGATCAAACGATTATCACCCCCTTTTAATTTTTCGAAATTTTACTTAATATTTTTCCAAATCGCTCATACTTATAAGAAAACTCAGCTTTGCCTCCTGTAGTAAGGGGAGGGCAAAGATTTAAACAATCATTTTAGTAGGTTAGTGTCTATGTCGATTGAGAATTCGGAAACATGTAATTGCTTGAGGAATACAATCGAAAAATCAATAATGAAATAATTGCTGCCGAGCATAAAAAGGAACATTTCTCTAAAATTGTCTCATCAGAGGCTCAGGGAAAAACTAATAATCATTTAAACAATTGATAAAAATTTTTACTACAAATAAAATATTTTTTATAGAGTTATTTTTTTACGATTTATCCCACTACGGTTTGATGTGAACGATATTAAATGATTTTTCCCGCTATGCTTTGCTCATGTCAGGTTAAAAACCATTTAAAATACTGTTTATAGTTTACACGAGAGGCCTTAGGTTTAACAAATACAAATTATATGCCAAAAAAACTAAATTATCCGAAAGCTAAAAACCTCACCCAAATGGTGAGGTTTTTAAGCCGAGGCTTATATTTTTCTATCCTACCTACCTTAATTGTCAATCGGGAAAATTCTGATTTTTTAAGAAAAATTTCTGAAAAACTGTCTCATAAAATTATTGGATGCAGAGCGATCGTCAAGCACTTTGTAGAGAGCACTATTAATAAATGAGGAAACTGAAAGATGATTTAAAAAAGCACGAGCCTAACCTTTTTGAAGGCAAAAGCCTCGTATGCGGCGCCATTCCTTTCGAATGACTTTTGGCTTTTCAGGGGAAAATTCTTGGCCTTCAATCCGTTTTACCGGGCAAATTTCGAGGATAGCTGAGGTAATGAAAGCTCCTTCAACCTTTTTGAGGTCTTTCTGGGTCAAAGAATCTTCGAGAAAGCCATAATTTTTGATAGCCCCCACGGAAAGGAGATTTTGCCTCATAATTCCATTTAAAAGCGGAAGTTCTTTTGGAGGGGTAATAATTTTGTCCTTGATGATAAAAAAGAGGTTAGCGGTTGACGTTTCCAGGACTTGCCTTTTCCAATTGAGAATGATCGCATCATAGAAACCATTTTTTTGGGCAAATGTTTTATGAGTAAGATTGGGAAGATAGCTGATGGTCTTATGGTGATAGATAGACTCATTCCCGCGTAGCTCTGGCGAGATACATAAGCTTACTGGCCTAAGGGGCTGAGGGACCAAAGGAAAAGCTAAAACCAGCATGGTGGGAAGCTGCTCGCCTTCGTAATTATAGATCCGGTTTTTAAAGTCACATCCCCGGCTCACCATGATTTTTATCCGTGCGTCTTTTAGCTGGTTTTTTTTAAGGAGCTGGGTGATGATTGCGGGCAAACCCGGGTCAGAAAATTTAATCCCGAAAAATTGACATGAGGAGTGAAGGCGAGCAATATGATGGTCCAAAAACAGGGGAACCGAATTTTCTACTTTGAGCGTGGTAAAGATACCATCTCCGAAAAGTAAACCTCGATCAAAGACTTTTACTAAGGATTCATTTTTCGCGTAATAATTACCATTGAAAAATATTTTCATAATAATGCCTTCATTATACTCTGGGCTTTTTCCAGCGTCTCTTCATATTCTCTTTTCGGGATAGAATCATAAACAACGGCTCCACCAACGTTGAAATAAAGGTGGTCGGTTTTAGCAATGATAGTGCGGATTACAATGCTCGAATCTAACCGATGATCATTGCCGATAAAAATCATACCCGTATAAAGATTGCGAGCATACTTTTCCAATTCATCAATAATCTCCATGCTTCTTATCTTTGGGCAACCAGTGATTGATCCTCCAGGAAAACAGGCCCGGATAAGCGAAGCATAGCTCTCATCTTTTCTTAACCTGCCTTCCACAATGGAAATGAGGTGCCAAACATTAGAAAATCCCTCGATCCTTTTATGTTCCCGAACCCGCACACTCCCGTAGTCACAGACCTTGCCGAGGTCATTCCTTAATAAATCTACAATCATTGATAGCTCGGCATCTTCTTTTTCTGAACTGGCAAGCAGGAGACGGTTTTTTTGGTCCTCTTCTTTTGTTTTTCCTCGGCACATAGTGCCTTTGATGGGGCGGGTTTCTACCTGATCTCCGTCTGCTTTGAGAAATCTCTCCGGCGAATTAGAGAGGATAATAGTATCGCCAAAGTTCAGGAAAGCGGAAAAAGGAGCAGGGTTGATTTGAAAAAGATTGAAAAAAATGCCGTACGGATCACCGTGGTATTGTGCCTCGAACCGGTGGGAGAGGTTAACCTCATATACATCCCCCTTCTTGATATAATCAATTATTTTTTTAATTAAACCTACATATTCTTCCTCACCACAACAGGATTTTGGTGATTCAACGGCATAATTACCGAATGCCCCTCTTCTTTTTTTGAACACTGCTTGAATATCCTCAGGATCATTAAACCCGTCTCCGATATCTACTTGAACCAGAAAGACGATTTTTTGTTGATAGTCAAAGATGAGCATGTCTTGATAATAAACCATTTCCATTATAGGCATATTCAAATCATCAATGGTGGTTTTGGGTAGGTTCTCAATGAAGTGGGCAGCATCATAGGAAAGGTAACCAATCGCCCCCCATAATGAGAGGGGAAGTGGGTAAGTTTTCAAGGGGTAAAAATTGAGAGCTTCCCCAAGGAGGTGAAAAGGATCAACAGCAAGGCTTGCGTCCCTGTTATGAAAGTTCACGGTAGCCTTAGTTCCATTGTGTTTGACTTTAAGAAAAGGGTTGATGCCGATATAGGCATATTGAGCATTATCACGGTTTCCCTTCCCACAAAGGAGGGCAGAGTAGGTCTTTCGCCCCACCTGGGAAAATATCAATTCTGGATCAATAAAATGATCGAGTGTTTTTTGGCGAAAGGATTTTACGGAGGGGAAGATTTTAGAAAGGTTCATGTCGTTAAAAAAGTTAAAAAATTTTTAATTATTGTTCTCCCTCCCTCGGTCAAAAAAGACTCAGGATGGAACTGCACCCCGAAAACCGGATATTTTTTATGGTGAATAGCCATGGGGATATTACCCTGCTCGGTAAAGGCGTCAATCTCTAAACACGAGGGAATATTATCAATTATGAGGGAGTGGTACCGGGCTACTTTTAAGGGGTTGTGAAGATGAAGAAAGAGATTTTTATAATTATGGTAAATAAGACTTGTTTTTCCATGGACCGGTAGATCTGCTTCCCGAGTTTCTCCGCCAAAAACTTCATTTATACATTGCATCCCGAGACACACCCCCAAAATGGGCACTTTGTCGCTGAACATTCTTATTATATGTTTAGAAAGCCCGGCATCTTTAGGCGCTTTTGGACCAGGTGAGATTACAATGCCATCGGGGGAAAAATCGTTGATAGAGTTTAAGTCCAATTGGTCATTCCGATTAACCTTCATTTCTACCGAGGCATTGCTCATGATGAGTTGCACCAAATTATACGTGAAAGAATCGTAGTTATCTACCATTAATATCCGGATCATGAGCTACCTGAAAACAAATTATTTTATACTTTTGATTATTGGTTGGCTACTCGGGCACATCTAA
>CAVTQE010000003.1:0-28866 GCA_963736755.1 uncultured delta proteobacterium | reverse complement strand
TAGTTTTGACTTGCCTTCACCGTTCCTCTATAATTTCTTTTGAACGGCTCAAGACTGATTGGCGTCAGTCGTAGAGAACAAGGTTTTATTTCTGAATCTCTAATTAATTCAATTAAGTTGGAGAACAGTGGAGTAAGAAACATGGCAAAAAGAAGCAGAAAAAAAAGTGGCGGTGGTACCCCAGAAAATGAATTACCCATTAAGAAAGGACCAGGAAAATTACTGGAAGAAATTATCCAAGAATCACATAACCCTGATTGTAATCTTATCGTTTTAGACGGCAAAATCAGGGAGCTGGAGAAGTCAGGAGAAGATTATCTTCCCTTGTTAATGAAAAGGTTGCGACAGGGAAAATCCTCGGAACAAAAAGTAATTTTAGATCTCCTGATCAGAAAAAAGAGTGACGAAATTATTAAAAATATTAAAAAAATAATTAACGAAAACAATTTTCCCGTTAATATCCTGCGACAGGCACTGCTCCAGCTTCAAAAATGGGAAGAACCGGTTGACGAAAATTTATTAAAACTTTTGGAAGAAGGGGAAGATATTATTTATGCCATCCAAAAATTTACTGAGCTGGGTGGGTTTTTGGAAGAAGGAACAGAGGATGCTATCCTCAAAAAGTTTGCCTCCTTGCCAGGGCAACTAAAATTTTCCATCATTAAACAGATATCAGATGAGTTTCCCAAAGCTTTCCCCTTTATCCTGCAGCTGATTAAAGAAGAGGCTGACTTAGATGAGAAAATCATTAATTTGTTAGCTTCGAACGCCACCGCAGAGGTTGGAGAAATTTTTAGCAACATGTTGAAGAATACCAAGGATAAAAATCTCCGCCGGCTGTTAAAGCGTCATCTGTTCCAAATGAAAAGCAGGGGCTTAGAGGTGGTTATCCCCGAAACCGATGAGAGTGAGCCTTTAAAAATTGTAAACCTTGAGTCATCTCAAGCCACGGTTTACATAAGTGGCATCGATTATGTAGGAGACCGTTTAATCTTTTTGAGTAAGTCGGTTTTACGGTGGGGAGTGCTTTTTTTTCAAATTACCCTCAGTGATCAAGATGGTATAAAAAATTTTAGTGCCTTCGACCTTAAACGAAAAGAGATAAAAAACTTCCTCAAGAAGATTTCCGAAGACGGTGTGGTTCAATTTATTGAAATTACCCCTGAATACGGTTATTTCCTTATTGATGAAGCCTACCAGATTAACCTGCAAAAAGGAATCCCGTTACCAGAACAATTTAATCATTGGAAAGTAGAAATTGATGACCTGAGGGGATCAGTAACCGAACCCATTATTTATTCTTGTATATCTCACGATACTATCCACGAGGCGACCCTCAATGCTGCGCCGGATCAGTACCATTCGCTTTTTGAGCTTGAAGAATTCAAGAGCTGGTTTTTGGAACCACGATTGGTCTGGGGGTATTTGGAAAAATTAAGAGCCATTGAAGAGAGTCCTTTAGTTTTGGACCCCCTTCACGTTGAGCAAAGACGGGAAGCAATTTTCTCTGAAGCAGTGCAGAAAATATTTGATGAAGATTTTCGGAGAATTTACCAGCGGCGTTTGGAAGAAACCGCTTACATGCTCTTTCGCACGAATAAGGAAGAAGAAGCTAAATGTGCTCTCTGCGCGGCCTGGGATCTTAAACCTCAAGGAATTGCTTCGGAAAAGCATGGCTTTTTACAAAAACTGGTTCACCGAAGCATCCTTTTTTATGCTGAAGGAACTGAACGTCGCAGGGATAAATCTTTAATTGTCCCCAGGTAAATTCAAAGCGCTGAAGCCTCTCCACAATCTTTTTCCCTGGCATTAAATTTCCAAGGCTTCTTATGTGAATGAAAAAAACCTTTTCCTTTTTCTCTGCGCACCCTCACTCATCAGGGTTAATTTTGTGGGAGGTTTAAGGTTGTTCGGTTGTAAAACTGATGAAGCCGTCAAAAGTCGAAAATCAGACGGCACAGTAAAAAGCTTCAGATGCAAGGCGCGCAAATCCGACGGAATGAGGCGTACTTACCTGTACGCCGCAATGATTCACCCCGTTAAATAAAGAATTTTCGGAGATCGGCAACTCAGAAACCCTTACGTTGGCTTCTTCGCCTCCCGAAGCGAACATTTAACGGGGCAGATGCAGCGCCTGTCTTCGTGCATCGCACGGAGGCAACGCCGCAGGACTTTTTACGAAGCCGTCAAAACTAACTCTTCCTTATTGGAAAGACTCTTTTGGCAAAAGATACGCTCTCTATCGGAACACGAGGAAGCGCCCTCGCCCTCTGGCAAGCCGAGTGGGTTAAAACTCAGCTCAAGGGAAGATATCCCCAGTTTGATTTCAAACTGGTAAAAATTAAAACCACGGGTGATAAAATACATGACGTGCCCCTGGCTCACGTGGGAGGCAAAGGACTTTTTGTAAAAGAGATTGAAGAAGCTCTGATCAAAAACAAAATCGATCTGGCGGTCCATAGTCTGAAGGATGTTCCAACGTTCCTTCCCCAAGAATTAATGCTCAGCGTAATCCCAAAACGGGAAAACCCTTTAGATGCATTAATTTCCCGGGAGGGAAGACGATTAGAAGAATTGCCGGTGCATGCTCGATTAGGAACGTCAAGCTTGCGTCGGCAAGCTCAGCTCCTTAATCTGAGACCTGATTTTAAAATCGAAACCCTCCGGGGTAACCTGGATACCCGGATAAAAAAATTGGAAACCGAAAAACTTGATGGTATTATTATAGCAGCTGCCGGAGTTATCCGGATGGGGTGGGAAGAAAAAATTACCCAGTATCTGGATTCGGAAAAATTTCTTCCGGCCATTGGCCAGGGAGCGCTCGGTATCGAAACTCGTCGAGATGACCGGACAACCAACGAAATCGTTGCTTTTCTCCACCATCCTGACACCGCTCACTGCGTATGCGCAGAGCGGTCTTTTCTGAAAAAGTTGGAAGGCGGGTGTCAGGTACCGATTGCTGCCTTTGGGAAAATAGCAAACGGCAAATTATTCCTCGAGGGACTGATCAGCTCTTTAGATGGGAAAAAGATTATTCGGGATACGATCGAAGGAAATCCCGAAGAAGCAGAAAAAATAGGTCTTCTTTTAGCGGAAAAACTCTTAAATGCTGGGGGTACCGCTATCCTCGAGGAGATTTACCGCACTACCGGATAAGAGCGTACCCGTGCATGAACGTTAGATATTACACCTATTGAGAGGATAGAAAAAATGTACGAACTCATGGTCCATACTCATTTTTCCTCTGCGCATAGTTTACGAGGTTATAAGGGAAAGTGTGAAGAACTCCATGGTCATAACTGGAAAGTGGGAGTTCAGATAGGAGCAGAAACGCTGGATAACCTCGGTATGGTTATTGATTTTAAGGTCTTGAAACAGGAACTGCATCAAATTATTCAGAGGCTTGACCATAAGCACCTTAACGATATCCCTCCTTTTGATGCTCTCAATCCTTCGTCCGAAAATATCGCTTTTTATATTTTTCAGGAATTAAAAAAGTTACTCACTCATGATAGAATTGTTGTCGCCAAGGTTACGGTTTGGGAATCAGATGATTCCTCTGCCAGCTACTCAGAGAAATAAGGAAAAAATTATGTTCCCCGAAGACATCCAGAACCGCCCTGATCACCGCCACATTGAGATTCAAAAGGTGGGAGTTAAAAACATCAAATATCCGATCATTGTTAAGGACAAAAAAAATAAAACCCAGCATACCATTGCTACGTTTAATATGTACGTGAACCTTCCCCACCATTTTAAGGGGACGCATATGAGCCGTTTCATCGAGCTCCTCAATGAATATCGCCAGGGTATTGATATAAAAAATGTCCCCCGAATCCTCGCGAAAATAAAAAAGAAGCTCCATGCAGAATCCGCTCATGTGGAGATCGAATTCCCTTATTTTATCGAAAAAGCCGCGCCGGTATCCAAAGCCAAGAGTCTGCTGGAATATACCTGCCGTTTTATTGGTTCTACTGATAACAATGGACGCAATAAATTAATCGTCGGGGTTGAAGTGCCGGTCACAACGCTCTGCCCGTGCTCAAAAGAAATAAGTAAAAAAGGAGCCCACAATCAGAGAAGCAAAGTCTCCGTTCACCTTTGCTTTAAAAAGTTTTTCTGGATTGAAGATATTATTCACCTCGTTGAAGAGTCAGTGAGTTCCCCGGTGTATTCGCTCTTAAAACGGCGGGATGAACAGTTTGTCACCGAACAAGCCTACGAAAACCCCATGTTTGTGGAAGATGTGGTGCGTACCATCGCCGAGAAACTCTCCGCCAACGCCAACTTTACCTGGTTCAGTGTGGAATCGGAAAACATGGAGAGCATTCATAATCACAATGCTTACGCGATGGTGGAAAAACAGAGTCTGTGATAAATCAGGGAAACTCGAGAAATCCCCTGGATGGGTAAGCGGGAATAAGCATTCAGATTGAGCGGAGCACGCACTCCTCGTTCAAGATAGTACGTCCCGGCAGCCGCGATCATGGCCGCGTTGTCAGTACAAAGATGAGGTGAAGGAATAAAGACCAAAGCGCCTCTTTTTTTCGCCTCCTCGTGTAGTCTCTCTCGTAACCTTTGGTTGGAAGCTACTCCTCCGCACACCACGATTTTATTTAACCCCTTTTGCTCAGCCGCTAAAAAGGCCTTCCCCACCAATACATCTACCACTGCTTCTTGAAAAGAAGCGGCAATATCATTAATTTCCGAACCAGTGGGTTCGTGGTTCATTTTTTTAATAAAGGTAATCACCGCGGTCTTTAAACCCGAAAAGCTGAAATCCAAGGACTCGCTCGTGATCCAGGGCCGGGGAAAAGCAAAGGCTTTTCTATTGGCAGTCTGGGAAAGCCGATCAATGATAATTCCTCCGGGATACCCTAATTTGAGAAATTTAGCCACTTTGTCAAAAGCCTCTCCCGCCGCATCATCACGGGTTTGTCCTAATAAAACATATTCTCCCGGAGCGCGCACTTCATAAAGACTGGTGTGCCCTCCGGAAACAACTAAGGCGAGAAAGGGATAATTAAGTTCATCGTGTTCTAAGAAAGCAGGCCGCAATATGCCCCTCCACATGGTTCACTCCGACCAGCGGCAATCCCAAAACATACGCCATTGCTTTTGCGACTGACAGTCCCACCAAAAGCGACCCCACCAGCCCCGGGCCTTGCGTTACCGCGATTCCATCCAAATCGCTGAGGGATGTTTTTGCCTGCTCAAGCGCCGCGCTGATAACCGGAGTGATATTTTCAATATGATGGCGGGAGGCCAGTTCCGGGACAACCCCGCCATACATTTTATGGACTTCATCCTGCGAGGCTACCACATTGGAAAGAATGGTTCTCCCATCCTTAACCACCGCAGCCGCAGTTTCATCACATGAAGATTCGATACCTAAAACAATCATAGTTTTTTGGTCAAATGAAAAAAGTAGTTGATTTTTTTTATTCCCTTTTCCAGGGAATTTCTTACATTCTATACTTCGCTGGTGACCATTATAACAACATAAAAGCGAAAAAATATTTTTCTAACAACGCGGGCATCAGGCAGTGCGACTGGAAGCCGTCGCCTGCACGCCGATGTCTGGCTCTAGAGGAAGATCGCTATTTGTATCTTGCCGTTCATGGTAAATGAATTTCGCGATAGGCAGCATCCCCAATAGCTGCTGTGACCTCCAAACCTAACGTGTGTGCCTGTAAAAGTGCTGTCAAAATCTTCTCGGGCAGTCACCTCAAATGGCTCATTGTGCACAAAGGGAGATGTCACCATACCGGCAGCCATAGCCTCATGCAATACCTCGAAATCCTTGTCAGGATCTACAGCAAGATGACCAAGATGGACGGGCAAGCCAAGTTTGGCCATGAAACGGGCTACTCGCCTGGCTTCATCAAGGTCACCCTCCAACATGAGATGGCTTAAGAGCCCCATGGCTACCATTTCACCATGGAGAAAGTTTTCATGCACTGTCGGTAGTTCCGTCAACCCGCCCGCCACAGCGTGAGCAGCCGCCAGCCCACCGCTCTCAAACCCGACTCCGCTCAAAAGCGTATTGGCCTCGACAACCCGCTCTAAGGCTTCGTTTACTTCCCTCCGCCTTACCGCTGCTGCTGCCTCAAGGCCGTAGTCAAACACGGTTTTGGCACACACTTCGGCGATTGTCACGGCAGCTACAGTAATCCGAGCCCCTACTATAGACCTTGCCTGAGGATTGTGGAAACAGGTCCGGGTTTCGTAGCAGGTGGCCAGAGCATCCGCCATACCTGAAATTAGATGGCGTACAGGCGCCTCCGCAATGACCCCGGTATCTACGACCACAATGGCTGGGCTATTGGGGTAAAACTCTGCATCTTTGAGAACGCCTTCCTGGGTATACATCACGGATGCTGCGGAGCATGGGGCATCAGTTGAGGCGATAGTTGGACAAATCACCACCGGAATTGACAAACGATACGCAACATTTTTGCCTGTATCGAGACATTTCCCCCCGCCCACGGCAATCAGACTCTCTGACTCTGCCTTGGCACGCCTCCCTGGGTATACATCACGGATGCAGCGGAGCATGGGCATCGTTGAGGCGATCGTTGGACAAATCACCACCGGAACTGACAAACGATGCGCCACATTTTTGCCGGTATCGAGACATTTCCCCCCGCCCACGGCAATCAGACAATCCACAGGAGTATCTTCGCGGTTGAGAATGGCAAGAACCCGGTCAACCTCTTCGTGAGAACACTCTCCACCGAAGGTCACCATGACTGGATGGACCTGGGCTTGCTGCAAGCTCTGTATGATCCGTTTCCCAATCTGCTCTGAGCCCTCTGCAAAAATCAAAAGTGCTGCCTGTTTACTGGAAATGAGCGAAAGATAGCGTCCGAGATGATCAAGCACCCCCTTGCCTTGAATATACCGGTGTGGTGCAATGAGGACCCGAGGGACGCTCGGCGGGTCAGCCTCTTCTCCTGAAAAAATAGGTTGCGGGAAAAACAGTTCGTGTATTGTCATGCTTCCTCTCCTGAAAATGTTAACTTAGCCGACGAATGCCCCAGCCAAGCGGGAGGCCAGTTCAGGGACAACCCCCCCATACATTCTATGGACTTCATCCTGCGAGGCTACCACATCGGAAAGAATGGTTTTCCCATCCTTAACCACCGCAGCCGCAGTTTCATCACATGAAGATTCAATACCCAAAACAAGCATGGCTTTTTAATCAAATGAAGAGAGTGGTTAAATTATTTTTATTCACGTTTTCAGGGAATTTCTTATATTCTAAACTTCGCTGGTTACCGCACAACCTAAAAGCGAAATGATATTTTTTCTAACGCCGAGTTCACAGAGAGCGTAAACGATCTGGTGGAATGCTGGGTTAGGCAATAAGGATTTGCGGGCTTATCTTCGTATCCCATCTTTCAAACACTCGCTTCAACAGCGTGATGTCAACCTGGTTAGTTACGTACAAAAAGGCTAAAGACGATGCGATAAAAGCAACAACTTTCTTGTCCTGACGCATAGCGTGTTGCGTTACAGGATTAGTCCGTAGCTGTTGGAATCTACTTCTTGGCTGAAGAAATTGGACGACGAGTAAGTCACACCAGTCATAGTCGCAGACCTCAGAATAACTCGAATACTCTGACGCACGAAGGGGTCCGGAAGGCAGCTGATCCTTGACTCCTATGTCTGGATCAAGAAAAACAAGGTCGCACTCGGTGAGTACGTCTCTTGCTTTTGTATGCCAAACCGAGCGCAGATCTGAGTAGTCTTGCTGATCTGTGACTGTGGGCAGTGGGTCCATGAATTCATGAGAAATTCCCACAACGCCATCCGTTCTGCAAAAGCCAACGTTTCGTTGATTGCTTTTTACTCGGCTCCTTAGGGATGCGAAAATCGCGGGAGCGTAGTGTTTCCCAGTTCTCATCATCAAGGTACCGAGTATCGTTTCCGTGGTTGGGGTTGCCATGGTGATCGTCTGTTAGATACCAATTGACCCCAATTGTCTCGTGTGCGGAAGATAACACCTCTAGAAGTCCATACTTCAAGTAGTCCTTCTTGTCACCGTAGAATCGATGTTTCATTTTATTCTTTGCCTAACAATGTCTATATTGATCCGTATAATATTCCAAATGTGTTACCTAGTCCATTAAAAAGTGAAGATTAGGATAAAGTGAAGTTGGGCGCGTTGTCCAAAACATCACTTGTTTTGCCCCATGCTCCTTGCCATTTACGCCTTACGCTTTACGATTTACGCTCTTGCTCACATTTATTTAAAAAAGTGCACCGCATGACCAAGGTAAAAGAAAAATATCAAAGCTATTGTATGAAGAATCCACCAGTTCACGGAAAATAATTTAAACTTAGACATGGCTACCTCCATAATAAGTTGCCGAGACAATACACAATACTTATCGCCACCAGGTGGACAAGCCACCACCCCATGTTCGGATAACGATACGTTTTGCCCAGCCTGGCCCTGTCCGGGTCATAGCCAAAGGTTTCCAAATCAAAAAGAGATTTTCCGATAAAAAATTTACTCCAGACGATCACTATATCCGCGAGAGTTGTATTAAAAATAATCGCCTTTAGCGTGGCGGGAGAAGGCCAATGAACAATTGCAAAGTGGGACATGGTAACAGTGGCGATAATAGCCAAAAATCCGTTTAAAACATAGCCATAAGAGATCGTCTTCCTGAAGGAAAAAAGCAAAGGCACCACAATAATGCTCAGCAAACACGAGATAACGGGAACAATGTTCGAAGAATTCTGAGTGAACGGATGAATGCGCACATGGAGCAAAAATCCCCCCACCGAAAGAGCAATAAGTGCGCCGAGCAAGGTTGACTTGACATAAGTTCGATTTGTCATATTTCCTCCTTAGGCATGTTTAAAGGTTGAAGCGTACCCCACGAATCACTATGCCCTTATAAGGTAAGCAGATTCACGGTTTTTAAATAAATGCCGCAGGACGAGGAACTCAGCCGATTTGGATCGCGAGCATCGAAACTGAGCCTCCGTCAACTCCCTCGACAGGAAAACTGGTCTGTTCCCCTTGCTTACGAAGCCCGATCACATAAAGTAACGGCAAATAATGGTCTGGTGTGGGAGTAGATACCACGGGCTTACGCCCGTCACTAAAGATTAAAGGAAGCTGCAGTTGCCCTTTATCTATCTTTTCCTGAAACTCAATGTATCTTTTTATGACTTCTTCGTTTATGCCAACGGTCGATGAGAAGAATCCAGGTGACCAAGACTCGTTATGCCAATACACCGTTTTGACCCATTGCAAAACGTCTTCGTATCTCTCAACTCAGTGGCTTTGATTTTTTCTATAATTTCGGAAACCGAATATTTCGGCGGGATCACGATGATCAAATGTAAATGATCTTTTTGAACGCTGTACTTTTCAACCTCAATATCAGGATGATGCTTTTCGAATGTCTCCTAAATGCTTCTCAACAAATCGTTCAGCTCCCCTTTCAATATCTTTTACGATATCTTGGGATCCAGACAACATGAAATTCGTGATGATATGCCCCATAAGCACTCAGCCTTATTTCCATGGCCTGGGCATATCATATCCGAGCCCTTTTCAGCCTTCGGCTGGGACGCTTTCACCCACGGGCTTACGCCCGTGGTCCTCAGCGTCGTTTTGATAGATACTAATTGACCATACGTCCTTTTTTATAAAACTCAACTCTGCATCCAGTATAGTACGATACCGAGTAAGAGCAACCCCGCCAGCACAACAAAACTTCTCTTTATAACCCGCCGTATTTTTTTTCTTTTCCTTTTTCTCGCTCTGTCTACGCCCTTATTTTCATGGGGAAATTCAATATTAGGAACATCTTTGTGTAAAAACTGGCACAGTTTTTCCCATCCATCCCCTTCGGTTAATCGTAACACAAGAAGATCATCGGGCCGGTCTTTAAAATACTCCAAAACCTCCTTGTTATGACGCTCGTACCTCGCTATATAGATATCTTCATTACCTTTCGGATAACCAACGCCATAAATCCACTCTAACATTGGTCTTGTTTTTATGCCAAAATGATCAACTATGCTCTTAATCCATTTCTCTGTTGGCCGTAGAGTCAATATAAATTTGCTTCCGGGATATTTTTTATCTAATTCCTTAAAAATAACACACCACGGAATATCTTCGAATGCATCGTATTGCTCAACAAAACGAAATGCCATTTCGTATACATTCCGGCTAATGTCAGGGTCCTTCGAACCAAAGAAACCTTTAACCTTATATCCAAGGGTAGTAAGTGCACTATTAAGGGACGTTGTGCCGGTTTTAGCAAAACCAATTGCCGAATACCTTTTTCTCATTCATTGAATTTGTAACCCTCCTAAGTTCATCTAAAACTCTGCCCCGCAGCGCTGGAGCCGCGAAGCAACATAAATTTATATAAAGTGAAGCACATGCTATTATGTTCTTAAATTGTATCTTTCCTTTACAAGCACTGGCGCTCTCAACAGGTTATTTTTTTATTTAAAGGGTTGTCCTATTTCACTATCTTCCTTTCCAGCTTAACCAATAAATCTTCGAATGTTATTTCTGATAATATTTATGACAGCCTGTTTTTATAGTCCTCGTAACCGAAGCGGCGCACCACGCGCACAGAGTTGTTGTCCGGGTTGTACAAAATAAGGGAGGGAAGCCGGATGCCATTGAAGGTGGTATTTTTAACAAACGAGTAAAGCGCCATGTCGAGAAATACGAGCCGATCACCTCGTTGCAATGGTTCCTCAAAAGAGTAATCGCCGATCACATCTCCGGCAAGGCAGGTGATACCGCCAAGGCGGTAGGTATGGGGCAGCTCGCCCGGATTACCCGCGCCGATGATGTTTGGTCGGTAAGGCATGGCAAGCACGTCCGGCATGTGGGCTTCGGCTGAGGTGTCAAGAATGGCGATTGCCATATCGTTTTCCACGATATCCAGAACAGTCGCCACCAGCACGCCGGCGTTGAGTACCACCGCCTCTCCTGGCTCCAGGTAAACAGCAATGCTGTTATGTCGTTTTCCGAAAATCCGTAATGGTGGAACAGAGGGTATTAAGATCGTAGTCAATGCGGGTGATATGATGCCCGCCGCCAAAGTTTACCCATTTCATCCGCGGGATGTATCCGCCAAAATGCTGTTCAAATGACGCAAGCACGCGGCCAAGCACGTCAGCGTTTTGTTCGCACAAAGCGTGGAAATGCAGGCCGTCAATACCGGTCAAGTCTTCGCCCGCAAGATCTTCAGGTTTGATCCCAAAGCGGGATCCGGGTATGCAGGGGTCATAGAGCGGCACTGCCACTTCCGAATGACCAGGATTCACGCGCAGGCCGATTTCAATGGCGCGGCCCGAAACCTTTATCCGATCCCGGTACTTTTTCCACTGGTAGACGGAGTTAAAAATAATGTGATCAGAATAGTTAATCACCTCATCCATATCCGCGTCTGAGTAAGCCGGAGCACAGGTGTGCACCTCTCGCCCGAATTCTTCCCGGCCAAGCCGTGCCTCGATCGGACCGCTTGCGCAGACGCCATGAAGGTGTTTACGAATAAGGGGGAAGGTGCTCCACATGGCAAATGCCTTGAGGGCGAGAAGAATTTTTGCGCCGGTGCGCAGCTGGACGGAATCAAGAACCTCGCAATTCTTCTTGATAAGCCCTTCGTTGATAAGATAGCAGGGGGTTTCGAATACTGTCCGTAATGTCTTTCGGAAAATCCCGCAAAACTTCTCTATGAAAGCCGCCGTGGTCATGAATGTAAACCTCTCACTTTCACTTCGGCAACCTCCCCTTGAACGGCACCTGTTTCCAGGGCAGCCCATAGATAGTGAGAGCGTCCATGAATGGATCAGGGTCAAGCTGCTCAACGTTGAACACGCCTTTTCCTTTCCATATCCCCTTCAGCACCATCATGGCGCCGATCATGGCTGGAACACCGGTGGTGTAAGAAACAGCCTGGGCCTGCACTTCTTTGTAACACTGGGCATGGTCACAGATATTGTAGATATAAACCTGCTTCCGTTTGCTCTTCTTTACCCCGTCGAAGACACAGCCGATGACCGTCTTGCCGGTGTAACTCGCGCCGAGGGTTCCCGGATCGGGGAGCAACGCTTTAAGAAATTTGATAGGAACGATTTTCTTTCCTTGATAATCAACCTCATCTATCCGGGTCATACCCACGTTCTGGAGCACCCGCAAATGGGTAAGGTAGTTTTCCGAAAAGGTCATCCAAAACCGGATCCGCTCCAGACCCTTGATATGCTTTACCAGAGACTCCAGTTCCTCATGATAAAGCAGATAGCTCTCGCGAGGGCCAACCACAGGATAATTAAAAGTAAAATGCACGCTTTTAGATTCAAGAATAGCCGGCGTGTTTATCCATGAGCCCTTCTTCCAGTGCCGCACTGTCTGCGTCACTTCCCGGATGTTTATTTCCGGGTTGAAGTTGGTGGCAAACGGGTGGCCGTGAGTTCCGGCATTAGCATCAAGAATGTCAATGGTTTTGATCGTGTCGTAAAGGTGCTTCTGGGCATAAGCGCAGAATATGTTTGTGACGCCGGGGTCAAATCCGCACCCGAGCACGGCCATGATCCCCTTCTTTTTAAAAGCATCCTGATAAGCCCACTGCCAGCTGTACTCAAAGCGTGCCACATCAGGGGGTTCATAGTTTGCTGTGTCCAGGTAATGCACTCCTGTCTTCAGGCAGGCTTCCATAATAGCGAGGTCCTGGTACGGCAGAGCCACGTTTACCACAATGTCCGGGTTGAAAGCCTTGATCACCTTGACCATTTCATCCACCTTGTCGGCATCAACCTGGGCGATACGTATTTTGATTTTATAGGTTTTTTTAATTTCTTGCTGAATCTTTTTGCACTTGTCGAGCGACCGGCTGACAAGACAGATATCCGTGAATATCTGCGGCACCTGCGCGCATTTCTTGACGACGACATTACCCACACCGCCCGCACCGATGATAAGTACTTTACCCATGTATATTAGCTCACCTATGTTGAGAACCAGAGTTTTGCAGAAAATCAACCCTTCTGTTTTGCCTGGAAACCAATAAAACGTGAAAAATTAAAATTTGTTAACTCTCTTATTCGGGCTTTTTTGCCGTGTCCCGGGGCATGCAAATCCATAAAACGATATAGGGTATAATCCCAAACCCAAAAGAAAGAAGGCAAATAAGAAAAATGACTCTCCATATCCACGAGGGGATATCGGTAGCCTCGCCTAACCCACCACAGACACCTCCGATCACTTTATCGTTAGATGATCTTCTGGCTTTTTTTAAATTCTCCCATGTTGTCATAAATGCCTCCGATGACTTTTGTTTTTTTCCTCCCGAAGCAATTGAGGTGTGTTTTCTTTTACTACGCCTCTGCCGGTTGGCCTTCTATCTTCTTACTCCCCTCAACGTTGATTATCAATACGGGGAAGGGGATAGTCTTCGATCAGCGTGTCGAATCTATTAAAATAAATTCTGGGGGACGCTCCGGGATTCCTCAAGACAACAATAAACCAACACAATCCTCATTATTCATATAATAAGCTGCGTGAAATTGCAAGGCAGGTAAAAAAACAATTTCGCTTTAAGCTAAAATTTTTTGATCGGCAATTACCGATTGACATTTTCTAAAAAACAGCTACGCTTGAATTTTCGCACCTCTTAAAATATAACAAAGGTAAAAAACTTTGCTGATTTCCTGGTTGATAAAGTTTAACATATTGATTCTCAAGGATAATTGTATATGGAAATAAAAACGGATTTTCTCATTATCGGAAGCGGAATCGCAGGCTTAAGCTTTGCCCTCAAGGTAGCTCCTTTAGGAACCGTGGCCATCGTTACCAAAAAAAATAAACTCGAATCCAGCACCAATTATGCCCAGGGCGGGATTGCGGCAGTCATGAGTTCCGAAGACTCCTTTGAGGAACATATCAAAGACACCCTCATTGCCGGAGATGGTCTCTGTCATGAGGAGGTCGTCAAAATGGTGGTGGAAGAAGGCCCTGCTCGGATTGAAGAACTAATAAACTGGGGGGTTCCCTTTACCCATAAAAAGGAGGGAAACAATAAGGAGTTTGATCTCGGAAAAGAAGGCGGGCATTCCAAACGCCGTATTATCCATGCTAAGGACTTCACGGGCCAAGAAGTGGAACGAATATTAGTGGATAAAGTAGAAAAAGATCCCCGGATTAAAATCTTCGAAAACCATATCGCCATTGACCTCATCACCCAATCTAAGTTCGCAGAAGGAAAAGCCACTGATAAAAAAGATGCCTGTTGGGGCGCTTATGTACTCGATATTGAAAAGGGGGTGGTCCACACCTTCCTGGCGCAGATTACCTTGCTTGCCAGTGGTGGTGTAGGCAAAGTTTACCTTTATACGAGCAATCCTGATATTGCCACCGGTGATGGCATTGCCATGGCGTATCGCGCTGGTGCCCGTATCGCTAACGTTGAGTTTATTCAATTTCACCCCACCTGTTTGTACCATCACGAAGCAAAAAATTTTTTAATCTCTGAAGCCCTCCGGGGAGAAGGTGGTATTTTAAAATTAATGAGTGGTGCTCCCTTTATGGAGAAGTACCATCCTTTAAAGGAATTGGCTCCGCGTGACATTGTGGCCCGTGCCATAGATTTAGAGCTTAAGAAGAGCGGTGAAGAATACGTGCTGTTAGACATTTCCCATAAAGATTCTGGTTTCATAAAAAAGCGGTTTCCCAACATTTACAAAAAATGCTTGGAGTTTGGGTACGATATTACCAAAGTTCCTCTTCCCGTTGTTCCCGCAGCTCATTATGTCTGTGGCGGGGTTGTCACCGATCACCAGGGAGAAACCGACATTTCCCGGCTCTATGCCTGCGGTGAAACTGCCTGCACGGGCCTTCACGGCGCTAACCGGTTAGCCAGTAATTCACTTCTGGAAGCATTGGTCTATGCTCATCGGGCGGCACGAAAAGCTATCGAGGAGATTAAAGGAGCACGCACCGAATTCTCCCGCATCCCTTCGTGGAATCCCGGTGGGGCAGTCGATAGTGATGAATCAGTGGTGGTATCTCATAACTGGGATGAAATCAGGCGGTTGATGTGGAACTATGTGGGAATCGTGGTGTCGAACAAACGATTAGACCGCGCCCGGCGGCGGATCGCGTTACTCCAGGAGGAAATCAAAGAGTATTATTGGGATTTCATTGTCACCCGGGATTTGATTGAATTAAGAAACATTGCGGTCGTGGCGGAATTGATCATCCGGTGCGCCCAGCAAAGGAAGGAAAGCCGGGGGTTGCATTATAACATTGACTTTCCCTATAAAGATGACGAGCACGGGAAAAAGGATACCATCATCACGCAAGGGGAATTGGCAAACCCTTAATCCTCACGAAACAGAGAACGCTGGAGAAATGCTTTCGACGGCTTATAGTTAATGGGATAGTTGCCGGTAAAGCAGGCATCACAAAATTCACACCCGTTTTCCTCAACCGTAGCCTTTAATCCTTTTAAACTTAAATAGCCGAGACTATCAGCGGCAATGAATTTACAGATCTCATCAACATTCAACTTCGACGCGATCAGCTCTTTTTTAGTAGGAGTATCGATCCCGTAAAAACATGGATGGGTTATCGGCGGAGAAGCGACCCGGAAGTGGACTTCCTTGGCTCCCGCACTTTTAATCATACTGATAATTTTTTTACAGCTCGTTCCCCGGACAATAGAATCATCAATAATAATAACTCGTTTTCCACTAAGGTACTGTTTTAAGGAACTAAGCTTTACCTTGACACCAAAATGGCGAATTGACTGTTCCGGTTCAATAAAGGTCCGGCCCACAAAGTGATTCCTAATTATTCCGATTTCAAAGGGGATCCCCGACTCCTCCGCGTATCCAATTGCCGCAGGCATTCCTGAATCAGGTACAGGTATTACGATATCAGCATCTACCGGGTGCTCGCGGGCAAGCTGCCTTCCCATCTTTTTTCTGACCGTATAGACTTCTCGTCCAAAAACTTCGCTATCTGGCCGGGCGAAATAGATAAGTTCAAATATACACGCCTTACGGGTGGTCGGAAAAATTTTAAAAGATTGAAGGCCGTCCGCATTGATTAAGATGAGTTCTCCTGGTTCTACTTCTCTGATGTATTGTGCTCCAATAAGATCAAGCGCACAGGTTTCGGAGCTGACTACGTGAGCGCCATCAAGCTCACCTAAGACGAGGGGCCGAAACCCATAGGGGTCTCTCGCCGCTACCATCTCTTTTTCCGAAAGGAAAAGCAAGGAATAAGCTCCCTTAATCTGATTGAGAGCTTCCGTGATCCTTTCTACTAACGATACTCGTTGAGAAATCGCCTTTAAATGAATAATCACTTCAGTATCGCTGGTCGACTGAAATATGCGGCCTTGCGCTTCCAGAGTCGCTCTTAATTCTTCGCCATTCACCAGGTTGCCGTTATGGGCAACCGCGATATTGCCCCGCGCGTACATAAAAATCAGGGGTTGAGCGTTTTTCTTTTCGCTTATCCCCGCAGTGGAGTATCGCACGTGACCGATCGCGATTTTCCCTTTCAGCTTTTTAAGACTATCCTCGGAGAAAACATCAGCAACCAAACCCATCTCTCTATGCGCGTAAAGGACTTTCCCGTCCGAAGAAACTATGCCCGCGCTCTCTTGGCCGCGGTGCTGAAGCGCATATAATCCGAGATATGTTAATTTGGCTGCTTCCGGGTGACCGTATATTCCGAAGACACCACAATATTCTTTTAATTTTCCAAACATGATCGAGTAAGTTCTATGGATTGTTTTTAAGACGTTAGGAGCATGGATGACACACAAACGATGCTCGTTCCCTTTGCCTCGGTTTCCAAAGTATTAGGCGCTGCTGGTCAAAGGGATATCTCCACCAGGTATTTTACCATAAATTAAGATCTTCGTGGAAGAATTTTTAGCCTGGTACATCGATTGGTCAGCACAGTGAACAAATGATTCAACATCATGGTTATCCGTAAGTTCCACTAACCCCAAACTAATTTCAATGGGCAGAGGTTTAATCGCCCTGCAGGCTTCTTGAATTCTTTGGGCAATTTGCATTGTCTGTCTCTGATTAGCTTCTGGGATAATAATAGTGAATTCATCGCCACCATACCGAAATCCTTCATCAACATTGCTGCGAATAGATTTGTTGATCGCCTTTCCAACCTCTTTGAGCACCCTATCGCCTTCTAAATGACCGTAGGTGTCATTAAATTTTTTAAATTCATCAAGATCAAGCATGATAAGAAAAAGCATGCGATTCTGGCGCCGGGCGCGAATAATTTCTTTTTCCAACTGATTGTAAAAATGGCGCCGATTGTAAAGCCCGGTCAAATCATCATTTATGGAAAGCAGGAGAAGTTCAGCATTTTTCTTTTCCAATTGGTGTTTAATGTTCCGCTCCCGAAAAATCCGGTTAAGTTTGGCCGTGATTTCATCAATCCCAAATGGTTTGATAATAAAATCGCTTGCTCCGGTTTTGATAACCTCAGAATAAGAGTATTTTGTTTCAAACCCGGTGATGCTGATGACATCTATCTCCGGAGATTCCTCCTTAATCCTTTTGATCAAAGTTAAACCATCAATCCCCGGCATCTCAATATCTGATATCACAACAGAAAAAACTTCTTCTTTTAACATCGTTAAAGCCTGCAATCCGTCGGTAGCGGCCTTGTTCTCATACCCTAAGGAATTCATCATATCAACAAGGATTTGACGAATAGTTTTACTATCATCGACGATTAAAATTTTTTCCATGGAAATTAAAAATAGAATTTGGCAATTGTTAATAAAGAGATGAAGATATATAATATAAATAAGAAAAATTTGCAAACAAACCTTGATTTTTTTTATTTTTTATCCAAAATAAAAATAACCTATTGTTTATGTTTGTCTTTTTAAAAAGGGCACAACAAAACCGTATTAATTTTCGAAAAAAGTAATCATCAAAACTTATTTACTCCCTGACAAGTAAAGTGAAAATTTTACTCCACCTTTGTTGCGCAAATTGCGCGCTTTATCCTCTTCAAAAGCTTCACAAGGAAGGCCATGAAATTTTTGGCTTTTTCTATAACCCCAATATCCACCCCTACGAAGAGTATAAAAAAAGGTTAGAAGCGGTAAAAGAGATAGCGGAAAAGCTTACGATCAGAATGATTTATCAGGATCACTATGATTTAGAAGATTTTTTAAGAAGCATTGTGTTCCGTGAATCAGAGCGGTGTAAAGTGTGCTACCATACGAGGTTAGAAGCTACTGCCCAGATCGCCAAGAAAGGAAAATTTGATGCCTTTACCTCAACCTTGCTTGGAAGCAAACACCAGGATCACGAGCTGATCAAAGAAATTGGGCTGGCAACAGGGAAAAAACGCGGGGTCAATTTTTTTTATTCTGATTTTCGGGAAGGTTGGGCTGAGGGAAGAGAAATGTCTAAAAAGTTAGGACTGTATCGCCAGCAGTACTGCGGCTGTATTTACAGTGAAAAAGAACGATTTTTAAAAAAATAAAATATGCTTATGACTGAAATTGGAAAATTGCTTTTAATTTTGGGAATTATTTTATCTATTATGGGCTTAATTTTTATTTTTGGTTCAAAAGTTCCTGGCTTGGGGAGGCTGCCGGGAGATATTTTCATAAAAAAGGAAAATATTACTTTCTTCTTCCCTATCGTCACCTGTATCCTGATCAGCATTATCGTGACGCTGATCCTCTCTCTGTTCCGCAGGTAATCTTTTAGGAATCTGACCTTAGTTTATAGGTCAAGCGAATAAAGGTATCTAACCCATCTCCCCCTAACACCAAAAATACGTCCATCCCGTTGATATTGCGCCAGATAGAAGCATAATTCCCTTTTTTGAGTTTAAAACCTTTTAACCGACTTTTGCTGTTGTTAAATTTATCATCCATAAATTCCAGCGCTTCCGGAAGACCATATTTGGCTACTAACTGATCCTTAAGGTCTCGGTATTTGGCGATATGCTCAAAGGCTGAAGCGTCATCTTTGACTACTTCGAAATATTGATAAATTGCCACTAACCAGTCGTCTTTAAAGATTAAATTAATTTCCGCGGCTTGCGGTACATCAACGGGTGGGCTGATAAAATCTAAACGATCCGCTCTTTCAAAAAGCGGTCGCAAGCCTTTCTTTTGGTATATAATCTTCACCTCTGTTTTAGTCATCCCAAAACTGAGGGTAAGAAGTTCGGGAAAGGTTTCTTTGGAATAATTTGAGGATATAAGCTCAGGCATCAAAAACCACTCAATAAAAAATTTATTTGATTTTTTATTCCCCGCTGCTAAGTTAAATCTTTAAACCATAAGGGTATAAGTTTTTTAGAATACCGAAAAAAAAATCTTTTTGTCAAGCGAAAATAAGAAGTTGTTCTCATTCTCTTTTCGTGCGAGGAATCATAAAGGGAGTAATCATGCTGGGATTGTCAACCGCCTGGATGTCAGAAAACCTGAAAAATGATGATGACCTGTTCAGGATTTTAACTGACGTGGGACTTGATTTCTTAGAGCTGGAATACCGCATCCCTGAGAGTCTTTTTTTGAAAATGAAGCCAAAGCTTAAAAATAAAGTAATCAGTATTCATAACTTTTTCCCTTTTCCTCAAGAGTATTCCCATTGCAAGCCAAGCGGCGACCTCTTTCTCCTCTCCAGTCTTGACCACGAGGAGCGTGAAAAAGCAATCACGTTTACGATCAAAACCATCCAAACCGCCCATGACCTTGAATGTTCAGCAGTGGTGCTCCACCTGGGAAGGGTAGAGATGGAGTCCGGTTATAAACAGTTTTGCCGTTATTTTGATACCCACCAAATCAATTCGCCGGAGATGGATTTATTCCTTTCCCAAATGCGAAAGGAAAGAACCTCAAAAAGACAACGATTTTTAGATGCCGTACTCTTTAGCCTGGAAAAACTAAACCAGGAGGCAGAAAAACAGGGGGTTTCTTTGGGCGTGGAGAACCGTTACTATTTCCATGAGATCCCTGACTTCGAAGAATTTGGGATCATTTTTAAAAAATTCGCAGGCGGAAAAATTTTTTTCTGGCATGATGTGGGTCATGGCTATGTCCAAGAGACATTAAGAATCCAATCCCATCAGGAATTGCTTGAAAAGTACGCACCGACCATTTTGGGGGTGCATCTTCACGATGCTCGTGGTTACTCCGACCACAATGCGCCGGGAAAAGGTGAGATAGACTTCAACCTGATTAAACAGCATGTTAAGGATGCTGCCCTTAAGGTTTTGGAGCTGCACCCTCGGGCAACCCTTGAGGAGGTAAAGGAGGGGATTGCGCTGCTGCGGAGTCAAGGCTATCGTTAAGAGTCTTATGGGAATCTTCTTTTCCCTTTTCCGGTGATATAATCATCGGCTCAAAATTACCGCCTTCTTTTAATTTTTGGACCAATACTTCTGCCTCCTCCCGTGAATTACAATTCCCGATCCGCACCCGGTGCCAGGTCTTTCCATTCGGGAAAGAAACGGTAGCCAGTGATGGAGAATATCCTTTCTTTTTTAATGATTCAACAATCCCCTCGGCATAGTCTAAACTCTGAAACGAACCAACCTGGACCGTATACCCGGTACCCTCCCCCGCACCTTTTCCTTCCTGAGTAGGAACTGTCTCTGAGAGGGTTTAGGTTCAGAGGGAACAGAGGAACTTGTTGAATCCGGTGTTTCCTTGTGAACCAGACTATCATAAAAGGTGAGCGGTGTGTCCTGTTTGGCTTCAGCCGGTGGTGCACTGGGAGCGGGGGACGGTTCACTTTTCGGTTGCGGTTGTAGTTTAGGGTGAGCAGAAGAAACGATTTTTGCTGGTCCATTCGAGTGCGTGTACAAATACCAGTGGTTTACAAGTATCGCGATGAAAACCAAAAGAAAAATCACTGCGCCGGCAATAAGAACCCGCGCTACTACTTGAGAAAAAGAAAGACTTTTTGGGGTTCTTCTGGTCCTTTGACTTCGCATCCTCTTACATCCTTTCCGGTGCGGAAACACCTAATAATGTGAGAGCGTTTTTTATCGTAACCTTCAGGCCCTCTACTAAACACAAACGGGCCCGTGAAAGCCCTTCATTTTCAGTTAAGACCCTTTTTCCATCATCGAGCTTGCCCGAGTGGTAATACCGGTGGAACGTGCTCACCACCTCCTGAAGAAAAATCGTAATCCGGTGAGGCTCAAGAGAAACCGCGCTTCCTTCCACAACATCCGGAAAATGAGATATCTTTTTTATCAGCGAGAGCTCCTCCGGATTGGTAAGCAAACCGAGGTCCGCGTGGTTGAGCTGGTTGATATCAATCCCCCGTTCCTGGGCCACCCTGAGGATGCTGCAGAGCCGCGCGTGAGCGTACTGGACGTAATAGACCGGGTTTTCATCACTCTGTTTTTTGGCGAGTTCCAAGTCAAACTCCAGCGGCGCGTCCGGCCTGCGGGTAAGGAGAATGTAGCGGGTTGCGTCGCTTCCTACTTCATTGAGCACTTCGCGCAAAGAGACAAACTCTCCCTGCCGGGTAGACATGGAAACAAGTTTTCCCTCCCGCAAAAGCGAGACAATCTGAACCAAGAGAACCCGAAGCCGCTCCGGTTCATAGCCCAAAGCCTTAACCATCGCTTTCACCCTCGGCACATAGCCGTGGTGGTCTGCTCCCCAGATGTTGATCACCTGGTCAAAATTCCGGGAAAACTTGTTTTTATGATACGCGATATCTGAGGCAAAATACGTTTTTTGTCCATTTGACCGCACCACCACCCGGTCCTTTTCATCATCAAATTTTGTGGCCGCGAACCACAAAGCCCCGTCCTGTTCGTAAAGGAAATTTTTTTCTTTAAGCTCCGCGATGGTCTTTTCCACCTCACCCGCTTCGATCAGTTTTTTTTCGCTGAACCAGGTGTCGAAATTCACCGAAAAATCCTTGAGGTCATGCTTTATTCCCGCTAAGATCATTTCTTCCGCCAGCTGAGAAAAAACCGGGATCACCTCATATTCATCGCGATCAAGATACTTATCGTTCCACCGGGAAATCGCCTCCCGCGCGACATCATAAATATATTCGCCCCGATAATGGTTGTCAGGAAACTCGACCGGACGCTGGAGAAGTTCCTGGTACCGATAAAGGACTGACCGCCCCAAGGTCGCCATTTGATTACCCACATCATTAAGATAATATTCTTTCGTCACCCGAAAGCCGGCAAAGGAAAGGATTGATGCCAGAGAATCTCCTAAAGCCGCCCCCCGGCCATGACCAATGTGAAGCGGGCCCGTGGGATTAGCGCTCACAAACTCAATCTGAACGTTTGCTCCTTTGCCCAAATCAATCTTGCCAAACTCTGCCCCCTGGCTATGGATCACTTTAAGCTGGTCAAACCAGAAACTTTCTTTCAATAAAAAGTTGATAAACCCCGGCCCGGCAATAGTCACCTCTTTTACCAGGGAGGAATTATCCATGGAATCGAGAATTATTTTTGCCACCTCCCGGGGAGGCCGCTTGAGTTGTGAAGCCATGACTAAAGCGATATTGCTCGCGTAGTCTCCGTGTTCCTCATTTTTGGGGATTTCAAAGGCAAGCGGCGGAAGTGCCCCGGCGGAAGGCATCGGCAATTTTGCTGCCGCCTTTTTTAACGCCTGAAGTAAAATGTCATTTAAAATTTCTTTTGCTGTCATTCACGTTTTCCTTTGTTACCGTTTCTTAACCATTCCAGAAATAACTGTCATCGTATTGACATCTGAATCCGATATTCTCAATGATAGTACCTATTAATTTTATAACATTAGTCAAAAAGTCTCAACTTAATTTATTGACAAAATCTTTTAAAATTTGACAGCTTTTATGTCAAGGATAAAAATCCTCCATTTCCCAGAAAAGCCTCGCAGCAAAATGCAGGGTTTTTTTATTTAGCTGAATGTTTCTTTTTTGTTGATTTTTTTCCTTTTGAAAGGTAAAAAAGGAATGAATTAGATATGTTTTTTTTACAAAATCCATAATTAAGGAGAGACTAAGCCATGCAAAAGAAAAAAGAGAAAAAACAAGAGAAGAAAAAATATACCAAGATGGTTTTAACCAGACATAACAAATTGAAAGATGTAACCGCCGGTTTTACTGGTGGTGGTTTAGGTTGTACAAAATATCTCTTTTAAAGAGACCTGTTATTTCAAAGATAATATAAAACTGGTAAAGGGGATGAAAATCCTCCAGTTCCTCTCGAAAGCCTCGCATTTCGGCGAGGTTTTTATTTGTCAGAATATTCCATTTTTATTGACTTTTTTCCACTTAAACGATAAGAAGAGAGAAAACATAGTGAACAAAAAAGGGAATATATTTGGGATGATTATGAGGAAACATAAATCGAATGAGCATAAAACAAGGCCGGATTGTCAGGTATAAAGGTGATGGGCCTTTTTTATTTTTGGACACACCCTAATCGGCTCAATATGAGATTTTAATAAGGGGGTTCTGCAGATCTGCATAACATCAAAACTGAAATAATGGTTTTATGGTTGATGATGCCTAAATATTCAATGGTGGAAATAAAACATAAAGTATTTTATCGGGGTATTATACCGCAAATTTTGCGGTCTTTAGGTTTTTATACAAGATACATATAAACATTGTTCGCCTTGAGGGAGAACATGATAACCATACGAGCAGAGCAACCCGACGATATCGATGCGATAAGAGCAATAAACGATGCGGCCTTTGGTCAACCAACCGAGGCGGCCTGTCAGCGTCTATGAGTATTCAAGAAAAACACCCTGGGAAGAATATAGAAGAAAGACTTGCGAGGCTTGCAGGGGTAGCGGCCTCCGAGCAGGCACTGCATCTCTGCAGGGCAGTGGGATGACCGGGGTGAGGATGCACGTCCCTGGAATATCCCGGCGAAGGTTCGGTGACTTTCTCCTGTTCGGCGTCACGTCGGCGGAGCTGGTTCTGCTCTTTTTCCTGACGTCCACCTTCGCGATCGCAGATTGGATTTACGTCTCAGAGCATCTCCTGGTTCTGGGGATCGCCCTCACGCGGCCCCCGCCAGAGGTGCAGGATCACTCGTTGCCCTCCAGCACCGCCGTCGTTGTAGCATACGCCTACCCGTATGCCCAGGTGGTGTATCTCCGGTGGGTGCCCGGCAACCCGGCGTGGCCCGCGGTTGGGCTGGTGCTTGTGACGCTCGGGGCGTGTCTGAGCTTCGCCAGCCTCCTCAGTCTGGGCAGATGGTTCGGAGTCTGGCCGGCCTTGCGGGGTCTGGCAACGAGAGGCCCATACCGGCTCGTGCGCCATCCGATGTATCTGGCCTATGTGCTTGCGGACATTGGTTACAACCTCTATGAATATAATTTCGGCACAGCGCTGCTGGTGATTACGGGGTGGGCATCCCTGTTCTACCGCATCCGTGCCGAAGAGCGGATACTCTCTCAAGATGCCGGATGGTCGAGCTACGTTGCCTTGGTGCGCTACCGCCTCCTCCCCGGCCTCTGGTAGGCGGCAGGAAAGAGGATAGAGGGACGTTGTCCAATATTTTCACTATTCGGGGAAGTAGGGACGAAAACAACGTACCAGTTCGCATAAAGAGGACATAAATTTATAACGTAGGTGCACGGCCAGGAAGTGACTTAGTTAGCAAGTGATTTAGGGATTTAGGAAGGAGGGGATTATGGACAGTTTAAGAAGTTTTAGAGAGTTAATACTTTGGCAGAAGTCTCATCAATTGTTTTTAGATTTTGTTAAGGATGTAGAGTTATTTCCTAGAAACCAAGCAGGAAAAATTGTAACTGATCAGATTCTCAGGTCGAGTGCTTCTATCAGTGCAAACGTTGCTGAGGGGTTTGGAAGAAGGAAAGGAAAAGAGTACGTTCATTATCTCATCATTGCGAGGGGGTCTACTACCGAAACCCTTAATTGGCTGATCAAATGTTTAGATATGGGATGGGTGAGTAAAGACCTTTTGTTAATGCGTGAGGGAGTGGTAGAAGAAATTTTAAAAATGCTTAATAAGATGATAGGTCAGAAGATAAATTACTAATTCACTTTCTCACTGATATCTAACTCACTTTATCACTGTTTTCTAACTCACTGGTTAAATATGATTCGCGTCACCGACACCATCACCCTTGACGAAAAGGAAATCTCGGAAGAATTCGTTCGTTCCTCAGGGCCAGGAGGACAGAACGTGAACAAGGTTTCCACGGCGGTGCAACTGCGTTTCAGCGTGGCCGGTTCTCCTTCTCTTCCCGAGGAGGTGCGGGTGCGGCTTATGAAACTGGCAGGCAAGCGGGTAACCTCTGAAGGCATACTGGTTATCGATGCGCAGCGCTTTCGCACTCAGTTACGGAACCGCCAGGACGCGATTCAGCGGTTGGTTGATTTGATTAGGAAAGCTGCAGAAAAGCCGCGGCTTCGGCGCAGGACAAAACCACCTGCAGGGGTCAAGGAGCGCCGTCTTGAAGCCAAACGGATGCGCAGCCGGATCAAGAAACAGCGGCGAAATGATTTTTCATCACACATGTAGGGGCACGGCATGTCGTGCCCTTACAGAAAATTTACAGAAGAGAGCGCTGTGGGTGCGAAGAATTTTTTGGGGGAGTGATCTTGAGGTGAAGATAGGTTTTTTCTGTGGCCCGGCGGCCACTCGAGGTCCGGATCAGATATCCTTGCTGAAGGAGAAATGGTTCAACCAGCTCTTCCAACGTACCGCTATCTTCCTGCAGCGTAGCGGCAATTGCCTCAATCCCTGCGGGACCACCCTTATAATAGGTGACGATCGCCTCTAAAAACTTCCGGTCTAAAATGGTTAAGCCGTCGGAATCTACTCCTTCTAAGCTAAGCGCTTTCTGAGCAACCGCGCCATCAATTTTGCCGTCGGCTTTAACCTGACTATAATCCCTTACCCGCTTAAGCAGATGATTGGCAACCCGCGGCGTACCCCGGGCACGCCTTGAAATTTCATAAGCCCCTTCATCATCAATTGCTAGCTTTCAGGATAGCGGCTGACCGTTTTATGATTAAAGCGATCTCATCAATCGTATAAAAGCCCAACTCCCGGACAATGCCAAAGCGCTCTCGCAAGGGTCGGGAAAGAAGTCCGGAACGAGTTGTCGCCCCGATCAAGGTGAACCATTCGAGCCGGGAACGGTAGGTGCGGGCATTTGCCCCTTTATCAAAAATAATATCCATTGCAAAATCTTCCATCGCCGGGCAAAGAAGTTCTTCCACAATCTTGGGTAAGCGGTGAATCTCATCAATAAAAAAAATATCCCCTCGTTCCAATGAGGTCAAAATGCTTACTAAGTCTCCGCCTTTCTCCAAAGCCGGGCCGGTAGCATGATGAATTCTCACCTCCATCTCCTTGGCGACAATGTTGGCAAGGGTGGTCTTTCCCAAACCCGGAGGACCTTGAAAAATAATGTGGTCGAGCGGCTCCTGCCTTTTTTTGGCGGCCAGAATAGCGATTGAAAGCGAATCAACCACCTGTTTTTGTCCAATGTACTCTTTGAGTCGCTGCGGCCGCAAGCTCAGTTCTTCCTGAGCCACTCCTTCCCCCGCGTCCTTTTGAGCATCAGATTGAAAGGCTTCTTTTAAATCAAAGGGATGAACGTTATCACTTGCCCCCTGCCCCCTGCTCTTAGCTCTTAGTTCATCGTTCATGGCTTTTTCCTTAAAACTTAATCCTCTTTCCTCGCTTCTTTATCCTCGCCGTAAAACGTAAAACGTAAAACGTCAGGTGTTGCCCCCTGCTCCTTGCTTTTAGCTCTTTGCTATACTCTTAGCTGATAGCTATAAACAATGAGCTACACCATGAGCTATAACCTATTTTTTCTGGTTCCGGTATACTTCCTCAAAAATTTCCTCCGGTGAACTAAGGTGAGGATTTCGGCTCAAAGCTTCTTGGATCATTTTCAGGGCTTCTGCCCGCTTATGGCCCAACTGCTGCACCATCACTTCTAATACTTGTTGAGCATAATCTTCTTTTTCCTGGGGCAGGGAAGGAGAAGCCTCTGATTCTATGATCAACGCGAACTTCGCCATCTTCCCGTAAAGGTGGGCAATAATTTTATCCGCTAACTTTGGGCCCAGTCCTTTTATTTGGACCAGAAAGCGGCTGTTGCGTTCCTCAATAGCCTGCGCAAACTGGTGAATCGGACACGTTATCAGTTTGATCGCTTTCGTGGGTCCGATGTCCGATACCGTAATGAGCCGTTCAAAAAATTCCCGCTCGGCTTCTCGGTTAAATCCGATAAGCATTGGCCGCGGTTGTCTTTCCGGGTGATAATAGGAAATGTAGAGCGACACCTCATCGCCATCGTCTCCGACTCTTTTGCCGTTAAAGGTTGCCCGGACAATGGGGGGAACCATTACGTCGTAACCCACGCCATGGGTCACAATGACTACTCTATCCTCTTCAACCTTCCATAGTTTTCCTTGAAGATAACTTATCATCACTCTCTGCCTTCACCATTGAACCGCGTTTGCCCGGGAAAGGCCTACCAAGGCCAGTGCTAAGGCATCGGAAGCGTGTTCAGATTTTATCTGTTCTTTAATTCCCAGAATTTTTCGCACTGTTTTTTCAACCTGGTCTTTATTTGCCCGTCCGTTTCCCGTAAGCGCCGCTTTTATTTCCGTTGGTTTAAGCTCCATCACCTCAAGATTATTATGGGCCGCGGCCAGGGCTACGATTCCCCGTACCGCGCCTAACTGTAAAGCTGCCTTAGGAAATCGGGGCAGTACAAATATATCTTCTAAAATTAAAAGCTGGGCATCCCATTTTTGGAGGATTTTTTCAAAATCAAGAAAGATACTCTGAAGTCTTTGAGGGGTGGGATCTTTTGGATTTGTCGAAAGACAATCCCATGCTCGCACGACTCCTCTTTTTTCAACAATTTCGATAACACCGTATCCTGTCTTCGCGAGCCCGGGATCAACGCCGATTGCTCTTAGCTTAGCCACTCATCTTCTCCAGAAGGTCTTCAGCAATATCAAAATTGGCATACGTTTTTTGCACGTCATCCGAGTCTTCGAGCGCATCCATAAGCTTAATCATTTGCTCCGCCTCTTTCCCTTCCAGTTTTACCGTATTTTTGGGAACCATGGTGATTTCCGCCAACAGGTATTTAAAGTTCTGCTGTTCCAGCGATCCCCGCACGGCTTCAAATTTTTTTGGATCAACAATCACTTCAAAAGTAGTTGCCTCTTCTTTAACATCATCTGCTCCAGCCTCTAACGCAGCCTCAAAAAGTTTTTCCTCATCCACCTGGCCTTTTTCAAAAACAATGAGTCCTTTTTTATCAAACAGCCAGGAAACACAGCCGGTCTCTCCCAGGTTGCCGTTATGCTTTGAAAAAATATGCCGGATTTCTCCTGAAGTTCGGTTTTTATTATCAGTTAAAATATTTACCAAAACCGCAACTCCAGCCGGGCCATACCCTTCATAAACAATTTCTTCCAGGATTCCGCCCTCGATTTCTCCGGTACCTTTCTTGATTGCCCGTTCGATATTATCCTTGGGCATATTTTCCGCCTTGGCGGCTGCAATCGCGGTCCGAAGCCGGGAATTTCCCTCCAGGCTTCCTCCGCCAATCCGGGCGGCGATTGTTATTTCTTTAATCAGCCGTGAAAAAATTTTTCCTCTTTTGGCATCTAACGCCCCTTTTTTTCTTTTAATCGTGCTCCACTTGGAATGCCCTGACATACTTTTGTCCCCTGCAATAAATAATAAAGTTCCTTAATAAAGGTAAGACTCAGTTTCGGACGCACCTTTTCTGCGGAAAAAACCATAGTTCTCAAGAGTTAGCATCAATATTATACCATAGTCACTTTTCATTGCAAACAAAATTTTAATGGTCTTTAAAG
>CAVTQE010000002.1:0-18819 GCA_963736755.1 uncultured delta proteobacterium | reverse complement strand
CGCGGTTCGGCATGCCCGTGGTGATCGACGCGCACGCGCTCCGGGCGGACGGCATCGTCATCATCAACCGGGTCAAGGCCCACGCCGTCTACGCGGGCACGTACGAGAGCGGCCTGGTGAAGATGGTCACCATCGGCCTGGGCAAGCAACGGCAGGCCGAGATCTGCCACAACGTGGGAGCCGAGCGCATCGGCGAGTTCATCGCCGACATCGGACTGGAAGCCCTGAAGCACCTCCGCCTCCTGGCCGCGGTGGGCCTCGTGGAGAACGCCTTCCACGAGACGGCACGGGTCGTCGTGCTCCGCGGGGACGAGATCGAGCGGGAGGAGCCGGGCTGCTCGCGGAGGCCAAGGCGCTGGCGGCCCGCTTCCACATCGGGGAGTTCGAGGTGCTCGTCATCGACGAGATCGGCAAGGATATCAGCGGTGCCGGGTTCGACACCACCATCGTCGGCCGCTACAGTTCGCCGTACCTGAGCGGCGGGGCGAAGATCCGCCGGGTGGCCGTCCTCGACATCACCGAGAAGTCCCGGGGGTACGGCGGGGGGCTGGGCGTGGTGGATTTCACCACACGGCGGGCGTTCCGGAAGTTCGACCCCGAGCAGACCTACCCGAACACCCTGACCTCCACGCTCACCGAAGGCGTGAAGATTCCGATGATCCTGAGCAACGACCGGCAGGCCCTGCAGGCCTGCATCCGGCCTGCAACCTCATGGACTACCGGCAGGCCCGGGTGATGCGCATCCGCAACACCCTGTGCATGGAGGAGCTGGAAGCGTCGGAGAACCTGCTCGGCGAGGTGCGGGCGCACCCGGCCATGAAGGTTCTGAGCGACCCGTACGACCTGAAGTTCGACGGCGATGGCAACCTGTTCTAGACGGAACGGCCGGGGCGACGGCATCACACCAACCGGGAGGACCTGTCATGAAAGCGTTTCTCGACGAGGATTTCCTGCTGCAGAACGAGCCGGGAAGGATCCTGTTCCACCAGTACGCGGCGAAGATGCCGATCTTCGACTACCACGACCACCTCGTGCCGAAGCAGATCGCCGAGGACGTGAAGTTCGCCAACATCGCCCGGATCTGGTTCGACGGCGACCACTACAAGTGGCGGCTGATGCGCACCCTCGGGGTGGACGAGCGGTACATCACCGGTGCGGCGACCGACCACGAGAAGTACCTCGCCTGGGCGAAGGCGCTGCCGTACGCCATCGGCAACGTCCTGTACGCCTGGACCCACATGGAGCTGAAGAACCCCTTCGGCATCACCGGCAAGCCATTCGGACCCGACACCGCCGAGGAAATCTGGAACGACCACCGGAGAGCTCCTGCAGCGGGACGAGTTCTCCGTCTGCAGCATCATCCGGCGGATGAACGTGAAGGTGATGTGCACCACCGACGACCCGGTCGACTCCCTGGACCAGCACGCGCTCATCCGCGAGCGCCGCTCCGGGTGCTTCACGGTGCTGCCGACCTTCCGGCCCGACCGCGCACTGGAGGTCGAGAATCCCGAAGCCTGGAACGCGTACCGGGGGAGCTGGAGGCGGCGGCGGGCGTGCCGGTCGACTCGTTCGAGGCCTTCGTCCGCGCCCTGGACAAGCGCCACGAGTTCTTCCACGGCATGGGGGCGCGGGCGACCGACCACGCCATCGTCTTCCCCTACGCCGAGGAGGCGACCGCGGACGAGCTGGAGAAGATCTTCCGGAAGCTTCTGAAGAAGGAACCCCTCTCGCAGCAGGAGGTGCTGCAGTTCAAGACGGTCCGGCCTGGCCGCGGTGGGCCGGAAATAAACCACCGGCGAGGCTGGGTGATGCAGCTGCACCTGGCCGCTCTGCGCAACACCAACACCCGCCAGTTCAAGCTGCACGGGCCCGACTCGGGTTACAACTCCATGGACGACCGGGCGGTCGCAGCGCCGCTCTCGCGCTTCCTGGACCTGCTGGACCGTTCCGACGAGCTGCCCCGGACGTGCTCTTCACCCTGAACCAGAACCACAACGACATCCTGGCCGCGATGGCCGGCAACTTCCAGGACGGAAGGACCCGGGCAAGGTGCAGTTCGGCGCCGTCTTCCCATCAAAGACGCCCTTTTCCACTCCGTCATTATCTTTTTTGGGGTTGATATTTTTTGTTTTTTTAATACTAACTGGTTAAAAAGTCAAGAAAAAAATCCTTCTCACTTTGGGGTGAGTATTGTTGAAGTTTTTGACTTTATATTTTTCGGATTTTGCGATAAAATAATAAATTATACGTTCGTTGTTAATCCCTAATATAAAGGAGGCAAACCAATGATTAAACGAATGAGTGTCTTGCTGCTTGTGATTATTTTAAGTTCAGCGATCCTGGTCGGGTGCAATACTGTCCGCGGGGTTGGCAAGGATATCGAAAAAACGGGTGAGGTAATTCAAGGCACTACCAGGTAATCTGCCAGATCAGAATCTTGCTTTTACCATGTCACAACCTTCTTTGTTAAAAATTTACCGGTCTCTTTTATCTGCCTTTGGGCCACGACATTGGTGGCCCGCCAAGACCTCAGAAGAAGTAATATTTGGGGCGATTTTGGCTCAAAATACTACCTGGAAAAATGCGAAGCGAGCAATCGAGGAATTAAAAAATGCGGATAAGCTGAGCTTTGAAGCAATAAAAAAAATGAATGAAAAAAAACTCGGTGAATTGGTTAGGCCGGCACGTTTTTTTAACCAAAAAGCGAAGGCGCTGAAAGTTTTTGCAGATTATTTTGGAAAGAAGTATAATTTTAATATAAAAAAAATGAAAAAAATTACCTCTGGCGCATCTGCGTGAAGAACTTCTCAACCTTTACCGCATCGGACCAGAGACCGCGGATAGCATTCTGTTATACGCGCTGGAAAAACCAATTTTTGTTATTGACGCTTATACCAAAAGGATCTTCAGTCAGCATGGGTTTATGAAAATCGACGACTCCTATGACGCGTACCAGAAATTTTTTATGGATAATCTGCCTCACGATGTGCAGTTATATAATGAGTTTCATGCGCTCATTGTGCACACCGGATATCTTTATTGTAAACCCAAACCATTGTGTGAGGAATGCCCGTTATCAAATTTTTAATCAAAAGGAGATCCCTTGGCCGAGCTAAAATATGGAGAAAAAGAAATTGCGGAGGCGCGGTTAGAATTCTGGCCTAATCCCAATCCTGAAAAGGACTATACCGTAGAAATCACCTTCCCTGAATTTACCTGCCTTTGTCCCCGTTCAGGATATCCGGATTTTGCCTTGATCCGCATTATGTATGTCCCTGACCAGTTCATCGTGGAGTTAAAATCTCTCAAGCTTTACCTCAATCAGTATCGGAGCATCTATATCTCCCATGAAGAAGTGACAAATAAAATATACCGCGACCTTTATACTGCGCTTAAACCAAAGTCTTTAGAAGTGATTGGAGATTTTAACCCGCGAGGTAATGTAAAGACCATTATCAAGGTCTCTTCTTCTGAGGAAAAATAATTTTTCCTTTTGCTCCTGTCTATAGCTTAATACCAAGTTGCGTTCAAAAGCAGATCGAGGCGACGACGAGGAATCGACGTCGAGGAGTATGACGAGGAGACAACAAAGATATGCAAATGAAGGCGACTTGGTATAAAAATAAGATATCGGTCCCACAACAAAACAGCGGAGAAAACCTAAAAAGGTTGCTCCGCCGTTCTGTTAACAATGTCGGCAAAGCCCGTTAGAAAATTTTCTAATGGGATTTACCCCGCGCTTCTTCACCCCGTTAGATATTTAATCTAACGGGGCAAACAGAGCATTTCTAACGGGGTAAAGATTTATTTTTTTACCGCCACCTGACATTGAGGCGTTTTGAGGATAAAAGTAAGGACAGCGCCAACTGCCAGTAAAATCCCGGCAGTCACAAAGGACGAAGAAAAACTCCCGCCACTGCTCGCCTGAAGCATCTGAGATAACCGGCTTAATACCAATCCTCCAACCCCCCACGCAGTAAAAACGATACCATAATTAACTCCGAAGTTCTTGAGCCCATAGAGGTCTTTGGTAAACGAAGGAAAGAGAGAAAGGTTGGTACCATAATTAAAACCGATCAACGTAGCAACCAATACCAGCATGAAAGCGCTGGTAGTTTTAGAGTCAACGATCGGGATAGCGACAAACATCAAAATAGCCTGAAAAGTCAGCATAATGAAAAGAGTGTTTTTGCGACCAATCTTATCGGAGAGCAAACCGGCAATAATACGGCCCGCGGCATTTCCCACTGCCAGGATCGCCACCGCCACAAAAGCAGCTTCTCCTAAACTTTTCTTTGCCATTCCCGCCACACTGCTGATAACCATAAGCCCCGCCCCTGATCCGATAAAATACATAATCCATAAAAGGTAGAAGACTGGGGTTTTCATCATTTCCGAGGGGTTACAATCTTGTTGAACCGGTTGTGCGACAACACTCGCCTGCTTTTGCGCACCACCGGGGTTGGCAACCGCTTTTTCAGGAGAGAACCCCGCGGGTGGATTTACCAACCTCACTGACAAACCACAGACTACCAGCAAGAAAGCGATACCGAAAAACATCATCGCATTCTGTAGACCCCAGCTATTAAGAAGGTATTGTGAAAGAGGAGCAATGTATACTGAAGCCAGCCCAAAACCAGCAACCACTAATCCCGCAATCAAACCCGTTTTAGCGGGAGGGAACCACTTGAGAGCAGGAGGCGTTGCGGCTGAATAACCAAACCCTATGCCCGCGCCTGCCAGCACTCCAAACCCCAGAACCCAGGCAGTATAACTGGTGGTTTGTGAAATCCAAAGAAACCCTATCCCAACCAAAATGCCACCCATGAACGCTGTGATCCGCGGGCCGTACTTGTCCTGACACTTTCCCGCGAGAATCATTGCGAACGCAAAAACCAAGCAGCACACTGAATACGGATCATTTAGTTTGGCGATATCCCAATTAAAGGCCCCGGGACCTCCTGTTTCGATCGAGGTTTTTATAGCGCCTTTAAAGATACTCCAGGTATAAAGAATACCCAGAGCTAAGTTGATCGCTGTGCCTGAGAATGTAACATTCCACCCTCTGTTCTTCACTTCCTGTGTCATATCTCATCTTCCTTTCTTTACAAACAATAATAGAATCGTTACCCAGCTATCGTTTTACCACTTGAAGATAACCGACGTCTGAATACGATTGTCTGTTCCGTCGGAGAAACCCTTGTATTCGGTGTCCCAATAACTATATTCCAAACAAAGGTCTACCGGAGGAATCAGGTTATAATAAAAGTTTCCAAAATAAAAAGTGTTCCGGCTTCGCATTGCTTTGTCCGGAGCATTTGACGCTGCTTTGCTCAAATCCGAGTTTCGGGGATCATCAATGCCCGCGCCAACGTTATATTTCCATTTGTTGTATTGATACGTAAGCTGGGTCCACCCGCCCATTGATTTGATGGTTGATGTGTACTGTTTTTGTTTTACATCAAGTGTGTTGATCCCCTGACCGATGCCGCCAAAAAAATCATCGAGATTTTCACCTAAAAACCATTCCCCTTTAAGGGCTAAGCATTTTGTAAGGGGCACTTCATAGTCGGCATTGATAGACCAGCTATTCGGGGTTTTCTGATGAAGCGCTGCATTTTTCATACTCCAATCAATTTTCTCTTCTCCATAATGTCCGGAGATACCGAATACGCTTTCTTTCTCAGTGCAAAAAAGTTGTTTAGTGGCCCAGGCAATTCTCCCCTGTACCATTGGCCACCCCGAATCCTCGCCATCATTTTTGCTATCACCATCTAAATCTTCATTAGACAATCCCTTAAACCTCACCGCGGCAATGGCGCCGATAAGCTTGTTCTGGGCGTTCACGGGATAGGTGTAGGTAAAACGCACCTGAGGTCGCCGGTACCCGATGTTACCAGCGTCCCAGCCAACCGTATAGTTTAACGTATTGGGAGCAAGCGGAGAAATAAGGTCATTGGTTTGACCGGCAATAATGTCATAATTTCCCTTTGTCAATTCTACATAGGCCTGGCGAAGCAATGGTTCGGCTTTATTTTCGTGCGCAGTGCCGTCACCATAAAAATCCATTTCCAACCTTCCCTTTGCCACCCACGAATAGGTCTCCGGAGCTAAGATATAGAGTCCTAATTGGGTCTGCCGGGCAGTCATGCTGAAACTTTCATGTTTTTGATGGATAGTCTCTCCACTGGGTACATATACAATATAGTTTCCCGAAGAAGGATAGACCCTTTTGTCATCATGGACAGCATCTAACTTAACAAAACCATAAGGTTTAAACTTAAAATCGCTGATAAGGGAAGAAGCAGTGCTTGCAACTGAAGAAGAAGCTGTCTTTGTCTTTTCTGCATGGTCCACTTTCTGTTCAACTTTTTCAACCCGTGCTTTTTCTTCCGCTCGTGCCTTCTGCTGTTCTTGAATCATCAGTTTAAGCTCATTTACCTGTTTTTCAAGATCATCTATCCTCTTCTGCATTTGCTCCGCAGGTGCTTGAGCAAAAGCTTGCGTCATAATCCAAAGAAAAGTAACCATACCAATGGTAACTGATAAAAAGTACTTTTTTACCAAAGCCTACCTCCTTTTACGCTTTTAAGGTTAATCCTAATCAAACACAGTGGGTACTCTAAACAACCAAACCTTAAAAAAATCACGTAAGCCCAAGCCAATGCTTGGACTTACGTGAAGTTAGTACGTTAAATTCTTCCACTAACCAGGATGTCTACCACACTCGGATCCGCCAGGGTCGTCGTATCACCGATATTCGAAATGTCGCCAGCAGCAATTTTCTTGAGGATTCTTCTCATAATCTTTCCGCTTCTCGTTTTGGGCAAAGCATCAGCGTAATGAATTTTATCCGGCGCAGCAATCGGGCCGATCTCTTTGCGCACATGGGCAACCAAGTCTTTTTTCAACTGTTCGGTTTTGTCGACGCCAACGTTCACGGTCACAAACGCGTAGAGGCCCTCGCCTTTGATGTCATGAGGGAACCCGACCACTGCGGCTTCAGCCACACTGGGATGGGACACCAAAGCACTTTCGATCTCTGCAGTTCCCATGCGGTGACCGGAGACATTCACCACGTCATCCAGCCGACCCATCAACCAAAGGTATCCATCCTCATCACGCCGCGCGCCGTCTCCAGAGCAATAAACGCCGGGGAATTGGGTGAAGTAGGTGTCAAAAAACCGCTGCGGATCACCATACACAGTCCGCATAATCCCAGGCCATGGCTGTCTGATAACGAGATAGCCGCCTTCGTTTTCTCCTGCCTCGCTACGGTCTTCGCGGAGTATCGCCACATCAACGCCGAAGAACGGTGCGGTGGCTGACCCGGGTTTGAGGGAAAACGCGCCGGGTATCGGGGTAATGAGATGTCCGCCGGTCTCGGTCTGCCAATAGGTATCCACAATGGGACAGCGATTCTTCCCGACCACCTGATAGTACCACATCCACGCTTCCGGGTTAATGGGTTCACCGACCGAACCAAGCAGACGTAATGAACTCAGGTCATGCTTGTTGACCCACTCATCGCCTTCTTTCATGAGGGACCGCAATACCGTGGGAGCAGTGTAGAAAATGGAAACCTTATCTTGCTCAACGATTTCCCAGAACCGGTCAACCGCCGGGTACGTAGGAACACCTTCGAACATCAGGGAAGTGGCGCCGACTGACAGGGGGCCGTACACGATAAAACTGTGACCGGTTACCCACCCGATATCCGCTGTACACCAGAAGACGTCCTTATCCTGAATATCAAAAACCCATTTCATATTGGAGTGGACAAAGGTAAGATACCCGCCGATGGAATGAAGCACACCTTTCGGCTTTCCGGTGCTCCCGCTGGTATAAAGGATGAAGAGTGGATCTTCAGCGTCCATCAGCTCCGCTGGACAATCAGGGCTGGCCTCGGCCATCAGTTCATGGTACCAGAAATCTCTTCCTGCCTGCATCTTGGTTTCTTTTTCAACCCGTTTGACCACGACCGTCTTCTTAACATCCGGGCACTGGGCAAGCGCCTGATCAGCAACATCTTTGGATGAAAGGACTTTACCGCTCCGGTATCCAAAGTTATTGGTAATAAGAAACGTAGAACCACAATCAATGATTCGGTCCCGAAGAGATTCAGCGCTGAATCCGCCGAAAACCACGCTGTGGATAGCGCCGATCCGGGCGCAGGCAAGCACAGAAATGGGGAGCTCAGGAATCATCGGAAGGTATATGGTTACGCGATCTCCTTTTTTGACACCAATTTTTTTAAGAACATTAGAAAATTTACACACTTCGCGGTGAAGTTCAGCATAGGTATAGTTCCTGCTTTCCCCCACGGGCTCTCCTACCCACCTTAATGCCACTTTATCTTTTCGGGGAGTATTCAGATGCTTATCCAGGCAGTTTTTGGCGGCATTGATTTTCCCGCCGACGAAAAATTTGATCTTTGCATTTGCGAAGTCATGATCGGCAAATTTGTCCCACTTTTTATCCCACAGGAGTTCCTCAGCTACTTTCCCCCAAAACTTTTCCGGTTGCTCGATGGATTCTTTATACATCTTTTTGTATTCATCCATGCTTTTAATAGCGGCTTTGGAGACAAACTCCTTGGATGGCTCAAGTAAACGATCTTCCGCCATCATTGAGGTAATTGTTTTTTGATCTGCCATAATCTTTTACTCCTTTCGTTTAGATATTTAATAATTTGCATTTATTTCGCATCTATATGAATGAATAATCATTCAGCTGTAAGGGAGCAATATATATGCCAAAATAAATTGCATGTCAAGTTTTATAACCTACTAAAATTAAAATTTTTTTTCACCAATACCCTTTGGTAAAAAAGCACCGGTCAAATAAAAAATTTTTTTACAAGCTGTAAATTAATCTTAAGCCAAAAAGACGGTTTTTTAACATAGGTTTGCAAGACCTTTGCAAAAGTCATAAAATAATGTGTCATGTCATGCCGAACTCGTTTCGGCATCCCTTTCAGGGCATCTAATAAAATCAACATGTTCCGAGACCCTGAATCAAGTTCAGGGTGAAACAAAACGATTTGGGCAACAGCCCCTTTTGATTATCTTGACTCTTTTTATCCGGTTTCGTAAAATAATAGCAAAAATTCTTGGATAATTTTCCAAAAGAGATAAAAATGACCTCAGATATTCTCCAGGTGTTACTCAATTGTGAACTTTTGGTTACTCTTTCCGAAGAAGAAATCATACCGATCATTTTTCTCTGCCACACCGAACAGTACCAACCCGGAGAAGCGATATTCCATCAAGGAGATCAAGAAAACAAAATTTACATCATCAATGAAGGGCAGGTTTCCTTGGAACGCTCGGTTGATTTAGGAGATCGAAAAGCTCAGTTAAGCACTGCAATTTTAGGACCAGGAAGAGCCTTAGGATCGTGGTTAGCGCTTTTGGGCGAATCTCATTGCCTCATGTCTTCAGCACTATGTACCCGAAAAACAGAGGTTATTGCTATCGACGGTCCTGCTTTAAGAGAAGAGTTAAGGAAAAACCTCCCGGCAGGTTTTAAGGTAATGGAAAGACTTGCTTATATGTTGCGCGAGCGGCTTTGCGGTGTTTATGGGGCCATGGAAAAATTATAACTATCTCCTATGTTTTTCGAAAAAAAGTTTATTTTTTTGTGTTTTTAGAAATTTCGAACGTAAATCCCAAAAATTTTTAAAATTACTTTTGTCGGCTTTGTTGGTATTTTTCTCTTAACTTCTGGTTCACAAAAGCAGGAACCAAGCCCTCCACTGATCCACCCGAAAAAACCACTTCCTTGATAATCCGGGAACTAACATAAAACCATTTATACCCGGTCATCATAAAAATGGTCTCTACTTTTCGGTCCATCCTTCGGTTCATGAGGGCCATCTGATATTCGTATTCAAAATCTAAGACTGCCCGTAAACCTCGAAGCAAAATATGCGTATTACACTTTTGAAGGTAATCCACCACAAGACCGCTGAAGCTATCTACGGTTATTCTGGGGTTATCACCTACTGCTACTCTTATCATTTCCAGTCTCTCTTCCAAACTAAAGACAGGTGTCTTAGCGGGATTGATTGCCACAGCTACTATGAGCTGATCAACAACATTCAATCCTCTCCGAATGAGATCCAGATGTCCATTGGTGATGGGATCAAATGATCCCGGATACACTGCGGCTCGCTCCATAAAACCCCCTTTTAATGTTAACGTTATACAAATAAAGAAAAAAAAGAGACTAAGGTTTGACCATACATGCGCTGATCATTCATTTCTAAACTTCCGTAACTTTCTTCCAGTATTTCTTTGGATGAATGTTCTGCAATCACAAGGCTATCCTTCGTTACGAGTTTCGCCTCACTAATCTCCAGCAAGGTTTTTCCGGCAAGCTTTTCCTGATAGGGGGGGTCTAAAAAAATCAATACAAACTTCTCATTCCGTGATTTTAGAATTTTTAGCCCTTTATTTACCGGAAACCCAATGACCTCGGACTTCTCTTCCAAGTGGCAATGGCTAATATTTTCCTTTAAAAAGGAAATGATGGTGGCATTACTCTCAACAAAAACTGCCCGTTCCATCCCCCGGCTTAAAGCCTCAATCCCTAAACTCCCGGTTCCGGCAAAAAGGTCTAAAACCGGGCCTTCTGGTAATAAGGGGGCAAGGATGTTAAATATTGCCTCCCGTATCTTTTCCGACGTTGGTCGAAGCGACGCAACCCGGCAGGTTTGTAAGCGCCTGCCTTGTAATGTTCCACCAAACACCCTCACGAGGAAACTCTTTTCTTGTCCTCCACCATATACTTCACGACTAAATCGCCGATCTCTGAGGTAGAATGGCCCATTTGTCCGGCTGAGACACTTTTTATGTCATGAGCCAATACCATCATCACTGCTTTTTCAATTCTTCTTCCGGCGTTTTCTTCTTGCAGTTCTTCCAACATCATCTGCGCTGCGAAAATTGCCGCAATAGGATTGATTACGTTTTTACCCGTGTACTTCGGTGCCGATCCCCCCATCGGCTCAAACATGGAAACTCCTTCGGGGTTAATGTTCCCTCCTGCGGCAACCCCCAAGCCTCCCTGAATCATAGCCCCCAGGTCAGTAATGATGTCGCCAAACATATTATCAGTGACGATCACATCAAACCACTCCGGATTTTTCACCATCCACATGCACGTGGCATCAACATGGGCATAATCGGTTTTAATGTCAGAAAACTCCTGGGCCACCTCACGAAAAACCCTTTCCCAGAGGTCAAAAGCATAGGTTAAAACATTGGTCTTTCCGCAAAGGGTAAGTTTTTTCTCTTTATTCCGTTTGCGGCAGAAATTAAAAGCATACCGAAGACAGCGTTCCACCCCTTTGCGGGTATTGATGGATTCTTGGACCGCCACTTCATCAGGTGTCCCCTTTTTTAAAAATCCACCGCTTCCGGTATATAAACCCTCGGTATTTTCGCGGACCACGACAAAGTCAATATCTGCCGGCCCTTTATCCTTAAGCGGGGTATCCACACCCGGATAAAGCTTTATCGGGCGGAGATTGATGTACTGATCCAGTTCAAACCGGGTAGTTAAGAGTATCCCTTTTTCCAAAATACCAGGTTTTACTTTTGGATGGCCTATGGCACCCAGATAAATGGCACCCATTTTCCGAAATTCTTCCAAAGCGGAGTTGGGAAGAACCTCTCCCGTTCGAAGGTAACGGTCACCCCCAAAGTCATAGAATACAAACTCAATTTTAAAATTTTCTATTTGGGATACTGCGTTGAGAACCTTAATACCTTCAGCAATGACTTCTGGGCCGGTTCCGTCTCCAGGAATAACCGCAATCGTGTGCATTTTACCCATAGCTTAATCCTTTTTCATTTGTTTTTTTTGAGCATAGTTCATTAATCCTCCGCTGGCAATCAATTCCTGCATAAACGGAGGGATCGGGTTTGCTTTAAATTTCTTATTGCGGGCAAGATTGACGATCTCACCGGACGTGGTGTCAACATCGATCTCGTCTCCCTCAGCGGTATTATCCGCCAGATCTGATGACTCAAAAATAGGAAGACCCATGTTAAAGGAGTTACGGTAAAAAATCCGGGCAAAGCTCTTGGCAATCACACACGAAATCCCCGCGGCCTTAATCGCTAACGGGGCATGCTCGCGGGATGAGCCGCAACCGAAATTCCGATCGGCGATGATGATATCTCCCGGCTTCATTTTTTTAATAAAATCAGGATCAGCATCTTCCATGCAATGTTTGGCCAACAGTGCCGGATCAGACGTGTTGAGATACCGGGCGGGAATGATCGCATCCGTATCAATGTTGGCTCCAAATTTCCAGACTCTTCCTCTAAACTTCACGGTTTTCTCCTTTTATACATAGCGTCATAAACCACACCATAACGCGTCATTCCCGCGAAAGAGGGAATCCAGAAAAATACTGAATTCCGGGTCAGGACCGGAATGACAATCTGCATAAGACTTATGTCATTGTGTATAAATTCTTACCTATTCAACCTGACGATCGGTGATCAATGATCGGCGAGCGGCCACCTCAAGCTCCCCCGGCGCAGATCCCGGACCGCTCACAACTCATGAGGTCCTCCGATCCTTCCCAGTACTGCGGAGGCAGCGGCCACTGCCGGTCCCGCAAGAAAGACCTCACTCTCAGGGTCTCCCATCCGACCGACAAAATTTCGATTCGTCGTCGCTACTGCGCGCTCACCTTTGGCTAAAATTCCCATATGTCCTCCAAGACAAGGGCCACAGGTAGGCGGGCTGATAACTCCTTTACTATCGAGGAAAATTTGAAAAAGTCCCTCTTCTAAAGCCTGCCGATAGATAGCCGGGGTAGCAGGAATAATAATCAATCGGACAAACGGGGCCTTTTTTCTACCTTTCAAAATCTTAGCCGCAACTCTTAAATCTTCGATCCTTCCATTCGTACACGAGCCGATCACCACCTGGTCAATCGGTATTGAACCAACAGTGCTGATGCCCCGCACATTTGAAGGAAGGTGAGGAAAGGCAACCTGAGGTTCAAGAAGAGAAATATCATACTCCTTGACCTCCGCATACTCAGCATCCGGATCACTGGTATAAAAAGCGTATTCCCGCGTCTTTCGTTCTTCAACATAGACTTTCGTTTTTTTATCCGGGATAAAAATACCATTTTTGGCTCCTGCTTCGACAGCCATATTGGCCATGGTAAACCTGCCGGCCATGGAGAGTTCCGCGATTGCCTCACCAATAAATTCCATCGCTTTATACCGTGCTCCCTCAACCCCGATATCCCCGATGGTAAATAAAATCAAGTCCTTACCATCTACCCAGAGGGAGAAGTTTACCCTTATAAATAAATTTCATGGTCTCCGGCACCCGAAACCAGGCTTCTCCGGTCATCATCGCATACGCCAAATCAGTGCTTCCCACGCCCGTGGCAAAAGCGCCCAAAGCCCCATACGTGCAGGTATGACTGTCAGCGCCAATGGCCACATCACCCGGCAAAACAAGTCCCTTTTCCGGCAAAAGCGCATGCTCCACCCCCACGTCGCCCTGATCAAAGTAATGGGTCAGGTTCTGTTCCTTGGCAAAGTTGCGTAAAATCTGACATTGTTTTGCTGAAGGGATATCTTTATTGGGAGTGAAATGATCCGGGACAAGAATAACTTTATCATGATCAAAAACTTTTTTGCCCCCCGCTTTTCGGAATTCTTCAATGGCAATGGGGGCAGTGATATCATTTCCCAGCGCCACATCAACCCGGGTATTAATGATTTCTCCCGGAATTACCTTTTTCACGCCAGCATGCCCGGCTAAAATTTTTTCCGTAATTGTCATTCCCATAGAGATTAGACTCCCGTAAGAATTTTCCGAAGGTAAAAGTGACGCTCTCGTAAAAAGTCCTGTTTTTCCCCCTGCACTCGTTTCAGGGTCTCATAAGTACTTGATTTTACGAAATGCTGAAATAAGTTCAGGGTGACGTTTCCTATGGTTTTCAACTTTTTACGAGTTCGCCAAAAGTCTTTTTCGAAAGTAATTCATATACCGTCAAGGAAAAAATTTGTCAAACAATTTATGGGTTTTTTTTAATTATAACGTAATGATTTTATAGAACTAATTATAATTTTACGGTTATTTAAAACGCCTCAATCAACCAGCGTTGTAATCAACCATTAGCAGTTATTAAAAAAACTCATAAAATATGCAAAGTGTCATGCTGAACCCTGAACGTGTCATTCTGAACCTTGTGCTGAACTTGTTTCAGTAGTGGTTCAGAATCTTCGGGGCAGGCTTGTTTCAGCATCTCATGAGACCCTGAAACGAGCTCAGGGTGACAATAAAACCGGCATCGTTACTGCCGGCAATTATCGCTGGATTGAGACAACTATCAAATTTTTACCCATCCTGCTTTCAATGCCTGATACAGAATCACTCCCACCAGAAATGCCACTCCCATATTCCACATGGCAAACCCAGCCACAATCAGCATCACATAGAAATCAGTTTTGTTATCCCCGATATCCCTGACTACAACCGCTAACTCAGCACCCGCAAAAAAAAGAATAACTCCCAAGATGGCATCAGGAAAGATTTTAAAAATGATAGACACCGATTCGCTAAGAAATAAGGCGATACTAATAACAATGGTTCCCAAAATGACTAAGGCGCCACCCGTCTTTGCGCCAAAACGGACATGCCCCGCCATTCCTCCTGCGCCATGACACATGGGAACACCCCCAAAAAGGGGAGAAATCAGATTCATAATCCCGGTAGAGATCGCAATCTTTTTTTCACTAACCTTCCGGTCAGGAAAAAGTTCGTTGTTTTCAGCCACAATGGCAATAACGCCATTGCCCACCGTAAGCGGAATCTGGGGTAGGGTAAAGAGTAAGAAGCCCTTTAAAATATCATCCCAACTTAGGGACGCAAGGCTGAAGATAGGCAACTTAAAACTAAGGTGAATTTTTCCCAGTTCAGTAAGCAATGACGGGTTCATGATCAGTGAAGCGACAACCCCGATGACTAAGAGAAGAAACATTGCCGGAATCTTAGGGTTCGTCAAAAGCGAATACGTAACAACGAGAGCAACGCCGGCGAGCAAAGGCGTAACCCTCATCCGTTTTATCCCTTCCACCACAAAAGAAAGGCCTAAGCCGAGCATAATCCCCCGGACCACTGGTTTGCTTACCAGGTTCGTGACAAATCGGGTCGCATTGGTTATACCGAGGATAAACCAGAATACTCCCGTAGTAATGCCGGCGGCAAAAATTAAGGAAGGGGTTACCCCTCCGGCAATTGCTGCCGCTCCGATGGCTTTCATCGGCTGAATGGGGACCGGCGTTTTATAGTAAAGGCCGGCTAAAATTTTTGAAACGCCAAACATGAAAAGAAGCCCTAAAGGGTTTATCCCGACCACCGTGATATAGGCTACCGCAAAAGGGATAAGCGTTCCCAAATCTCCAAATGCGCCCGCCCATTCCATCCGATCATAATGATTTTTCAGCTTCATACCTTTTTCCGCTATACTCACACTCGATAAGAATCAAAAATTTGTTCCTGCTCACGATAAAAGCATGTTTTTATCTTCTTGTCCAAAAAAAAGACCGCTCACGCAGTCATCGCCCCTCCCCCAATTGTTTTATCATTATACCTTTATATTGTAAGTTTATTTTTACCCATGTAGTTTTTTTAGAATAATTAACCTTTCTGAAGGAATCGGTTTGTTTTGGTCTGCCTGCGATAGAGAAGCTACTCAACAATGTCAAAATCCGGATAAAGCTTCTTCATACACTCCGGACAGATGCCATGACTGAATTCTGCTTCAGAATGATCTCGAATATATGATTCGATTTGATTCCAGTATCCTTTATCATCTCGTATTTTCTTGCAGGATGCACAAATCGGCAACAGCCCACTCAAAGCCTTGACTTCTTTGAGCGCATCCGAAGCTGATCAATCAGTGCTTCCCTTTCCTCCTCCAACTTCTTGCGCTCAGTTATGTCTCGGCAGAGCGCCAGGAGCTGCGGTCCGCTTTTGGTGGAGACCAAAGTCCCGTTTCCCTCGATGGGAATGGTCTGTCCCTGAGGACCGACATAGTCGAGTTCAAGATTTCGTATGAACCCTTGTCGGACACATTCTTCTACTGCCTTTGCGTTGCGTTCCCGATCGTATGCCGCCGTCCACTCAACCACCGATCGGCCCAGAATTTCACCCCGGTGCTCATGGCCGGTCAGACAAGCATACTCGTCGTTTGCGTCAAGCACTTTTCCTGCAAGATCGAGTATTACATAACCGGTCTTCGTGGTTTCGATAAGGGCGCGGTGCTTCCCCTCGCTTTCACGCACCGCCTCCTGAGCTTGTGCCGTTTGGATAACTCTCATAGTAAGGTTGCTGATGCTTTCGAGCAGTGAATATTCCTCGTCAGAAATAACGGACTGTGAAAATAGCGCCAAAACACCTTTTGTTTCGCCGTGTGGGGGTTGCAGTTTAAAGCCGGCAAACGAGACTAAGCCCAGTTGCTTTGCCCATTCATGATTGTGCACCCGCGGATCGTTCGCGACGTTGTTGGTCAAAAATGAAGGATACTCCCCGGACGCGATGCCGCCGATCTTGTAGCAGCCAAAAGGAACCCTGCGGTGTGTCTCGCCGTCAAGGTGCGTATAACGACCTGAACTGGCAATAAGATTCAGACATTTATCCCGATAACGGCATACATGGGGGCCTTCCGTGACCGCGGCGTGTACGCAGCCTGTATCACACCGGTCTCCCTGATCTATAAGCCAGATGCGGCAAAAATCCGCGTTGAAAATATCAACTACGCCATCGGTAATTTTCTTAAGTTTCTTTTCCAGAATGTCCGGATCGAGCAAGAGCGCCTGCAGTTGGTTCAGCTTACGGATGCGATCTTCCACCCGCTTGCGTTCGGTGATTTCCCTGTTCAAGATTATCTATTGAGGTGGTTGTTTTTTTCAAATTCTCGCCCATCTGGTTGAAGACCTTACCCAACTCTCCGATTTCATCATGAGATTCGATCGTAACCTTGGTATCTAAGTGTCCTTTGCTGAACGCGATTACCGCGTCCCTTAACGCAGTTAACGGTCCGAGAGAGCCTAAAGGAAAACCATAATGCGAGGATAATGGACAGTACAATGCTGGGCACTATTACGGTAAGCAATTTTTTTCTTAATTCAACAACAGGAGCAAAAACAATACGGGTAGGAACATGGATCACCAGTATCCAGCCATTGCCTTTAAAATCAAGATAGCCCGTTTCGCGGCAGAAAACCGCAACGGATTCTTCCTGTCCCGGATGCTGATGGGCTTTTACAAAACCCATATTCCCCTCTCAAATTTTTTGCTGTTTCCCAATACGGCACCTTTTCTTTTAACATCCCTTTGCGGTTATAATTGGAATAAATTAACAAACCATCCCTGTTCACTAAATCTACATGAAAAACTTCTTCCACCGTGTGTCATGGTACGCATCTGCCCTACTATCTCATACAACTTATCCACCGGCATTCTCGTGACCACTATCCCAATAAGCTGTTTATCTTTGTCTTTTACAGGAGAAGCAAAAAAAATAACCGGCACATTTAAACTTCCGGATAAGCCAATTGCTGAAGCAATGCTCAATTTTCCCTGCATAACATCATCCCAATATTGCTGTTTCTCAACCTGTTTACCTAAATCCAATCCCGCGGTATCCGCAATCCTTCTTCGGTCTAAACCTAAGAAGGATAAGGAGATATAGGTCTTGTAAATATTCCTGTATACAATCAACCTTTCCGTAATCTGTCGCGGACTGGAATCCCTGGAACTAATTATGGGATCAGTAGCAATCGCCTCTAAATCTCCTATCCTCGCAAAGAAAATGCGGTCGATCTTATCCATGACATTAAAGGTCAACTCCTCCAGGCTCGCTTCAGCCTGCGCATCCAGGGTTTTAACGTTGGATGTCCAGGTGATATAAAAAATAAGCCCAAACGAAAGAAGCAATATTGCAATTATAAGAGCGGTTACTCTAAACAACAATCTCATTGATTACGCAACTCCTTGATAAACCGTGGCTCAACTACCTCGTTAGTCTCTATGTTTCTGGAAAGCTGCCCCCGTTTAAGATAAAAATCAATAATCGTTTTTACCGAGATATACGATAACACAGGACTTGTTAGGAACTCTAAATTTTCTTTAAGACTCAGCTGATACAAGCCGTTAAGCCCCGCTGTCATTTCTTCTTTAGACATCCCCATCTTATCCGCCATAATGGTAACTGCTTCTTCCCTATTATTTTTTAGGTAATCCCGCGCTTCAAATAATGATTTAATAATGGCACGCATTTCATCGGGCCTTTCCTTTATTATCGTGGGAGTAAAAACCAAGACATCGGTGATAAGACCGGGGAAATCGCCTGCCTTGGCAAATATCTTATATCCTTTTTTTAAGGCTTGGGATTTGGTGGGCTCCCAGGTGTGCCCGGCATCAATTCTTTTTTCGTCTAATGCAGCCAGAACATCGTGCGCAGAAATATTTGCAAATTTGACATCGCTTTCTGACAGCCCTGCTTTTTCAAGCGCACTTACAACAAATATATGCGAAAAAGTATTTATCCCCTCAAAACTTATTGTCTTACCTTTAAGCCCAGCTAAAGATTGAATCTCAGGCCTGCCGATAATAACATCTCCGGTATCGGAATAATCCACAACACAAACTATCTTTCCAAGGATCCCTTTTGCGCGCATCATAATAATATCACCCAAGATATCAAAACAGCCTTCAACCTCTCCGTTGGTAAACAGTTCCAAGGACTCAGGAGTAGATTGTTTTAATATT
>CAVTQE010000001.1:0-63779 GCA_963736755.1 uncultured delta proteobacterium | reverse complement strand
TGATGAAGCAAAAGTAAGTTTAGCGGCAAAGTTGCTCACAGAAATCTATGAAGTAATTAAAAGCGGCTACTCTGTTTATCCCGTGGATATAGCCTTTGCGCTTCGTATTCTCAAACATAACCCGTCAGTTAACCTAAAAGATCTTTTTCTTGATAACATTCCTATTGCTACCAAAAGAAGATTTATTACCCCCAAAAGCGTCAACCAGAAAAGATACATTGATGCTATTCGAAAACATGATATTGTGGTTGCCATTGGACCAGCGGGAACCGGCAAAACTTATTTGGCGATGGCCATGGCGATCGCTGTCTTGATGAACAAGGAAGTGGAACGCATTATCCTTACGCGGCCAGCAGTGGAAGCAGGAGAGAAGTTGGGTTTCTTGCCGGGCGACATCGTGGAAAAGATAAATCCCTATCTCCGCCCCCTCTATGACGCGCTCCACGATATGATGGATTTTGAAAAGGCTTCCCGGTTAATTCAAAACGGTATTATCGAGGTAGCGCCATTAGCCTTTATGCGTGGTCGGACGCTCAATGATTCTTTTATCATTTTAGATGAAGCCCAGAATACCACTTCCGAACAAATGAAGATGTTTTTGACGCGCATGGGCTTTGATTCCAAAGTGGTGATTACCGGAGATATAACCCAGATTGACCTCCCCCCGGAAAAAACTTCCGGGTTGATCGAGATTCAGGAAATCCTTAAGTCCATTCCTGGAATCAAGTTTATCTATTTTTCCAGCATTGACGTTGTGCGGCACCCTTTGGTGCAAGAAATTATTGACGCTTATTCACAAAGGCCATGAAACTTTTTAAAAAAAATAGCCCAGCTCCTTTTGCACGAGGCAGGGGAAAGCTAAAAAGAGACTTTTTCCATCAGCCTTTAATTTTGCCTAAGATCAATCTTTATTCTACCCAAAAATGGGCGTTAATTATTTTTTTAAGTGTGATTTTAGGTCTTATTATTTTTTCCCGGATGCCTTCCCGAACTTATCGATACACTTTAGGTCAAGTCGTCCCCCAGGATATTAAGGCACCTCAGGACTTTTTAGTTGAAGACCAACCATCCACTCTGGAGAAAAGGAAAAGCGCCGCAGAAAGCGTTCGAGCGGTTTACGATTTTGACCCAAACCTTCTGAGCGAAATTGAGGGAAAGACTGAAGATGTCTTCAGTTCACTTATGGAGCTCGGCCTCAACGCAGAAAAAAAAATTACCAAGGAAGAGTTCGAACAATTGATGGGGGTATCTATCTCAAGCTCAAGTTTTTCAGTTCTTGAGAAGAGGAAATTTGATGCAAAAATTGTTAATTATGTTTATACAATCTTAAGCCCTATTTTTGAGCAAAAGATTGTGGGCAATCGGGAGCTCTTCCTGTCGGAGAAAGACCGCGGAATTGTAGTCAGGGATTTTTCCACTCGAGAAGAGACTAACCTCCAGGATTTCTCCCAGATTCTTGACCTTGCCCAGGCGCGCTTCAAAGTTCAAAAAGAGTCTCGTCTATTGATTCCTCCCTCAGCGAGATCGTTGGAAAAATTGATTGTAGAAATAGCTCAAGGCTTGATTAAACCAAATCTGACCTTTAACAAAATTGAAACCGAAGCAAGGAAGGAAGCTGCCAGGACAGCGGTTAAACCCGTACTTTTTGAGATAAAAAAGGGGGAAATGATTATTCGGGAAGGCGAAAAAGTAAACCCCGAACATCTCCTTAAACTAAACCAATTGAGTCAACTCAAGACCGACCGGAATCCCATCCTCTATAGTGGAGGCAACTTTCTCATCCTGTTCTTGATTCTTTCGGTAATCTTTCGTTTCTTTGTTCCCGAAAAATCACCCAATCCGAACCAATGGGGTCATGACCTTTCTTTTATGAGTGCGATGCTAATCCTTATCACCATCATGATCCGCATTGGCGCCTCTTTACCGCAGCCGGAATCATTATTCCTATCCGAAAATTCATTATGGTTTGCAGTCCCGGTTGCCGCAGGAGCAATTGTCATCAGTGTCGTCAAGGGGATTAAGCAGGCAGCTATATTTTCCGTTCTCATTTCGATTTTTTCCACCATGGTGCTCGGTAATAAAATCGATTACTTTTTTTATCCCTTGCTGGGAAGCCTTATTGGAGCCCGCGAAGCCGTATATTGCAGGCAACGTTCAACCTTATTAAAAGCCGGCTTTGAAGTGGGAGTGGCTAATTTCCTGGTTATCCTCTGCCTTAAAATTAAGCTCGGAGGTTTCTTTGATTGGCAGCCTTTGACTGGTGATTTAATCTTAGGATTTTCAAGCGGAATTCTTGCAGGCATTATTGCTACGGGAGTTGTACCGCTTATTGAAGTTATGTTCTCTTATACCACAGATATTAAGCTCCTTGAATTGGGTAATTTAAACCACCCTCTCTTAAAAGAACTAATCGTGCAAGCTCCTGGAACCTACCACCATTCTATCCTTACTGGCTCCCTGGTGGAAGCAGCCGCGGAATCAATTGGAGCGAACCCTTTGTTGGCAAAAGTGGGAGCCTATTATCATGATATTGGAAAAATGAAAAAGCCTCTTTATTTTATCGAAAATCAAAGGGGGAGCGAAAATAAACACGATAAGCTTTCACCTAATATGAGTAGCCTTATCCTTATCTCCCATATTAAAGAAGGTGTGGAGCAAGCTAAAGAACATCGACTCGGGAACGTCATTACGGACATTATCCAGCAACACCACGGAACGAGCCTGATCGCATTCTTTTACCAAAGGGCAAAAGAAAAAGAAAACCCTGCCGAGGCGACTGTGGATGAAAATGATTTTCGGTATCCGGGACCAAAACCTCAGACCAAAGAAGCAGGTCTAGTGATGCTGGCTGATGCGGTCGAGGCATCCTCCCGCACGCTTAATGATTCAACTCCAGCGCGCATTCAGGGTATGGTTCAAAAAACGATCAATAACTTCTTTACTGATGGCCAGCTTGACGAATGTGAACTGACCCTTAAGGACATCCACTTGATCGCCAAGAGCTTTAATCGTATACTTACCGGAATTTTTCACCACCGGGTTGAATATCCGGACAAAATTTTCCCGGCACCCCTTTACCCAAAAAAACATGAAACTCTGGATCGAGAATCACCAAAGGAAACAAAAGATAAGCTTAAAAATGGTCAGGAAGATCGCGAAAGAGACCTTAAACGCCTTGGGATCTCCTGATGGAGAATTAAGTCTGAGTTTTGTTACTGACCAAGAAATCACCGCGCTCAATCAGAAGCACCTTTTCCGCCCTCGCCCTACTGATGTGCTTGCTTTCTCTATGAGAGAAGGGGGTTTTACCGAAATCAATCCTTCACTTTTAGGGGATGTGGTGATCTCGGTAGAGACGGCAAAAAAACAAGCAGATGACAAAGGACACGTTTTTGAAGAAGAACTTTGCCTGCTTCTTATCCATGGCATCCTCCATTTATTGGGATATGAGCATGAAATCCCTGGGCCGCGCGCAAGGGCAATGCGAAAAAAAGAAAACGAACTGTTTTCCCTCATGAAAGCAAAGGTGTTGTAGAGGCTTTGCCGGGAGGAAAATTTCCCGGAGAGGGTTACACATTTTCACTATCTCCTCCCTAAGTCAGCTTTTTTTATCAGCCCAAATTTAACGCTTCCCTTTAAGGCAAACTTTGTGGTAAATTAATTAACTAATTGTTCCGATTTTATTGAACCCTTACAATCGGCTTATGTTAAAAATAAAAAAGATTTTCAAAAAAACTGAGGAGGTTTAAACGTTATGGGGAATGCAATAAAAAAGATTATTGCTCCGTCGATTTTATCTGCTGACTTTTCCCGGCTGGGTGAAGAAATCGCTGCAATTGAAAAGGGGGGGGCTGACTGGGTCCATGTTGATGTAATGGACGGTCACTTTGTGCCCAATATCACGATCGGTGCGCCGGTCGTGGCTTCCATTCGAAAAATAACCAAACTTCCCCTTGATGTGCACCTCATGATCCAAGACCCAGATAAGTATATCGAAAAATTTGCAAAAGCCGGGGCTGACATCATTACGATCCATGTGGAAACCTCTCCTCATCTTCATCGCAGTGTTCAGTTTATTAAAGATCAGGGTTGTAAAGCTGGAGTATCTCTTAACCCGGCCACTTCTCTCGCTACGCTTGATCATATCCTTTCTGAAGTGGATATGGTCCTTATCATGACCGTTAATCCTGGATTTGGCGGGCAAGAATTTATTCCCTCGGTGCTTCCTAAAATTAAGCGCCTGCGGGAGAAAATAAGTGAAAAAGGGATAGGCGTTGATATTGAAGTTGATGGAGGTGTTAATATCAACACCATTAGCAAAGTAGCTCAAGCAGGTGGCAATATTTTTGTGGCAGGAAATGCTGTTTTCACCACTCCAGATTACGGAAAAACCATCAGTGAATTGAGAAGATTGGCAGAATGAGCCTGAAAAATAATTTTTTTGGTGAACCCCGTTAGAAGGCTTTCACACAGGGCAATTACCCCGTGTGAAAAAGCGTAGAATCTTTAATTTTACCCCGTGCTTCTTTACCCTGTTAGATATTTGAAATCTAACAGGACAAGCTGAGCTTTTCTAACGGGGTGAATGCTGGAAGAGGCTCGAGTGGTTGATAATCATAGCTATCGCAAGAATGTACCCGAATTTTTTGGAGGGAAAAAGCACTATCCAAAATTTATCCAGAAGATTTTCCATGGGGTTGGAAAAGCAATCGACCAATTCCAAATGATGGAAGATGGAGACCGAATCCTGGTCGGTGTCTCTGGCGTGGACAGCATTACCCTGCTTTGGCTCCTCCGGGAGCGCCTCACGTGGATTCCCGTAAAATACACATTAAAAGCTATTTATATTAATCCGGGGTTTGATGAAACAACGGGAAAAATAATCGGAGATTATTTAAGGAAAGAATCCTTTGATTATGAGATTATAAAGACTGATATCGGGATAAAGGCACATGAGCCTCATGCGCAGGAAAACCCTTGTTTTTTGTGTTCTCAAGAAAGAAAAAAAAGGCTTTTTTTATTAGCCCGTGAGGGTAACTATCAAAAAATTGCTTTGGGACATCATTTAGATGATATCAATGCTACCCTTTTTATCAATATCCTCTACGGAAGCTCTATAAGCACTATGCTTCCGAGGCAGGATCTCTTTGGAGGAAGGCTCACCATCATTCGTCCCCTCGCCTTAGTAGATAAAGAACAAATTCAAAAGTTGGCGGAATCCCTCAACATCCCCCCCATCGTCAATCCCTGCCCTTCTTCCCAAGTTTCTCAGCGTAAACAAATAAATGAATTTTTAGACTATTTTTATAGAAAAGATCAAAGGATTCGTTACAATATTTTTCACGCCATGAGAAACATTCATCGAGATTATCTTCCCTGAAAAAAAATAACGAGTCCATTGTGTTAACCTTTTAGAAATTTAGGGAAGAATTAAATTGCCTGACACAATCCGCAGACACATCACAACGCTTCCGCCGGACTGGCCGCTTGGTATTCTGTCCATTGTTTTTCTTTTTTTCGGTTTTTATTCGAATACCTGGAGAGTCGCCGAACCGACCTGGTTTAAAAATAATATCCGCAACGCGAATGTGAACGCTTAGTTCTGGGCAAAATGGCGAAAAGCCGTCAAGATGGCATTTTCTCAGCGGGCGGTTTACTTGGGTTGGTTTCTCCTGACGCAGAAACCACGACTATGGTTTGATTCTCCTTTTGAATTTGGTTATGAGGCATACCTGAAAGGACAATCAATTGGCGCCTACACACCTTACCTATCTCAAGTAGGTGGTCAAGGGATGTTCTTTTCCGTTCTTGATACGATAGTCCCCCTCAGCCCTTCGATAAAGCTAACGTTATTCCACATGCTCACTGCATTGCTTACCGCAGTCGTCTTAATGCTTGTCGTTCATGTGGTTCTATCTTGAGTTCGGCTTGCTGGTTGCGGTTTCGGTCCTGGTTTCGATGGTTTTTTCACAGTGGCTGGTTCTTTTCGGACGAAACCTTTTTTGGTCCTTGTGGGCATTCTATGTGCCCATGGTGGTGGTAATGTACTTGTTTGCGTCATGATCGAACTTTTACAAAACAGCACGCCATCAGGTTCACCGGCCTGGTTTTTATCGGTTTTCTTGCTGAAGGTTTTTTTTACCGGTTACGAATACATAACAACCACTGTGATCATGATGGTGGTTCCCTTGGTTTTTTACTGCGTTTTGGACGGAACCGGGGATTAAGATGGCTTCTTCAGGTACACGCTCCTGGCTGGTTTCGCCTCAGGTTTGGCGATATTTCTGAGCATGGTTATTCTCTGCTTTCAGATCGCTTCCGTTCAAGGAATGTCGCTGGACGGAAGTCATCATGTTCAAAAGGGTTTTCTGAACGGCGTAAATCATCTGCTTTTCGCTTTGGAAAGGAGAACGTACGCAAAAACAGGTAGGGGGCCCCGGAATACTCGAGCCAGCCTAACCAGCCTGATCCAAATGCTTTGGATATATCTCAAAGGCTCATTTTTCGACATCCCAAACTATTTTAATATTCAGAATCCTCTCCTTGCCAAAGCTTTCCTCAAGGTTAGGTATTGCTACCTGATTCTTGTTTCTTTCGTCGCATCCTGGCTTCTCCTCAGACAAAGAACCTGGGCTGATTCCTGTATCGACGGAAGACGAAGCAAGGCACTGGTCGTCTCAACCTGGTTTTCAATCCTTGCCCCTCTATCATGGTTTCTCATCTTTAAACAACATTCAGCTATTCACACTCACCTGAATTTCATCGTCTGGCAGATGCCGTTTACCATATTCGGCTTTGCCTTATGTGGGCTTGCTGTAAGCGTCTTTCTCCCCTCGCTTTTCCGCCAAACAATTCGCCACACTTAATCCGGTTCGAATACCAAGCCTAAGTTTGAAAAAATGAACTGGGTGGTTAAATTTTTTTCAAAGAACTTCTGCGATTTTGCCAGGGGAGAAAAAAGAAAGTTAAAAAGAGGCAATTACATCAACCCTGCTTCCTTAAAAGAAAGGTAGCCTTTTTTAGTAATAATGATGTGATCTAATACTGTTATTCCCAAAATTTTCCCGGCATCAATCAGCTGCTGATTGATGGTTATATCCTCAGAGCTTGGTTTCAATACACCAGAGGGGTGGTTATGGGCAAGGATAACTGATGCAGCGCGATCGGAGATAACCTCTGCAAAAACTTCCCGGGGGTGAACCTGGCTTGAATTAAGCAAACCAACCGTTACTACTCTATTCCCAATAACTTCATTAGCCCCATTTAAAGAGAGGCATAGGAAATGCTCCTGTTTTTTGTCAGCAATAGGCATAATGAGGGGGAGAACATCTTGTGCTTTTTGGATAACCAAAAGTCCTTTGGCAGACCGTCGCCTTGCAAATTCCAGAGATGCAATAACCTGGCAGGCTTTGGCCAAACCAATACCTTCAATTGCTAAAAGGCTCTTTAATTCTATCTTCCCCCTCTGTTTATCAAGTGTGCGGAGGATGCCTCGGGCTACGTGAAAGACATTTTTCCCTTTCACTCCGCTTCCCAGGATTATAGACAAAAGCTCTTGCATCAGAAAGTGCTTCGGGGCCTTGGGCAGCCATTTTTTCTCGGGGGCGGTTAAATGTGGGGAGGTCTTTTATACTTTTCATTCTTATCGATTACTTCTTTTCTAATTCGATAATCCCCTTTAATTGCCTTAGGATGCCTTCACGGAATTTTTTGTTTTTTATCTTACGAAAAAGTTTCAGGATCGTAGCCTCTTCAGCGTTAAGGAGCGAAGGAGTATGGAGGGAACTTTCTGTAGAATCATATTTTAAGGTAGGACCAAAAATTTGTAAAACGGATTCCTTCGCTTCAAAGAAGGTATTAATATTAGTATCTAAGGCTTCAGAAATTTGCTGCAAGCGCAAGACCGATATTTTCGAAGTACCCTTCTCATATTTTTGGATCTGCTGGAAAGAGATGCCTATCCGTTCAGCCAAAGCAATCTGAGATAAGCCTAAGGCTTTTCTCATTTGTCTAATTTTTTTTCCGATCTTTTTGTCAATCTGGGCCAAGAGAAATAACCTGCCTTAACTTTTAACACACCGGAAAATCATAGTTGCAATACCTTTTATTTCGCCCAGAGTATCATAAAGAAAAATAAAAAAGTCTACCGCCTTAAAGTTGTATTTTTTACTTGACTTTTTTCTCTTTTTAGTTGTATTTATTGATATGCCACGATTTTTCTTACCCTTTCATTGAGTAATCCAAAGCTCCAAGAAGAGGGGAAGATACGTGACCAAATTTTTTTCCAGGCGGGGTGGAGAGTGAAAAAGTTATACCATTGACCCAAGGTGGGCAATAGGCTTGACGACTTCACTGTCTATAACAAGGAGGGGAGAAACTTATGAAGACAAAAAGGATATTAATCGTGGATGATAAAGAAACGATGCGGTTTTTATTATCTGAAGTTCTAAGGCCCCTGGGGAAAGAAATCGAAACTGCAGAAAGTGGAGAAAAAGCACTTCACAAGCTTGCAGAAAAAAGTTTCGATTTAGTTATAATTGATTATTTAATCTGCACACCAAATGGTCTTGAGTTGCTTCAGGGTATTAAGAAAATAAACCCATCTCTTGCGATTCTCGTGTTTAACGCCAATGGCTTTGAAACTGAAATCTTACAAAAAGGAGCCCTCGCCTGTATCCCAAGGCCCTTAAATCCCTCTCAGTTACAACTGGTCTCTCAACTCCTTCTCAATGATTCGCTATCCTAAACTAAACTTAGTTAAAAAAAGAATTTACCTTCAACTTTATTTTTCCAGGTCTTTTACTCCTTGAGCAATAACAGTGAACAACTCCTCAATATTTTCTTCCTCAACACTGGAAAAGGTAATCCTCAGGTCCCATTTATCCATAGCGATTGTCCCCACACCGTACCTCTCTAAAAGGTGTATCCGCAAAGGTTCTGCTTCCACATTTTTCAACTTTAAACACATAAAATAACCGGCATTGAAAGGATAGACCTCCCACAGCCGTTTAAATTCTTTCTTTTTAAGAACTTCTTGAACTTTCAAGGCCCTCTTTTTTAAGACCTCTAATTTTTCTGCCTTTTCCTCGCCATACGTTGGAGAATCGAGGGCTTTACAAATAATGCTTTGTGCTAAGTGAGAGCAGTTTGAAATACTGGATCGGATAGCTCCCATAGCCTTCTTTTCCAAAGCGTTGTAAATATCGGTAAACGACCCATCCCCCCCCATGCCAAATGTAATGAATCCTATCCGGAAGCCCCAGACATACTGTTCTTTGGTGGAGCCATCCAGTTTTACGGCTATGATATTAGGATGAAGGTTAACAAGATGACCAAAAAGAGATTCTTTCATGGTATTTTGGTGATAAAAAAGTCCGAAATACGCATCATCCATTATTACCACCACCTTAATTCCTTTTTTGGCAGCTGTGAGAATAACCTCCACAATTTCCTCTCCTTCGGATTGGCTGATGCTATAGCCCGTCGGGTTATTTGGAAAATTAAAAAGAACGACCAGTTTATCCCGGTCAGAACCCAGCTCCGTGATCATCTTATTCAGGCCCTCAGCGTTAAACTTCCCTTGAGAAGTAAAAAGGGGATACGTATGTATCTTTGCATCTTTTCGCACTTCAAAAATAAGGCTATAGTTTTCCCAGAATTTGTCTGGCAAAATAATCACATCTCCGGGATCAACAAAAAGGTCGGCTGCGAGCTCCAATCCATGAGTAAGACCGCTGGTTACTATAGGAACGCTAAATTTTTTTCCTTGCATGCTGGGATTATCAGCAAGCTGTTTTTTTTGCCATTTTTCTCTTAACTGAGGCTTCCCTGCACCTGGTGCATAAGGATAGCTCTCCTGCGGGGGAATTTCCTTAATAATTTTTTGGATACACGGAAGATACATTGGCCCTGTCCCTTCAGTGGCAATACCAATGGTCACATCGTATTTGTTTGCCTTTTTTTGAGCATCAGCAGTCTGGCTCAGAATACCTTTTGGGAAATATAATTTTTTACCCAATTTTGAAAGCACCTGATATATTTGAGGATTTTGTTTTTGAAGTATTTCGTTCAATTCCAGCGCTAAGGGGTTCATACAACTAAGTTCCTTTCCCTGATTCTTTATTGGTTTTTAAAATTTTTTCCCGGTTATTTTTTCGTAAAGATTAATATAAACCTCAGTCACTCGAGAAATCATATCTTCGGGTAACGGAGGAATATCAGGCTCTGGTTTTCCTTTTTCCCGCGCCTCATAAAGCGCATCCTTATACCCTATTTTCCGGTAATATTGCCGCACTACCTCTTTGCTTAACTCTACGTATTCATTGTGAGCATACTTCTCGGCATCCCAAAAGCGGTCTTCATCTGCCGTTCCAAACACATCGATAATCATAAGGTTGCGGTTTTCGTCCATTCCGAATTCTTTTTTACCGTCCACATGGATTAGACCTCGTCGGGCTACTTCCTCATTAATTCGTTCGTCCAGGCGAAGGATGATAGAACGGATTTGGTTAAGCGTGTTTTTATCAATGCCCGAAATTTTAACTGCTTCATCAAAGTCAATTTTGCGATCTACCCGTTCCAGTTTGGTCGTGGTCTCAAAGAATGGTTGGGGAAGCTTATCGCCGTACTTAATCGTCTTGAGATCCATCCCCCCGAATTCAGAAGACGCTATCCCCTTTTTTTTGACCCGGTCAAAAAAAGAACCCGCTACATAATAACGAGTGATAAATTCACAGGGAACAAGATAACGTATACTCTGGGCGTTAATTTTGTTGTAATCTCTGATAATATCAACTTTTTTAACCCTGATTCGATTAGCTGCAACCTGATTAATGAAATGTGTTTTTATCCCCATTTCTTCCGCTTTTGCAAACCAATGGACCGCTGTCTTACAGAGTGATTCCCCTTTATTCGGGATAATGGAAGGTATCGGTTTATCAAAAACCGAAATTTTATCCGTGAATTGAAACTCTATTTCATCCTTGCCGGGAACCTGGTAAAGCTCTTTAACTGAACCTGCATATATCAATTCCATAATTTTTTCCTCCTTTGAAAAACCGAGACGGTTTTCTTTCTTATGGGAATAAAGAAAGTTTTAAAGGGGCAGAAAATAATTGTCCAACTTCTAATATTTTGTCAAGAATTTTTTAATTTTTCTTTTCCTTTTGGTTAGTTATGTTTCTTTTGAATTCCCACACGATATTAAAAAATATGCCGAAACTTTTGATGAAAAGATGAAAAGGATTTAGACTGTCATCAGACTTGACTTTCGAGTTATATCCAACTATAATTTATAATTAATTTAGGCCTGAAGGCGTAGAGGCATAGTTGCGAACAAGAAGGAGATTAGTGTGATTAAAGTTATTTTAGCAGTCCTATTTCTTTTTTGCTGTGGTTCAATCGGATATGCTGTTGATTTTGATCAAGGCGATACGTGGGTATCAAATAGGTATGAAAAATTAGGCACAAAACACCTGTACGGAAATAGAGTAAAAGAGATGAATATCGGCGGGAAAATTTATGAGTTTAAAAAATCGGGCCGAAAGAAATTCATTAGGTGTTATTGGTTGTCTTTTCTCTTACCAGTCGAAAACCAATAAAGTCACTTTTTGCGTTCGGAGACCAGTAAAACCGAGCAGCAGAGCGGCAGCTCTTTGCATTGGAAAACCACGAACCACCACGAATAACCCGGCCTGGCCCAGTGATAGGACCCGTAGGATCGGTTTGTGGTGTTGCGGGATATGGGCCGTACCAGTCTTGGCACCACTCTAAAACATTGCCATGCAAATCATAAAGCCCCCAGGGATTCGGCTTCTTCTGGGCTACCGGATGAGTCGTCCGATCTGAATTGCCACAATACCACCCCACCGCGTCCAAATTGGGATCATGGTCACAAAAAAGCTCAACAATCTCTCCTTCTGAACAGGAGGAAAATTTTCCCGCGCGACAAGCATATTCCCACTCTGCTTCAGTTGGTAACCGATATATATGCTCACCACTGCTGTTTAGACGCTCGATAAATTTCTGACAATCATACCACGATACGCTCTCCACCGGATGGTCATCTCTCTCAGGGGAAAACCGCGAGGGATTATTCCCCATCACCGCTTTCCATTGCCCTTGAGTTACCGGAGTGGTTTGAAGAAAAAAACCATGCGTTATGCTTACTTCGTGTGGCAGTTCATCATCGCTACGGCCTAATTCAGTTTCAGGACTGCCCATAATAAAAGTTCCTGGAGAAATAAACACAAAAGAAAAGTCAGGTAAAGAAGTAGTGGTGGTTAACGAAATTGTTGGTTCGAAGAATCAGGTGGTAAAGTTCCTGCTGGTTCTGGTTCGCAGGAGATCGCTATTCCTTGAGCCTCTTTTTTCTCGGGTGAAATGATCTCTTGCCCATCAGGTAAAGAAACAACTGGACTTAACAAAGCTTCTGCTGAAGGTTCGGGTGGCAAAACTGATACAGGTTCTGGCGCACGGAATGTCGTTTTTTCCTCAGCCGCTTTTATTTCCAAAGCATTAGTTTGCTGATCATTTTTTTTCTCAGTTATTGCGATTTTGATCTCTTCAAGATTAGAAAAGATTGGCTCTTGTTTTTTTTTCTTTTTTTTCAATCTTCTTATTTCTCCTCTTTTTTAGATTCGGGTGATTGTGCAATCTCTGGTTTAATGATGATATCAGGTTTTCCTCCATTTTTCTGAAAATCCCGTGCTGCTGTTTCTGCTTCCTCCTTGGTCACGTATTTTCCAATAAAAATTTCGTAGATAACCTTGCCCTCTTTTGTTTTTGTCTCAATTTTATAAGCAGGATAACCTTTTTGCTTTAGTTCATTTACATAGGCTTTGGCAAAAGTTCTGCTTGAGTTAAATAAAGTGCAAATCTGAACAGCGAATTTGGTCTCTGTTTTTTTAACGGATTCCCGCATGGGGTTAGAATTTTTTTCTATCTCCGGTAGGACTAAAACCTGTCCGGGGTAGATCAGGTCGCGGTTTTCAATTTGGGGATTAGATTTAAGAATAGCTTCTATCCCAGACCTTTCTTTGTTGGGATAGTGTTGAAGAGCGATCTCAGTGAGATTGTCACCAGTTTGAACTATCACTTTTGGGGAGGTGACGGTTTGTTGTTCGCTCAATTGCGCATCTGAATGGTTTATTAGAGTGTCAAGTGTTCCTGCTTCAGTTTTTCCAGCGGCCGTTGAAGCCTGGTTTGTTGCTATTTCGATGGAGACTGTTGGTTACTCTCCAGACCTTTACCTTTCCGTTCTGCGTCAGCTAAGGTTAAGCTTTATTTTCTTCCCCTGTTGCGGCCTGACGGAGAAACATTTTCAGCATCATTCGAAGCAGACACAGTTGGGTTTCTTATCAAAAGCATCTGCCAGAGTTTGGGAAAAGCCTCGAGAGGTTTGTCTTGGGTTGGGGGTAGATACAGAACTTATCCCTCCCCAACTGAGAAGTTGCGTCAGTGAAGAAGGGTTTTGGGTCGCAGAAAGAGGTTGCGGCGCTTGAGATTTTTTTTCTTGAGTACTTTCCTTTTGCACAGTTGGTGTGGTCACTTTTTGGTTTGGTGGTTGAAGCGATATTCGGGATACCAAGGGCTTTATCAAATCAGCATAACGTAGCCATCCAATAAAGAGAAGAACTATCACACTTCCCAGAGCCATAGGTTTAAGAATTTTCCAAGGCACAAAACTTTTTCCACTTTTTTCTTTAAAAGACTTTGGGGTAAAAAGAATGTCACTGCGCAAGGCTTTATAGGTTTTTTTTACTATTTTTTTATTTACTTTTTTAAGTCCTGTTGCTTTACAAATCAGGAAAGCGTTATCACAAATCTGGTTGATCTGGCGGGGAACGCCATCGGTTAATCGATAAATCAAAGGCAAACAATTCGTTTCAAAACACGAAGCAAAGTTCGATCCCACCAATTTTAAGCGGTGGTCAATATAACGGGAGGTCTCAACATAATCCAAGGAAGAGAGGAACCGATTGACACTAATCCGCTGACGGAGCTGGCGCATTTTCACTTTCTGGAGTTTATAACTGAGTTCATATTGCCCAACAAGAAGGATTGGTAAAAGCTTACGGTCAGGGGTTTCGATGTTGGACAGAAGGCGGATGTCATCCAGGCTTTGATCAGAAAGCAGATGAGCTTCGTCAATGACTAAGAAACAATACTTTCCGTCTTTTTTTCTCTCGACCAAAGCATTTTTCACTTCATCGATGAGATCTAAAATTTTTTGCCCTTTATCAGTAACACCTAATGACCGAGCAACATAAAGAAGGATTTCACGATATTCTACCGAAGGATTAGATATGATTATGGGGGTATGAGATTCTGGCAATCGGTCCAAAAAACAGTTTATCAGCGTGGTCTTGCCAGCACCAACATCACCACAGAGCATTGCAAAAGCTTTATTTTCTTTAATAAAGTATAGTAGTGCGGCTAAAACCTCTTTGTGGTCTTCGCTGAGAAAAAGGAAGCGCTGATCCAGGTTATTTTCGAATGGTGATTCAGAAAACCCAAAATAGTCATTATACATCTCACGTCCTCCTGTCATTTAAAATGGAGGGAAAGGCTTTCTTCCAAAAAAATTTGCTATAAAATTTTTTGTTTATTGAATTCAAATATGCTCAATCAATAGATTAGTCTGAATTCTTGAATGATCGGCTGGGGGAAAATTATGAATAATTTTATAGAGTTTTTTAAAAAAAAATCAACTAAAAATTATAGTAAAACTTTATGACCCCAAATTAACGCCCTGAGGCTCCTCTCCGTAAAGCTATTGTGACCAACAAAAACAATTGAAACGGAATACCTGGCCAGATTAATATTTAATAATTTTAAATTGTTACTGTCATTCCCCAAAAATTTCACCTCTCCATAAATTTAAGAGCTGCTGTCTTCTCCAAGTTGATTGATATTGTTTTGTTAGTTATGTTATAGATTGTGTTTACTGAAAAAATTTTGTTGTTTTCAATTAAAACAACGGAAGGAACCAGCAAATAAATGAAATCCAATTTTACCAAATACTGTTTAGCGGTTACCCTGACCGTGGGATTGTTTTATTATTCCAGTTGTACTCATGTTCCGGAGCAGCCTTCCCCAAACCCGGCGATCTCCCACTCCTGTCCAATCAGAAGAGATCAAAGTTCCTTCACCTCCCTCAGCTGTTCCAGGAAAAGCCGAAGCAAAGGGGGAAGAAAAAGTAGATTTGCCCAAGGACTCCCGCGCCTATCGCTCTTTTCTTTTAGCCCAATCTTTTCAACTGAATGGTGAAAATGCAAAAGCTCTCAAAGCCTACCAAGATGCTTTAACCTATGACCCCAATTCGCCTGTCATTCAAACTGAAATTGCTACTATTTACCTCAAGCAGGGAAAGATAGAGGAAGCGCGCAATCTTTGTAAAGAAGCGCTGACTCTTAACCCCCGTTATCTCCCGGCGAACCTGCTTCTGGCGCGGATTTATTTAACCAGTAAAGATTATGATGCGGCTATTGCTCAGTATGAAACAATTATCAAACTGGCTCCGGAGGATGAGGAAAACTATCTCTACTTGGGCAACCTTTACGCGGAGAAAAATGAATACGAAAAAGCGCTCACCACTCTAAAGATTTTACTCACAAAAGACCCGCATTCTTTAATGGGCCTCTACTACATGGGAAGGATCTATGCCCAAATGAAACAGTATGAGGAATCCATTTCATATTTTCAAAAAGCTTTAAAAATAGATCCTAACTTTGAGGCGGCAATGATTGACCTTGCAATAGTTCACGAAACTCAAGGAAAAATGCAGGAAGCGATTGCCGTTTATGAAAAGCTTCTGGAATTTTATCCGAATAACAGCCGGGTAGCGGACCACTTGGGAAATCTTTATCTTCGGCAGAAAAATTACGATAAAGCCATCGATACCTTTAAGAGCCTGGAAAGTTTTGGGCCGAGCAGCTTAGATGTAAGCACTAAAATCGGGCTTATTTATCTGGAACAGGGGGACTATGATAAAGCAATTTCAGAATTCGAATTTATTCTGGTCACAAAACCGGATTTTGATATGGCGCGGTATTATCTTGCCTTATGCTATCAGGAGAAAAAAAATTATGAAAAGGCCTTACAGGAATTCCAAAAGATTCCTTCTGATTCAGAAGAATACGTTGACGCGATAATCCAGATCGGGAATATTTTTATTGAGCAGAAAAACTTCCCCAAAGCAATCCAGACGGTTAAGGAAGCGCTCCAAATCAAAAAAGATAATACCACCCTGATCGGTTACTTAGGTGCCCTTTACGAAGAGACCAAACAGTATGAAGAGGCGACGATGATCTTGACTGAGGCGATTAAGCGGGAACCGGAAAATTTCAAGTTTCATTACCAGTTGGGAGCAGTCTACGACAAGATGGGTAAATTTGAAGAAACGATCCAGGAAATGAAAAAAGTTTTGGAGCTTGATCCGCAAAATGCTGATGCCTTCAATTATATAGGCTATTCTTATGCTGATCGAGGCGTGAAGTTGGATGAGGCTGAAGAACTTATAAAAAAAGCGATGAAATTAAAACCGAACGATGGATATATCACCGACAGTTTGGGTTGGGTTTATTTCAAGAAAGGAATGACCAAAGAAGCACTCAACGAACTTGAAAAAGCAGTCACCTTAGTTCCCGATGATCCCCTGATCATCGAACATCTCGGAGATGTCTACCTCAAATCAGGGAAAAAAGATAAAGCCAAAGCCCAGTATGAGCGGGCCTTAAAGATCGATCCGGAACAGAAAAAAATTAAGGAAAAACTGGAAAATTTGAAACCTGCAGAAATAGAAAAGTCGGTGGTTCATTTTCGGAAGGGCGGATTCCACCCTTCCGAAAATTTTCCTTTTGTTTATTTGTCGGTCAGTTTTGATAAAAAAGGCTTGATCAAGTCAATGGGGATGGGGAAAAGCGTGGTTGAGTTCTTTTCCGATGCCACCTCGCGCAGGGTCTGGAGATAGCGAAGCTGCAGGGCCATGGGGTTAGGAGCCATGAGATCAGCTGCTTCAACCAGCTTGGCCGCTGCCTGAAATTCTCCCTCAGCGTGGATGACTTTTGCCCTCCGTTCCCGTTCTGCCTCAGCCTGCTTGGCCATCGCCCTTTTCATCTCATCCGGTAAATCAATTTGTTTCACTTCCACGTTAGTGACTTTTATTCCCCAGGGACCAGAATGCTTGTCCAGGATTTCCTGGAGATGAGCGTTGACCTTTTCGCGTTCCGATAAAAGTTCATCCAACGCTGCCTGTCCACAAACGCTTCTCAGGGTGGTTTGAGAAAGCTGGGAAGTAGCATAGAGATAGTTTTCCACTTCCACGACTGCCTTATTAGGGATTCATCACCCGAAAATAGACTACTGCATTCACTTTAATCGAAACATTATCCCGGGTGATAACATCCTGCGGCGGGACATCCAGGGCCACCAGCCTGAGGCTTACTCTCTGCATCTTATCAACGATGGGGATAAGAATGATCAAACCAGGTCCTTTTGCCCCAATCAGCCTCCCTAATCGGAAAATGACCCCACGCTCGTATTCATTGAGAATCTTTAATGGCACTCATTAAAAACATAACTACTAACAACAACTAACAAAAATAAGAATCGGTAATGGCATGTTAGGCCTCCTTTCTATCTATCCTTTTTGATGATTTTTTTGACCTTAATTTTTAACCCTTTTATCCCAATAACCTCCACCTCCTCTCCTTCTTCAATCACCTCCTCACTATAAGCATTCCAGTATTCCCCATGAACAAACACCTTTCCGTTGGGAGCAATCCGGTTTATCACAACTCCGACTAAACCGATCATCCCTTCCGAACCAGATGCTGGTTTCCGTATATACGCTCGAAAGGCTATACGTCGCAATCGTAATGAAAAATGTTGCGGTGATAGCGATAGTAGCTAACAACACTGCAAGTGAAGGCCTTAAATAAGGAGAAGTGGAATCAAAAAGCATGAGGGATCCTAAGAGAAGGCAGATTGTTCCCCCGATGCTCAACAGGCCGTAGCTCGCGACCTTAATCTCCGCGAGAAATAAAACAATCGCCAGGATTATAAAAAGAATACCGGCATAATTGACTGATAAGACCTGAAATGAATAAAAGGCCAAGATTAAACAGATCGCCCCGATTACTCCAGGAAAAATCGATCCCGGATGTGCCAGTTCAAAATAAAGCCCGGCTACTCCAAGCATCATCAGGATATAGGCGATATTAGGATCAGTTAAAGTCGCTAAGATTTTTTCCCGGAGGGTCATTTTCAGCTCTCGGACCGTAGCCCCCTTAGTGGCCAGGACAACTTTTTTACCATCTATATCCACTTCCCGGCCATCGAGCTTCTGGAGAAGGTCATCCAAGTTAGGACTCACTAAGTCAATAACATTAATTTTTAAAGCCTCATCAGCTTTTATGGAGACACTTTCCCGCACCGCTTTTTCTGCCCATTCAATGTTCCGTTTCCTTTTCGTAGCAATACTCTGGATATACGCGACGGCATCGTTTTCTACTTTTTCTGACATCTCCCGGCTCATCTTTCCTCCACCCATGGATACGGGATGAGCAGCTCCAATATTGGTGCCTGGCGCCATGGCCGCCACATGCGCAGCCATGGTGATTAGTACCCCGGCCGAAGCTGCCCGGGCGCCATCAGGAGCAACATAGACAATGATAGGAACCTGAGTGTTCAGTATCTCTTTAATAATCTGCCGCATAGAGGTATCGAGGCCACCAGGGGTATCAAGCTTAATGATCAAACATTGAGCCGACTCCTTCTCGGTAGTTTTGATGCTATCAACAATATATTCGGCAGAAACCGGATTAATGATGCTATCTACCTCGATAAGGTTGATCGTATTGCTCTCCAGAAGAAGCAATGAGCGGCAAACAAAAAATTAAAAGAAGAAAAATTAGTTTTGTCCACGTGTTTTTTACAAACTTCATGCATTGTCCTCCAATAATTTCTGGATTAATTGCATATCCTGCCATACCTCTCGTTTCCATTCCGGGTTCCGAAGAAGGGAAGCGGGATGAAACGTAGGCACAACTTTGATATGCTGAAATTCAAATATCTTCCCTCTCAGCTTTGAGATCCTTTCGGTCGTTCCCAACAAGGTCTGGGCGGCAAATTTCCCGAGAGCACAGATAAAACGGGGGCGGATGACTTCAAGCTGCTTTTTGAGAAAAGGGAAACAGGCTTCAATCTCTTCGGGTTTTGGGTCTCGATTCTTCGGGGGACGGCACTTGATGACATTGCAGATATAAACATCTTCCCGCCTCAGTTTAATGGACTGAATGATTCGGGTTAACAGTTGTCCCGCTTCTCCCACAAAAGGCTCTCCAGCCACATCTTCGTCTCCTCCCGGAGCCTCACCCACAAACACGAGCGAAGCATGAGGATTTCCTTTACCAAAGACAATGTTTTTCCGGGATGAACATAAGCTGCACCGGGTGCATTCCCCAAGTTCTTCCCGCACGGTATCTAAGGTACCGGGGGTACAAACGAGCGTTTTCTTTTTTGGAGAAAGATTCTCTTCTAAACCATCAAGTATCTTAAGCATCTCTTGCGTATCCTCCGGAGCAAGAACCTCCATCCCCAAGGTGCGCTGATGCTTGAGATACAGGGTAACGTCATTGACGATTTTCTGAAATTCTTTAAAAGCGTTTGCAGGCATACGGTGCGTGAAAAAGTCAGCATTCAGAATTAATTTTTTGACCTTCGGGCTTCTGTCTTCTGGCGCTTGGGTTCTGATTGTAACGCTTTTATCTTATCAAAAATTTTGTGTGCCAGAAATTCCTTGCTCATTTGGGGAAGCTTCTCGGATTTTCCATTCCGACAAAGGAGGGTCACGATATTGGTATTCGTTTCAAAGCCTGCTCCGGGTTGAGTAACATCATTTGCAATGATAAGGTCAACATTTTTCGTTTGTAGCTTTTGCTGAGCATTGGCAAGGAGATCTTCGGTTTCAGCCGCAAAACCAACCAAAAAGGTAGTGCCTTTTTTCTTGCCCATTTCTGCCAAAATATCCGGGTTTTTAACCATGGCAATAGTTACGTTATTTTTTTCTTTTTTGATTTTTTTAGGTGAGAACTCAGCCGGGCGATAGTCTGCCACTGCTGCAGCCATGATGACCGTATCCATAGATTGATAATGTTTTATTGTTGCATCATACATCTGACCAGCAGTTTCAACAGATATAACCTTAACCCCGCGAGGGAGGGGCACCTGGGTAGGACCAGTGATCAGAGTAACCTCTGCGCCCCTGATCTGAGCGGCTTCAGCCAGAGCATACCCCATCTTTCCCGAAGAACGGTTAGTGATAAACCGGATAGGGTCAAGCGGCTCCTGGGTAGGGCCGGCAGTAATTAAAATTTTTTTTCCTTTTAAGTCTTTTGGTCCGAGAATCGTTTTAATAGATTGGAAAATTTCCTCCACCTCCGACATCCGCCCTTTACCTTCCCAGCCACAGGCTAATTCTCCTTTTCCCGGGCCAACACAATAAAAACCGCGCTTTTTTAAAATCTCGAGGTTTTCTTGGGTCGCCGGGTTGGTATACATATTCACATTCATAGCCGGCGCAAGCAGAATGGGAGCCTGGGTAGCGAGCACAGTCGTGGAAAGAAAATCATCAGCAAGTCCGATGGCAAATTTAGCAATGACATTGGCAGTAGCCGGAGCAACCACCACCAAGTCAGCTTTATCCGCAAGAGAGACATGAGCGACTTCAGATGTCATAACAGGAGCAAACATTTCGGTGATAACCGGGTTGTTCGATACCGTCTGAAACGTGAGCGGGGTAATAAACTCCTGGGCATTTTTGGTCATAATGACCTGGACTTCGGCTTCGGCTTTGCGAAGTTTACGAACCAGTTCCGGAACCTTATACGCCGCAATCCCTCCTGAAATTCCCAGGAGAATGCTTTTCCCTTTTAAGGTATTCTCGTCAGAAAGTTTAGCCGTCATAGTTTGTATACCATACCATAGTTTGTTATTTTTACAAGTCAAAAGAAAATTAAGGCTTCTTCATCAGTTAACCAAGGAAATTTTTAATGAGTTTTTCAATCTGGTTTAAATTCTTGAGGGGATTTTCTACCCAGACGATACTCGCATCTGCCCGAAACCAGGTAAGTTGACGCTTTGCAAAGCGCCGGGTATCACGCTTCATGCTCCTCATCGCCTCTTCTAAAGAAATCTTATCATCCAGAAAAGCGCACATATGCCGGTATCCCAAAGACTGCATTGATTTTAATTCCGAGTGATACCCTCGGGCACGCAATGACCTGACTTCCTCGATAAAACCATCTTTTACCATTTGTTCACACCTGAGGTTAATCCGATCATACAGGGAGGAACGATCCCAATGGATGCCGATTTGAAGATACTCATACTTCGTTTCTTTAAAAGCGTGTTTTTCATGGTGCGCAGAAATGGGAAGACCCGTAAGGTAATAAACCTCCAGTGCGCGGATAATCCGAAACGTGTCTTTAGGATGAATGCGAAGCGCAGAAGCAGGATCAACTTTGGTAAGCTCGTGATAAAGATACCCCTCCCCTCTTTGCGCTTCCTGTGCTCGGAGTTCCTGGTCGATCGCTCTATTTTCTTGTGCTCCGGGGAAAAAACCGTGGATTAAAGATTTAATATAAAGACCGGTTCCCCCGCACACTAAAACCCTCTTCTCTTTCTGCAGGATGGAGTCGATTGCTTTGCTCGCTACGTTTTGATAAAGGCCGGCGCTAAAATCTTGGTCAGGGTCAATGATGTCCAGAAGATAGTGAGGAACCAGTGCCTGCTCTTGTGGGGTTGGCTTGGCAGTGCCAATATCCATAGAGCGGTAGATCTGCATGGAATCAGCCGCGACAATTTCCGCATCAATTTTTTGCGCTATTTCCAGAGCAAGCTGGGTTTTTCCTGCTCCCGTAGGACCAACAATAAGGACAATTTTTGGTTTCAAAACTTTTTTCCTTCCGCGCTCAGCTTTTCAGCCCCCGCACTAACGCGAGAAAAAATGCGGGGGAAACAAAAAAGTAAATGATTTTATGGTTTCCCTGTTTTTTTTGCGATCAAACTTAACCCTTCTAATTTTATCACTTTTTCATTGAACCGCAAACTCTTTCGTGTTAAAAAAGAAAATGTGAGAAATACGGTGAGAACCATAGCAGTCGATGAGCCGTAACGAGGCAATGCTCACATCGTGACGTCACGAAAGCAGATGAGAACCTGAACAAGCCGTCAAACTAGGCGTAAGCAGTTAATAATCATTAAATGGAGAGATAATAAATTCCAGGAGCACTTTCCTGGTTTTTATAGGAGCACTAAATGATAAAACAGGTAGGGATCATTGCTAAAAAAAATAAACCGGAAGCGATTGAAGCGAGCCGAAGCCTGACAAAGTGGCTTACCTCCCAAGGGTTTGGAAGTTATCCTCGATGATCACTTGTTAAAAAAGGTTAAAGGGGACTGGCAACCAATTTCTCAGGCTCATTTCGCGAAAGTAGGATTAGTGATCGTGCTGGGTGGTGACGGGACCTTCCTCGGAGCGGCTCGGCTGATAAAAAACGGGAATGTTCCCATTTTGGGGGTTAATTTAGGGGGATTGGGGTTTTTAACCGCCTTTGGTTTAAATGAGCTTTATCCGGTTTTGGAAAAAATCTTATCCGGAGCATTTGAAACCGAACAAAGGATGATGCTAACCTCCACGATTATCCGGAAAGATAAAATTTTGGCTGAATACTCAGTGTTAAACGATGTCGTAATCACCAAAGTTGCTATCGCCCGGATCATTGATTTGGAAACCAGCATTAACGAACACTACCTTACTACCTTTAAGGCAGATGGCCTGATAATTTCAACCCCAACCGGATCTACCGCTTATTCCATGGCCGCGGGAGGCCCCATTGTTTTTCCCTCCCTGCAGGCGATAATTTTAACCCCGATCTGCTCCCATACCCTGACGAACCGGCCCATTTTGGTCCCTGATTCCGCCGAGATAACCGTGACCATCAAGTCGCGAAAGGAAGGTATCTTTTTAACCTTCGATGGCCAGTTAGGGCAACGCCTTAAAGCCGGTGACTTGGTAAAGATAAAAAAAGACCATTTTCTCAATATGATTAAATCCCCTTTCAAGGATTATTTTGAAGTTCTGAGAACGAAACTCCGCTGGGGCGAACGGTAGAAGATGTTAACGGATCTCAAAATTAAAAATTTCGCTATTATTGATGATCTCCACATCTCATTTTTGCCCGGTTTTACAATCCTTTCCGGAGAAACGGGAGCGGGTAAATCCATCATTATCGGAGCACTCAATCTCATTCTGGGGGGAAGAGGGTTCGTGGAACAGATTCGGACCGGAGAAAATGAGGCAATCGTTGAAGCACTCTTTGATATCTCGAAGGATAAAACCTTTACGGAACTCTTGGAAACTAAAAGCTTAGACACCGACGATAACACGCTTTTGGTCAAACGGATTATCTCCCGGGAAGGAAAAAATAAAATTTTAATCAATGGGAGTTTGGCGACCCTCAGCATGCTCGCCGAGATAATGGAACCTTTGCTTACGCTGAGCGTTTTCTCTGGCGTCGCACGGAGGCAACGCCGCAGATGGACTTTTTACGAAGCCGTCAAAAGAAATTCTTCTTCAGTTAACCAAGGAAATTTTTAATCAGTTTTTCAATCTGGTTTAAATTCTTGAGGGGATTTTCTACCCAGACGATACTCGCATCTGCCCGAAACCAGGTAAGTTGACGCTTTGCAAAGCGCCGGGTATCACGCTTCATGCTCCTCATCGCCTCTTCTAAAGAAATCTTATCATCCAGAAAAGCGCACATATGCCTGTACCCCAAAGACTGCATTGATTTTAATTCCGAGTGATACCCTCGGGCACGCAATGACCCGACTTCCTCGATAAAACCATCTTTTACCATTTGTTCACACCTGAGGTTAATCCGATCATACAGGAGAGGAACGATCCCGATGGATGCCGATTTGAAGATACTCATACTTCGTTTCTTTAAAAGCGTGTTTTTCATGGTGCGCAGAAATGGGAAGACCCGTAAGGTAATAAACCTCCAGTGCGCGGATAATCCGAAACGTGTCTTTAGGATGAATGCGAAGCGCAGAAGCAGGATCAACTTTGGTAAGCTCGTGATAAAGATATCCCTCCCCTCTTTGGGCTTCCTGTGCTCGGAGTTCCTGGTCGATCGCTCTATTTTCTTGTGCTCCGGGGAAAAAACCGTGGATTAAAGATTTGATATAAAGACCGGTTCCCCCGCACACTAAAACCCTCTTGCCTTTCTGCAGGATGGAGTCGATTGCTTCGCTCGCTACGTTTTGATAGTGGCCGGCGCTAAAATCTTGGTCAGGGTCAATGATGTCCAGAAGATAGTGAGGAACCAGTGCCTGCTCTTGTGGGGTTGGCTTGGCAGTGCCAATATCCATAGAGCGGTAGATTTGCATGGAATCAGCCGCGACAATTTCCGCATCAATTTTTTGCGCTATTTCCAGAGCAAGCTGGGTTTTTCCTGCTCCCGTAGGACCAACAATAAGGACAATTTGTGGTTTCAAAACTTTTTTTCCTTCCGCGCTCAGCTTTTCAGCCCCTCGCACTAACGCGAAAAAAATGCGGGGGAAACAAAAAGGTAAATGATTTTATGGTTTCCCTGTTTTTTTTGCGATCAAACTTAACCCTTCTAATTTTATCACTTTTTCATTGAACCGCAAACTCTTTCGTGTTAAAAAAAGAAAATGTGAGAAATACAGTGGCGTAAGAGCTCACTCAGCAGAAGGTAGAACTAAGGCGTAAGCAGTCAAAAATCATTAAATGGAGAGATAATAAATTCCAGGAGCACTTTCCTGGTTTTTATAGGAGCACTAAATGATAAAACAGGTAGGGATCATTGCTAAAAAAAATAAACCGGAAGCGATTGAAGCGAGCCGAAGCCTGACAAAGTGGCTTTCCTCCCAGGGTTTGGAAGTTATCCTCGATGATCATTTGTTAAAAAAGGTTAAAGGGGACTGGCAACCAATTTCTCAGGCTCATTTCGCGAAAGTAGGATTAGTGATCGTGCTGGGTGGTGACGGGACCTTCCTCGGAGCGGCTCGGCTGATAAAAAACGGGAATGTTCCCATTTTGGGGGTTAATTTAGGGGGATTGGGGTTTTTAACCGCCTTTGGTTTAAATGAGCTTTATCCGGTTTTGGAAAAAATCTTATCCGGCACGGTTTGAAACCGAACAAAGGATGATGCTAACCTCCACGATTATCCGGAAAGACAAAATTTTGGCTGAATACTCAGTGCTAAATGATGTTGTAATCACCAAAGTTGCTATCGCCCGGATCATTGATTTGGAAACCAGCATTAACGAACACTACCTTACCACCTTTAAGGCAGATGGCCTGATAATTTCAACCCCAACCGGATCTACCGCTTATTCAATGGCCGCGGGAGGCCCCATTGTTTTTCCCTCCCTGCAGGCGATAATTTTAACCCCGATCTGCTCCCATACCCTGACGAACCGGCCCATTTTGGTCCCTGATTCCGCCGAGATAACCGTGACCATCAAGTCGCGAAAGGAAGGTATCTTTTTAACCTTCGATGGCCAGGTAGGGCAAAGCCTTAAGGCCGGTGACTTGGTAAAGATAAAAAAAGACCATTTTCTCAATATGATTAAATCCCCTTTCAAGGATTATTTTGAAGTTCTGAGAACAAAACTCCGCTGGGGCGAACGGTAGAAGATGTTAACGGATCTCAAGATAAAAAATTTCGCTATTATTGATGATCTCCATATCTCATTTTTGCCCGGTTTTACGATCCTTTCCGGAGAAACCGGAGCGGGTAAATCCATCATTATTGGAGCACTCAATCTCATTCTGGGGGGAAGAGGGTTCGTGGAACAGATTCGGACCGGAGAAAATGAGGCAATCGTTGAAGCACTCTTTGATATCTCGAAGGATAAAACCTTTAAGGAACTCTTGGAAACAAAAAGCTTAGACACCGACGATAACACCCTTTTGGTCAAACGGATTATCTCCCGGGAAGGAAAAAATAAAATTTTAATCAATGGGAGCTTGGCGACCCTCAGCATGCTCACCGAGATAATGGAACCTTTGCTTAATATTTCAGGTCAGCATGAACATCAAGAACTCCTTCGGCCCCAAAACCACAGTGATATATTAGATGGCTTTGGCGGCCTCCTTGCCTTGCGGGAGCAGTATCACGAGACTTTCCGCCTGCGGGAGCAGATCAAGCAGGAGTTGGACCATTTAAAGGCAGAAAAAACCCGGGAAGCGGAACGAAAAGAACTTTTCAGTTTCGAACACCGCGAGATTGAAGACGCTCACCTTACGCCGGGGGAAGAAGAGAAATTGAGAAAAGAAAAAACTATTCTTCAAAACGCCGAAGAACTGATGAGAACTTCCCACGATGTTTACGAAAGTCTTTACGGTAGCGATGAGGCCGTTATTTCTCATCTTAACCGCAACGTCAGGAATTTGCGGGAAATAGCCATTATCGATCCTCAGCTCACCCCTTTTTCGCAAGCCTTAGATTCGGTGATAATTCAACTCGAGGACATAGCGGTCTCCCTGCGGGATTACAGCAAGAAAATTCACTTTGACCCCCAGGTATTTGAGGAGATAGATAACCGGCTGGAGACGATTCATCGACTTAAGAGAAAATACGGAGAAACAATTGAAGAAATTCTCCACTACCAAAAAAAGATTGAAGCGGAAATGGAAAAAATTTCTTATCGGGATGACCGCCTCCAAGTCTTAGAAGGAGATTATGAAAAGGTAAGTAAAGAGGCACTGACAAAGGCACAGGGACTTTCCCGGAAAAGAAAAGAAGTCGCCCTCGCTTTGAGCAAAAAACTGGAAGAAGAGCTTGCGACCCTCGGCATGAAAAATACGCGGTTTTTTGTTGAAATCACCCAATCCGAATTTTTGGACGAAAGGGGCATGGATCAGATCGAATTTCTTATTTCTCCCAACCCCGGTGAAGAACTGAGGCCATTGGCCCGGATCGCTTCCGGCGGGGAACTCTCCCGGCTCCTGCTTGCTTTTAAACATATTTTCGCCCAGGAGGAAAAGGTATCCACCCTCATCTTTGATGAAGTCGACTCAGGCATTGGGGGAGCAACCGCTGAAGTAGTAGGAAAAAAATTATATACAATTTCTCGATATTATCAGACAATCTGCATTACTCATCTTCCACAGATCGCGTGTTTTGGTGATAACCAATACTCTATCACCAAACAAATCGAAGAAGAGCGAACCAAAACCAGGGTAAAAAAGCTTAAGGCTGATGATCGGGTAGAGGAAATCGCCCGGATGCTGGGAGGAACTGAAATAACCACCCGCACCCGCACCTTGGCCCGGGAGATGATTACCGGAGCGAAGAACGCGGTTATCCAGCAACAAAAAAAATAAAGGGAAAAGGAGCGACCTTTGCGGCGATAAAACTATGGACTTTTTAATTCAAAAAGCTAAGATAAGGGATATAAAAGCGATTTATTCCCTGCTCAACCACTATACCGAGCAGGGTGAAATCCTTCCCCGTTCTTTGAGTGAACTTTACGATCAGATCCGCGATTTTTTCGTCTGCGTGGATGAAAAAAATGATGCTCAACTTCTCGGGATCTGTGCCATGCACATCTGCTGGGAAGATATCGCGGAAATCAGGTCGCTCGCCGTTTTACCTGAATATCAAAGAAAGAAACTGGGGAGTAAGCTGGTTGAGGCGTGTTTATCTGAGGCGGTTATGCTGGGGATTTATAAAATTTTTGTTTTAACCTATAAACCGAAATTTTTTGAAAAATTCGGTTTTAAGCAGGTCGATAAATCAGTCCTGCCTCATAAGGTATGGGCTGACTGTATTAAGTGCGTAAAGTTTCCTGACTGTAATGAAATTGCAATGGTCCTTAACCTTTGAGGAGCGATGGAACCGGGGAAGAGACAACACTACCGTTTACCTATTCAAAGCCCCGTAGCCTTTAAAATTATCCGGGGAAAAAATCCGGACGAGAGGACTCCCCCCTTAAACGGGATGATCAAAGACATCTCTCTGGGTGGCCTCCAGTTCGGCACCAATACCTTAAATCATGGGGATTTATATATCTTCAACGAGTTTGAAAGGACTCAGAGACCGAGCCTTTAAGCCTAATCTTTTATTGGTAAGGTTTTCTCTTCCGGGAGAAGAAGAACCCTTTATTATTTATTGTCAGCCGCGATGGAGTGACCGGGGAGATTTAGTTGACGCCTATGAGTTTTATATTGGGGTAAAATTCATCAAGGCTAAGCCAGAAGACCTGGTAAGGCTTCGAGATTATATTCAAAAGCATAGTAACGAAGAGGAGCTGAAAAATTTTTATCAGCAAAAAAAAGAGGAGGATAGAAGAAAAAAAACTGAGGAGATCTTAATCCAAAAGTATGTGCTCGCGGCCCTGCCCATTCGCTATCAAATCATAAGCTCAAAGGAGGGAAAAAAGTCACGGACTATCAACGCGGTGACCCGTAATCTTTCGGCCTTTGGATTATGCGCTCAGGTTGAGGACATGGATGCGGATGGCATCCATATGGTTTTTAATGATACCCCGCTCAACCGCAATACTATTCAACTAGAGATTTCCATCCCCACACAACAACCCTTTTCCGTTATCGGGGAAGTCAGATGGTTTGAGCGGGTTAGTGGAGAGGGAAAATATAATTATAATGTGGGAATTAAATTTTTAAAAATTTCCGAAAAGGATATAAAAACCATTGTTGAATTTATTAAAGATAAACCCGAAGACCTCAGCGGGGTTTCCCGTCGCGGTTAAATAAAAATTGCTATTTTCCCCTCAGGCTTAATGACAATGAGTTTCCCTCTAACCCTTTGGTCAAAAATCGAAAAAATGTATGCAAACCCCTTGACACCGTGAGGTCAATCGCATATAAAAGCCAGAAAAGCCCGGGTGGCGGAATTGGTAGACGCAAGGGACTTAAAATCCCTCGGTGCTTGTCACTGTGCCGGTTCAAGTCCGGCCCCGGGCACTAATAATTTTAGGGGGTTAGCCAGAAAATCGGTTAGCCCTTTTTTATTGGTTTTGCCCTGTTATGTAATTTTTATGTAATTGGATGGCAAGCTTCTGGTTGTCAGTGTCAGGATTAATCTAATCGGCGACAAATTGTAACAGAAACGGGTTTCCTACGGTTGAGTTCAATGGAGTGACGGATGCGGTTCTTCCCGAAAATGATCTGGAGGGGAGGCTATTCATCGACTACATTGAAAAATTCGAAGCTGTGGCCGATCTTCCTTTTGAATGGATTATTCCAAAAATTAAGGATAGATTAGGAAATGCTAAACGCCATGGCTGAAACGCCGAGCTTTTATCTGATGCAGCCGCTGTTGTGGTCGTGATTTTTTTACTGACAAGCGGATGGATGTTAATCTTTCATTTCGTGAGGCCGTCGGTGACCGTACGGTTTTCCATGCAAGACATCGAAGACATCTTGTGAATACTCTTCCGATCAAGACGGTATGTGCTCCGTAACGACCAGAAATTTGCTCAAAATACCACCGACAATCATCAGAACACCAAAGAGCACGATGGCCAGGGAGAAGGAACTGTATTCACCCGCAAACCCGATTCCTGCCGGTAGGAAGCCCGCACCGAAGATATACGCTATCGGAACGGCAAGCTGAATTGCAATGTTTCGAGCACAGGGATTTCCTAAACGGGAGATTGCCATCCAGCCTGCAGGGAAAAAGCAAACCGATACCATGTACTGTAAAAAAAGAACGGTGGCAACGGCTTGATTCGGTACCGTTCCGAGGCTGATCGTCAAGATGCCCGCCAAAGACAGAACGACGATGAGTGTTTTTTTGATTCCCAACCTATCGAGCGCAAAGCCGGCGACCAGGACCGTTAGTAGTCCAGGTACACGCGAAAGAGATACCAGAGCGTTGGCCCATCCTCTTTCAAAAAAACGTTCGCTCACGAGGTACAAAGGCATCATCGTATAAAGCCCAATACCCGATCCCATGCCGAGCACAAACAAAAACGCCATGATTTGGAAAGAACGATCCCGTATAAGCAGTCTGATGTTTTTCAAAGAAGGTGCTTCTCCACGGTTTCTTCCTCCCTTGCCGAACATTAGAAAAAAAATGCTCAACAGGATGGCAAAGACTCCTATAGAAGCCAAAAGATCCCGCCATGTCCAAGTCCTCAGAAATAGCTCGGCAATGATGGGAGCGCTGACGAAGCTGAGACTAACGGCCAGCTCATGAATGGATATGGCTTTTCCTTGGTGGTTCGAGCTTACCAAGGTTGGTATCGTGGCAATCCCCGATGGGAAATATGGACCCGCCGCAATTCCGAGCAAAAAAAGTTCGAACTTCATCAGGATAAGAGAGTTACTGGTTGAGATGAGCAAAAGAACGCATCCGACGGCACAGTTTGCAATAACAATTGTTTTGTGGTGTGAAATTCTTGAAGACAAAAACCCGGATAACAGTACTCCTATACAGTATCCGGACGAAATAAGCAGAAAGAATGTTCCGGCATCGTCATGCCCGAGATGCAAATCTTGTTCGACCGTTACCATTAAAGGTGCCAGGATCAATCTGGGTAAAAAATTAAAGAAAAACAGGATCATTAAAAAGAGAATGGATACCAATGGAAACTCTGGAGATATTGGTGAACGTTCGGAGGAATTGTCTACTGATCCATTCATAAGTAGGCTTTCACGACGGGCTTGGCCAGTTAGCAGGATTTATTTTTGATTAAGTTCGAATAAAAAATAAATATACCGTAAAAATAGCAAGAAAAAAAGGAAATGTTTTCCGTACGAATTGCCTCAAATAAAATGTTACCCAAAGAGTGATTAAAAAGAGCACCATAAGGAAGGGGAATAGTTTAGTGGGCGGTGAGAAAAACTAATCGGTTTACAATGATACTGCACTAGGAATGGAGAAGCTTATATCTGACTGCCATGATGACGAAGGTCGCGCTGCTATAGAGAAAATAGAGAAAATGGAAAAAAATCGCTGCAATCGCAAAAAGGAACCCCCCTTTGCGAGCAAAAAAACAATACATGTCAAGATTAATGGTTGCAATCACAGCTAAGCAAAAACCAGAAACAATCCATATCCAAGGCACAAAAATCCCCATAATTAAACAGAGAATATTTATCCAAGCTGCACCTGCACTCAAGCGGTTTCGCCAATCAAGGTTCAAATCACCAGGGAGATGGGCCTCGCGGAGAATCAGCCTGCTCCAAGGAATCGCGCGGTCAAAAATATCCGATTTGAGCCAGCCGGTCAATTTCCATCTCTTCAGATGTGAAACCTGTATGTCGGAGCAAAGCCAGACCCGATATCCTGCATGATTCAGGCGTCTTCCCAGCTCAATATCCTCAATGGATGGCCGAGTGTACTGTTCACTGAACCCTCCGATTGATTCAAAGATGTTCCGCCTTATCGCTCCGCACCCTGTCCAGAATGTTGATGAGACCTGGTTGCCGTGTTGATGAACATAGTGGTGCTGAAGATTCTTGTAGAGGGAAACAATGCTGCGTTCCAGAGGATTGTCATCGTAAGAACCAAACACTGCTGCAATATTAGGATGTGTGAGAAAATATCTCTCGATACACGCAAGGGTATCATGATGCAGTGCCACATCAGCATCAAAAAAAACGAGGATGTCGCCGTGGGCAGCCAGGGCGCCTCGATTACGGGCAAAAGCAGGCCCACGGGGTTTTCCCTGAATGGATATAACCTTCATGCCCGCAGCGCGTGCCGAGGTCGCACTTGTGTCCGTTGAGGCATCGTCAACGACAATGATCTCATCCGTTGAACGCATGGAAACGGTAAGGGATTCAAGACACCGCTTGAAGCTTTCACCACCGTTGTGGACGGGAATGATTACAGAAAGATCCATATGACTAATCACGCAAACTCTTTTGCTATGTATTGTTTTGCCTTTTGTGAACGATTCACCAAAAAAATAAGCCCGGCAATCCAGATGCTTGACTGACCAACATCGTATGGCAAGTTCCAGGGAAATTCGAGACGTCCAAGAGTGCCCGGAATTTCAAGACCTATACAGCTTAAGACAAAGAGGATCCCAGCTATCACTTGGTGTCTTTGAGGTGAATTATCTTGCCTGGCAATTCTGTAAAGTGCTACCATGGGGAGTAAAATAAGGAGATCATCATACATGCGATGATAAGTCCACAGTCTTGCAACGATGCCAGTCACACCAAGGAGCACCCAGATATCGACCCGTCGATTCTTGTATATCCAGATTCCCAAAGCTCCCAGCAGCATAAGGGGCCCGACCGAAACCCAGCCGGTCCATCCTGAGGCTATTATCAAACGAGCCAGATGCGCCCCTCCCTGCCCCATCACCAAGTCCGAGACAGACTTAAAAGCAGAGAAAATTTGCCAGATTGAATCTGAACGGAAGCATAAGGCAAGAAGGGTCAGCAAGATATATCCAATCGTGACGAAAAAAATAGGGCGCAAACGACCCGGTACAAAAAGCACGATCCAGAAGAATGGCACCGCAATGTTCAGCTTGGCCAACGCAAGAATGAATAATGTTGCCACCAATATATCACCACGGATAGTAACCTCCCCATCGTGTTTAAGAAGCAGAACACATGAGATCAGAGCAAGGGTTATGTGAATTCCCATCTGTCCGTTACCAATTGTTATAGCTACCGGGTAAACAGAAAGGAGAATCAATATCCAGAATCTGCGTTCGCCATGTTCCCGGGCTCCACTATGTTTTATTAAGACGCGCGAGAATACTCCGAGGGCACAGACTGAGGTGAATGCCCATAGCCAGCGGGCCTGCCAGAACTGAAGCCAGCCAATAAACGGCCACAATATAAGATAACTTGCTGGTGGATATCCTGCGTGGGCCGAGTTAATGTAAACAGGTTTATCTGAAAACCACCAACCAACCTCATCGTAACGCAGATGGAGGTCATTGGCCCCGTTCGGCCCGGACATACCGACAAGGCGCCAGAATTCATACCCCAGTCGTAAAACGGCTATTACCGCCATGAACACCATAGCGACGCGCATAGTTTGAGTTCGATGATTCATCCACCAAATGTAGGCCCGACCTGTTTTTTCGTTCAGTTTGCCCAAAAAATTCTCCATTCAGAAAGGAAAATAAACTTTCCCAATGATTAATTGATTATTTTCTTCCCTTTATTATTCCTTACTCAGGCTCCGCTTAAATAAACAACACGAGCCATCACCGGACCGCTTTAAGATATTGTCAACGGGGATGCCATCATTCCATTGCTTTTCTGCAGTAGAAAATAGGTGAAGTGCCATAAGCACATGGCCTTTTTTCGCTCCAGGGCTCTGTAACGTCTTTGCCATATATTACATCAACCTGGAAACCCGCTGCTTTAAGACGATCTTTGATGTCCAAACCGTATCTCCGCACATGATCTATCTGACCGAACAGGCGCTCACGATCCGCTGGCTCTGTTATAGAAGCGTCCTCAACACTGACTTCCCCTGATACGGGCACCTGGAGGAGCGCCCATCCTCCGGGTTTCAGGACCCGAAACAGCTCGCTTATAGCCTTACGGTCATCGGAAATATGCTCCAGCACATGGCTGCAAAGGATAATATCGAAGGAATCGTCCGGTCGGTTGATGCCGCAGATATCCATTTTCTCAATGACATGGGTATTCAAAAGGTCGGCGGATAGATATTCCAGCCTCGGTATCCTCTTCAGCTTTCTTTCGAACTCCGGCTCCGGAGCAAAATGGAGAAGCTTCTTGGGTAAACCGCAAACAAGGTCGGTTGTGGTGGTGATAAAAACCCAGGCGAGCCGGTGTCTTTCATGGGAGAAGCAGACCGGGCAGACAACACCCTTTCGGCGCCTGTTCCAGGGCCCGTAAGAGAGAAACAGGCGGGTCCAGCTATCGCAGACGGGACAGTACCTTTCATGGCCGAAGAAGATAATCCTTATGAATGGCCGCAATTTATGCCAGAGGCTTATTACAACCGGTACAAATGCTGATGGAAGAAGCGCCTTTATTTTTGTTACCATTACCAAGCCTCAAAAAAAGACCGGGGATTGAGAAGAAAATCCTACCATTCTTCAGACCGCCCTTTTATCCTGTTGATCACACGCATCCACTGGTACAGCTTTTTTATTTCCACAATGTGGGGACAGTCGAGGCAGTCGGTGCCTTGCTCCTGCAGCCACTCATGGCCATCCGGCGCTGCTGCACGCCGGCGAAATTCATTTATAGCAGGTCCATCCCAAATTTCCGCGAACGAATTTTTAATGATATTCCCTAAACGATAGGAGCTGCGACAGCAGGGGACGACGTCGCCATTCCCGAGAACGCGCATATGAAACCAGCAGATCAGACAAGGCGAGTGCTGCCAGCTCTCCGGGCCTGCTGCCAGCTTTTTAATGTCGCGGGCCACGGTATGTTCCAATGATTTCTTTTTCAGCACCCTCTTGTACTGCTTGAGCTCTTTTATGAGCGCTGCTCTTTCCTGGTTATCAAAACCGATAGTATCCGTCTTTTCATTGCGCGAAATAAACTGGCCGAAGGTAATGCCGTCACAACCGTTTCTTTCCGCAAGTCCCACAATAGTCGGGATTTCATCTTTATTGAGTTTGTTAATAATAAAATAAAGGTGCACTTTTGGATATACAGAACCTGTTTGCCCGCGCAGCCGCTGAAAGTGTTGCAGGCTCTCAATAATCCTGCTGAAATTTTTCTTGTCGCTACCCGGATAGTTGCGTTCAAACGTGGATTCAGCCCCTGCCCAGATACTGAATCGGACCATATTTACCCGGGCCTCGATCAATTCCACAACAAGATTGGCATTCAGCAGTGTACCATTGGTAAAAATGGTAAGGCAAAACCCCGCTTTTTTCAGTCTCCTCACGATATCTATGATTTGTGGGTGGATAAAAGGCTCTCCCGAACCTTCCAGAAAAAGCATTATCCCCCCCAGCTCCTTAAGTTTTGTAGCGATCTGTTCGGCGACCTCGATAGACATATCAGTCTTTGCAGGATCCGACTGACGCCCGCTTGTCAGCCATTGTGAATGGTGTCTGCAGCCCACGCAGGTCAAATTGCAGCGGGGGGTCATATCGAGAGTGATAAAAAAAGGGTTGCTCAGGCCGGGACGCCCCGACCACAAAGCGCGAAAAAGAGCCCATTTTCGCCAAATTCTCAGCATAGTTTCCTTCATCATTTGACGGTCTTTTGTTCCAATGACACTTTAATTTGTGCCTCTCGCGGGTAACGGTAACCACTGCGCCGTGCGAACCAAAGGCAAAAACCACCGAAAAACTTTGTGCACGCGGGCGTTCTGTGCTGCGAGACAACAATAGCTGCATTCGGACCGCTCGTCCAAAGAAAGCCCCTTAGTGTTGGAGCGGCTCCGCCTTCGGAAAGATCGGTACGCCAGGCCGGTCCATATCTCCGAAAAGGAACTCTCACACACGTTGCCCAGCGAAACCTGGTAGTGGCCGCAGGGGTGAACGGTCCCGTCGACGCGCAGGTGTGTGTGGAGCCAGCCCGAATAGCAGGGCTGCCTTGCTGTGGCGGAAATCCCCAAGTCAAAGCGGAGTGAAGTCTCCTTGAGGTTATCCGTCAGGGAGCACGCCCTCACCTTTGTCCTTAGCTGACGCAAGTGGCCGTGTATCTCCCGCGCCTCCTCTGTCTTCAGCACAAAGGAAGCAGAAGCCCCAGGGTGATGGTGCATAGGTGTGAAGGAAACACCGTCGCAGCCGGTAGCCGAAGCCAGTTCCACAAGCCGGTCAAGCCCCCGGTAATTCAGCTGGTTGACGGGCTGGTGCAACAAGAGTTGCGGTGTGGTACTTCCCAGCTCTTTTTTCAGGTGTGCCGTTAAACGCAGGTTTTCGATCACCCGCTGCAGATTGGCTGCGTCAACTCCGGGGTAGTTGTTCTTGTACTCCTCGAGGGTGGTACCCCACAAGCTGACGCGGAGGACGTCCAACCGGGCGCTGATGAAATCCCGAATCCTCTCCCGGTCCAGCAAGGTGCCATTGGTTGCCAATACGACCTGGAAGCCTGAAACCTTAGCCAACCTAATCATTTCATCCAACCCAGGATGCAGCAAAGGCTCTCCAGGACCCTGCAAAAAAAGACTGCTCGTGCCCATAACCTTGAGTTCATCACACAGCGCTCGAAACGCAGAAAGCGAAAAGTCGCGAGCGTGCTGGTTTGGCCTTCGAGGCGCAGAATGGTATGGACAGCCCAAACAGTGCATGTTGCATCGCTCGGTAAGGTCAATGTCGACAAAAAAAGGGCCGCCATAAGCTTGCTCCCCATTCAACAGGCCTCGCAAGAGCTTTAGCTTTTGCGTGAATGTGGTCATCTCCACCTCATAAATTACCTAGCGTGGGCATGCGCAATGTGCATCATTCCTTCCACTTCACCACTCTGCCGGTCGATGCCGCCTCGGTGGCAGCAAGGGCAATTTCCACAGACCGCTTTCCATCCTCAAGAGTACATTCAGGCTTGCTCTGCCGGAGGATGCAGTCAGCAAAATGCTGCCACTGACCGTGTTTTTCCTCGTGGTCGGAGCATATTTTCATCCACTTCTCCCCTAAAACGGATGACGGTAGGCACACACCGGTCAAGTGGGGCAAAATTCAACGCACAACTATCGCACCGAAAACCTGCTGTATCACCCCTAACAAAACGAGCGCGTAACCGCCGATATTCTTTTCCAAACCATATGTTCGTAAAACTCCGGCCATTGTTAAAGACATTACCCAGCGCAAGTTCATGTCCGGTATGATAGTCGCACGGGACTACGATACCATCACGATAAATAACCGGATGATTCCATAATTTCTTGCACGTATTGCCTATTTGGATGGGTCGGCCCATATCATCATACTGGAAGCGACGGTACTCCTTGTTCCGTGGTATCAGGCTTTCACCGTCAGCTTCGTTATCAAAAACATTGAGTGTTTTAAAGGTCAGTATATCCACACCGACCCTTTGCGCCAACTCCTTCATCTGGTGAATCTGGTCTTCATTATACCGTGTTACAAGCATACGCAGGTTGACACGTGGCAATAATGCGCCGCGTTCTTTTCTCCGCAGCATCAAAAGTTCTAACCCCCGGAGCACCCTGTCGAAATTTCCGCCATGACGGTACTTATTGTATGTCTCCTTGTCCGTTGCGTCTAAGGCAAATATGAGAACGCTTAAACCTGAATCAATCAAGCGGTCAACATCTTTTTTACTCTCAAAAAAATGGCCATTTGTACTGGTAATGACCTTGATGCCTTTATTCTCTGCATAACGGATCATTTCGAAGGTATCCGAATTCATGAAAGGTTCACCCCATCCCCACAAATTGATCAGAAGGATATAATCGCCTACTTCGTCAATGATCTCACGGAAACGCACAAAATCAAGATTTCCTCGGGGTTTATTATCGGTAACAACATGACACACCGGACATCGGAGGTTGCACAGGCTAGTCGGTTCAACCTGCAGGTGGGTCGGAAGAGCCCATACCCGATCCGATTTTAAAGTATATGCCAATTCTGTTAGAAACCAGTTTTTGAGTCGCTTCAATGACAGATTGGAATAGGTGAATTCAACTCCATCGAATTTAAAAACCAGGCGTCGGGAGATAACAGTCTTTAATGCTCCAAAAATTCGTTTTATCATGTATCTCCTCAAATATCTTTGTTTAAAGGTTTTTCCTTATAATCTGCGCCGTTTTACCATCCCTTAGTTAGGCCCCGACCCGCAGGAAATTTTCACCAGCCGTCCTGATGAAGCCGACTCGGTGGCAGCAAGGGCAATTTCCACAGCCCGCTTTCCATCCTCAAGAGTACATTCAGGCTTGCTCTGCCGGAGGATGCAGTCAGCAAAATGCTGCCACTGAATGCGATACGTGAGGTCAAAATCACTGCCGTTCCTCATTGCCTTAACCGTTTCCGGTAGCCTTTTCATGGTATCGATAAATCGGTGTAATCTGGCCCGCATGTCGCCGGGGTATTCCTGATTTGAATAGACCTCCAGACCATCCATACGATAAAGGGACAGGCGCATCCGCGCCATTTTTCCAAAAATTTCGACCTCGCTATTTGGACTCGATGCATAAGAAAATATTCCACTGGCGAGAACGCCATTTTCAAAACAGGCTGCGATCGCGCCAGTCTCGTCCTCAAAGTATTCAGATGGACGGCTCGTTGAAAAGATCTTATTTACCTCACTTCCCAGAAACAAACGCCATAAGTCAAAATGATGCACGGCCTCGTTGAAAAGCACACCCCCACCAAACTCACGCTTTCTGTGCCATGACTGTGCCGTTTCCCCTGGATGCCAGTGGGTGTATGTGCTTCTTATCGCTTTAATTTCGCCAAGCGCTCCGCTCTGAACAATCCGCACCGCCTTGGATACCAGCCTGTGAAATCGCAGGTTAAAACCAACCATTATCACTTTTTCGGGTAATTGAGCAGCCTGACTGATAAGGCCGTCACACTCAGAGATAGTGAGTGCGAGCGGTTTGTCAATAAATACATGTTTACCTGCGGCTATAGCAGCAATCCCTGTTTCAGCATGAAATCTTGTCGGGGTGATCACCGCAACGGCCTGAATGTCAGGACAATTCAACATTTCATGGTAATCTATAAAACTATGTTTAACGTTGAAACGTTCTGCGAAACGTTCCAGCCGTTCCCTATCAATATCTGAAGCCGCGATAACGTCGATATCTTTCACCTGCATAAGTCCCGGCATCTGATAGACTTCTGCACTCTTGCCGCAACCAATAATCCCTAAACCGACCTTTCCCTGGTGATTGCTCATAAAGAACCTCTCACAACGAGTTACTTATTTTTGCGACTGTCCTCTCCCAATCACTACGGGATTAACCAACCCGGGCCGCAAATATAGCACTTCAACACTGACATCGGTAGTACAGCGATCGCTGTATGGACAGTTTTTACAGAAACTGACCGTTTCAGGAGTATCCCGGATCATTCCGCGGACCTGTGTCGCCTTTTTACCAAACCATAAATCTCTGAATGATGAGCCATGTGTGATTTTCCCCATGGGACACTGGGCATTGTAGTCCTGCTCACATGCCACCAGCGTGCCATCAGCAAAGACGGTGGGAAACCAGAATGGCTCCTGGCAGATATAATCACTGCGATGAATACGCGAATTATCATGGTAGTCATATGCTCTGAACTCCGATGCATGCGGTACGAATCCACCGTGCACTTCATCAGGATTTTTGGAGTCAATGATGCTCAGTGTGCGTATCGTCAACAGATCAAATTCATGTTCCCTGGCATAATCAAACAAGTGGGGTAGCTCATGTTGATTGTGTTTCATCACTATGAACCGCATATGCAATATTGGGATTTCAATGGCCTTTTTTTTCTTGATTTCAGCTAACCGCTTTACTCCATTAAGAATTGGGGCCAGTCTGGCTCCCACTCGGTACCGGGAATTTGTTTCATCAGTGAGCCCGTCAATAGCAATAATGAGGTACGTGGGCGGGTCATTGACGAGGGCTTCAATCACCCGGTCGTCATTAAGGTTTTGGCCATTTGTTGAAAGTAACGAAGCTATAGGATATTTTCCGATTGCCTTCAGTATCCCGGAAAGACGGGGGTGAAGGAGAGGTTCACCCCATCCCCACAGCGACGCTGTCAGAAGATACGGTCCTACTTCATCAATTATACGCTGAAATAAACTCACATCCATCACCTGGGGCCTTCTATTTACAATCCTGAGACCTGTGGGGCAAACTGGACAATGGAGGTTGCAGAAATTGGTGAGTTCAAACTGCATGTGTAAAGGCATATTCAATGGCTTGAGGCTTCGGTGGATGAAATTAGAGCCTGCCTTTAAAAGATTCCAACGTTTTCTCATGGACATGAGACGCGTGCTGATCGACATCTGGTCGTAAACAAAATCATAGCGCCCGCGAAAAAAGATTTCCCGGATCAATTTCGGTGCCCGGATTAAACCAGATTTACGCTCGTTTTTTCTCAATGTCTATTTGCTCCTTTGTCTCCCGAGAAGGTATTTTATCATCTCAGCCGTAAACCCCACAGTATTCGCTAGTTGCCAAAGGCACATCAGTGCTACCAGCTTGGAGACTTTTGATCCCGGCAATCCTCTGGTAGCTTCCCCAAAATGCGGGATAAATGAAGTATAAAAATCGTAGCTCAACGTGGAATCTTCAGCTCCACGCCTGGCGTGGGACCGGTTGAAAAGGAACGCCCCGCAACCATATGCCTTATGTTGCTTCCAGAATGTTCTGAGGTTAAGCTTGTGAGCATGCCAGATTACTGCCTCTGGCTCATAGACCATTTTATAACCGATGCTACGCCAACGATCACAAAACTCTCTGTCTTCTCCTCCCGCCAGGCGATAGGATGTGTCAAAACCCCCCGCTGACAGGAAAACATCAGTGGCAACAGCCATATTATTGGAGCAAAAAAAATGCGGGTCCATACCGTTGACATTATAATGGGCATACACAATATCGAGTATCAGGTGACTGGCAGAAGAATAAATATTTTTTGAAATAGCATTAACGACACACCCCCCCACCATACTGACTGGATTTTTTTGGAGATGCCGCCCCAATTCTTTGAGCCAGTTCCTTGCAGGTCTGCAATCATCGTCTGTAAAGGCCAGGAATCTACCTCTTGCCTGGTATGCACCGGCATTTCGGGCTGATGCGGGACCTTCATGTTTCTTCTTCAAGAGTCTTAGTGAAATTCTATCACCGAATGTTTTGAGGGCATGCTCAGGTGAAATCCGGCTCCCATCGTCAACGACAATAACCTCAAAACCATTTTTTTCATAGTCGAGAAGCGTCAAAGAATTAAGGCAATCTGTCAATTCCTGTGGCCGGTTATAGGTGGGTATGATGATTGAAAAGGTTGCGCTGTTTTTTGTTGTACCGGAAGAACAACATATTAATTTGCAAAAGTGCCTCCTTTTTTTAAGACGGGCATTAATCGAATAATATTTTTCAAAATCCGCATTCCTCCCGGCAGGGCAACCCATAGACTCAGATACATGCCACCAAATATAACGGCGTCTGCCATGAGACGGAACACAATATTTTCCGTTAACGGCAGCAGCGAAGCAATTGTCCAAAGTCCACCGGCAGCCACGACTGATGCAAAACCCGGTCGAAGCAGTACGCGCAACACGTTGAAAAAATTCAACTGCGAGTGGGTGCATACATAGATAAGAATCGGCAGGAAAGATCCCACGCGAACCGCGCTGAATGCCACTGCTACTCCAAGGGCTCCCCAGGAAAGACCGATAACGAAACCAATTACGGTAAGTACCGTTACCACAAAAATCATTCTGAAGAGCCGTTCGGTCTGCCCCAATGAGATGAGAACCCAATTAAACGTAATGAGAAAAGTATCTACGAAAGCAGCAGGCGCCAGGGCGCGGAATATTGGCACACTCCCCATCCATTGTGAGCCAAGCACGAGTTTTATCACGTTTTCTGCGTCGACAAATAAAAAAGCGACAAATGGCATTCCCAGGGACGCGGTAAGGAGAATAATTATGGCATGATGGCGAGGATGCTGCTCTCCGTTTGTTTGCGCTTTGCTCAGAAACGGCATTGCGACCCCGGAAATTGGTAAAGTAATTTGAAGGCTTGGAAGGAGAAGAAGCTGGTACGCCTTGTTATAAAATCCAAGCTCACGGGCGCCACGTGCCCAGCCAATAAGGAGGGTATCCACGTTCTGGCTGGCATAGGAAAGGGCAGCGGCAATTGTTAAGTGTCTGCCGGATGCAACAAGCGAGCAAGTGTCAGAATTGCTGCTTGGCATGGAAGGGCGCCACCGGCATGCCCACAAAGCGCCACCGGCGCTTATAGTGATTATGGTAAGATGCATGTAGACTAAGGACCAGTAACCAACACGGCACCACCACGCTGCAGTAAAAGCGACAATTACACCAATTATCATGGCGACAACGTCTATGGATACAAGGGCCTTAAATCTCATGTCACGTTTCAGAAGAGCCTGAGGTTGGGCTGAAATGCCTCCGGCAACGCAACATAGGGACATTAAGATGAGCATTGAAACGAGGCGTGGTTCGCAATACGCCAATCCCACGAGAGGTGCTGCAACCACCAGGATAAGAGCCGCTCCAATCCCCATAACCGTATTGATCCAGAAGAGATTACTGACTTGCGCCTGGGTAATATCCATTCTCTGAATTGTCACCATGGGAAGCCCCATATTCGCGAACAAATTAATGAAACCAAGTATAGCGATGCCAATACCGAACATTCCGTAATCTTCCGGTGTGAGGAGACGCGCCAGAACAACCACTGAGGCAAGCTGGAGGCAGAACTTTATTACTTGTCCGGCGAGGGCAAAAGCTCCTCCTCGAAAAAACTGTGCCTTCAGGGCAAACCACTCATCACTCTGGAATTGCCGTAAGGTATTCATCTCATTGATTGAATTTGCAATAGTAATTTTACTTCAGTTGCTTACGCAATGAATTCAAGTCTGTCAACGCTATTCATAAAGCGTTCCCGATGAAATTCCATTTCTGTAAGCCGCAGAACGGCTTTTCCAGAAGCGAAAGCGTATCCGACCATCTCCCCAAATCCGTCACATACCAGAAACAGAAGAAGAAGTGGCGCCATGCGAGGTATAAGACGCCGCGGCCTTCCCGGCCGCCGCAATTCTCGCATGATGCGGTATAACCGCACAAACGGGATCAGGGGTGAGCCGCAAAAGTAGACAAACCGCATAAAGCGAGACCAAGTGCGGACCCTGGACGCGGCAAAAACCATTCCGCAACAGAATCTCAAACGGATTGACCAAAAGAAGTCAGAGAAATTTTGATGAGCAGTCCTGGCGGAAGACTCAAGCCAGAGCTTGTAGCCCTTCGAGGTGAGGTCCCAATGTAATATGGATTCCGCTTCAAGCCATGTGCCGAGTTTGTTTCCGTAGCGAAGGAGAATATCGCGTTTGTATGAACTATTGTGTCCCGGCAAATGATTGACCACATTACTCTCGGCCGGCGCAAGCCATTTTCCATACTCAATTGCGAGATTTGTCCAACTGATCAGGCTACGGGGATTGCCGTTAGCGACTACCGGCCCGACGGCAGCCCATCCCTTTCGATAGGCATATACAAGGTTTTCTGCCCAGTCCGGATCAGGAAAACTGTGGTCCTCTGTAAAAGCTACTATTGGTGATGTTGCTGCACGGACGCCTATTGCCTGTGCTTCAGCGAACGACTCTATGCTTTGCACCCCCTCAACATGCATACCGCCAAAAGACTGTAAAAGTTTCTGATCCAGTTCAAGCCGAATTTCAGCAGGTGCGACGATAATAATTTCAAGTTGTTCGCGAATAGTCTGCGCGGCAAGACAATCCAGCAACCGGCGAATTGTTGTATAACAGTCAGGCGTAATCACTATGACGGACATTTCAGTCATATTTATCCAAGGGAAAGGGTTCTATCAGATCATTCCTGCTGCTATCCATATCCATAACTGAGTCTTCGTAGTATGAGGAGTCTGTATTAACCTGCCAGAGGTCATGGTTTCCCCCTGCCAGATTGCGCGCAGCCAGCAAACCCGTCAGCATTGAATGATCCTGATTATTGTAGCGGTGTAAACCATTTCTTCCAATAACCTGAAGGTTCTCTATCGTATCGATAAATTTCCGGATTACACCGAGATATTCGCGATAACCATGGTCGTATATTGGATACGCTTTTGGCTGACGAATTACCACCCCATCCTCAATACTACCCTTTTTTACCAGGTCCAGTATCTCAAGCTCATTCGCGGCCAGGGTGACAAGGTCGCCGTCGGGAAGATTCCACAGCGCGTCTCCCTCATCGCAGAAATACTCCATTCCCAGGCTTGTCTTTCCCGCATCAGGTACCATCTTTCCGCTCCAGTTCTTAAAATTCTGGATTCTCCCTACCTTTACCTGCGGACTGTGAATGTATATCCAGTTATCCGGAAACACTGAAGAAGAATTCACAATTAATGCAACAAGCATAAAAGCCCTATGGTGGAGGTGTTTGACCGCATTCAGAACATCTTCAGGCGGTGGTGGATAAAAAGAACGAACCAACTCAGTGAGAGGCATAGAAGAGATGAAATAATCACCGGCAATATCGAACTGTTGTTTATCCCGTTCTACATGAACACTGTCAATTCGACTACCTGTGCGGCAAAAGCGGGTAACTATTGATTTGGTCTCGACCTTACCGCCACCCTCTTTGATTGATTGACGGAAACGCTCCCACATCATTCCCGGACCGAGAATAGGGTAACTAAACTCTTTTATCAGTGATTTGATACCATCGTTGCGAAACAGTGCATGAGTGAGAGCAGCAATGATCGAAAGACCTTTTATTCTTTGCGCGGCCCATTCAGCATGGATCAGGTGACATGGAATACCCCAGATTTTTTCGGTATACGTTTTAAAAAAAGTGCGATACAGGTGTTTTCCGAAACGGTTAGTAACCCATTGTTCAAACGTCTCTTCCTTTTTATAAGGGTGGAGCCGTGCCTGAATGTAACTAAAACCGGTCAGGATAATTTCTAAGAAGCCAAGCTTCATAATAACATCGAAAGGTTCAATGGGGTATTTAAAATATTTGCCCCGATAATAGATGCTTGATATCCTTGGTACCCTGAGAAAATATCTCCCCATCATGCTCTCCCACAACTGCTGTATATTTTTATCCTTCGTAAAGAAACGGTGGCCTCCGACATCAAACCGAAAATCCCGGTATATTTCGGTTCGTGCTATCCCCCCTACCATTCCATCCTTTTCAAAAACACAAGGCTGGATGCCTTGTCTAAGAAGTTCGAATGCACATGTCAGACCTGCAGGTCCTGCGCCAACAATCACAGCAGGATAATGTTCCCGCGATGGCCCGTTAAGGTTGTTGTTTTGATTTTTCGATTCACTCATGGTGTTTTTCTCAATTGTTGACTACAGTTTGACGAGCGGAATCTTGGCCTCGAACTCAATTGTGTAGTGGAGTTTCAAAGCTCCGGAGCCTGAGGGATAGAACTGCATGACGCCGTATTTATTCCGCCAGTTGTAAAAGGTCTGTTCAGATATGCTATGCTTTCGACGCAGCTCAGTAATCTTGATACCTAGAGCAGCCTCTTTGAGCATTTTGATGATTTGTTCTGTTGTAAATCGCTTCCGCTTCACGTTTGAGCTCTCCTGTAATGTCTTCTTCTATCAGGATAGACTTAATTTGAACATGGCCTGGTTTATGGGGAGAAGGTCAGGCACGTTTAAACCTCATCCCCGCAATGGTAGATTCCATCAAAATCAAAGAGTGCTAAATCATATTTGAATCTATTGCTGGCAGAAGACTCCCTCCCGCGCAAGTTCGTACACCTCTACACCGGGCTTTGCATAAATTAGCCTGAAATAACGATGAAAGTTATTATCTTGAGGGATAGAAGATCCTTGTTGATAAATTCTATAACGCAATTTGTTGACAAGAAAGTAATCTGCCCCCAATGACTGCAGGTCCTGATAAAGCACTTCGCTGGAAGATAATTTGCTCAAAATACGGCGGTAGCTACCAGGACCAAACCAATCACCGCCACGCCACGTTCCATCCACAAAGTATGCCATATTTTCAGCATAGAGCGCATATATCGCATAGCCGCTCCCACGGAGTTTGTTCAAATAATCTATCGCTCCGTATGGGGGCGCCACAAAACCCGGGGCTTTGTTTTTTAAGAATAATTCCCGCTGCTCTGTATTTGCAGGAGGCATCCCAAGGGTCCTGATTGTGCGCAGCGCATAAAGCCACCCTGGCCAAATCAGGGCGATAGCCACACTGATAGTCAAAACTGGCTTCCATCTCGGCTTCCGGAGAAATCTTGTTTTTTCGGCCAGCATATCCAGCGATCCTGCAACCACCAGACTTAAAAACGGAAAAATGGGAATTAAATAGCGCAAGTCTTGCGAGCTGGAAAACCAGAAAACCACGTAAAGTACTATTAAAATCAGAAACATTCTTATTCGAGAATGGACCATACTGAAAAAAAACACAAGTGGTAATGCAAGTAAATACATGGACGTTATCAATGCCTCGGCATGAAAAAGCGTGCTTTTGAAAGTAAGGTTCCAGGGCAACAGAAGAAAATTTTTAAACGTTTTTTCTGTTCCGTATAGTGGGGTCAGATCTTTGATGATCTCGTGAACATCCGTCCTCACTGAAAAATCCATATCCGAAAATATGAGGGAAAAAAGGGAAAACTGGATTGCCTGTATAGTAGTAGGTACGCAGATACCACGGGCCAGCTATAAGAGCGGCTGTTATGGTAAAGAGAGCTATCTGCCTGAATCTTCGCTTTTTTATCTCTTTGAGAACAAGGATCAAACCAAATAAAGCCAAAAAGAAAAGGGCTGAATACTTTGCCGCAGCAGCAAATCCTAAAAACGCGGCTGAGATAGCGAGCCACTGAGTCTCATCAGTATCCATCCAGTTGGAGAACGCGTAAACACCAAAAAAGATAAAGCATGCAAGGCCAATATCTATGTAGGCAGAACTCCCAGCCCATAACACCAAAGGACTCGAAATCCACAGTGCCGCAGCCCAGAAACCTACTCTTGGATTGAACAAACGTTGACCCCATGCATAGAGCCCCAGAGCAACTAAACCCATCATTAAAAATTGCACCAGTTGCGCGGCAACATCATCAGAGAGTATTAACATCAGAGAAAAAAGCATTTCATTGATTTGGGGAAATAATGAAAACCGGATGAAGGGGAGAAAAACAAGTCCATGGTTTTGCGCGTAAGCTTTAGCGGAGGGGAGATGATACATGGTGGCATCAAATGCTGTTGGTGGGTATAAAGGAAGAAGAAAGTAGGGAAGAAAGAACAGTGCGCAGAGCACCCCAAGAATTAACGAGGCCTTACGTGTCAAGAGTGTACCAAAAAAATCAAAAATATCCCGCCTGACCGCCTTATCATCCAGTAGGCACAGGAGAGTGAACAAGGATAAGACAGATATGATAATTTCTTTATATAGAGAGATGCAGAAGACCAAGGGCAAAGATAAGGCATGCGATAAAACCCAACCCAAGACTGGTGGAGAAAACTGTTTTTTCCCAACCAGAATTAAACATACACGCTCGCGTGAGCCTTCGCCCGACAACATAGCAGATAAATGCCAGCAGGAAGACTATACCATAGTGGGCACATGAGAATGCGAGTAAGTCCAAGGTGCCGGGTATGTTACACACCGTTTCTAAAAACAACTTTATCATAAAGTATAAAACTCATCGCTGCAACCACCACAATACCCAGCACAACATTCAGAACATAAAAAACAGCAAGTCGTTCGAGCACTGTAAATAGGATAACTTTTGACCTAGCAACCTGGCCTTGTTTTTTTATTCTCATCACTCATTAAAGTCCCTTCCACAGTAACACCCATTTTTTTGTGCTGGGATTATCGGTTTCTGGGTTTTGATAATTTTTTATTTTTTAACCTGTGGGAGGAAAAAAGTCAATAATAATGAAATATTCTGACAAATAAACAACCCCCCGCCAAGGCGGGGATTTTGAGGGTAAATTGAGGATTTTCATCCTTTGGTTAAAGGCAACCAAATCCTAACATCTTCTGTAAACAAAAGGGCCTCAAATCGAGGCCCTTGTTGCTTTATTAAATTGTATGGTTTTTGTAAGTAGACAGTCCAAGGCAGGCAAGAATAGATTATTCCCGAAAGTTAATTTTCCTCAATAAACTCTTTGCGGTCCATGCATTTTAAGATGACTCCACCCTTGATAGTCATTTCTTAGATAGCTAATCTACACTTACACTTGCAAAGGCTGGGGGAAAAGTTTATTATAGAAAAAAATAGCCATGCTCTTTCAAGACAGGGGGATTATTATGCGCCGAACAAAAAAAATAATATGGTGGTTTTTGGTTTTTTTAGTTTTCTTTACGCTTTTCGGTTTTTTTGTCCTCCCTCCGGTCCTCAAAATGATCCTGGTAAAAAAGCTTTCCGAAAATCTCCACCGTCAGGTTACGATCCAAAAGATAAAAATCAATCCGTATGCCCTCACCCTTGATGTCAAAGGTTTTCTCGTTAAAGAGCGATCCAGCGCGGATAAGTTTGTTTATTTAGATGAAGTTTTTGTAAACCTCTCAAGCATCTCCCTGGCGAAAAGGGCGGTGGTCCTTGAAGAGTTATGGATAGGAAAGCCTTATTTCAAGGTGGTCCGCCGGAAAGACGAGTCCTATAATTTTTCTGATCTGATGGGAAAACCAAAACCTGAACCACCTGAACCAGAGAAAAAAACCAAACCAGTAAATTTTTCTCTTAATAATATAACCGTATCCGGAGGAAGCGTCGATTTCATTGACGGTCCGAAAGATACTAACCACACGGTTCGGAACCTTAACATTACCATTCCCTCAATTTCGAACCGACCCCATGATATCGATATTTTTGTCCAACCAAAGCTCTCGGTTGACATCAACGGAAAAAATTTTTCTCTCCAGGGCAAGACAAAACTTTTTGCCGATTCACGGCAGACGAATCTTGATTTCACGCTAAAAGATATTGATTTGGCCCACTACCTGCCTTACGTTCCCATGAAGCTGAACTTCAAACTCCCCTCCGCCGTTTTGGATGTAAACGCAAAACTCCTTTTTATCCGATATAAAGATAAGGGTCCAGCAATGGAACTAACCGGAATTATCGGCCTCCGGGATATCGGCCTTGACGATCTGGAAAATAAGCCTATTCTTCGTCTATCCTCCGCCCGTATCGACCTTGGTTCCCTTAGACCTTTATCTAAAAATTTTCACCTGGCAAAGATTATCCTGCAGTCCCCGGAACTGTCGGTGCGACGGGGCAAAACCGGAAAAATTAATTTACAGTCGCTGGTAGGTCAGGAAGCGGAGGCCGCAACCCCAAAAGAGGCAACCACGGTTTCCCCATCAGGTAAAGACAAGGGACCGTTGGTAGTCATTGATCAGTTCCAGATCCAGCAAGGCAAACTTTCTTTTAACGACGACATGCCGGCTGAACCGGTCATCCTGAACATAAACGACCTGACGCTTCAAGTCGACAAACTTTCCACCGCGAAAGGCAGCAAAGGCATGCTTTCCCTTTCTCTGGCGCTCGAAAAACAAGGCTCCCTTTCCCTTAAAGGCCCGGTGAGCATTGATCCGCTCAATGCCGAACTCGCGGTAGATACCAAAGATGTCGCCCTGGATACATTCCAGCCCTATTTCACGGATAAGGTCAAAATCCATCTCACCGACGGAAAATTTTCCACCGCCGGGAACCTTGGATTGATTGATTCAGGGCAGGCCGGGCTGAAAATCAACTATACGGGCACTGCGTTGGTAGCAAACTTTGCTTCCGTGGATAAGGAAAACGGCAAGGATTTTTTGAAATGGAAAGCCCTGTTTTTCGACTCAATAAACGCGGGGACTAATCCCCTCTCGGTTGACATCAAAGGAATCTCTTTAACCGACTTCTATTCCCGGGTGACCATCAACCCCGACGGAACACTCAATGTGCAACAGGTTGTTGAGGCGGAAAAACCGGCAACCCCGTCACCCCCAGCGCAACCGGCGCAGCAAGCGCAGGCTTCAGCAACAACCGGCAAAGAGGCGCAAGATATAAACATAGAAAAAATTACTCTCCAGGGAGGGAGAGTAGATTTTTCTGATTATACGATTAAACCGCGTTATTCAACCCAATTAAAGAATCTCGGCGGGAGGATTTCCGGTCTTTCCCTGGGAAAAAATAAAACCGCGGACGTGGAGCTGCGGGGAAAGATTGGCTCTGATGTTCCTTTCGAGATTGTGGGAAAAATCAATCCCTCCAGCGATAATTTTTTTGTGGATCTGAGCGCGAAGCTTCGTAACCTGGATCTAAGCCCCATGACACCTTATTCCGGGAAATATTTAGGGTACAAGATTGAAAAAGGAAAATTTTCCTTAGAAATTAAATACCTCATCGTAAAGAAAAAACTTGAATCGCAGAACAAGATCTTTTTTGACCAGTTTACCCTCGGAGACAAAATTGAAAGCAAGGACGCGGTCCAGCTTCCGGTAAAGCTGGCGATTTCCCTGCTTAAAGACCGCACCGGCAAGATTGACCTGGATATCCCGGTCTCGGGCAATCTCGATGATCCCGAATTCAGCGTCTGGAAGATCATCATGAAAGTGCTCAAGAATATCCTTGTGAAAGCGGCAACTGCCCCCTTCGCGCTGATCGGAAGCATGTTCGGAGGAGGTGAAGACTTAAGTTACATAGAATTTGATTATGGCATCGCCCGGGTTAATGATGAAAATTTAAAAAAGATTGACAATATGGTAAAAGCGCTTTCCGACAAACCTTCGCTTCAGATCGAGATAACCGGTTATAGTGATGCCGAGAACGATCCTGAAGGGCTAAAAACTTATTTCCTCAACCAAAAGGTAAAAGCCCAGAAATTACAGAAAAGCGGGAAACAGGGCAAGGAAATATCGGTTGATGACGTCACCATAGAACCGGATGAGTATGAAAAGTATCTTACCCTGGCCTATAAAGCGGCCAAGTTTCCCAAACCCCGGACGATGGTGGGCCTGTTAAAGAAGCTCCCGGTTCCGGAAATGGAAAAACTAATGCTCACCAACACCAAAATAACTGATGATGATCTTCGCGCGCTCGCCAGTCAACGCGCCACAAACGTCAAAGAACTCATCACAAAATCAGGTGAGGTGAGCGCCGACAGGGTTTTTATTATTGAACCAAAGAGCCTTACGCCGGAAAAGAAAGAAAATATCAAAAACAGCCGGGTGGATTTCAGCCTGAAGCAATAACACCATTTGCCCCTTACCCGTTGCGGGTCATGAACTGTTTTGTTTGATTGAGCAAAGGGATTTTGGCTTGAATTTTTAATCAACTGGTTCAAACCAGTCATAGAAGACTTTACCTTTTTGGCATCTCAGGTTCGCAACCCTTCACAACGTAGTGTATTTTTTGTCCAAAGCGAATACCTTTATCTCCGAAGCACCAAAAAAAACGGCTAACTGATCCCACCAAGGGCACGTTAGCCGTTTAGAAACTGCATACTATTTATTTTATATCACCGATGATAACAATAACCTCCTCTATCCCTATACCCACAAGCCGGAGGCGAATAGTCAGCGGGCGGAGGATAGTCATAATATGCCGGTGGGGGAGTAGTGACTGCACCTAAAAATGCGCCATACACTGCTCCTATTGCTGCGCCTGCGCCAACATCGCCATGCGTAAGGGACGCGATTGCCGCTCCGAATGCTCCACCAGCTAATCCATAGGCAGTTGCGTTTACTGCCATGTTTTGCTGATAGCGATAATCCATACCAGCGCAGGAACTCATTGACAACCCTAAAAGTAAAAGTACCACTGCCTTTTTCATGTCTTAGCATCCTCATTAAAGTTTTTACCTGCCTCGTCCTCCGCTGCCAAAGAAAGCACGGGCATCACCATGCGACGAACCACCGCCACTCCTACTAAAACCCTTGCTGCTCCCACCATGGGAGCCACCACCGCTACTACGCGAACTCCCGAAACCACGTGGTGTGCCACCATGGGAACCTCCGCTGCCACTTCGGAATCCTCCTGCCCTGGAAATTGCACTGCTTTCACGGCTGAACCGGCCCCGATCACTTGCGAAACCCTCTCTTTTCCCATTCCCAAACCTGCTGAAAGAATTTGTCCTGTCCCTTTGCTGAAATCGTTCTCTCGTGCCAAATTCCCTTCGATCTGAGTTCCTTTGAGAACCGAATTGCTGACCCAGCCTTCTCTGCCGGGAGCCAAAAGTATCACGAGAAACTCCTTGTCGTTGAAAAGATTCCGTTGGTTGACGGCGAAAGCCCTGATCGCCGTATTCCCGAAATTCGTTTCTGCTTTGAACCGATCGCTCGGGAGAACGCCTAACCCTTTCACTTGTGCCAAATTCCCTTTGTTCGAGTTCCTTTGAGAACCGAATTGCTGACCTTGACCTTTCTGCTGGGAGCCAGGTATCACGAGCAACTCCTTGTCGTTGAAAAGATTCCGTTGGTTGACGGCGAAAGCCCTGATCTCCGTATCCCCGAAATTCGTTTCTGCTTTGAACCGATCGCTCGGAGAACGCCTACCCGTTCACTTGTGCCAAATTCCCTTCGTTCTGAGTTCCTTTGAGAACCGAATTGCTGACCTTGACCTTTCTGCTGGATCCAAAATTTCACGAGCAACTCCTTGTCGTTGAAAAGATTCCGTTGGTTGACGGCGAAAGCCTTGGTCTCCATGGCCCCGAAATTCGTTTCTGCTTTGAATCGATCGCTCGGGATGCTGCCCAAATCGGTGACTTGTTTCTCGATCCCAATAGGCAACCCCGCGTCGATGTCCAGGATTATGTTCCCACCTTGCCCGACCATAAGACCCGTCGTGGTAAAATGATGAAAATGCCCGACTCGGCCATAATCGACATAAATATCATGGTGGTGCCAGTCCCAGTCCACCAGCCAAAAAGAACTGCGGTCGTAAATCCGAAAGCAAAGTCAATCCACTCCGCTGACAATGGTTATCCCGGTGTAACCGATCGCAAAAGGAAGGTAGGCGGGATACCACCACGGTCCATAAACCCATAAGGGGTCATAAACCGGCACATACATTTCTCCCGGATAAGCCGGTTCAATGGCAATAGCATCCGGTGAGGCAATCACTCGCTGCTCTCTGGTGGATCGGAGGTTACCGGCAGCCTGAGCCCTGGCGCGGAGCTCCTGAATTGAATCCATAACGTCATCCTTTTGAACCAGAAAAGCATCGCCCAACCGTGAGGTCCACTCGATATTTTCGTCCATCATGGCTAAAACTTCCGGGAAATGGGCAAGTGACTTTACGCTCACATCCCAGTCTTTCTCCAATAAAGCTTCGTCTAACAATTCGTCTTTCAAATCAGGATGTTGGCTGACCCAGCGAGCAGCCTCCACCACTTCCAGCGGATAGGTAGCGGCCATCAGCATCGGGGCAAGCAGCGAGTCCGGGTAAAGAGCGATGGGCGCGAGCATTTGATCCAGCTCTTCTTGTGAAATTCTGTCTTGGGTGGTTGCACTCACCGCTTCGTACCCCAAAATATTAGGAGGCGCCGCAAGAATGATGCTAAGAAACACCAGAAATATTCTTAGAACACTTTGTTTCTTTTGCATTTTTTAATATCCTTCAACAAATCGAAAATATTAACCTCTTAATCTGCCGTTATCAGGCAATCAATTTCTTTAACTCTGTTTATTAGGACGTAAAATATTGCAATTAGTTTACAGAAATTATTGTCAACAAAAAAATATAATTCTCACTCCCGCCTCCAATAAAAAAGGGCTTCGCATTGAAACCCTTTTTATTAGATTTACTAAAGCATGAAACCTGCTTACTGTTTTTAAGGTTTTTTTGTGAAAAGCTTCAGATATTCCCCATACCCTTCTTTTTCCAAATCTTCCTTGGGAATGAAACGCAGGGCCGCTGAATTCAAACAGTAACGTAATCCCGTCGGCGCAGGCCCGTCATCAAAAACATGGCCCAGATGGGAATCAGCCTGAGCGCTTCGGACAGCAGTCCGGTTCATAAATAAACTCGTGTCAAGTTTGGTCACAATGTTTTTGGGCTCAAGCGGACGGGCAAAACTGGGCCAGCCGGTTCCGGAATCATATTTGTCAATAGAGCTGAAAAGCGGTTCACCGGAAACAATGTCGACATAAATGCCTTCCTTTTTATTATCCCAATAGGCATTGTCAAAGGCCAGCTCAGTACCGCATTCCTGGGTGACTTCGTACTGCAGAGGGGTTAACTTTTTTTTCAGCTCTTCCTTGCCGGATTTTTGGGATTCTGCATTGGTCTCTGCTGGGTCTTGTGGTTTCTCATTATTATTCCATCTCTTTTTTAAATACTCTTCACGGCCAGAATTAACCCGGTAGAATTCATAGGGTATTGGGTTCTTTCGGTAGTAACACTGGTGATAAGCCTCGGCCTTATAAAAAATTGAGGCTTTTATGATTTCCGTGACAATGGGTTTGTCAAACATCCCGGATTTCCCGAGTTCTTCTTTTGATTTTTCCGCCAGACTTTTTTGCTCGTCATTATGATAAAAAACCGCAGACCGATATTGCTTGCCCTGATCATTGAATTGTCCTCCCGCGTCAGTAGGATCTATTTGTCTCCAGAATACGTTCAGAAGATCAGAATAAGTTACTTTAGAGGGGTCGTAGGTGATCTGGACTGCCTCAATGTGGCCTTTTTCCGCATAATCCTCATAGGTTGGATTTTGACCAGAGCCGCCGGTATAACCAGAAACCACCTCGATGACGCCGTTTAATTGCCCAAATGGTTTCTCCATGCTCCAAAAGCATCCGCCGGCAAAAGTCGCTGTTGCATACTGTTGCTGGGCGCTAACGATAGTGGACAAAATTAAAAAAATAAACAGCGTCACGGAGAATAGTTCCATCATTATTTTAATCTTTGCTATGATAATGCTCCTTAATTTTTAATAGCCATCATTATCAAAACGTTTCATGCTTATTTTAGGAAAGCATTACCCCTTTTAATAATATACTCGTTTTTCTTTCAAAATAAAAAATGTGCCTGGTTTGCAAAAAACGATGAAGCCGTAAAAAGTCAACAATCAGACGGCACAGTAAAAAGCTTCAGATGCAAGGCGCGCAAATCCGACGGAATGAGGCGTACTTACCTGTACGCCGCAATGACTGAGGATGCAGCGCAACGCCGCAGATGGACTTTTTACGAAGCCATCAAAAATGACCGCCGCATTATCATAACCAGCTGGCCTGGTTTTAAAAACCTTTATAATCAACACCTTAGGGCGCCAAAAAATTGTAAACCGTATCGGGAAAGTTGCTGCAAAGTATTGCTTTCAAATATTAAATTTTTTTTTGGAAATGCTTGATACCGACTAACCAAGGAGAACGGTAAATTTTTTTTACTGTTCTCTGTTAATGATTTCTTATGACACACGAGAAAATAATCTGCTCATTTTTCTCCAAAAAGAACTGGCAAAAATTTAGGCTTAAGGTAAAATTAATAGCAACTGAGCCAGCTTCCCACTATGTTTATTGTGGGGGCAGTCTTTTCTAAGCCCATTTAAAAATTGGTAAACCCCGTTAGAAGGCTTTCACACGGGGGATTTACCCCGTTGAAAAAGTGTAAGAATCTTTAATTTTACCCCTGCTTCTTCACCCCGTTAGATATTCAATATCTAACGAGGCAAGCGGGCATTTCTAACGGGGTAAAGCAGAAAACACAAAAAAGGATGCGATTTAATGGGCCGCATTCATAACTGATTGTAACGGTGGACGGGATGAAAAGGTTTCTTAAAAAGGTAGTTGTTACTATAGGACTTATGATCATAGCCGTGGGTGCCTTTTTGGCAGGAGGAATAGCATATAAACACAATCAGTTTCAAAAAATCCCTGGGGCAATCCACCTTCTTAATCTTTTTGAACAAACCCACTTTTATCCTGCCCCTCTCCAGGATAATGTACCGATCTTCGAAGCAAAAGAATTAACCTACCCCTATTCTTTTATAGTCTATGGTGATTCACGGGAATTAGCTTTTTACGAAAAAACAGCTTTAATTTCTAACGTTATCACTGAAAAACCCTCGTTCGTTATCCACCTGGGGGATATGGTTTATTGTGGTGATCCCCATCAGTGGGAGAACTTTGATTTTTCAGACGGTAACATTATCAAAAATGGTATTCCTTTTTTCCCTGTCCTCGGTAATCATGAGTACCGGAGTCAAAAGGAATGGTATCCACCCAACCCGGAAAAACAGCTTCAGTATTATTTTGACAGGTTTAAATTCCTAAAAAATAAACGGTGGTATTCTTTTACCTACGGTAACAGCGTCTTTTTAATTCTGGATACGAATACTGATTACTCACCGGGAAGTGAACAGCATAGATGGTTGATGGATATGCTGAAAAAAAATGCATCGCGATTTTTATTTGTCGCGTGCCATCACCCCCCTTATAGCAAGGGGTATCATAACCGTGACGCTGAAAAGTCTTTAGCTCAAATTTTTGAAAAAGGGCCGGTTAAACCGGATATTGTTTTTTCCGGCCACCAGCATAACTATGAACGCTACAACTATAATGGCATCCATTACATCGTATCCGGTGGAGGCGGAGCTGAACAAAGCCCTGTCAAGCGAGCGCCAAAGGATTTTTATAATCAACCGGGAGATACGTTTCATTATTGTAAAATTACCCTGTCGGAGACAACAGCTCATTTTGAAATGATCAAATTACAAAAAGATACAGGCACCTGGCAGGTTGCCGATACCTTTACCATTTCGAAACCGACACCATGAAACCAACAAAATCTTCTCTTATCTTGCATTCTTTTCAAGACTTAAAAGTCATGCGGGAGAAGCGGTCTTTCTCGCTTCCCTCGTGCCCCCCGGTTAAGACCAACAACAAAACTGATGATCACCAAAACCCGGAGAACGAGCAAAAAGTTTTTCAAGAAGCCATGGCTGATGTTAAGCCTCTGTCGGGAGATACCTATAACGAGAAAAATCTTATTATCAATGTACCCGTTGCTGCTATTACTGTTATTGATGATCCCACTACTGAGGTCATCAACCAACTGTCAAAGCTGGTTGAAAAAGGCGAGGGTTTTGTTGTCGCCCAAACCCCAGAATATATAGAGGGAATCGGGTATAATGTTAAACCGGAAATTGCTAAGCGTCTTCACCGCGGTGATTTTGCTCTTGATGCCCACCTCGACCTTCATGGATTTAACGTTGAAAAAGCAAAGGAGGCTTTTGATAATTTTTTAAAAGAGGCAATCCGAACGGGCAAAAAAGCAGTTTTAATTGTGCATGGCCGGGGCCTTTCCTCTCCGGAAGAGCCTGTTCTCAAGACGAAAGTAAGAGGATGGCTTACTCGGGGCTCTTGGCGCAAATGGATTTTGGCCTTTACCAGCGCACGGCCTTGTGACGGAGGAGCCGGAGCAACCTATGTGCTCCTCAGGGAACGGCCCTATACCAAAAGACTCGGCAAAACAAGGAATGATTGACTTTTAAAATTTAACGGTGATAAAAACTAAATAGAACTAAGGAGGGTATCATGGCAAGACAAAAAAAGCTGAAACCTTTAATCCCGTTGGCCGCATCTCTTATGCTGGTCTTCGTATTAGCGTTACCAAGTTGGGCGGCTGAGTTTTCAGCGGACATGATTCAGAAGATGCAGGGCCAGACACAAACCGGGAAGGTGTTTATTAAGGGTAAAAAAATGAGAATGGAGATGAATGCTCCGGGAAATAAAATGGTGCACATTATGCTTCCGGAAAAAAACAAAACGATCATACTTATGACAGAAGAAAAAATGTATATGGAAATGGTAGCCACCAATAAGCCGAGTTCTTCCCCCTCCTCAAACAAAGAGGACCTCGAAAAAGTTGCCACCCTCAAGCAATTGGGAACAGAGACAATCAACGGCTATCTCTGTGACACGTATCAGGTCATCTTTCATGATAAGAATCAAGGCACCATGACTCAGTGGTATTCAGAAAAGTTAAACTTTCCGATTAAGATGGTAAGTCAAGGCCCTCAAGGCGAGGTAGTCACAGAATACCAAAATATTAAGGAAGGCACTGTTCCAGACTCAAGCTTCCTCATCCCTCCGGATTATCAAAAATGCCAATGCCGGGCATGGGAGGTCACGGTATGCCTCATGGGATGAGACACCCTGCGGAAGAGTAAAAAATACGCTATAATCCAATAACCTTTTGATAAACAAAGGAGGACATAAAATGAAGATGAAAACCAAAGACGTCGTTGTTCCCTTAGATGTCCCCAAAAACCTTAGGGATAAGTATGTTAAAAATTATTTAACCATCACCAGAGAAAGCGGGCGGCTCATGCTTTTTGCTGGTGATCAAAAAGTTGAACATTTAAATGATGACTTTTATGGTGAAGGAATCCACCCTGATGACAATGAGCCTGAACATATGTTCCGGATCGCGAGTAAAGCAAAGATAGGTGTTTTCGCGACCCAGCTCGGACTGATTGCACGTTATGGCATGGATTATCCCAAAGTGCCTTATCTGGTGAAGCTCAATTCCAAAACCCACCTGATCAAGACCGCCCAGTCTGATCCCTTTAGCAATGAATTGGTGAGTGTGGAGCAAGTCATTGATTTTAAAGAAAACAGCGGCCTCAATATCCTTGGGGTTGGGTATACCATCTATCTCGGAAGCGAATATGAACCGGAAATGTTGCGTCAAGCGGCGCAGATTATTTATGAGGCCCACCAGCATGGTTTGATCACCGTTTTATGGATCTATCCGCGCGGTAAAGCGATAAAGGATGAAAAAGATCCCCATCTCATTGCCGGAGCTACGGGAGTAGCCGCTTGTCTCGGCGCTGATTTTGTTAAGATCAACTATCCCAAAAAAGAAGGATGCGAATCAAAAGAAATTTTAAAAGAGGCAATTTTGGCTGCCGGACGCACAAAAGTTGTGTGCGCTGGAGGGGGAAGTGATGACGTAAAAGTATTCCTTTCCAAACTCTATGATCAGATTGCGGTAAGTGGTGCATCCGGCAATGCAACCGGGCGAAACATCCACCAAAAATCTCTTCCGGAAGCAATAAAAATGTGCAATGCCATCTATGCTATTACGGTTGAAGGGAAAAACGTGGAAGAAGCTTTGAGGATTTATAATGGATAAATCAATTCGTCTCTTGACGAATCTTAGGTAGGCGGTACAAGGTATCGGCCCTCCCGTGCGTAAGGGCACATATTTTTATCTGCCCCTACGAAGTCTGAAAATTATCTTTATGACGCGATGATTTGTCTTTCGCTTTTATGACCACATTCAAGGGAGGCGCCTCGCTCTGTTTATCCTTTCCCAGGTATAAGGTTAGATGGGGGAAGGGGATCTCTATGTTTTTTTCATCAAATTTTATCTTAAGCCGTCGGTTAAATTCCCGAGCAACACGCCATTGTTTACTGGGTTTGGTTTTGGTGCGCGCCTTAATGATAACAGAGGAATCCGCGAATTTATCCAATCCCAGAATCTCAATCGGTTCGAAAATATCATCGTGATATTCAGGATCAGAACGAAGAACTTCATCTACTCCCTTGATTACCTCAAAAACCTCATCAACATCCTCACGATAGGCAATGCCGATTTCAAATAGAAAACAAGAATAATCCTTGGTCTTGTTGGTAACGAGGTTAATTTGCCCGTTAGGGATGTAATGGACATTGCCCGATAAATCTCGGAGTATGGTCATCCGTAAATTGATCTTTTCCACCACCCCGTCTTTACCGGCAATTTCAATCACATCGCCCACCCGAATTTGATCTTCTAAGAGAATAAAAAAACCACTGATGATATCTTTGAGCAAACCTTGGGCGCCAATCCCAACCGACAAACCAACAACCCCAGCCGCGGTCAGCACCGGGCCGATGGCAATTCCCACCTCCCCCATAACCATAATAGTCGCAACAATAATGATAACAACATCAAGAAAATACCGGATAACGGAACCCAGGGTTTCAGTCCGTTTTTGAAATTCAATATCGTCTTTGCGTCGCTGAACTACTGAAAATAAACGGCGTGACAAGATCTTCGCCGCCTTAAGGGCAATGAGAGCTAAAACGATAATTAAAAGAATTCGTACCCCATGAGAAAGCAACCACGAAGTAATTTCTTTAAGATAAACATTAATATCCATGCATGAAAGTTCCTTTATTAGTCTTATATTCAGTTTCGTCCTCATCCCAGCCCTGGTAATTTATATCATCACCCTTTATGGTTCGCAAACCAGTTATCCTGCCGTATAGGAAATAATCAATTTTTTGCCCTTGGCCTTTTTTCCTTTTATTCAACGTAAATGCCGTAGCGAGTACCTTTAGAATCTTTACCATCAAAAAGCCAATGGAGCAAAGTTTTTTTCTCGTCAAAGGTCATTTTCTTTAATCGGCCTTTGCCACTGATACCAAGTTGCATTCAAAAGTAGATCGAGGCGGCGACGAGGAATCGACGCAGGCGTACATTTTAGTACGTCGAGGAGTATGACGAGGAGCCAACAAAGATATACAAATGAAGGCGACTTGGTATGAATCGTTCCAGTAGTTGCCGCCGGGATGGGTATAATACTGAACCTGTGTCCCGTGTTTGTTTATCTGCGTTTGGCCGGATAAGGATTTACCGACCCCGTTGCTAAGAATTTTATAAAGACCCTTCCTTTCTCTACTTGACAAAGGAAGGTCATATAAATGTTATCTGAAATATCATTGAAATCTAAGCGTCGCTGTTACTATTGTTTAAAGTATGGAATAATGACATTTCGTAAAATTTGCTGAGCTGGTACCGTGCCACAATTTAGATAAAAATCATATTGGTCAATCTTTTTTTGTAGAACCCGAAGGGAATGTCTCGATGTCAACTACTTATACTCTTCTATTAATATATCTAATGAGGACCAGAGTTCGACAGTCCATCAAAGCATCAACAATTCTTGACCACACAATACTGCTTCCTGCTTTAAAGGCGATTTCAGAATTATTGCGTTCAACATAATAATCATTCCTGAAAGACGAGTCTTCACAACATTTATTTTGTATTCCTTGGTCTTGTTAATTTCGATAAATCTTCTTATATTATTTGTCTTTTTATATTCCGCCAGTTCCTTCACAAGCCACTCTTCTTGAGACGGAGAAAGAGAAGGTATTTGATTATCAATGCGCCTTATAAACGACAAAAGGTCATTGGCATATTGTAATCTTCCATCTCTTCCTTTCTCGGAGGTAATCTGTGGTGTGTATTGCCCTGCAATGGCTGGCAGATACTATTAGTGTCATCAATACAAGCACTAATAACAATAAAAGGATATTAAGCTTTTTTATCTTCATGAGTTATCCTTCCCAAGATAACAATGTTTATATTAATCCGTATAAGACCCCGTTGTTAAGAATTTTATAATGTTATGGACGCCCCTGATTCTTCTCCTGATTTTTGACTCCATCTTTCCTGACGACCTCAACTTGTATAATGCCATCTTTTAAAATTTTTCCCAAGGGATCGGAAACGGCTCTCAAATCTTTTTCAACTTCTTTTGCCACTTCACCCAAGGCAACTTTGGAAACAACCTCGTTTTGCTCAGCCTTGCAAATGTAATTATACCCAGCACAGAGGACGCTAACAAAGAAAAAGAAAGTGAGACCAATGTAGAACCAATAAAACCAATCTTGAACACCAGCGCAAATATCACCGAATTTACTTTTCTGATTATGAACTTTATCGTAATATGTTTGATTATAACAAAATCTCCATATAATGCCGAATACCGCAGCAAGTCCGCAGATAAAAAAGATGACACTTGAATATTTCACACCAGACAATTTCTCAACATTCAGGAGTAAATAACCACAAAACACAAATTCAATGCCGATAACGCAAAAAACTTAGGCTTTTGCGTTAAGTCATACGAATGCTGCCTGGCAGCTTGTTGGTATGAAAAATAATCTTCTGAGCTCATTTCATCCCCCCTTGGTTTGGAGATTGGTGATCTAACAATAATAGTCCCTTCTTCAGTAACACCAATTTTTTATACTGCAATGATTATCAGTTTTATTTCCAATCAATTTCACCTTTGTTATTTCTTGGGAAATTACTGTCGATCTTCTCAAAGATTACTTGTCTTGCTTTTCGACTTTTATTGCACTCAGCGACTTCCTGTCAACTTTACGTAATCGTAGAAGCTCTGTAAATAACCCATTTCTGGCACTGAAAAAAATGTTAAAGTCCCGGTTTGACGACGAGCCAAGATCAAATGGACGAATAATCGAAGCAGTATCTTTTATCATGTTACCGATTTGTATATTTGTATCACTTTGCTTAAGGTTGTAAATATTCACTTTGTTTTTTATTTTTTCAAATTCTTGAAGATCGACTAACCGAGCATTAACATCATAAATTGGATAATCGCCTTGATGCACTACTGTTAATAAGCCAACATTACTATTTGTATCAAGACTACCTATGGTTAAGTAACAGAAGCTATCGCCACCAGTTACAGTTTTAACAATTTCTTTGTTTAATGTAGCTATTTCTTCACTCTTTATTCTTAACGCCTGTTCAAATGTAGCTTTTTGTTGGGAAGCCCACAATGCCCCTATCATCACTTAATATTGCCCCTAAGAGTATAAGCCCTGGTGGCCCGCAAAGTAATTGTAATAACGATTTCATACAATACCACTGAAATTATTGAATTGAGATTTTAATAGATTTTTTTTAACACGTGGGAAGGAAAAAGTCAATAATAATAAAATATTCCGGCAAATAAAAACCCCGCTCGATCTATAAGAAGGAGCGGGGCAGAGTTTCTAAACTATGTATAATTAAGCGGCTGCTGATTTAATTTTTAATTGGAGTGTATAAGACCTATATAATTGCTTAAAGGTTGATGAGGTAGGGCCAGCCCGCATGCCTGATTGAGTCATTCCGGGGATTCGACGACACAGTAAACCGTTGGATCATCTTCGCATGGTAGATAATAAACGCCGTCGTCATCTACGTAGTAAGTGACACCACCCACAATGCGAGCTTTCGCGGAAACAGGCAAAGAATTGAATCGGGTGCCCACACCAACATTGCCTCGTGGCGTTTGCGCCGGCACGTTAACCCCCGGGCCTCCAACGGCACCACCAAGCGGACCTCCCACTGCTCTACCCCCTCGCCTAGCTTCCGCATTTCTCGAATAGCAGGAAAAAACAACGACTGCCGCCATAAAAACAATCGCAATCAACAAAACAACCCTTCCTGATTTCATAAAAACTCTCCTTATAATGAAATTTATAATATTTTATCATTAACAGAGGAGAAAGTCAATAGTAATGGAGTATTCTGGCAAACAAAAACCCTACTCGATCTATGAAGAAGGAGCGGGGCAAAGTTTTTAAACTATGTATAATTAAGCGGCTGCTGATTTGACTTTGAATTGGAGTATATAAGACCTATATATTTGCTTGACTCCTTGGCTATTAAACATACAGAGGATTATCAATAAAAAAATTCATCATGGTCTTGATGAATCATTTAAAAGTCGAAAGTGTCTCCCTGACGATTCGACAGGCTCACCGTGACAGTTTGTCGAAGGGTGAACATTGGAATTACCTCATGCTTCGACAAGGACGTCCTTAGTTTATCGAAGGGCTCAGCATGATAAAGAAGGGATGTCACCCTGAGCTTGTCGAAGGGTCACTCTGGACTTTTTGAGAATTCAACCAGCTTTTTAAATCACCTTCTATCAAAGCCACCTTTTTTCTTCTTGACCATCCTTTTATTTGTTTTTCTCTCGAAATTGCATCATTTATTTCTGCAAATTCTTCTACAAAAACAAGTTGCAAAGGTCTTTTATTGTGCGTGTAGCAACCAACAATCAATCCATTTTGATGCTCAAAAAATCTTCTCTCCACGTTATTGGTAACGCCTGTATAATAACTTCCATCATTGCATTTTAAAATGCAAACAAAGTACTGCTTCATGCCTCTGTCACTTTGACGGTTCCATTCGATGAACTCATGGCAGGCTTAACTCACCGTGACAATAACTGTGTCACCCTGAGCCTTTGGTGTCACCCTGAGTTTATCGAAGGGTGACGGTTTGACTGTCGTGGCTCGATGAACGCACCATGACAGTTTGAGTCGAATCCTGATGCTTCGACAAGCTCAGCATGACAAAGAGGGGAA